>MPMX01000073.1 GCA_002238725.1 Rhodospirillaceae bacterium bin65
GACGGGACCGGCGAGCGGGCGAAGGCGCGGGCTGCGCAGCCTTGGTGGAAGCTATCGCAATACAGCCGCGAGGCGGAGTTCAAGCCCTGGGTCTACGGCGACGTGCGTCCGGGCAAGGGCCTGCTGGGTGGCGATGAAGACGGCTACGTCCTCTACCGCAAGGGGGAGGGTGTTTCCTCCAATCCCACGAAACCGACGAAAGTACGGCGCTGACCGGTAACTGCCGTGCGCCACTAAGGAGAAAAATTATGAGTTCACGACTTGGAATAGCAGGAATCGTTCTGCTGGCCGCCTTCGGTCTCGCCGCGTGCGGCGGGGGTGGCGGCGGTACGGCAACGATGCAGGAGCCGACACAGGCTCAACTGGATGCCATGAAGATCGCTGAATTGCAGAAAGAGATCAACGATCTGCGGGCGCAGCTCGGGCTGGAAGCGGACGATGACCTGAGCGGCAGCGTGACCGAGCTTCAGAATCAGGTCACCAGCCTGCAAACGCAGATTCGGGAAGCCAAGGAGGCCGAAGAAGAGGCCGAGGCCAAGAAGATGCGGATGGAGATGGCCGCCGCCGGCAAGGCGCTGAAGGCGGCGCTCACTAGCAATCCGTTGGGCCTGGTTACCAGCGTGACCCATGCCGCGACGGGGTTGACGGTCGCCACCGCAGATGCCGGAGACACGGATCCGGAGCTTAGGGCCGGCGATTCTGCAGGAACGATCGGTGATTGGAAGGGCACTCACTATGCCGTCACGAACCCCGGCACGAAGGTGTCGGACACGGCGGTGGTGTATGGAAACCAAGCAGCACCGACCGTGAAGCCGTTTGCCACCGGGGCGAGTTTCGGCGCTGACCAGGACGCTTTTGACGCTGCCTATACGGCGTCGACCAGAACTCTGGATTTGGGCAGCGATCCTGCTTCCACTGCGGACATCAAGGGTGATCCTGCATCCACAGGCGATAAGTTCCCGACGGCGGGAACCAAAACCTACCAGAACGCTGAAGCAGAGCAGGTGGAGGTCAAAGGCACCTACCAAGGTGCACCCGGTAAGTACACGTGCTCCGCTGCGGCCTGCACGGCGACTGTGGGGACCGGTGGGGCTATTGACCTGGGTGGGCAATGGTATTTTGTCCACAACTCCGGGGCCATGGTATCCACGCCCGACCCCAACTACCTGATTTTCGGCTGGTGGTTGAACAAGGATAAGGATGGCAAGCCGACGGCGGCCAGTGCGTTCACCGGTATAGCGGGTACAGCGCCAGACGTTCTCACGGGCGTCAACTCCATCGTTGGAAGCGCGACTTATACCGGTAAGGCGGCCGGAAAGTTCGCTTTGAGTAACCCGCTCGACGGTACGGGCGATGCGGGCCACTTTACGGCGAACGCCACCCTGACTGCCAAGTTCAGCGGCGCAGGAGCAGGCATTTCCGGCGCCCTCGACAACTTCATGGCCAACGACAAGGCGGTGCCATGGAGCGTGGCTTTGAACAATCGGACTTTGGCCGGAGACACAGTCGGCGCAGCTCCGGGAAATAACATTGGGGACGATGGTGCAATAACGTCTGCTGGATCCTTCGATACGGCGACTCCCAATGTTGACGAGTCGAAGACAACGGTCTGGTCGATCGACGGCAACGCGGCGCCGGCGTCCGGCACCTGGAGCGGTCAGTTGTATGACGAGGCTCAAACAGGGGCAGCCGACGATGGCAGCAATGTCCCGACCAGTGTCACCGGCACGTTCCAGTCGGAGTTCGGCAGCATCGGCAGCATGGTCGGTGCGTTCGGCGCGACGAAGTAGTAACCGCTTGGCGGCGGTCGGGGTCTCGTTTCCCATGGGACCCTGACCCCTGCCGCCGGCATTCCGTATCGGGGGTGGCGCGCGCAGCGCCACCCTCAATTTCTCTCTCCCCGTCACCGTTCAAGGCCTGCGATGAAGCGCGCTTTCCTCTCCCGTGCGCCTGCGGTGGCCGCGTCCGCGCTGGAATCGCCGCCCAGGCCGCAAGTCCGGACACGGCCGCAGGCCGTTTCTTCCCTTCCCCATAGTTTCACCCCGATCGCGGGCTCGGCAGGGCCGCCGCTTCCGGGCTCTCTGTGCGGCAGCCGCCGGAGCGGCCCGGTTGGGGAGGGTTTCAAACCCTCCCCTACGGCGCCCGCGGCCGCGCCCCGGCGCCATGGTCGCGCGCTCCTCGGACCGCGCCGTCCACCGCCGTTCCGGCCGGGCGCAGCCCCCATCGGTCATTTTGACCGAAGCGGAGCGATGCCCTCACCGTCATTTCGACCGGAGCGCCGCAAGGCGCGGAGCGGAGAAATCTTTCAACTACGGTGCAGGGTCCGGAGCACTGCGCTGGAAAGATTTTCCGCTTCGGTCGAAATGACGGGTGGAAGTTTTCGCTCCGTTCCGTCCGGGGCGGCGCGGAACGAGTAGGGGCATGACAGTGCGTCTTTATCCGCCTTCCACATTCCGGTGCCTTGCCGCCGCGGCCGTGCTGCTGCCGGTCTTCGCCGGACCGCCGGCCGCATTTGCCCAGACCGGAGCCCAGACCGGAGCCCAGACCGGGGCCCAGACCGGGGCCCAAACGAAAGCCGGGAAACCTGCAGCGCAACTGTCGGCGGCGGCCCGGGCAAGGGCCCTGATGCGCGCCGGGCGGGTCATGCAGGCGCTTGCGATCCTGACGCCGGCCGTGAAGGCGCGGCCCGACGATCTTGCGCTCCTGTTCCTGGTAGGCCAGGCGAGCATCGCGGCGTCCGGCCGGAAGGGCCTGGACGACAAGACCCGCACGATCTTCCTCGACACCGCCATCGCCGCCCTGCGGCGCATGCTGACGCGCCGGCCCGGCCTGGTGCGCCCGCGCCTCGAACTGGCCCGCGCCTTCTTCCTCAAGCGCGAGGACAGTCTGGCCCGCAGCCATTTTGAGCGCGTGCTGGCCGGCAAGCCGCCGGCCCCGGTCGTCGCCAACGTGGAGCGCTATCTCGGCGCGATCCGCGCGCGCAAGCGCTGGAGCGTGCGCGTCGGCATGGCGCTCGCGCCCGACAGCAACGTCGGCGCGCGCACGGACGGGCGGACGATCCTGATCGATACCCAGTTCGGCCGGCTGCCCTTCACTTACAGCGGCGACACGCCGACCTCCGGCATCGGCCTCGCGCTCTGGGCCGGCGGCGAATATCAGCATCCACTAAGCCCACGCTGGCGCCTGCGCGCGGGCGGCACCGTATCGCGCCGGGAATACCAGTCGGACGCGTTCGACCGGACGTTCGTGGGCGCCCATCTCGGTCCGCGCTGGCTGATCTCGCGCAGGACCGAGGCGAGCCTGCTGGCGAGCACACGCCTGAGCTGGCTCTCGGACGAGCCGGACTTCCGCGACCTCGGCCTGCGCTTCGAGGGACGGCACCGGCTCACCCCGCGGCTCTCGACGACCCTCGACGCGTCCTGGCACAATCGCCGCTATCCTGGGCGCGCCGGGTTCAACGGACCGCTCGTCGACCTCGCAGCGGGGATTGGCTGGGCGGCGCTGCCGACGATCCGCCTCAATACGGCGGTGGGCTGGTCAATGCAGCGCACGAAACAAGAGAACCAGCGCAATTCCTCCCGCTGGGTGCGGGCGGGTGCGACGGCGCAGCTGCCCTGGGGCTTCACCCTGGGCGGCTCGGGCACAGTGCGCTGGACCGGCTACGAGGGCAACTGGCTGCCCTTCGTGCTGGGCGGCGGGGCGCGGCGCGACCGCACCTGGTCGGTCCGCCTCAACGTCCTCAACCGCGCGCTCACCCTGGGCGGCTTCAGCCCGCAGATCTCGGCGGTGTACGAGAAGCGGTCATCCAACGCGCAGCTCCACGGCTACGAGCGCATCTCTGGCGAACTGCGCTTCGTGCGGCTGTTCTGAGTCTGAGGTGCGCCCGGGAGCGCGCCCCGTATGCTCGCAGGGAGGGCCGGGGGGTCCGGCGACGGTCCAACGGCACAGGCCGGCCGTAGACGCCAGATGGTTCGGGATGAAATCTTGTCGCGAGGCTCATCTTGATTGTCGGGGCGGTGTCTCACCCTGAATGACGCGCTGTACAGTTGCGTGGACCGTGGTGTTGCAATAGTGTTGACATGCAGCTTGAGAACTCCTGCTTCTTTGAAATAATTCAACAGATACAGCGATCTAGCATTCAGGCAGCCGCCTGCTCGAATGTTTCGAAACCGTGCCGATATTTCCGGCGATATCGCCGATTTCATCCAGATGGCGTACGTCCGTGATTGCGGCCAGCTTCCCGGTCTTCACGAACTCGTCCATCTTGTTCCATCGGATCGGAGCCCTGCTCGCCTTGGCGAGAATTCGGCCAAGCTCCTCGCTTACCCGGCCCATCTTGCGCGCCACCTTGAGAACGGTCGCGCCGATCTTGATCGTGAAGCTCGATCCTCCGGTCAAAGGCGCGAGCGCAGTCGCGCCGAGACCGACCGCCGCAAGCGTGACGTCGATCCGGTCCACCGGTTCGCCCGCACCGTTGGCGGGATCATGGATGCAATAGTCGAGATCGCACCGTGCCTAATCAGGACGAACCTCAAGCTGTCTCTGAATGACGGCTGCCGTTTCGATATCCGGTTTGGCCCGTCAGCCGCCCCGCTAGCGCCGCTTTCGATGCACGTCGAAATGCCGATGCTGGCGCAGGCGGCCTAGCCGTGGCGGGGTTTGAGCGGACCGTCAAACGCTTGTTGAAAGACGCCGGATGGTCAAAGGTCCGGCAAGGGAGCCGGGCCGGGCATGAAATCTGGTCCACATCCAATGGCACAGGGCGGGAAGTATCGGTTCCAGTGAAGCTGAAAAGCCGACACACCGCCTACGACATCCTGAAAGAAGCCGGGATTGGCAAAGCGCTCTAGCCATGTTCCTCGACGCCCTCCTGACTTTCGCGCCCGTGCTGGCGGTCCTTGGGCTGGCCGTGTGGGGCATGAAGCGGTTGCAGCGCTGGCGGCGGAGGAGACGGCGCTAGAGGGCCTATCAGAACGCCATATCCCCTTGACCGTCTGTCTCATGGCCCCATAGCATCCTGGGTCGGCCGCTTTCGATCCTTCGTTGTGCGGTCGGCTGGTAGGGGGTCCGGGGAGAACGAGTCCCGCCCCGGACTCCTCCATCGTTAGCGCCAAACAGAACTTTAAGGATCGACAAATGGCACATATGCACTGCCCAATTTGTAAGGCTCTCACCGAATATCGGTCGGGAACCCCTACAAATCGCGGCGAATCCCTCCCTCAGCGTGACACCTGGACGGTAGGAGTCCGTCATCAGAATGAATGGGACGCCGGTACTGTTTTCTAAAGGAGGCTCTGGCTCATCTTAGTTGATGTTATGCCGCTTGTTGTCGATGGGCCAAGCGGCGTTTGCGGATGGTCAGTTCCTTGACCTTTCTCCTTCTCTCGATGATGGCGTGATGACGCCCGAAGTAGACGTCGGCAGGGGTGAGGTTGCCGAGGCTCTCGTGGTAGCGCCGGTGGTTGTACCGATCGACGAAGGCGCCGACCTGCGCTTCCAGGTCTCCGGGCAGATAGTAGTTCTCCAGCAGGACGCGGTTCTTCAGGGTCTGGTGCCAGCGCTCGATCTTGCCCTGCGTCTGGGGATGGTTCGGTGCGCCGCGCACATGGTCGATATCCCGGTCCTTGAGCCAGGCAGCAAGATCGCCGGCGATGTAGGACGAGCCGTTGTCGCTGAGCAGTCGCGGTTTGTGAACGACCCTGGCCCCGTCACGGCCTGAGGCCTGCAGGGCCAGTGTCAGCGTGTCGGTGACATCGCCGGCCTTCATCGTCGGGCACAGCTTCCAGGCGATGACGTAGCGGGAGAATTCGTCCAGGATCGTCGACAGATAGAACCAGCCCCAGCCGATCACCTTGAGGTAGGTGAAGTCGGTCTGACACAGCTGGTTGGGTGCAGTGGTCTTGTCCCGGAACTCGTCAGCCGCCTTGATGACGACGAAGGCCGGTATAGCGCGACAATGTATGTGAGACCGCGCGTCAATCAGGGTGAGATCCCCGGCGTCTGCGGCGAGGGCATTGTCTGAATCCGCAAGCCGCGGGCCGACCGAACCCTTGACTGTATTCTGCTCTATGCGATCCGGGAATCGTTGTCAATTCCGCGGCTCTCCAACCAAGGAGAAAGGTCAAGGAGCTGACCATCCGCAAACGCCGCTTGGCCCATCGACAACAAGCGGCATAAAATCAACCGCAATGAGCCAGAGCCTCCTTTAGAAAACAGTCCCCGGCGTCCCATTCATTCTGATGACGGACACCCCGACATCGGAGAGGGCGAAGTCCGATCCCTTGAACAGCAACGGTTCACCCGTCATTTCGGCAAGCGCATAGGCGAAGCAGTCGCCGAAGTTCAACGCATCCGGATGGCTGCCCCCGAAACGGTGCCAAGCGCTCCGTGCGGCGGTGACTGCGACGGGTTCGATGGATGCGTTTCCAGTACGGCGTCGAGCGCCTGACCGGCTGCAGCGCCGCCGCGTCCCTCGCGATCGTAGTCGTGGTAGCTGCTGCAGAGCCACTCCGTGCCGTCAGAGCCCGCCGACGGTTCAGCGAGACCACCGGCGGCTGGCCGATCACGTGGATGGCCGGCCAGCTCAGTGCAGATCAGGCGTTTTAGGCCTTGTTCGCTCATCTCTGTCGACATGTCACTACGGCCGAACGGACACTTCGACGACCTCTCCGGGCCGCATAGCAGCAATCGCCTGGCTGATTTCCTCCGTGCGGCGGGGAACCGCGGGCCAGGCCGTGGAAAGGAAGACGACGATCCCGATGCGTCTCTCTACCAGATTCTGCTGGTGGCGGAGATTCTGGTGTGTGGTCACAAGAAATTCGTATCCTTCCCGTTCGGCCAGATCCAGCAACTCGCCGTTATCCTTGTCCGACCAATCTTTCTCCGCGAGGGTGTCCACGGAGTGCTCCGGAAGACGGTTCCGCAACGACGCCGGCGTTCCCTGATCGAACAGCAGCTTCAACGGGCTGCTGCCGTTCTCAGCGTCCTGGCTTCGTGTTCGAGCACCGCGCGAACCAGTTGTTCATCGACGCCGGGAAACCACTCGACAAACTCGTCTATGGTCGCGCCGCTGGCGAGGTTTTCGTAAAGCGCGGACAGCGGAATCCGCGTGCCGGCGAACACCCACGCGCCGCTGACTTTCCCCGGGGTCCGTTCCAGGGCCGGGCATGCGTCCCAGCGGTTCATTTCGGTTGCCTCCATCTGGATTGCGGCGTCGCCTTGTCGTCCTTGTTGTGGCCGAGTATGGCGCGCCGGGCAAGGCCCGGCAGCGGCCTGACCCGTTTCAACCCCGGGAACGGACCGCGCCGTCGGGACCATGATACCCGCAGTCGCCCGTGGGAGGCGCGATGGACCGGAGCGGTGGCTCTGCCGGGGCGGCTCATTCTGCCGACCCTTTGCCCGCTCAGACGCGGCTGACGGTCCAGACCACCCTGCCGACCACATGGGCCTCTTCGGCGAGGCAGGTATAGGCTTCGTACTCCGGGTTGGCGGAGTGGAGCCTGAGTTGCGGCGGCTCGCCGTGGGGCACGAGCTCGACGCGCTTGACCACCAGCCCGCCGCCGTCCCAGAGCACGAACATCTCGCCGGTGGCGGGGATGCGCCGGGCGATGTCGACGACGATGCGGTCGCCGTCGCGCATCTCGGGCTCCATGGAATTCCCGCGCACGCGCAGGATGCGCAGGCCGGCGGGGTCGGCGCCGGCCTCGTGGCGGATCATGTTCTCGGGGATGTACCAGCGCGCCGCCTCCTCGGTGTAGTCCTCGGCGACGGCGCCGGGCCCCGCGGCGATATCGACCGCCATCTCGGCGACCGGCGCGACCGGTTCGCCGGGGACCGCCGCCGGGGCGTGGCGGCGGCGGCGCTTCTGCCGCCGGCGCTTCGGCGCCTCGTCGTGGCGCAGCTCGCCGGCCTCGCAGCCGAGCAGTTCGGCGAGCCTGCCGCTGTCGGCGTAGTTGAGCACCGCCGGCGTGCGGCGTTCGAGGAACTGGTGCATGTAGCTGGGGCCGCGGCCGATGGCGGTGGAGGCCTCGCGCATGGTGACGCCCTTCCGCCAGAGCAGGTCCCTGATTTTCTGTCGTACCGGGTCGCTTGTCATCGCAGCACCTCGCAGGTCTGTCGTTAGATGTAGTGTATTGAATACCAAAAGCTATTGCAAGAGCCGAATGTTCTTTCTACGTTCCGGCCCATGAAGTCTTCCGAAACCATCCTCCGCCACGCCATCGACGCCTTCATGCGGGCCCGCGGCATGAGCCGCAGCGCCTTCGGCCAAGCGGCGATGAAGGACCCGTCCTTCCTCGCCGGGCTGGAGGACGGGCGGGTGCCCGGGCTGGCCACCGCCGACCGGCTGCTGGACTTCATGAGCCTGGCGCCGATGGGCCCGGCGTTCCGGTGCGAGGTCGCGGCGTTCCTGGAGATCACCGGCGTCAAGCGCTCGGAGTTCGGCCTGGCGGTGACCGGCAGCCGGTCGCTGGCGGTCCGCGTGCTCAGGGGCGCGTCGCTGCGCCTTTCGACGGTCGACGGGGCGCGGGCCTGGATGGCGGCGCAGGCGAGCGCGGAGGAGGCCCGGCGCATCCGCGCCCGGGTCGCGGAAGTGGCGGCGGCGGGGCATTGCCCCGTTGCCGACGGCTGTAGCGAAGGAGACGACGCGATGAGCGACGACGGCAACGAATACATGAGCACCCGCGAGGCGGCGGCCTTTCTCGGCCTCTCGCACCGCACGCTCGACCGCTACCGGGTGACCGGCAAGGGTCCGGAGTTCAACAAGTTCGGCAGTCGGGTGCGCTACTGGCGCCCCGCTGTCGAGGCCTGGGCGGCGGCGCGGCGCCGGCGTTCGACCTCGGACGACGGCTCGGCGAACCGGCAGGCTCCCCCGGACCGGGGCGGTCGGCCGGACCGGGGCGCTCCCCCGTCCCGGAGGCCGGAATGACCCGGCGCCCCGGCTCCGGTTCCGGCGGCCTCGAGGCTGGCCGCGCGTCTTGCGCGGCCCGGCCCGCCCCTCCCGCCCCCCCGTCCCCGGCGGGGGGCGCCCCCCGTTCCCGGAGGCCGGAATGCCCCGGCGCCCCGGCTCCGGTTCCGGCGGCCTCGAGGCTGGCCGCGCGTCTTGCGCGGCCCGGCCCGCCCTTCCCGCCGTCCTGTCCGCGGCGGCGGCGTCCGCCGCCCTGCTTGCCGGCGCCGGCGCCGCCTGGGCGGCCTCCGACACGACCTTCGCCGGTCCGCTCGGCACCGTGACCGGCATGGTCTCGGGCACCGGCGGCCAGCTCGCCGCGGCGCTCGCCGTCGGCGCGGCGCTGGTCGGCTCGGTCCTGCGTTTCAACGCCATGCAACTGCTGGGCGCGGTCGGCGTCGGGGTGGCGGCGGGCGCCGGCACCGGCATCGTCACCGGCCTCGTCGGCACGGCGATCGTGTGAGCGGCGATGAGCGATCTCACCCGCCCCTCGGGACACTGGGCGATTCCCCGCCGCCTCGACGATCCGGAGCGCTGGCTGTTCTGGACCCTGGACGAAGCGGCGGCGCTGATGGGCCCGGCGGTGCTGGGCCTGGCCGCCAACCAGTTCGTTCCGGGCCTGGTCGCGGGCGTTCTCGGCTGGCTGGCGCTGCGCCGCGCCAAGCGCGGCGGCGGGGCGAACGTCGCCCTGCACGCGCTCTACTGGTTCCTGCCGGGCTTCGTGCTCGGGCTGAAGGCCGCGCCGCCGAGCTGCATGCGGCGCTTCGCGGGCTGAGCGGCGATGGAACGCGCACGGATGGATGCCGACCGCCGCCGGGCGCGCGATTCGCGCGCGGTCCTGGCGCTGTTTCTGGGCCTCGCGATGGCGGCCAACCTGGTGCTGGCGCACGGGCTCGCCACCCGGGACCGGACGACGGTGCTGGTGCCGGCGGTCGGCGGGCCGGAATGGCAGGTCGGCGAGAGCCGGGCCGGGCGGCGCTACCTGGAGGACGCCGCGCGCACGGCGGCCTCGCTCCTGCTGACGCTGACGCCGGAGAGCGCCGGCCATGCGGCCGACGCGGCGGCGCGGATGAGCCATGCCTCGGCGCGCGGGGCGATCGGCGCCTGGGTGGCGGCCGAGGCCGCAAGGATGGCCCGGCGCGACCTCTCGACCGCCTTCTACCCGGGCGACGTCGAGATCGGCGCGCAAGGGCTGGTGGCGGTGGTCTCGGGCGAGCTCGCGACCTGGATCGGGCGCGAGGAGGCCTCGCGCAAGAAGAAGCGCTACCGGCTCGCCTTCCGCATCGACGGCGGCCGTCTCGGGCTGCTGCGCTTCGAGGAACTGGAGGACTGATCATGAACACCGACTCTCGCATTGGACCTCATTCTGTCCGGCTGGCGGCGCTTGCCGTCGCGGCGCTGCTCGCGGCGGCGCCCGCTCCGGCGGCGGCGATGCAGATCCTTCCGGCCACCGACCATGGCGAGCTGAGCGCCGAGGTCTCGGGCCGGGCGGTCAGCCGGATCGCGCTGGCGGACGACCGGATCGCGCGGGTGATCCGCGCCCCGGACGGCTTCGCGGTCGAGCACGACCCGGCCCGGGGCGATCTCTATCTGCGCCCGGCAGTCCCGGCGGCAGCCGGGGCGGCGGGCGCGGCGCCGGGAGCGGCGGAGGGGCGCCTCTCCGGACCCGGGAGGACGGTGACGCTGTTCCTCGGCACCGAGAAGGGCTTCACCTACCGGCTGACGCTGGCGGTCAGGGACCGGGCCTCGGCGCAAATCCTGATCCGGGATCCGGCCGCCGCGGCGTCCGCGGAGACCGGCGAAACGGCGGTGTCCGGCGCCAGGATCGGCGCGCTCGCCGCGCTGGTGCGCGCGGTGGCGCGGCGCGAGCCGCCGCCCGGCCATGTCATCGAGACCGGGGACGGCGAACGGGACGGCAACCCTGCCGCCATGACGATCGTCGAGACCTGGCGCGGGCCGCGCTTCACGGCGCGGGTGATCGAGGTCGGCGCGGACGCCTTCGCCGACGCCGCCGGCCTTGCCGCGGCCGCGGGTCCGGGCGTTGCCGCCGCGTGGCTCGCGGCGCCGGGCACCGGCCCGTCGGGCGGCCGGATCGCGGTGGTTGTCCATGCGGGCGAGGCCCGTTCCGGGGCGGTCGGCAGGAGCGCGGCCCACGGAACGGCGGGAGCGCGGCCATGAGCGCCGAAGACCGGGCGACGCGGCAGAACCGCCGCAACCAGCTCGTGCTGTTCGCCGGGCTCGCGGCGCTCGCGCTCGCAGGCGTCGCGGTCTGGATCGGCGCCGGCGGCGGAAGCCCGCCCGTGCCGCGCGCGGCCATCGATGCCGAGTTGGCCGGGCCGGGCACGGCCGAGGAGACCTGGATCCGGCGCTCGGAATCGCGCATGGGCGGCATCGAATCGCGGCTGCGCGAAATGGAAGGCGCCAACCGGCGCTTGGCGGACGACAACGAGAAGCTGCGCCGGCAGCTGCGCGCCGGCGCCAAGGATGCGCGGGCGGTGATCGACCGCCAGGCCGCGGTCATCGAGGAGATGACGCGCCGGGCGGCGCAGGCGCCGTCCCCGGAGACTTCGCCGCCGGCGGCCGTGGGGGAGCGCGCGCCCCGGGCGGGGCAGGCGCCGCCCCCGGATCCTGCGCCGCCGGCGGGCGGCTTCTTCCCGGCGACGCCCGCGGCTCCGTCCGCCGGCGGTTCGGGAAAGAAGCCGGTTCCGGAGATCGCGCCGGTGCCGTTGATCGAGCGGTTCGACCTCGACGACGCGGGCCGCAGCGGTTCGCCCGGCGGCGCGAAGCCGCTCGGGCGCTGGCTTCCGGCCGGCAGCCATGCCGAGGCCGTGGTGCTGGCCGGCGTCGACGCCTCGGCCGGCGTCGCCTCCCAGGGCGATCCGCGCCCGGTGCTGCTGCGCCTCACCGGTCCGGCCTGGACCGCGGCTGCGAACGGTGTCCGGGGCAACGGCGTCCGGGGCAACGGCGCCGCGCTGGAGGTCGATCTCGCCGGCTGCACTGTCACCGGCGCCGCCTATGGCGACCTCTCGTCCGAGAAGGTCTATGTGCGGCTCCGCACCATGACCTGCGCCGGCGAGGCGCCGGACACGGTGGTCGAGACCGAGGTCGCGGGCTTCGTCGCCGGTTCCGGCAAGGCGGGCGTGCGCGGCCCGGTGGTGAGCCGCGAGGGGGCGCTGGTCGAGAAGGCGTTCCTCGCCGGCATGGTCTCGGGCGTCGGCCAGGGCGTGGCGCAGGCGTTCCAGCCCCAGGCGGTCGCCACGGGCGCCGGCGGCGCGGCCGCCAATACCGGTCTCGGCGATATCGGCCGGGCCGGCCTCGGCGCCGGCGCCTCGAGCGCCGGGCAGAAGGTCGCCGACTACATGATCCGCCGCGCCGAGCAGTTGTTGTCTCGCAGATTATTTGACCATGGGTTTCCCGGATTATTTCGCGCGACAGGCGTGCAGATTTCCCGGATTGTTCGGTCGGTTCGATGAAGCGCGGGCGGGGTGTCGGACGGTCGTCGGCGCG
>MPMX01000074.1 GCA_002238725.1 Rhodospirillaceae bacterium bin65
CACACAAGATGCAGGTGCCTCAGTCGTTTCGAGCGTCAATTCAGGCTTTTCGCGGGCAACACCCGCTTCGATTTCGCCCACGATGAACCGCAGCAACGTCGAATGGCGCCGATCAGACATGCATTCGCGAACGGTACAGCAAAAAATCAATGCTTGCTGAGACATTCAGCGCCGGCGTCGGCCAGACCGCGCATTATCTTGAACCAGGCGTCCGGACCCGGCTCGACGCCGAAACCGAGCGGATCGAGCGTTCCTGTCCGGATTCGGGTCCCCTCGACCACGGTCCGAACGAGATCCGGCTCGAACTGCGGTTCGGAAAACACGCAACCGATATCGTATTCGGCAAGGGCGGCCCGCAGTTCTGCAAGCCGTCTGGCTCCGGGCGGCTGAGCCGGATCGACGGCGATCACGCCCTTGCTGTTGAGACCGAAAGCGAACTCGAAATACTGAAAGGCATCGTGGAATACGATGAACGCACGACGCCGGACCGGCGCCAGCCGCTTTCGCAAGGAATTCTCGAGCGCGGCGATCCGTTTTCGCGTTGCCGCGGCATTCTTTCGATAGGTGTCGGCGCGGCCGGGATCGATGCGTACGAGGGCTTCGGCGGCAATCTCGACAATGCGGCGGGCGTTGGCGGGGTCGAGCCAGAAATGCATGTCGAACCCGCTGTGATCGTGGCCGGTTTCCTCGCGCTGGTCGACATGGAGCTCACCGCGGCCATCGTCCCATATGCCGCCGCCGCGGTTGGGCAGCAGCCGCATTCCCGCCGCGTCGCGCAAGGTCCGGATACTTGAGCCGGAGCCAAGATTGGCAATAGGCCGATCGAGAAATTTCTCTAATTCCTTGCCGATCCAGACGATGAGATCGGCCCTGGTCAACGCCCGAGCCTCGGATGGGCGCATCCGGTATGTGTGTGGCGAGGCGCCGCTCTTCAACAAGAGGAGCGGCCTGCCGGTATTACCCATCACCGCGGCGACCAGCGAATGGATCGGCTTGATGCTGACGACGACTTCGGCAGCGCGCGTCTGCGGCGCGTGCAGGGCCGCTGCCGCAAAGAGTGCTGCAAAAGCGATGCCCTTACTCATGACTGCCCGTACATTTCTGGCCGATGCTCACATATCGGTCCCAGGACGGTTTCGGCCGGAACTCTTACGATTTTGCAAGTGCTCCGACTTCCAGACCCCAGAACGTCTGCCCCCCATTCCCGCTAACGTGGATGCCCATTTCGGCGCCCGCAGGCCGGAAAATGCCTGCGTTCGAGCGGTAGTCCCCTACGCGGGCTGAGAAACCGATCCTCAATACCAAGGAACTGGTCCCAAAAAACATTATGTTACAAAATAACATAACTTTCAACTGCCGATCTGTTTCCAAGCACCGGTCCGGAACCGGCAAATCGAAACGCCGCCGCTTCGCCTGGCAACACTCGAATGTTTCGAGGATGAAAGCAGAATGCCGTTCCGAAGCCGGCAACCGGATAATTCCATACAGTTCCAATATGCTCAGCGCGTTGCACGAAAGCGTCTCTTGCCGGATTTGATCGGCCGGTCGGCAAAAAAATGCGTCGGACGGACAGAAGATTGATCGCGCCGGTGCTGGCCGGGTTGGCTCCGAACATGTCGGATTGAGCGAATATTAATATCTGTTCGGATTCTCTAACCATTTGTATTAACGTGAAAAAACAAATCAAATAATATAATATAATATAATTTAATTTGCTCTTATAGCAGGAAAGATCGAATGGATATCCGGTTTCCCGAACGTGAATAGTCCTTGCGCGGCAATTGTTGACATCGCTCCCGGCGTCGCGACATAGTGCCTTTTGCGGGCCGCAAGCTGCGCGGGAAGGCGTAGTGGAAAATTTAATTCTGTTTCTTGATTTTCTCTGGTCTTCATTTCTGCTGCTCGGGCCGATGCTTCTGCTCGGCCTGTTCCTGGCAGGGCTGATTCACGTTTTTATCTCAAGGGATGCCGTGCTGAAATGGCTGCGCCGCGACAGCCTGAAATCCGTCGCGTCCAGCGCCGCCATCGGCGTGCCGATGCCTCTGTGCAGTTGTTCCGTGGTTCCGGTGGTCGCCGAAATGCGGCGCAAGGGAGCCTCGCGTTCGTCGTGCATGTCGTTCCTGATCACCGCGCCGGAAACGGGCGCTGATTCGATCCTTGTCACCAACGCGTTCTTCGGGCCCGTGGCGGCGGTGGTCCGCCCGTTCATCAGTTTCGTTACGGGTGTCGTGGCCGGCATCTTCTGTATCGGGATGATCCGTGACACTGCCGCCGTCGAGCCGGCCTCCCGCGACGACGGGCACGACCACGACCATCACGGGCACGACCATCATCATCACGACCATGACCACGACGGGCACGATCACAGCCACAAGACGCTGATACCGGGGGACGACGACTGCTACATCAGCCCGGCCGCCTTCAAGGCGTTCTTCATGACCTGGCTGGCGCGTTTGAACGACGGCGTCGGGCGCGCCCGGTCCATGACCTGGATCAAGCCGGAATTCTATCGGGAATTTCTGTCGCTTCCGGAAGTCCGCACCGCGCCGCAAACGGTCGGGGAGCGCGATCTCAGCGGTCTCTCCTTCGGCACCGTCTGCAAGCACATCCTGCGCTACGGTTTCGTCGAGGTCGCGGACGACATTCTTTTTGCCCTGCTCGTCGGCGTGTTGCTGGGCGGTGTCATCTACCTCGCCATTCCCAGCGACCTCATGGCCAACGAATATGCCCGCTGGCTCTCCTATCCGGTCATGGTCCTCGTCGGGATCCCGCTATACATCTGCGCCTCCGCCAGCACCCCGATTGCCGCGGCCCTGGTCGCAAAAGGGTTCAGCCCGGGCGCGGCGCTTATCTTCCTGATGACCGGGCCGGCGACCAACACCGGCACCATCGCGATCGTCGCCAGCCAGTTCGGCGCTCGCTTCGCATCCGTCTATGTCGGTTCGGTCATCGCAGTGACGGTCGTGCTGGGCATCGCCGTCGACCTGGCGATGATCGCCTTCGGCCTGTCGCTTGCGGTCAATCTCGAAGCGTCTGATTCGCCGGCGCTCCTGATCCTCCAATGGGCCGGCGCGCTCGGCCTCTTCGCCCTCATGTTCTGGCGCTTCCGCGCCGGCGCGTTCAAGACCGGCTATCAGGACCTGTTTTCCAACCTGCGCCCCGTTACCGGCCCGATTACGAGCCGGTGGGCCCGGCTGACGCGCAACGAACCCGTCAGGGGCCTGTTCCGCCCGCGCACGCCGGCCGGCACCGGCATTCTCGCCGCGCTGATCGTCGCCTTCCTGGCAAGCGGCCTTATGGTCGTGCGGCCCGGCGAAGTCGGCTATGGGCGGCTGTTCGGCGCGGTGGCATGGCGCGATCTGCAACCCGGCCTCCACTATCTCGCGCCCTGGCCCATTGCGCAGGCGGACCGCTGGCCGGTGCAGGAGGTGAAGTCCGTCACCAGCGGCGCCGCCAACGAATACCTGACCGGCGACGTCAACCTGATGTCGATGTCGCTGAACGTGCAGTATCGGGTCAAGGACCCGTATACCTACCACTATCGGATCGCGAATCCGGAGCAGGTGATCGGCGACAATATCCGCAAGGAACTGCGCAAATTCGTGGCCGGGCGGACGCTCGACAGGTTGCTGAACATCGAGCGGGCGCAATTGCAGTCCCATATCGAGAGAGTGTTCGAGAACCGTGCCGCCGGCGGGGACAGCGCCCTGCTCGACGCCATCGAACTGGTGAAGGTCAGTCTGCTGTCCGTCAACCCGGTCAACGATTCGATGAGCGCGTTCCGCGAGGTCTCGAGTTCCCAGGACGACCGGGAGCGGATCATCGTCAACGCCCAGCGCCTGACGGTTACGCTGATCCCTCGGGCTCACGGCAACGCGGCCTACGAGGTCCAGCAGGCGAAGGGCGAAGCGGCGCGGAGATCGGTGACATCGGCGGCGGAGAGCAAGGCGATCCGCGATGTTGCAGGCGCCGTTCGGGAAGCGCCCGACGTGCTTCACTACATGTTGTGGCGCGAGAAGCTGGAGACGTCGCTTGCGGGCCGGAGCAAGATCATCGTGCCCAATGAAAAAACCCTCAAAAAAGTTGCCGTGTGGAAGTCGAACGGCGCTTCGGGTACCGGGCTCCGCCGCCTGAAGCGTCCTGGACACGCACATCGCGATGAACGCAAGACCCAAACTTCCGGAGGCCGGCCATGAGCAGGCGCAAGACGTTCGCTGCCGCTGCCGCGGTCCTGTTCGCAGGCGTCCTCGCCTGGGACATACACTATTTGATCGACGAATCGGAGCAGGGTGTCCTGACCAACTTCGGCAAGATCGTCCCGCCGGTCAAAGGTCCGGGTCTTCACTTCAAGCTGCCGACGCCGATTTCGATGGTCTACAAGATCGACCGGCGCGTGCGCCCGTTGACGGGCCTCAAGCAGGAGTTCATCACCGAAGATCAGAAAAACGTCCTGGTGGACGGCTATTTGTTGTGGCGCGTCTCCAATCCCGTTCGCTTCGTCGAGGCCATCCGCACCGAGGCCAATGCCGTGAAGCGGCTGAGCGACCTGTACCGGTCGAGCGTCGGCATCGTTGTCAGCAACAAGTCACGGGACGCCTTCGTCAGCCTCGGCCTGCAGCATGAGGACATGGCCAAGATCGCCGGGGAAATTCTTGATCAGGTCAAGTCCGTCGCCGCAGCGGATTACGGCATCGACGTGCTGCGCGCCGGACTGGTCGAATACACCCTGCCGGCGGAAAACCGGCCCAGCGTCATCAAGCGGATGATTTCCGAACGCGCCCGCATCGCCGCGCGCTACCGCAGCGAAGGCGAGGAACGGGCCATCGGTATCGAGGCGTTCGCCATCAACGAACATCAGAAGATCATGGCGGCTGCCCATGCAGAAGCGACCGCAATCCTCGGTCGTGCCGAGGCCGATGCCCTGAAATCGCTGTCCACGGCCTACCGCCAGGATCCGGCCTTCTACAAGTTCATCCGGGCGCTCGACAGCTACGATTCGATCATCGACAAGAATACAACCCTGATCCTGCCCGCCGACAACGAGCTGTTCAAATATCTCGACGGCAGCAAAGTTCCGACACTGGGCCAGACGCCGGGTCCGGCGAAGGCACAGGAATAGCGGACCGAAACCATGCCGGAAGTTCCCGAAGATCTGGCGCCGAGCACACGCGCCATCTACGCGGTCTTTGATTTTCTGGGTGCGCGAAAGAAGATCATCTTCGCGTCGCTGTCGGCCATTGTGGTGCTGGCAGTACTGGCGAACGGAATCTACGTCGTAAAGAAAGAAGAAGAAGCGGTACTCACCCGTTTCGGCAAGGTGATATCCTCGAACGTTCCGCCGGGGCTGCACTACGCATTGCCGTTCGTCGAACAGGCCCATGTCCGCAAGGTCATGCGCATCACCCGAAGGAATGTGGCGACACAGAACGAAAAGGGCACTGTCTCCTTTTCGATGCTCTCGGGCGACGCGAACCTTTTCGAAGCCGATGTGGCGCTGCAATTCAAAATCGGAGATCTGGGAAAATACCTCTACGCAACGGTCGATCCCGAAACCGTTTTGACGCTGATCGTACGCGAACGCCTGATCGATATTATGGGCAGGAACTATATCGACCTGATTTTTACCAACAACCGCGATATTATCCAGGCGCACCTGTTCAAGAGCACCACAGCCTATCTGAAGGCCAACGATATCGGCATCGAACTGCTGGCGCTCAATATCGTCGATTTGCAGCCTATCAAGGAAACCGTCGCGGCATTCCGGGACGTAAGCGACGCAATTGCGGAGAGCATCCAGTCGGTCAGCAACGCAAGACGGAGGACCGAGCAGCTTCTGGCCCGCAGCAGGGGCCAGGCCGAGGCCGTGGTGATGAACGCCAAGGCCAGGGCGAAGGAGCGTCTGATGCAAGCGGGAAGCAGTGCCAAGATCTTTTCGGAGCTGCTGGCAGTTTATCGCAAACAGCCCTCTTCGGTGACGGTAACGCGCTATTGGCAGCGGATGCGCAATATTTTCCGCGACGCAACGCTTTCGACAGTAAATCCCGGCGATGCTTCTGCGATCGACATCAATATGGTCGACGGTTTCGTGCCGGGTGTCGGCCGCATGCCGGCTGGGGTCGCGTCGGCCGGGCCCTCCGGGCGGCCTGCGACGGTTAGAGACCAACTGGTGGGCGGGCGCCGTTCCCTGACCACTGCCAGCGAAAAGCGTCGCCACGGTTTCGAGAATACCGATTCGGACCGCTTCCTGATAAGCGGACGTCTTCACGCGGCGGGCAGCGAACGCCACCATCTGAGCAGCGCCCGGCCGCGGTCCCTGATATTCGATGATCTCTCCATCTTCAGCCATCGCCATGTTGCGCCGACCGGCGTCGCGGCATCGGCGGAGAAAAACGAACAGCCGCTGGTGAATCGAACAACCGTCCAGACCGGCGAAGAAGACGATGAAGGGCCCGCCCGGGCAAAGAAAGCCAAGTCCAAGCCTGTAAAGACGGCGGGTGCGAAGCCCGAGAAGCCGGCGAAGGCAATGCCGGAAAAGGAAAAGCAGGCTAAAACCGGAACTGCGAAGTCAGAGAAATAAGATGGCCGTAGCCGCTAGGCCGCTTTCAGTTTTCATGCTTGTGCTGTTTTTCTTGGTCGGCGGTTCGGGCACCTCCGGGGCCAATGAGCCGGGCGTGAAAGCCGATTCGATTACGTTCGGTCAAAGCAGTTGTTTCTCCGGTCCTTGCCGGCGCGCCGGTCTGCAGGTCAGCGCCGGCATTCTTGCCGCTTTCCACGAACGCAACCTGCAGGGAGGCGTCAACGGCAGGAGACTCGAGCTGGTGTCGCGGGACCACGAATATCAGGCGGCAAAGGCCGCCGCCGATGCGATGAAGTTCGCCGCCGACAACAATGTGTTCGCGATCATCGGCGGCGTCGGCTCTCCAACGGCGCGGCGCATGGCCCCGATACTGCGCCTCGCGAATATACCGTTCGTCGGACCGGTATCGGGCGCGGATTTCCTGCGCGACCGCACGCGATTTCCGAACGTGGTCAACCTGCGGTCTTCCTATCGCGAAGAGATGCGCCGGCTGGTATCCTACATGTTCAACAAGTTGGGCGCCCGCCGGTTCGGCGTCATCTACCAGGACGATGCGTTCGGCCGGTCCGTCCTGAACGGCTATCACGACGCGCTGAAAGCGCTGGATTTGCCCATACTCGCCAAAGCGTCCTATTCCTGGCACGCGCATTCGGTTCACAGCAGCGTGTTTCTGTTGGAGAAGGCCGACCTCGACGTCGTAATGCTCGCGACAACCACGACGAACGCCGTGGATGCGATCAACATGGCGCGAACCCTCGGCGAGACATATGTTGTGGGGCTGCTATCCATCGTGAATACCGATCAGCTCAGGAGATTGCTGGACCACTCCTTCGACCCGGCAGTCGTCGCCAGGATAACGCCGGACGTCCGCAACGAGGGTGTCGCATTGGTAAGGCGTTTCCGATCGGCGCTTGCGCGTTACAAGAGGGCCCGCCCGGAGGCAGCCGCTCGCGCCGCAGGACCGTACAGCCTGGAAGGGTATATCATCGGCCGGTTCGTCATCGCGGTGCTGGAACGGATGTCGAATGAACCGACCCGTGAGGAATTCCTGGCGTCCGCGCTGGCGACGGAGCCCATGGGTATCGATGACTGGGTGATTTCCTTCGCCGGCGGCAGCAACGAGGGTTCCGACTATGTGCGGCTTATCGGATATTCCAAAGGAAGTTCAGAAAGGGTGATCGCCGAGTGAAAAAAATCGACGAATTCGAACGGGAGGAAACCGGCGAGGAGTGGCTTCGCGAGGGCTACAAGGTCGTCTCCATGCGCCGGAACATCATGTTTCGGAATCTCCTCGAGTCGACGCGTTTCCTGCTGTTCGGCAACGGCGCCGGCACGGCGCTGATCATCGGCTTCATGAGCGGCGCCACGACCGGCCAGGTCGAGGGTATTTTTCACTGGTTTGCGCTGGCGACCGTTTTGGTTTTCGGTCTGGGGACATTGACGTCCGCCCTGACGATGTTTCTGGTGACCGTCGTTTCCATCAAGGAAGCGCATGGCAGCGAAACGGCTTTGAAGCGCTTTGTCGACGGCGACGGCGACCGGTCGGAGGTCATGTTCAATATCGAGGGACAGACATGGCGCGCCGCCGACTGGGCCACGCTGACCGGCATCGTCAGCGCCATAGCCTTCATTCTGGGCGGCGTGGCCGGCATCGTGCTGCTGATGGTGTTCTTCTAGAGCTTATCCGTTTTAGGTTGGACCGTATCCGGCGCTCCGGATTTAGTTTCGGCACTCTTGGGGTTCGATCGTGTCGATGAGGCGCCCGAGGTGGCGCCAGGTATCTTCGACCGAACGCTTTTGGGCGTCGCGCATCCAGTGTTTGATCTTGGCGAAGGCCTGTTCGATCGCGTTGAAGTCGGGTGAGTAGGCCGGCAGGAACCAGAGATGGGCGTCGGCGCTGCGGATGGCCTGGCGGACGGCCCTTCCCTTGTGGCTGCCGAGATTGTCGAGGATGACGAGGTCGCCGGGCCTGAGTGTCGGGACCAGAAGCTGCTCGACCCAGGCTTGGAAGCAGCGGCCGTTGCTCGGGCCGTCGAAGACGTATGGGGCGCACAGTCCGTCGGTGCGCAGGCCGGCGAGGAAGATCCCGGAATTGTCGGGGTGCGCCAGTGGCCGTGGGGCGCGTATCCCTTCAGGCGCCGGCCCTTCTCCGACCAGCCTCGTATCGGTGCCATGTTGGTCTTGATCCAGGTCTCATCGACGAACACCAGGCTGTCCGGATCGAGCCGGCGTTTGAGCGCCCGCCAGCGCGTGCGCTTCCGGGCGACTGCCCTTCGGGCCTGCTCCAGGGCGAACAGCGTTTTTTTTGAAGCTCAGACCCTCGCGCTTCAGAAACCGCCAGATCGTGTCCCGGCACATCGCAATGCCTTCGGCCGCCAGAAGCGCCCGAAGCCGGTCGATGGTCAGATGCGGCGTCTTGCGGATCAGCTCGAGAACCAGATCCCGGTGCGCCGCCAGCAGCCACGGACGGTGGCCGCCGACCTTGCCCGGCGCCACGCTCCCGGTCTTGCGATAGCGCGCCACCCAGCGCGGCACACACGAAACACCGACGCCGAAACGCGCCGCCACAGACCGAATCGGCTCGCCCGCCAAATGGGCACCGACAACACGCTCGCGAAGATCATTGGAATAGGGTCGCGTCATTCAAGCTGGCCTCCTTCCCCAGTAGACAGCTTGAATCACATCCCCAAAACAAAGGGAATCCCTAAGATTCACTCAATAACAGATTTGCTCTAGCGTATCCCTCGCCTTTCGCGACCCGACTGTCCGCGCACCGGAAGGAGCAGGCTTCCGGCGAATATCGTGCTTGCGACCAGCACGATCGCCGGTCCGGCAGGAATGTCCCACCATAAGGCGGCGTACAATCCGCCGACGGCCGAAACCACGCCGATCGCCGTCGCTGCGCCCGCCATCTGTTCCGGCGTCGCCGCCATGCGGCGCGCGGCGGCCGCGGGAATGATGACCAGCGCCACGACGAGGAGCATTCCCACGATCTTCATGCCGACGGCGATGACCGCGGCGAGAAGAAACAGCAGCAGCAGGCGCACGCGCTCCACCGGCACGCCCTCCACCGCCGCCAGGTCCCTGTTGACGGTGATGGACAGCAGGTTGCGCCATTGCCAGGCGAGCGCCGCGCCGACGAGGGCGGCGGTGCCGAATATCAGCCACAGGTCCACCGGGCCGACCGCGAGGATATCGCCGAACAGGTAGCCGATCAGGTCGACGCGCAGCCGCTCCATGAAGGCGACGATGACGATGCCGAGCGCAAACACCGCGTGGGCCAGCACGCCGAGAAGCGCGTCGACCGAAACGAGCTTCTGGCGCTCCAGCAGCGTCAGGCACAGCGCCAGCAGAAGGCAGACCGCGAACACTGCAAGGATCGGCTCGATCCGGAGCAGCAGTCCAAGGGCGACGCCGAGCAGCACCCCATGGGCGAGCGCGGTGCCGAAATACGCCAGGTTCCGCCACACCACGAAGCAGCCGACCGGCCCGGCCGCCAGGGCCGCGCCGATACCGCCGCCCAGGGCGCGCAGGAAAAAATCTTCCATCATGGCTGCCGGGCCGCCCCCGTCGCCGGCTCCGTCGCCGGCTCAGGCGCATCGGCATCGATCGCCATCGGCTCGCCCAGCGCGTCATGGCGGTGATCGTGGATATGCTGGTAGACCGCGACCGATTCGGACAGGTGCGGGCCGAACAGCGAGATGAATTCGGGATCGCGCAGCACCGCTTGCGGCCGGCCGGTGCAGCACACATGCCGGTTCAGACAGACGACGGTGTCGCTTGCCGCCATGACCAGATGCAGATCGTGCGAGACCAGGAGCACGCCGCAGCCATAGCGGTCCCGGAGCGTTCCGATCAAATTGTAGAGTTCGCTCTGGCTGGCGATGTCGACCCCGGAAAGCGGTTCGTCGAGAACGAGCAGGCCGGGTTCGCGCAGCAGCGCCCGGGCGAGCAGCACGCGCTGCATCTCTCCGCCGGAAATCTCCGCCAGGGGAAAGTCGAGGATGGCGCCGGCGCCGACCTCGTCGAGCGCCGCTTTCAGCCTGTCGGAGCGCGCACGCGCGCCGAGGGTCAGGAAGCGCCGGACCGTTATCGGAAGAATCGGGTCGCGGCGGACATGCTGGGGCGAATACCCGATGCGCAGACCGGGCGCCCGTTCGACCGTGCCGCGTTCCGGCTGGAGTATGCCGAGGATCACCCGGATCAGGGTGGATTTGCCGGCGCCGTTGAGGCCGACCAGGGTGACGATCTCGCCGGCATGGACCTGAAGATCCACCGAGTCGAGCACGCTGCGCCGTCCGAAACGCACGCTGACACCCCGTGCCCGGACGAGCGGTGGGCCGTGCGATTCGTCGCCGGATGCCGCCAGAGTCATGCAGCAGCCTATCAGTGCGGGAGTCTCGAAAGCAAGGTCTGCTACGGACTACGATTCCACCCTCCGCGCCGGGCCGCCCATGGCGGCGACCGCTTCCCGGATTTCGGCAACCGTCCCGCCGGCATAGGCGGGCCGGTCCACAATTGCGAGGCCGGACAACTCGGCTTCATGGATGGTCCGATCATCGCCTGACCACGAGTCCCGGATGGCGCGAAACTCGACGGACAGGCGCGCAGGACGCGGCGCTGAATCAGGGTGCGCGCGTCGCGGCCGTCCGCCGTGTCGGGCGACTCGATCACCGCGCGCAAGGCGTCCGGGCCGTCCCGCAATTCAAGGCCACAGCCGTCCGACAGGGCCAAAGGCAATTTCCGGTCGTGTTGCAGGTTCAGGATCACGTCGCGGAACGCTATCGAACCGGGCGTGAACGGTTCGGAAGAATCGGCGACCGCACCGAGGCGGTGGCGCCGAAACGGGCTCGGGCGCACGACGCCATCCGCCCGGCACATGCTGCCGCTGCTCGCCTGCGTCGGCACGCACTTCGCGCTGCATCGCCTCACGGGCAAGTCCTGTCACGGCGGACAGGACGAAAGAGACGCGCCGGTACGCCCGGCCCGGCCCGGCGCGACGCCGGGCGCCACGTCGTCGCATTGGACCGACGTGATCCACGCCGACCGGCCCGCTTCCCCGGCGCCGCCTGCGCCGACGAACGCGGACGTCCGGTCGAAGCTGCGGTCTCGCGGCTCCGGGAAAGGACTGCAGCAATGAACCGGCCAGAGAACCAGGCAAGACCTTCGGGCGTTGTCCGGGGAACCTTGCGGCGCGTCGCCATTACGGCCGCTGTGGCGATTGTTGCCGCGATGTCCATTCCGGCCGGCGGCAGGGCAGAGACGCCCGCCGCCGCGCCGCCCGACCGGGATGCCGTCCGCAAGATCGTCAGGGAATACCTGCTCGAGCATCCCGAAATCATCGAAGAAGCCATCGGGGTATTGCGGGCAAGGCGGGAAGCGCGCGAACAGGACCGCATAGCCGCCGCGATCCGCGAACACGACGGTGCGTTGCGGTCCCACCCGATGTCGCCGGTCTCGGGCAACCCGAAGGGCGACGTTACCCTGATCGAGTTCTTCGACTACCAGTGCGGCTACTGCAAACGCTCGCTCCAGCCGGTGAAGGACCTGCTGGCGGCCGACGACCGGCTA
>MPMX01000075.1 GCA_002238725.1 Rhodospirillaceae bacterium bin65
CTGGTCGACGAAACGGATATCGTCACACTTGGCCTGGACGGCGCGCCGGCCGGGCCTTCGGCCGGCGAGCGCCGCCCGCTCTATATCGAGCGGCCGATCCACGGCGCGATCTATGCCGCGCGCCCGGACGTCGGCTGCATCGTCCACAATCACAGCCTGTCGGTGATCCCCTTCGGGGTGACCGGCGCGCCGCTCCGGCCGGTCTTCCATATGGCGTCGGGCATCGGCGACACGGTGCCGGTCTGGGATATCGCCGAGCGGTTCGGCGATACCAACATGCTGGTCACGACCATGGACCAGGGCGAAGACCTGGCGCGGACGCTCGCGGGCAACGGCGTCGCCCTGATGCGCGGCCACGGCTGCGTCGTCGCCGGCGCCGGCCTGCGCGACACGGTGATGAAGGCGATCTATCTCGAGACCAACGCGGCGCTCCTGCTCGCCGCCCGGCCGCTTGGCGAAATCCGCTTCCTGTCCCCCGGCGAAATGGCGCGGTCCTGGGCGACCAACACCGGCGCCGACCCGCTCAAGCGCGCCTGGGACTACTGGGCCGCCCGCGCCGGCCGGCCGGAAAGCGTTCGGGAGTAAAACTTTCGAACTTCAGCCCCCTTCGATACGCCGCTTCGCAGCTACTCAGGGTGAGGGGAAGGTGTTTCGGCGCTCTCACTCACTGCAATATTTCCTCATCCCGAGTAGGCGCGCTTGCGCGCCGTATCGATGGACGTCATCCGCACAGCGCGAGATCGACGGCGACGGCGATCTTGCCGGTCTGCCGGCCGGATTCGAGATAGGCCAGGCCGTCCGGCACCTCCTCGAGCGACACGACCCGGTCGATCACCGGCACGAACAGCTTGCGCTCGGCGGCGTCGACCAGGGTGCGGAACTCCTCGAAGTTGCCGATGGTCACGCCGATGATGTGCAGCTGGCGGATGAAGACCCGCTGGAGATCGGCCGGCGGGTTCGGCCCGGTGGTTGCGCCGAACACGACGAGGCGCCCGCCGCCGACCAGCGCCTTGAGCGACGTGCCCCAAGTGTCGGCGCCGACATTCTCGATCACGACGTCGACGCCGCGCCGGCCGGTGATCCGGCGCACCTCGGCCAGCACGTCCTGCTCGCGGTAGTTTATGGTATGCGTCGCGCCGCGTTCGCGCGCCGCCGCCAGCTTGGCCTCCGACGACGAGGTGACGATGGTCCTGGCGCGGCGCATGGCGCAGAACTGCAGGGCCGCCGTCGAGCCGCCGCCGCCGACGCCGTGGATCAGCACCCAGTCCGCCGAGTTCACCCGGCCGGCCGTCGTCACCGCGCGCCAGGCCGTGAGATAGGCGGTCGGCAGCACCGCCGCCTCCAGAAATCCGAGATCGTCGGCGATCGGGAAGGCGCAGGCCTCCGGCATCGCGATATACTCGGCGAAGCAGCCGTCGATATTCTCGCCGGGAATGGCGCGGGAGAAGGACAGCATCTGGTCGCCGCGCCGGGTGAACTCGTCGAGCCCGTAACGCGCCGGGTAGATCACGACCCGTTCGCCGACGCCGCGCGCCGTGCAGCCGGGGCCGAGCGCCTCGATGACGCCGGCGCCGTCGACGCCCAGCGTGAGCGGCAGGCCGTGGCGGAAGCCCGAGCCGTCGTTCGCCATGTAGAGGTCGACCCGGTTCAGGCCGGCCGCCGCGATCCGGATCAGCACCTCGCCGTGGCCCGGTTCCGGCTTCGGCCGGCGGCCGACCGTCAGGCTGCCGATCCCCTCATGCCCCTCCAGAAAGGCGGCGCGCATCGTCACAGTCATGCTTTTCCCCGTTCAAGCCCGCATGTGCCGGTTGCTTGCGGGCGATGCAACGCGGGGCCAAGGATTTTTTTGCCGCGACGGCGGCGGAACGACGGCGGCGGAGCGACGGCGGCGGAGCGCCTGCGAGCGGAACAGAAGAGCGGGCGCGACGCTGACGGGCGGACATAAGGTGTCGGCCAGCGGGAAACGGCCGGACGCCAGCGCATGGCCGCACCGGCAGCTTCAATAATTGTCGATTGCTCACTCTAATATATTATCTTATAACATATTAGGAATTACCCGCCTGACGGAGCATCGGCGATGAACCGCCCGAAATCCTGGAATGCGCGCGTCGGAACCGCCGCCCTGGTCGTTCCCGCGCTGGTCCTTGCCGCCGCCGGCGCGACGGCGCGGGCCGAGGCGCCGCGGGTCGTGGCCACCATCAAGCCGATCCATGCGCTGGTTGCATCGGTGATGGACGGGATCGGAACGCCGGCTCTGCTGCTCAAGGGTTCGATATCGCCGCACGGCGTCAGCCTGAGGCCGTCGCAGGCGCGCCTGCTGTCCGAGGCCGGGGTGGTGGTCTGGACCGGACCGGCGCTTGAGCAGTCCGTCGCGAAAATCGTGAAGAACCTGGCCGGGAAGGCGATTTCGGTTCCGCTTCAGGATGCAAAGGGCGTCCGGCTCTACAAGCTGCGCGAAGGCGGGCTGTGGGAGGGGCACGACGACGATCACGGCCATATGGACGATGGCCACAAGGACCATGACGACGACCACAAGGACGAGGCCGGCAAAGGCCATGACGACCATGACGGGGAACGCGCCGATATCGACGCGCATATCTGGCTCGACCCGCACAACGCGATCGCCATGACCCGGGCGATCGCCGGTGCGCTGGCCCGCGCCGACGCGGCGAACGCCGCCGCCTACCGAGCCAACGCGGCCGCGACGATCACCCGGCTGAAGGCGCTGGACGACGGGATCGCCAAGGCGCTCCGCCCGGTCCGGAAGAAGCGCTACATCGTCTTCCACGACGCCTATCAGTATTTCGAGAAACGCTACCGCCTGACGCCGGCCGGCTCGATCACTGTCGATCCGCACCGCGCGCCGTCGCCGCGCCGCCTCTACGAAATCCGGTCGCACATTCTCGCGCGCAGGGCGTCCTGCGTGTTCCGCGAGCCGCAATTCACGCCGAAAATCGTCAATGTCCTGGTCCGGGGCACGTCTGCCAGGGTCGGAACGCTGGATCCGGTCGGCGCCGCGCTGCCCGCCGGCAAGGGCGCCTACGAAATCCTCCTGAACCGTCTCGTCGCCAATCTGCGCGCCTGCCTCACGGGCTAGGGCTGCCGGCGACGTCTGCTGCTCCGCCAGGAACGCGAGAGCAATCGAACATTATATTATCAAGTAATGCGTGTGGGAGATGAGGAAATGCGAAATGAAACCGGACATCGCAGGGCCCGCCCCCTTGTCCTGTCTACGCTGGCAGGCGCCCTGCTGACCGCAGTCGCTTCGGCCTCGTTCAGCGCCCAGGCGGTCGCGCAGACCAGCGCGCAACGCCTCAAGCTGCTGGAACAGACGGTCAAGGAGCTGCTGGAGCGCGACGAGGCGCGCGAGCGCAAAATGAAAGAGATGCAGGCCGAACTGAAGCGGCTGCGCCGGGGGCGCGGTCTCGCCACCGTGGCGCCCAAAGACAAACCGGCAGCGGGCGACCGCGACGACGACGGCCACGACCACGGCAAGAAACCGGCCGCCGGCAAGGAAGAGATGGCGGGCGGCAAGAAGGCCGGGGACGATCACGGGCACGACCATAAACCCGGCGAGGACTCCGCCATGCATGACGACGACCGTGCCGCGGAGGTCTGGTCGGCCCGGGTCGGCGACGGCGTGCTGCGCCTGAAGCGCCTCGGTCTGGATTTGGATTTCGCCATGGGCGCCAGCACGGCCAAGAACGAGGACATGGAATCCCTGTTCGGCGGCCATCACGATCCCAAGCGGACCGGCTTCACGCTGCAGTCCGCCGACCTCTCGGTGACCGGCAGCTACGATCCCTATTTCGACGCCTTCTTCAATGCCACCCTGACCGTAGACGGGGAGGGTGAAACCGGCCTGGAGATCGAGGAAGCCTGGGTCCGCTCGAAATGGCTGCGCGGCGGCGTGCGCCTGCAGGCCGGACAGTTTTACGCCCCCTTCGGCATCGTCAACCGGACGCACCTGCACGACTGGGCCTGGCAGACCCAGCCGATCGTCTCGACGCGGGTGTTCGGCGCCGACGGCGCCCGCGGGCTGGGCGTCCAGGCGGAAGCCCGGCTGTCCGAAGGTGCGTGGCGCAGTTCCCTGTTCGTGAGCATGCAGAACCGGCGCAGCATCCATGCGCACGGCGAGGAAGAGGAAGCGATTTTTCATCATACGCACGACAGCACAACCGGAGAGGTAATACCTGAGGAGGAGGAGGACGGCCACGCCCACGAGGAGGCCGAGACCGACGCCGACGGGCCGGAGGATTTCGCCTACACGATCCGGATGGCAAACCGGGTAACGGTATCGCCGCGAACGACGTTTGCGTTCGGCGGTTCCGCGATGTTCGAGCCGAATCCTGACGGCCACGACAGCCGGGTCTCGATCATCGGCGCCGACGTCAAGATAAGCCATCGCCTGCCCTCGAAGAACCGGATCGTCCTGGCCGCCGAATACCTGCACCGGACCTCCAAGGCGCCCGAAGCCGAGCATGAGGAAGAAGGGGAGGAGGGCGTCGAAGACGAGGAGCCCCACGACGAACGGATCGGCCTGCGGGACTACGGCTTCTATCTTCAGGGCATGTGGTATACGCCGGACGGCTGGGGCCTCGGCCTGCGCTACGAACGTGTCTCCAGCCACGGCGGCGACGCCGAAGCGCGCGCGGCCAACCCGATGCGCGGCGTCCGGACCCGGATTTCCCCGCTGCTGCTCTGGCAGTTTTCCGAACTCGGCCGGCTCAAGCTGCAATACAACATGGACCGCACCGAATTCCTGGAAAAGAAAAACGCGCACTCGGTGTTCCTGAGCGCCAGCTGGTCCTTCGGCCTCGGAGCGCCGGACCACGCGGGCCACGGTCACTGACGCGGTCGGGGGCGGCCCGGGGACGTCCGTCCCTCGGGCGATCCTCCCTTAAGCGATCCGGGAGCGATCCGGGCGCGGTCCGGGGGCGGCGGATCGATCGTCTTGCAGGGCTACCTGTGGCCGCATAAGTTAGAGCGATTCCGGCCCGGCGGGCTTGACGGGACTGCGACCGACTATGCGCAAACAGGGTGCAAAGATTCAATCGGACGTGTTGATGGCGCTCCGCCGTCAGGCCAAGCCGCTGTCCGCCTATGAAATCCTCGCCCGGCTCAACCGGCGGGACGGCAAGCTCGCGCCGCCGACGGTTTACCGTGCGCTCGCTTCGCTGATCGAGCAGGGCCGGGTTCACCGGATCGAATCGATCAATGCTTACGTCGCCTGCCAGAGCGTCGGGCACGCCCAGGCTTCGGTGCTGTCGATCTGCGACGAATGCGGCGGCGTCGGCGAGCATCTCGACGGCGATATCCTGCGCAACCTCACGGCGCTCGCCGAGCGGTCCGGCTTCCTGCCGTCGCATCTCGTCATCGAGGTCCACGGCCGCTGCACCGACTGCGGCACCGCCGCAGCGCAATAGGGCGCGCCACGGTAGCGCCTTTCCGGAAGCGTTCGGGCCTCGAATCGGACAGCGCGACGACTCGGCAGCATCCCCGTCGGGACTGAGTGAACTACCGCACTTGACATTCGACTCTTCCCAACAATATTGTTGCCAACATGTTTGTTGGGAAATGAGCCGTGCTGAAAAAAGGCGGAAGCAACTGGGTCGAAGGCGACCGTTTCTTCGATCGTGATTCTGAACTCGAGGCGCTCGAAGAGCGGGTGCGGGACGGAACCCACACCCTGCTGACCGCGCAGCGGCGCATGGGCAAGACGAGCCTTGTGCGGGAATTGTTGAGACGGCTGAAGGCGGACAAGAAATTCGAGACGGTCTTCGTCGATCTTGAAGCCGCCGCAGACCCGGCCGACGCGATCGCCGAGATTTGCGTACAGGCGAGGCCGCTAAGTGGGGCCTGGGGCCGGATCAAAGAAATATTCACCAACATCCTCAAAGAGGCCGGCGAACATTTCGAGGAACTGGCTGTCGCAGACATGAAGGTGAAGCTGCGCGCCGGGATCGACGCGGGAAACTGGCCGCAGCGCGGCGATGCAGTCTTCGCGGCGCTGGCGTCGGGCGACCGGCCGGTTGTCCTGGCCATCGATGAATTGCCGATCCTCGTCAACCGGCTGCTCAAAGACGACAGGGATCGAATCACGCCGCAAGGGAAGCTGGCGGCGGACGAATTTCTGAGCTGGTTGCGCAAGAACGGCCAGAACCATCGCGGACGGGTTTCCATGATCCTGTCCGGCAGCGTCGGCCTCGAACCGCTTTTGGAACAGGCGGGGCTGTCTGCACACGCCAACATCTATTCCGCCCACGACCTCAAACCCTGGAGCGAAGAAACCGCCGCGTCCTGCCTGGAGGCGCTGGCCAAGTCATACCGGGTCGGTCTCCCGGAGGGGATTCGTCGGGACATGTGCCGGCGGCTGCGCTGCTGCATCCCGCATCATGTCCAGATGTTCTTCGACAAGCTGCACGATCATCTGCGCCGCGCCGACCGGCTGGAAGCGTCGCCGGACGATGTCGAATGGGTCTATGCCCATGAGATGCTGGGCGTCCGGGGGCAGGCAGACCTGCAGCATTACGAGGGTCGCTTGCGGACGATCCTCGGAAGAGCAGGCTATCCGGTCGCCCTCGAGTTGTTGACGGCAACTGCCGTCGAAGGCCGTCTTGAAGGCAATGCCGTCGACCTTTATCGGGCCCACTACTCGGCACAGGAAGCAGATGACGGGGACGGCATCCCGTCGGTCGCGGACGTGCTGCATGTGCTGCAGCATGACGGCTACCTGGAACGGCAGGACGGCGGCTACCGGTTCGTTTCCGCCCTCCTCGAAGACTGGTGGCGCAGCCGCTACGGCGAGAACTTCGTGCCTGTCGTCGATTCCGAACCACGCGGCGGGGGAGCGGGCCGATGACCGTGACCGCCAGAAAATACAATCCGGGATTCCTCTCTGACGACGACCTCGTCGCGTCCTTCTGCGTGCGGACGGATGAATTCGCCTCGATGATCGAAGCCCTGCGCGAGCCCTCGGGCAATGCGAACACGCACCAGATCGTCATCGGCCCGCGCGGCAGCGGAAAGACGAGTCTGCTGTTACGGGTCGCAGCCGAAATACGCCGGGATGCGGACCTCTCCGTACGCTTCTTCCCGATCGTCTTTGCCGAGGAAAGCTACGAGGTCTCGACCGCGGGCGAATTCTGGCTCGAATGCCTGTCGCGCCTCGCCGACCAGGCACCGCCCTGCGAAGACACCCCGGACCTGCGCCGTACCCATGAGGAACTGCGGCAAATCGAAGACGACCGGACCCTCGGCGACCGTTGCCTCGGCGTCCTCCAGGATTTCGCGGACAGGGAAGGCAGGCGCCTCGTCCTGATCGTCGAAAATCTCAACATGATGTTCGGGGACTTCGCAGACAAAGACACCGGATGGCGGCTGCGCCACATTCTCCAGAACGAACCGCGTCTTCTCCTCCTCGCCAGCGCAACCAGCCGGTTCGACGCGATAGACAACCCGAAACAGGCGCTCTACGACCTGTTCAGGCAGCTGACATTGCGCCCGCTCGATACCGGCGACTGCGCGGCCTTGTGGCGGGCGGTTTCCGGCCAGGACCGCGCCGCGCAAACGATTCAGGCGTTACGGATTCTGACTGGCGGCAGCCCGCGTTTGCTGACTATCGTGGCCCGCTTCGGCGGCAAGCTGTCGTTCCGCGAACTGATGGCGGATCTTCTCGATCTGGTCGACGACCACACCGAGTATTTCAAGAGCCATCTCGATGCGCTCCCCGCGCAGGAGCGGCGGGTCTATCTCGCCCTGGCCGAGCTCTGGAAACCGGCGACGACACGGGAAATAGCCGAAAGGGCGAGGCTAGACACCAGCAAGTGCAGCGCGCATTTGGCACGTTTGACTGACCGGGGCGCCGTGGAAGTGACGGGGGGAAGTAAGCGGCGCAAGCTCTACTACCTGTCCGAACGGCTCTACAATATTTACTACCTGATGCGCCGCGCCCGTGGCCCGGCGCCGATGATCGATGCGCTAATCCGCTTCATGGAGGGGTGGTTTTCGACTGACGAACTGAAGGAATTTGGGGCCCGGCTGGCGCGGGAGGCAACGAGTTTCGATGTCATGACGCTGACATTTTCACGGATGGCGTTCGCGCAGCTTATCGAACTGCCCTCCCTGGCAGCGCACCGCGAAGAACTACTTTCGATCGCACAGCCTACTCTCTCTGACCGGTCTGGCGAATTTTTTGCCGCTTCTGCAGCGCCATCTGCCGCAAAGGAGCTTTTCGGGAAAGCGCTGAAACTGGCGGAAATTGGCCGGTTGCAGGATGCGGTCGATGCCTGGGATCAGGTCATCCAGCGTTTCGGAACGAGCGAAACGAAAGCCGACCTCGATCAGGTCTCGCTGGCACTGGTCAACAAGGGAGTTGCCCTCGGCCGGTTGGGGCTGGCGGAGGAAGCGCTCGCCGTTTGGAATCAAGTCGTACACCGCTTCGGGGCAAATGATCGAAATGCGCATCCGCAGGCAGCGGCGACGGCGCTCGCCTGCATTGGCGGAATGCTTGGCAATTTGGGGCGTCACAAGGACGCATTGGACGCATGGAACGAGGTCAAGGAGCGTTTCGGCGCGAGCCGGACACCGGCACTTCGCGGATTGGTAGCGAACACCTTAGTGGGGAGGGCTGTCGCGCTCGTTTGGTTGGCGCGGCCCCAAGAGGCACTGGAATCCTGCGATGAAGTCGTGAGGCGCTTCGGCGGCCGCGATGAACCAGCGCTTCTCGGCGTAGTGGCAGCAGCCATGGTCGGTCGAGGACATGCATTTGTGGCTTTGAATAAGGTAAACGAGGCAGTGTCAGCGTGGGACGAGGTGATAGAGCGCTTCGAACACGCCGAAGCTCCGGAGGTTCTCGAACAGGTCGCTTCCGCGCTTGCCAATATCGGCGCAGCGCTCTTCCAGCTGGGCCGGATAAAGGAATCCCTGGCTGCTTTGGAGGCGGTTGTGAAGCGCTTTAGGTCCAGCGATGTGCCGATGCTTCGTGAAATCGTTGCGGGTTCTCTGGTCAATAAAGGCAACGTACTTTCAGCGCTGAATAAGAAGACGGAAGCCCTCGCATCCTGGGATGAGGCCATACGGCGATACCAAATTATTGAAGAACCGGTAGAGGTAGAAACCTTCGCTTTGGCCCTGATGAACAAAGCCGCTATCTTGGTTCATTCGGGCCGAATGGAGAACGCGCTGGCCGCGTGGGGCGAAGTAGTCGAGCGCTTCGCGAGCAGCGATCAGCTCCGATTGCTCAGTACGGTCGCGAATGCCCTGAAGAACAGCGGCGCCCTTCTGGAACAACTGGGCCGATTTGAAGAGGCGCTCGCGGTTTGGGTTCAGGCCGAAGAACGGCTCGGGACGAGTGAAGCGCCGGAATTAATCGAAATCGTTGCAAAATCCTTCGTGCACATTTCGGCTAACCTGTTCGAACTGAACCGGCCGGAGGAGGCCTTGGCAGCCTGCGACCGGGCGGTGGAACGGTACGGAAGCAGCACCGCGCCGGAGGTTCTCGATGCCGTTGCCGGCGTCCTGGTCAACAAGGGCGTCGTACTCGTACGGTCGAACCGAAACGAAGAAGCTCTGGCTGTCTGGAGCGACATAGTTCAGCGCTTGGAAAACAATGACGTACCGGGACTGCAAAAGCAGGTCGCGACGGCTCTTGTCAGCAAGGGCGCGACGCTGTTCGGACTGAACCGGCTGGAAGAAGCGGTCACTGCTTGGAACGAGGTCGTTCGGCGTTTCGGAGCGCGCGACCAAAAGTTGTATGGTGAAGAAATTGCGAGGGCGCTCCTTAACAAGGTCGTGGTGCTGGATTCATTGGACCGGCTGGATGAGGCACTTGCTGTCTATAACGAAGTACTCGAACGATTCGATGGTCTGGATGAGCCGTTTGCGTTTGAAGCCGTCGCCGAATCTCTCATCAACAAGGGTACGTTGCTTTTCCATTTAGACAGGATTGAAGATGCGCTGGAAGTATGGAGCAAGGTCGTAGATCGTTATGAAGCCAGCGAAACGCCGACACTCCGCAATGCCGCGGAAGTCGCGCTGTATGAGAGTGCCGATTACGAGTTGGAGAGCGGTCGGCCGACAATGGCCAGAGAATTGGTCGATCGAGCGTTTCGGAGCGAGAAAACGGGTTTTCCCGTAACCAGAGTACACTGTCACCTGATACGCGCGTTGGCCCATCTGGCAGAAAGAGAGGACGCAGCCTGCGCACGGGATATCGAGTCTACGCTTGCGATCCTTTCGGCCCTGAGCCCGCTCCCGCAAGACGCCCTGAACCGCTTGACAGCGCTCGCCGTCGATCTCGGCCCGGAGAAAATGCGCGACCTTGTCGTGGCGTCGCCGGCGGCCGATCTGCTGCTGCCGCTGACGACGGCGCTGGAGCTGGAGCTCGGGGAAGAACCGCGGGTGGCGAGGGAAGTCGAGGAGGTCGCCGAAGACATCCGGCGCGACATGGCGGAGCGGCGAAAGGCGAAGAGCGCCTGATCCGGCGGATCGAACGCCGCCCCCCTCCCCCGTATCGGTTCGCGCCCGCCCGCGGGCCCCTACCGCTGCCGCGCCGCGCCCGCCACGTCCAGGGCGGCTTCGCGGACGGCTTCGTTGTAGGTCGGGTGGGCGTGGAAGCAGCGGGCGAGGTCTTCAGCGCAGCCGCCGAACTCCATGACGTTGACGACCTCGTGGATCGTGTTGCCGGCCTCCGGCCCGACGATATGGGCGCCGAGAATGCGCCCGGTCCCGGCGTCGGCGAGAATCTTGACCATGCCGTCGGTCTCGCCGGTGCAGATCGCCCGGCTGTTGGCGCCGAACGGGAATTTGCCGGCCCTGTAGGCGATCCCCGCCTCCTTCAACTGCTCCTCCGTCTTGCCGACGCTGGCAACCTCGGGCCAGGTATAGACAATGCCGGGCACCGTCTCGTAGTTGACATGGCCGGCCTGGCCGGCCAGCAGCTCGGCGAGCGCGACGCCCTCCTCCTCCGCCTTGTGGGCCAGCATCGGGCCGGGCACGACATCGCCGATGGCGTAGACGCCGTCGGCCGCGGTGCGGAAACGCCCGTCGACCGGGATGAAGCCGCGCGCGTCGGTCTCGATGCCGGCGCTCTCCAGGCCCAGTCCCTCGGTGAAGGGCCGGCGGCCGATCGCGACCAGCACGACCTCCGCTTTCAGGCTCTCGGCGTCGCCGCCCCCCTTACCCGTTGGCGCCGGCTCGACGGTGAGCGTCACGCCGCCGCGCGCGGCCTTCGCGCCGGTCACCTTGCGGCCGAGGCGGAACGCCAGCCCCTGTTTCTTCAGGATGCGCTGGACCTGTTTGGCGA
>MPMX01000016.1 GCA_002238725.1 Rhodospirillaceae bacterium bin65
CGAACAGGCGCAGCCCGACGATGGCGGCCACCTCGAAGGCCGCACCGATGGAGGAGCCCATTTCGCCTTTCTCGATGCGGTGCACGAGGCCGCGGGACGTCCCGGCGCGTTCGGCGACATCGGCGACTGTGAGGTCGCGTTCGATGCGCGCGCTACGGATCATCAGCCCGAGAAGCTCTGCGGCTTCGCGGGCATAGCGGGAATAGCTCCTGTGCGCGGGCTTTGCCATTGCTCTTCTTGTTCCATAAATAGATTAGAGGAGGCTTCTATGCCTTATTTGTAGGTCATTCTAGCAGACTTCAAGCGAGTTGGAAAGCCTGTGTTCCATAAATCGATGGTGGAGACAATAATTGATCCGTTTATAGAACATATATGTTCGACTGAGCCCCACATAAGGCCCATGTGGTTGCGCGAAGAGCGGCTGTCCAACAGCCCCTTCGCAGCAGAGAGCACGGCGGCGGCGAGGGTTGTGCCGCTTCGCATTCGCGGAGAGGTTCGAAAAGGAGACCGGCAGATGACGGTACTGAAGGATGTGAGGGACCTCATCGGGCGTATGGCGCCGGACGCCATCTGCGACGACTGCATCGCGGACCGGGCGGATCGGCCAGCGAGGGGATTTGAGTCGGGCGCCGGAGACGAATTACGGCGCGGACGGCGCACGCTGTCCTGGCACGAACCGCCGAAAGGATGGATGGCATTATCAGCAGGGAAGCGATCGGGACGGCGGTCATGGAGGGCGTGCAGACGGCAAACGGGAAACACGAGTCATGGTCCCGCGGCGGCTGGCTGACCGATTCCGGCGTCGAGGGTCCGGTGGTGTCGGCGGCCGGCGAGACACTGCGCGGGGCGCTCGCCGGGGAGGGCAGCATCGAGATGCAGATGCCGCTCGGCGCCATCCTCGACCGGTCGGCTTCCCCGGGGCCGCAAGGGACATCCCCGGTTCATCGAGAACTCGCATGATCGGGTGGACATCGTGATTCTCGACCGGGAATGCCGCCCGGTTCGATCACCGTCAATCCGAGAGGTTCGAGGCATTGTCGCCAGGTGAACGCGCCCGGATGGGGCGGATCGTGCACGAGCATGGGCGTGGGCGTGGCTTCCCTGGCGGTAGTCCAAGTAGTCGACGTCGGGGGCGTGGCCGTCCTCAAAGCGGAAGATCACCCGCCAGTCGGCGCGGACCGTGACCGCCCAGAACCCGATACTCGGCCGGACGTGGCGCAAATCACCGCCGTTCCGGCTTCCCAAGTGGACAAACGGGAGCGCGGAGTGAAAAACATCTGATCCCGTCATGAAGACATATGAAGATTGGAAAAGTTAACCCTTTGAAATAAAGCGATTAAATAACAACACTTAGCAAGCATGACCTAGATGACTCTTTTTTTGTCCTCTCTGGTCCTCTTCTGTCCGGACAAACGGGGACAAATGGGGACAGACGAGCAAACGGTCCCGGGAAGCCCTGTCAGTCCGCTCTTGTCCGGACAAGAACGGACAGACCTATGATTCGGATTCGAGGAGAATGGGATTTCGCTCGTCGAAATACCATCAGTTGGTTACGGCACCGCCGGTCTTGGCCGTTTCAGCGTGGCGTATGAGATCGCCGGGAGGCGGGAGAAATCACCGGCCGTATGGCATATTTCGTGACGGGAACGCCGGCGGCGACCTGCCGCCAGCGTGCAGGTCGCCGAAGTCGCGCCGGCGATCGGGGTCCGGATTGAGGTTCCGTCGGCGTCCACCCGGTACCACTGGAACCTGTAGTCGTCGGGGAAGGTCCCCGGCAGCCCGTCGGCGTCCTCGACGGTGCCGATTTCGGCGGTCAGCGTCTCGCCCACCCATGCGGTGCCTGCGATCTCCGGTGCGCCGCAACGAGACGCCTGCGGGAGTGAGGGGCCCGGGCCGAGTGTTTGGCCCGTCGCTTTCGACAGCGGCCACGACGGGGATTTGAACGGTTATCACCGTTGCGGCATGGATTTTGATTCAAACAGCATTTTCCTTTTCCGCCCTGGCTCGCTAGTGGCTGGAGGGAAGTGGCAGGAATGCCAGGCGGCCGGGCCGGTACTCCCCGTCCGTCTGTGTTCCGGATGCGCTACAGCCGGAAATTCACTGGCTCCCGTCGGCCAAATGAAATACCGCCAAGAGCCGGGTTCTTGGATCGTGAATGGTGATCGTCGACCGATTCATTCGTTTTCCAATGGCTGGCGCTGTCCGAACTTCACTAGGCGCCGCGTGAGTTCCCGTTCGAGCCGGCTTCGGCGGAACGGTGTGAGCTTGGGCCATTCTCCGATCTCGGCGGCGGTCCTGCCACAGCCCAGGCACCACCCCGTCTTCGGGTCGAGGCGGCAGACGTCGATGCATGGGGATTGCACGCGCCTTGCCCTCCGTTTCATGGAAGAACCTCGATTGGAGTTTCCCTGTTCGCGCTCATGATGGAGTCCGCCAGTCGGAAAGGCTAATGCGACCGACAAGGCCGCTCTCGGTACCTAGCGCGAGATGCTGTCCATCCGCCGACCAGGCGAGCGCGGTTACAGCGCCCTTGCCGGGTCGTTTGACCAGAATCGTATGATCGCGGTCGATCTGCACGAGGATGGTGGCACCGTCCTCGTATCCGGCGGCGACCACGTCATGACGGGGGTGGGCAGCCACCACCGTCACCACACCCTCGAAGCCCCGCCCGAGGTCGAGCGGCGCCTTGCCCACGGGGCCGCCCTTGCCGTGGAAGGGCCAACAAACGACGGACTCCGCGCCAGCAGTCGCCAGATACCGTCCCTTCGGCAGCCAGCTCATCGACTTGACCTTCGTCGGGTAGCCGGACATCCGCATATCGGCGCCGTCGGAGACACGCCAACCGTGCAGCTCGTTCTCCTGCATTGCGGTGACGATGTACTTCCCGTCCGGGCTCCAGGTCAGACTAAGGTGCGAACCCGACCAGCTGAGTCGTTTGGGTTCTTGCGTGCTCTGCTTCGCCCACCAGAGGCTGACTCCACCATAGTGCGCGGCGGCGATCCGCCGCCCTTTCGGGTGGAATGCCAGACCGCCGACTGTGTTTGCGTGATCGAACGTTCCAACCGCTCTTCCATCCTGCGCGAAAAGGGAAACAGTCTTGCCGAAGACTGCAGCGCATAGTCCTGATGCCCTGCTCGCGGCAATCGGCTCGACCCACCGCCCCGCAATGGCTGCGATTTCGGTCGTCTCGCCGTCGGTGCCGGTGCTCACCAGCCGAGCATCATCTCCGCCTGTCAGAACGCGCTGCTCTCCCAAGTCGACGACCAGCGAAAGACAGGCCCCGTCATGCACCGAAACGAAGGACGGAGAATTAATGCTCTCGCTATTGACGAACGCGACCCGGCCGTCCCCGAGTGCAGCCGCAAGCAGTCCGTCCTTGAGGAACACAACGCCCACTACATATGCGTCGAGCGTCCGACCGGTGCCGGCGCGATCAAGCAGCGACGTGGTGCCCTGTTGAACGGGCAAACTCATGCTATGCAGGCGTCGAACTGCTGACGCAGTTCCAACTCATCAATGTTTCGTCCGATGAAGACCAAGCGACTCTCTCGGTTCTCGTTTGGGTTCCACGGCTTCGTGAAAGTGCCTTCCATCAGCATATGGACCGCCTGGATGACATACTGCTTGTCCTGACCAGCGAACGACAGGATCCCTTTGGTTCGCAGAAAGTCTTGACCACGCTCGACAAGTAGGCGCTGCAACCACTCTGTGAGGCGGGCTCCGTCCAAGGGCCGGTCGGTGCGCAGGCAGACGCTCTTCACAGCATCGTCGTGTTCATGGTCGTCTTCCGAGAGAAAGTCCGGCTCGATCGCCAGTATGCGATCAAGATCGAAGGCTCGGCGCCCCAGAACCGTGTCAATCCCCACCTCGCATCGCTGCGTGCGATGGATAACTGCCGTCGCATTGATCGATCGGATGCGAGTCTCCACCTGCGCCAGTTCATCGGCCGGCACAAGATCCGTCTTGTTGAGAAGGATGACGTCGGCGAAGGCAATCTGTTCCAGCGCCTCATGGCTGTCTTCCAGCCGCCGGACGACATGGCGGGCGTCGACCACAGTTACGATCGAATCGAGCCATGTCCGTCGCCGAACATCTTCGTCCACGAAGAAGGTCTGGGCGACTGGTGCGGGATCGGCAAGGCCCGTGGTCTCGATGAGGATTCCATCGAAGCTGCCTTGCCGTTTCATCAACCCCCCAAGGATGCGGATCAGATCCCCGCGTACGGTGCAGCAGATGCAACCGTTGTTCATCTCGAACACTTCCTCGTCGGCGTTGACCACGAGATCGTTGTCGATGCCGATTTCTCCGAACTCGTTGACAACCACGGCGTATTTCTTGCCGTGCTCTTCGGTCAGGATGCGATTCAATAGCGTTGTCTTGCCGGCACCGAGATAGCCGGTCAGAACGGTAACGGGGATCTGGTTCATGGTTTCCTGCTCCTTCAATCTTTGAAGCCGTTCAGTTGCACTCAGCCGCCTCTACTCAGTTCGCAAGCGCTGGCGAAAAGCGCTGTTCGGGACACGACTTCATGCGCGGTGTACCGACCTGTCCCTCTCGTTCCTGGAAGTCCTGCGTTCCTGCCTTTCGAAGGCTGCGCCGAGCCTTAGGGAGCCAGCGCCTGCGCGATCGTCGTTGCGTTGTGCCGCATCATGTCGAGATAGGTCGGCGCCGGACCGTCGGGGCCGGAGAGCGCGCCAGGATAGAGCGTGCCGCCGATACTGGCGCCCGTCTCCTCCGCGATTCGCTTCAGGAGGCGCGGATCGGTTATGTTTTCGACGAACATGGCACGAATGCCCTGTTCGCGGATCTGCCGGACCAGGCGGGCGACATCCTTTGCGGACGCCTCCGACTCGGTGCTGAGCCCCTGAGGCGCGATGAAGGTCAGCCCGTAATTGTGACCGAAATACCGGAACGCGTCGTGGGAGGTGACGACTGTCCGTCGGCCTGCGGGAAGCCTGGCAACGATCCGGTGGATTTCCGAGTCGAGGGCCTCAAGCCGGTTCACGTAGGCATCGCGATTCCGATGGTATGTGCCGGAATTCCCCGGATCGGCCCTGGCGAGCGCCGCGGCGATGTTCGCCGCGTACACCGTCGCATTGCGGACGCTCTGCCACGCATGGGGGTCGAAGGCGCCATGGTCATGGTGTCCGTGATCGTCGCCCCCGGCGTGTTTGTCGTGGCCGGCTTCTCCGTCGCGCGCGTGCGGGTCGCTGCCGTGCTCGGCAGCGAGCGGCTCGATACCGTCTGTCGCCACCACCCGGACGCCGCGGAAGTCCGAAGCGTCGATCAGCCGGTCCAGCCAGCCTTCGAACTGCAGCCCGTTGACGACAAGGATCTTCGCTTCGCTGACGGCGCGCGCGTCGGCAGGGGTCGGCTGGTAGACATGCGTGTCCCCGTCGGGGCCGACGAGCGTCGTGACGGCGACGTGCTTACCGCCGATGTGCTTCACCATATCGCCGAGGATCGAAAAGGTGGCGACCACCGGGATCGGTTTGCCGGTCTGTGCGACGGCGGGAGCGGCGAGCGCCAGGGCGAGGACGGCGGCGGCGGATATCAGCAGCGCTCTGCGGGCGGGCATGGAAACTCCTTTCAGGCTTCGAGATAGCGGCGCGGGAAGGCCCGCCCGGCGAGACCGCCCACCGGTCCGAAGACCAGCGACAGCGCGTAGCCGAGACCGGCGACGAGAATGATCGCCGGCCCTGACGGCAGGCTGAAATGGTAGGAGAGAAGCAGGCCGCCCAGGCTCGCGAGCATCGCAACCGAGATGGCAACGGCGATCAGTGCGCCGATTCCGATTGCCCAGAATCGCGCGGCGGCGGCGGGAAGGATCATGATGCCGACGGCCATCAGCGTGCCGAGCGCGTGAAAGCCGGCCACGAGGTTGAGCACGACAAGGGCGAGAAACGTGAAATGCGTCACGGCGCTGAGCCCGCTGACCGAGCGCAGGAACTGCGGGTCCGCGCATTCGAGGACGAGCGGCCGGAACAGGACGGCCAGCGTCAGGACCGAGAGGCTCGCGATGGAACACAGAAGGACCAGCGCGTCGTCGTCAAGCGCCAGCACGGTCCCGAAGAGCACGTGCATCAGGTCGACATTGCTGCCCCGGGTGGACACGATCAGCACGCCCACCGCCAGAGAGATCAGGTAAAAGGCCGCCAGACTCGCGTCCTCGCGCAGCGCCGTGACGCGGGTCACGAATCCCGCAAGCAGCGCCACGGTCATGCCTGCGATCAGCCCGCCGATCGTCATCGCCCCGAGCGAGAGGCCCGCGACGAGAAAGCCGACGGCCGCACCCGGCAGGATCGCATGGGCCATCGCGTCGCCCGTCAGGCTCATGCGGCGCAGCATCAGGAATACCCCGGCCGGCGTCGCGCCGACCGAGATCGCAATGCCGCCCATCAGTGCGCGCCGCATGAAGCCGAAATCGGCGAAGGGCTGGACGAGGAGCTCCCACATCATGCGGCGCTTCGCCCGCAGGTGTGCGGGGGCCCGGTGCAGGCCTCGCACATCTGGCGTGCGCGGAACTGGTTTTCGGCCGTCAGCACCTGCGCCGTGGGTCCATGGGCAACGAGTTCGCGCGCCAGCATCAGCGTACGGGGGAAGTGAGCCCGCACCGTGTCGACGTCGTGCAGGACGGCGAGCACCGTGCGGCCTTCGCCGTGCCAGCGCCGCACCACGCCGATCAGGTCCGCCACCGTTCTCGCGTCGATTGCCGTAAAGGGCTCGTCAAGCAGGACGAGACGTGCGTCCTGCAGCAACAGGCGGGCAAAGAGCGCACGCTGTATCTGCCCGCCCGACAGCGACCCGATCGGCCGCTTCTCGAACCCTTCGAGGCCGACCGCGGAAATCGCATCGGCGACGCGGGCGCGGTGACTGGCCCGCAAGCCGGCAAAGCCGCCGATCTCCCGCCAGAGGCCCATCGCCACGAGGTCGGTGACCGCAATCGGGAAAGACCGGTCGATGTCCGATTGTTGCGGCAGGTACGCAATCTCGCTCCGCGCGATCCCACCAAAGGCGATCCGGCCTTCGAGCGGCCGGAGCGTGCCGGTCACCCCCTTCAGCACTGTGGATTTACCGGCCCCGTTGGGTCCGACGATGGCGGTCAGACTGCCCGCGGCGATCTCGCCGTCGAGCCGATATACGGCCGGGTGCCGGTCGTAGCCGAGGGTCAGGTTCCGGAACGACAGGGCGTGGTTCATGGCCCGCCCGGCGTGGATGTTGCCCAGAGAAAGCCGGCCCAAAGAAAGGCCGCCGCGAGCGTCGATCCGGCCAGCCGCAGGCCGACGCCGACCGCAAGAAGGCGAAACCGGGTTACAGACCGCGCCGTCATAGTCGTTCCTCAGCGGGCATCGATGTGCTGTGGCCGCGCAAGACAGCAAGCGCCTCGGCCTGCATTCGCTGCCCGCGCCTGTGCAGGGGACATTCTCTGCCGAAAGATCGTCAGTTTGTTATATTATAACATTGGTATTATCAACGCCTGACCGATCGGTTGAAATGACGCGGCGACGGCCCGGCCACACTCAACGGGTTTTGTCGTCTCACCCTTTGACGCCGCGTGCGCCCTCCCCACATGATCGGGGATGAGCGAACCGGACGCACCAACCCGACCGCCCCCATCGTCCACGCCGTCCGCGCCCGGCGGGGAGATCGCATTGCCGCCGCTCGACCGGCGGGCGGTCGATGCGATCTTCGACGATGCCGTGCGCCGCTACATCGTCGGGCGGCGCGCACGGATATCGGACTTCGTCGACCGGAATTTCACGCTGCGCGGCTCGCTGGACCTGCACCGCCACGCCTTCGGCCTCGATCTCGTGCGCGCGCCCTACAACGTCGTGGCCGGCGCCGCGACCGCGGCGCGCGGCGTCGGCGCCGCCGGATTGCGCGTGGCGGGTGCGCGCGGTGCGGCGGCCCGGCTGACCGGCCGCAACCTGTTCTGGAAGACGCAGGTCGCCCGCGAACTGGAATGGCGCCTGCACGCGGATTTCCTGGAACTGCCGCTCGACCAGACGTCCGACGGGGGCGACCGCCGCACCGGCCGCGACCGGCTGGTCGAGGAAGCCCTGTCCGACCCGCGGCTCGCCGCGCATTTCGACCGCCTGCTGAAGATCGTCGGCGACCGGGCCGAAGACCGGGCTTTTCGCGACCGGGTCCATGCCGCGATGCAGGACTATCTCGGCAGCCGCGCGGCGGCGGCGGATATCACGGCCTCGCTGTTCGCAGCCGGCGCGGGCTTCGTCGCCGGCCAGAAGTTCACGCCGGGGGCGGCGGCGCTCTCCGGCGTCGTTGCCGGTTCGATCGCCCATTCCGCTGCGGTCGGGAGTTTCTTTGCCGGGCCCTGGCTGGGCGGGCTGTATTACAGCCTGGTCTCGGTCAAGGTCTCGCCGCTGCTCTACGCCGGCGTGTTCGCCGGGATGCTCGTGCCGCTCGCCATGCTGACGGCCTTTTCCGGCGTGGTTGCCGATCCGCTGCAGCGGTCGCTCGGCCTGCACGAACGGCGGCTGAACCGCCTGCTGGACGTACTGGAGGCCAACCTGACCGGCGAATCGGACGCCGGATTCGGCGCCCGAGACCACTATGTGGCCCGGCTCATGGACCTGCTCGACTGGTCCGCTTCGATCGTGCGGCTGGCCGGCGCGCGATAAACCGCTTGGCCTGCTAGTCTTTCGGCGGATCGAAGCTGATCATCCAGCCGATGCCGAAACGGTCGGTCCAGTTGCCGAAATAGGATCCCCAGAAGGTCTCCTGCATCGGCATCCTGACCGCGCCGCCCGCCGACAGCGCGGCGAAGATCCGGTCGCAATGTTCGCGGCTCTCCCCGGTCAGGGAGATGGCGAAGTTGTCACCCGCCGCGGGCGGCGGTCCGAAGGCCGAGCAGCTGTCGCTGCCCATCAGGACGGCCGGTCCGATCGGCAGGGAGACGTGCATGATCCGGTCCTTCTCCGCCTCTGGCACGCCCATGTCGGGCGGCCCGTCTCCAAAGGTCTGGAGCACCGAAAAGTCGCCGCCGAATACCGAGCGGTAGAAGTCGAAGGCCTCGCGGCAGTTGCCGTCGAAGAAGAGATAGGGGTTGAGCGACATACGATTGCTCCGGAGCGACAGAACGAAAATGCAGCGCGCGTTCCCAGACGATTACGGGCCAGGAAAGAAACCCGCAACGCGCGATCCTGTCTCGTCCGGATTATCCGCTCCGCGGTTCAGGAGCGCCGCTCTCCACGCCGGCGCGAATCGTCACGATTGCGCTTCCCGGGCTCATCTCGCCCGCTCCGCTTTTCGCGGGATGGCCGTTTCACCTCCCGCCTGGGCATGCGGACGTGGGGATAAGTATGGCGGAGCCGCGAATGGACCCTGCCGATCCGGTGGGCCATGCGCGCCACCTTCGAACTGCGGCATCGCAGGCGGCCCTCGACCCGCCGCTGCACCGCGGCGTCCGTACTGAGCCGGACCGCCTTGCCGATCCTGCGCCCGGACCAGCGGCCGCGCCGCTTCGGCCACTTGTTGGCGACGGTCGCATTCCAGATCGCGCGGCGGGCATCGTCGCGCCGGCGGCACGCCTGCATGACGCCGGCGGCCAGCAGCATGCGGTTGCGCAAGCGGTCGTGCTCGTGCGCGTAATGGTGCGGCGGCTTCGGCGGGCCGGTGCGATGGCGGTCGCGATTCTTGCCGCCCCCGGTCGTCGTGCACGCGCCGGCCAGCAGCAGGACGGCCACGCAGAGGAGCAGTGTTCGTATCATGCAGGGCGCCCTCCCGGTTTTCCGTGGTACGGTCCGGTCGGAATTTTCCGTCGCAAATGCGTGTCTTTCTGAGACACCTGCGCCCCTGACATACGCGCCGCCGCGCCTTACATTGGCCCCATTCCAGCTCCGGTTTCCGCCATGCCCGAAGGCGCTGCCATCTTGCCCAGCCATACCGTTTGTGTCGGCGATATCGAAGTCGGCAACGATATGCCGTTCGTGCTGGTCGCCGGACCGTGCGCGCTGGAATCCCGCGATCACGCGCTGGAGATGGCGGCGGCGGTGAAGGAAGCTGCCGCAGGCGCCGGCGTGCGCGCGATCTACAAGACCAGCTTCGACAAGGCGAACCGGACCAGCCTCGGCAGCCCGCGCGGCATCGGCCTGGACAAGGCGCTTGCCATTTTCGAGGACATCCGTGCGGCGACCGGCCTGCCGGTGCTGACCGACGTCCATACCGAGGCACAGTGCGCCCTCGCTGCCGAGGTTGTGGATGTGCTGCAAATTCCGGCCTTCCTGTGCCGCCAGACCGATCTTCTGCTCGCCGCCGGGCGGACGGGGCGGGCGGTCAACGTCAAGAAGGGCCAGTTCCTGGCGCCGTGGGACATGAAAAACGTGCTCGCCAAGGTGGCGAGTACCGGCAACCGGAATGTCCTCCAGACGGAGCGCGGCGTCAGCTTCGGCTACAACACGCTTGTGTCCGACATGCGCGCCCTGCCGATCCTGGCGCAGAACGGCTATCCGGTGGTGTTCGACGCAACCCACTCGGTGCAACAGCCGGGCGGGCAGGGCGCATCCTCCGGCGGTCAGCGCGAATTCGTGCCGGCGCTGGCCCGCGCCGCCGCCGCGGTCGGCGTCGCCGCGATCTTCATGGAAACCCACCAGGATCCGGACAGCGCGCCCAGCGACGGCCCGAACATGGTGCCGGTGCGCCAATTACCCGCGTTGTTGCAGACCCTGGCCGAGATCGACCGCTTGGCGAAGCGCAACCCGATCCGCATTGCCTGATCGCCGCACTTTCAGCCCCCCCAATCCCCGAACCGAGCCGCCATGACCGACATCGTCGACATCGTCGCCCGCGAGATCCTCGATTCCCGGGGCAACCCGACCGTAGAGGTGGATGTCCGTCTCGACAGCGGCGGCTTCGGCCGGGCGGCAGTGCCCTCCGGCGCCTCGACCGGCGCGCACGAAGCGGTCGAAAAACGCGACGGCGACAGCGGACGCTATGGCGGCAAGGGGGTTCTGGTGGCGGTCGATGCGGTCAACGGCGAAATCTTCGACACGCTCTCCGGCTTCGACGCGCTGGAACAGGTCCATATCGATACGGTCCTGCGCGAACTGGACGGCACGGAGAACAAGAGCCGCCTCGGCGCCAACGCCATCCTCGGCGTCAGCCTCGCCGTCGCCCGGGCGGCGGCGGACGGGCTCGGCATGCCGCTCTACCGTTATCTCGGCGGACCGGGCGCGCGCGTCCTGCCGGTGCCGATGATGAACATAATCAACGGGGGCGCCCATGCCGACAACCCGGTCGACATCCAGGAATTCATGGTCCTGCCTGCCGGTGCCGGAAGTTTCGCCGACGCCCTGCGCATGGGCGCCGAGGTGTTCCACGCCCTGCGCGCCGGTTTGAAAAAAGCGGGGCACAATGCCAATGTCGGCGACGAGGGCGGCTTTGCCCCGGCCTTGCGCAGCGCCGAAGAAGCGCTCGATTTCGTGGCGGAAGCCGTCGCCGCAGCGGGGTACACGCTCGGCGACGAATTCGTCCTGGCGCTCGATGCCGCCTCGACGGAATTCTACCGCGACGGCGCCTACCATCTGGACGGTGAGGGCAAGCGCCTGACGCCGGAAGATATGGCCGCCTACTGGCAGGATCTCGCCGGCCGCTACCCGATCGTCTCGATCGAGGACGGCATGGCGGAGGACGATTGGGACGGCTGGCGCGCATTGACCGAAGCGCTCGGCGGCCGGGTCCAGCTGGTCGGCGACGATTTGTTCGTCACCAATCCGGCGCGCCTGGCCGAGGGCGTCGAACGCGGCGTCGCCAACGCCATTCTGGTCAAGGTCAACCAGATCGGCACGTTGACCGAAACGCTGGAGGCCGTCGAGACGGCGCACCGGGCGGGTTATGCCGCCGTCATGTCCCACCGCTCGGGCGAAACCGAGGATTCGACGATCGCCGATCTCGCCGTCGCAACCAACTGCGGCCAGATCAAGACCGGGTCGCTTTCGCGCTCCGACCGGACCGCGAAATACAACCGGCTCCTGCGCATCGAGGAACGGCTCGGGCCGGCCGCAACCTATGCCGGCCGTGGGGCGCTCAGGCCCAATTCTTGAGTCAATTTGAAGGACTATTATCCAAGTATTAGCCGAAAGACTCAAAGTAACTTTCTGATAGTGAACGAATATTTCTGTTGACTTGCGATCCGCAAAGTGATTCGGTCGTGTCATGTTCTGGCTGCACATCCTGCAAAAGAAGCTGCGGGCACTCGTTCTGCCCTTCATCGCGCTGCTGTGTCTCGGCTATCTCGGCTACCACACGTTCCATGGCGACCGCGGGCTGCAGGCCTGGATCGGCCTGTCGGACCGGTTGGACGCACTGAAGCGCGAAAAGGTATCGCTCGCGGCGCAGCACGACTGGCTGCTGCACAAGGCGAGCCTGCTGCAGGACGGCAAGCCGGACGCCGACATGCTCGACGAGATGATGCGCCGCCACCTCTATCTGGGCCGGCCGGACGAAATCGTCATTCGCTACCGCACGCCGCTGCCTTAAAACTGATTTGATTTGCGTCAATGACGGTGGGGCCGGACGCAGGCAGGAGTCCGGCCGCCGGCCACTGCGCCCCGATTCCGCGGCGCGCGCCGAAATTTGGTCTTGTAGCGCAACACCCGATTGATCCATCAATGCGGCGTGTCCCGCCTTCGGGCATTTCGCGCAATCAGTCGGTCGAGGTGAACCGTGCCCAGCGACGCCGCCGCGGATACCGGGTCCGCAACCCGCGAATCCCTGATTTCCTATTATCGCGACATGCTGCTGATCCGCCGCTTCGAGGAAAAGGCCGGCCAGCTTTACGGCATGGGGCTGATCGGCGGGTTCTGCCATCTCTATATTGGCCAGGAGGCGGTCGTCACCGGCATGCAGGCGGCGATCCGGGAGGGCGATTCGGTCATCACCGCCTACCGCGACCACGGCCATATGCTGACCTGCGGCATGGACCCGAAAGGCGTGATGGCGGAGTTGACCGGCCGCATCGGCGGCTATTCAAAGGGCAAGGGCGGCTCCATGCACATGTTCAGCCTGGAAGAGCGTTTCTACGGCGGGCATGGCATCGTCGGCGCCCAGGTGCCGCTCGGCACCGGCATCGCCTTCGCCCACAAATATTCCGGCGACAGCGGCGTCTGCCTGACCTATTTCGGCGACGGCGCGACCAACCAGGGCCAGGTCTACGAAAGTTTCAACATGGCCGAACTGTGGGATCTGCCGGTCATCTATGTCATCGAGAACAACAAGTACGGCATGGGCACGTCGGTTGAGCGGGCGTCGTCGACAATCGACCTGCATCAGCGCGGCGCCGCCCACGGCATACCCGGCGAGGCGGTCGACGGTATGGACGTGCTGGCGGTCAGGGCCGCCGGGGAAAAGGCGGTCGCCCATGCCCGCAAAGGCGACGGCCCGTTCATCCTGGAAATGGTGACCTACCGCTATCGCGGCCATTCGATGTCGGACCCGGCGAAATACCGCTCGCGCGACGAAGTCCAGAAAATGCGCGAGGAGCGCGATCCCATCGAGCGGGTGAAGGCGCTGCTGGCATCGGACGGCGCAGAAGGGGACGCCCTGAAGGAAATCGACCGGGAGATCCGCGGGATCGTCAACCAGGCCGCCGAGTTCGCGCAGAACAGCCCGGAGCCCGACCCTGCCGAACTCTACACCGACGTGCTTGCCGCCTGATGCGCCGCAACCTGCATTCACGCGCCGTCCCCGGGGGCTGCCATGCCGATTGAAGTGCTGATGCCGGCCCTGTCGCCGACCATGGAGGAAGGCACACTGGCGCGCTGGCTGGTCGCCGAAGGCGACAGCGTCGCACCCGGCGACGTGATCGCCGAGATCGAGACCGACAAGGCAACCATGGAAGTCGAGGCGGTCGAGGAAGGCGTCGTCGGCAAGCTGGCCGTCGCCGAAGGCACGGAGGGCGTGAAGGTCAATGCGGTCATCGCCTTGCTGCTCGAAGAGGGCGAGGACGCGAGCGCCGCCCTCGCGGCGGGAGGGGGGGAGGCGCGGGGCCCCGGCGGCGCCGCCGGGGCGGCCAACCCCTGCCCCCGCCGCACCCGAACCGGCCGCACCCGAAGCCGCCAGGGCTGCTGCGCCGGCGGCTCCCGTGCCGGCCGGGCTGCCCGCGTCAGTCCCCGATAACGCCGAAACCGAGTATGCGGGCGAGACGACGGAGGTTACCGTCCGCGAAGCGTTGCGCGACGCCATGGCGGAGGAGATGCGCCGGGACGCGCGGGTCTTCCTGATGGGCGAGGAGGTCGCCGAATATCAGGGCGCCTACAAAGTCAGCCAGGGGTTGCTCGACGAATTCGGCGCAAAGCGAGTCATCGACACGCCGATCACCGAGCACGGCTTCACCGGGCTCGGCACCGGCGCCGCCTTTGCCGGATTGCGGCCGATTGTCGAGTTCATGACCTTCAACTTCGCCATGCAGGGGATCGACCACATCATCAATTCCGCGGCCAAGACGCGCTACATGTCCGGTGGTCAGGTCTCGGCGCCTATCGTGTTCCGCGGGCCGAACGGCGCGGCGGCCCGGGTCGCGGCCCAGCACAGTCAGGAATATTCCAGCTGGTATGCCCATTGCCCAGGCCTCAAGGTGGTCGCGCCCTGGTCGGCGGCGGACGCCAAGGGGCTCCTGAAGGCGGCGATCCGCGACGACGACCCGGTCATCTTCCTGGAGAACGAAATTCTTTACGGCCGCACCGGAGAGGCGCCGACCGACCCGGACCGGATCGTGCCCATCGGCAAGGCGAAGGTAGTGCGGGACGGAACGGACGTGACGATTACCGGCTTCTCCCTGATGATGGAGACGGCGCTGGCTGCCGCCGAGATGCTGGAGCAGGACGGCATTGCCGCCGAGGTTATCGACCTGCGCACGATCCGCCCGCTCGATACCGCCACGGTCGTCGCGTCGCTGAAAAAGACCAACCGGCTGGTTTCGGTCGAAGAGGGCTGGCCCTTCGCCGGCATCGGTGCGGAGCTGTGCGCGGTGGCGATGGAGCAGGCGTTCGACGATCTGGACGCGCCGGTCGCACGGGTCTGCGGCGCGGATGTGCCGATGCCCTACGCGGCCAATCTGGAGAAACTGGCGTTGCCGGACGCCGAACGGGTTGTGCAGGCCGCCCGCGCCGTCTGCTACGCCGGCTGAGCCGGACCGGGAACGAGGACAGGGGAGCGCCAGACATGCCGATCGCAGTCACGATGCCGGCCCTGTCGCCGACGATGGAAGAAGGCACGCTCGCCCGCTGGCTCAAGCAGGAGGGCGAAACGGTCGTTCCCGGCGATCTCATTGCCGAGATTGAGACCGACAAGGCGACCATGGAAGTCGAGGCGGTCGACGAGGGCGTGCTCGGCCGGATCGTCGTGCCGGAGGGCACCGAAGGCGTGAAGGTCAACGCCACCATCGCCTGGCTGCTTGAGGAAGGCGAGGATGCGGGCGCCCTGCCGGCCGAGGGCGAGACCGGGGACGTGGCTGCCGCCGCGCCGGCTGCCGAGCCGGAGACCGCGCCCGCCGAACCTGCACCGGAGCCTGACTCTGCGCCCGAACCTGCGCCGATGCCGGAACCGGAGAGCCAGTCGGCGGCCCCGGCCACCGAGACTGCCCCCGCCGAGACTGCCCCCGCCGAGGCGCCCGCTGCGCCGGCCGAGCCGGCCGTGGAGGGCGAGCGTATCGCCGCCAGCCCGCTGGCCCGGCGCATGGCGAAACAGGCCGGACTGGACCTCGCGGCCATCGCCGGCAGTGGCCCGCACGGCCGCATCGTCAAGCGGGATATCGAGCAGGCCCTCTCTACCGGTGCCCCGACCGCCGAAGCGCGCGCCGCACCCGCTCCTGTGCCCGCCGCTGCGCCGTCCACCCGGCCGGTGGCTGCCGCCGGTCCGGAGGACACTGAAATCCCGCACAGCAACGTGCGCAAGGTGATCGCCCGGCGGCTCGGCGAGGCCGACCGCGACATCCCGCAGATCTACCTCTCGGTCGACATGGAGATCGACCGGCTGCTTGCCGCCCGCAAGGAGCTCAATGAAGCGCTCGAGGGCAGGGCGAAAGTCTCGGTCAACGACATGGCGATCAAGGCGGCGGCGCTGGCCTTGCGCCAGGTGCCGGCGGTCAACGCCCAGTGGACCGATACGGCGATCCGCCTGCTCGGCACGGTCGATATCTCGGTCGCGGTCGCCTATGAGGGCGGCCTGATCACGCCCATCGTCTTCGACGCCGACTGCAAGGGCGTGGCGCAGATCGCCAACGAGATGAAAGAGTTGGCCGGCCGCGCACGCGAGGGCAAGCTGAAGCCCGCAGAATACCAGGGCGGCGGTTTCACGGTCTCGAATCTCGGCATGTACGGCGTCGGCCACTTCACCTCGATCGTCAATCCGCCCCAGGCCGCCATCCTGGCGGTCGGCGCCGGCGTGCAGAAGGCGGTTGTGCACGATGGCGAAATATCGGTTGCCACGGTCATGACCTGCACGCTGACCTGCGATCATCGGGTCATCGACGGCGCGCTCGGCGCACAATGGCTCCAGGCCTTCAAGGGCTTCGTCGAGCGGCCGCTCAGCATGTTGGCCTAACGCTGCGCCGCCCGCACGGCGCCGCACGCGGAACCGGTGGCGAGGAGAGCCATGCCCGACAATTCGGACACATCCTTCGATCTCATCGTCGTTGGCGGCGGTCCGGGCGGCTATGTCGCCGCGATACGGGCGGCCCAGCTTGGCCTGAACGCCGCCCTGGTCGAGCGCGAGCATCTGGGCGGCATCTGCCTCAACTGGGGCTGCATCCCGACCAAGGCATTGCTGCGGACTTCGGAAATCTACCATCTGATGCAGCATGCCGGCGATTTCGGCCTGTCGGCGGACAATGTCGCCTTCGATATCGGCAAGGTCGTCAAACGCTCGCGCAAAGTCGCCGGCCGGCTCAACGCCGGCGTCAAGCACCTGATGAAGAAGAACAAGGTCGCGGTCTTCGACGGCCACGGCCAACTGGCCGGCAAGGGGAAGCTGGCCGTTCTCAAGGACGGCAAGGAGACGGCGACTCTGTCATCGCCCCACATCATCCTGGCCACCGGCGCCCGGGCGCGCACCCTGCCGGGCCTGGAGCCCGACGGCAGGGACGTCTGGACCTACAAGGAAGCCATGGTGCCGGAGGCCTTCCCGAAATCGCTGCTGATCGTCGGCAGCGGCGCCATCGGCATCGAATTCGCCAGCTTCTACCGCACGCTGGGCGCCGAGGTGACGGTGGTCGAAATGCTCGACCGCATCCTGCCGGTCGAAGACGCCGAAATCTCCGCCTTCGTGCAAAAGGCGGTCGAAAAGCAGGGCATGAACATCCTGACCGGCGCGACGGTCGCCGGGCTGGAGAAGGGTAAGGACGGCATCGCGGTTGCGGTCGAGAGCGACGGCAGCACGCAGACGGCCACGGTCGAGAAGGTCATCCTCGCCATCGGTATTACCGGCAATGTCGAGGATCTGGGCCTGGAGGACACCGCGGTTAAGGTCGACCGCGGCCATATCGCCATCGGCCCGTTCGGCGAAACCGGCGAGCCCGGTGTCCGGGCCATCGGCGACGTCGCCGGGCCGCCCTGGCTGGCCCACAAGGCGAGCCACGAGGGTATCCTTTGCGTCGAGAAGATCGCCGGCGTCGCGGACGTCCACCCGCTCGATACGAGCAGGATTCCCGGCTGCACCTACTGCCATCCCCAGGTTGCCAGCGTCGGGCTGACCGAGGCGGCTGCGGTCGAGGCCGGCCACGAGGTCCGGGTCGGGCGCTTCCCGTTTGCCGGCAACGGCAAGGCGATCGCGCTGGGCGACGACCAGGGGCTGATCAAGACCGTGTTCGACGCCAAGACAGGCGAACTGCTGGGCGCGCACATGGCGGGGCCGGAGGTCACCGAGCTGATCCAGGGCTACAGCATCGCCAAGACGCTGGAGACGACGGAGACCGACCTCATGCACACCGTCTTCCCGCACCCGACGCTCTCCGAAATGATGCACGAAGCCGTCCTCGACGCCTACGGCCGCGTCGTGCATTTCTGAGGAAGGGATTATCATGACCGCTGCGAATTCAGGCCGGCCGCCGTTCCGGGCCGAGCATGTCGGGAGCTTCGTCCGGCCCGGCCGGCTTCTGGAGGCCGCCCGGGCGAACAAAGCCGGCGCGCTCGACGACCGGGCCTATGTCGAGATCCAAAACGAATGCATCGAGGAGATCGTCGCGTTTCAGGACGCGCTCGGTATGGCGTCGGTCACCGACGGGGAGTTCCGGCGCCGGGTCTGGTCGGGCGGCCTGACGGAGGCCCTAGACGGGCTGGGGCTGAAACAGGAAGGCATCCTCAGCTTTCACTCGGACAGCGAGGAATACGGGGTGCCGCCCTCGCCCTATGCGGAGGCGAGGCTGACCCGCCGGCGGCCCATCGTGACCGGCGATTACGAGTTTGTCGCCGCGCTTCGGCCGAAGGGCGTGCCGAAAGTCACCATTGCGTCGCCTGCGGTGCTTCATTTCTGGCTCGGCGACGGCAGCTTCAATCCGGCGGTCTACAACGGCCGCGATGCGTTCTTCGCCGACGTCATCGCCATCTTCCGGCAGGAAATCGCAGATCTCGAAGCCGCCGGATGCCGCTACGTCCAGCTCGACGACACCGCGCTGCCCTGCAATTGTGACGAGACGGCAAGGGGAGCGGTCGCGGCGCGGGGCGAGGACCCGGACGACCTGACCGATTCCTACGTCCGGCTCATCAACGGTTGCATCGGCGCACGGCGCGACGACACCTTCATCGGCCTGCATATGTGCCGGGGCAACCTCAAGGACATGTGGATGGCCGAAGGCGGCTACGAACCCATCGCCGAGCGTCTGTTCGGCGGCCTCGATGTCGACGCGTTCTTCATGGAGTATGACAGCGAACGGGCCGGCGATTTCCGGCCGTTGCGCTTCCTGCCGCCGGGCAAGACGGCCGTGCTCGGCCTGGTCAGCACGAAGACGCCAGAGCTGGAATCGAAGGACGGACTCAAGCGGCGCATCGATGAAGCGGCCCGGTTCGCGCCGCTGGAACAGCTCGGGCTGAGCCCGCAGTGCGGATTCTCGTCGGCCGGGGGCGGCGGCCAGATCATGGGCCTGGACGAAATCCGGCGCAAACTGGAACTCGTGCAGGACGTCGCCGCCGAGGTCTGGGGCTGATCGGGGGACAATTCCGATGCAGAAGCGAGACCTCCGGCTCCCCGGATCGCGGCAGGAAATTGCGGACATCCAGCGGGCGCGAAAGAAAATCGCGGTCGAGACCGCCGGGCGCGCCAGATACTACAGGGGCCGGCTGGACGGCATCGACATCGACCGGCTCGACGATCCGGAGGAGTGGGCCAAAATCCCCATCGTCGACAAGGAGACGCTCCGCGAGATCGGCGTCGGTAACTTCGAGGACCAGTTCTGCATCGCGCCGCGGGGCGAGATCGCCGAATACTGGCGCTCCGGCGGGGCGACCGGCGTGCCGCTGTTCTATCCGCGCACCCACCGCGACATGGAATATACCTACCTGCAGCTTTGCCGGTGCTGGGCGATCGCCGGCGCGCGGGACGGCGACCTGTGCCACATGTCGTTCCCGCTCGGCGTCCATCCGGCGGGACAATTGTGGGCGCGGACGGCCAACCAGAGCGGCGTCGGCGTGATCTGGGCCGGCTCGGGCGCCGGCACCCCGTCGCAGGCCCAGCTCGACCTGATCCTGTCGCTCCGGCCGACGATTTGGATGGGGATGCCGAGCTACGGGCTCCACCTCGCCAATCTCGCCGACGCCCAGGGCATCGACCTGGCGGGCCACACCGTCGAGCGCGTGCTGGTCGGGGCCGAGGCGCTGTCGGACGCCAAGCGCGAAAAGCTGGAACGGGCCTGGGGCGCGGAGGTCAACGACCTGTTCGGCATGACGGAGATCGGCATCCTGGGCGCCGACAGCCGGCACCACGAGGGATTTCACGTCTGGACCGACCAGGCGGTGTTCGAGGTCGTCGACGAGGTGACCGGCCTGCCGGTGCCCGAGGGCGAGCAGGGCCTGATGGTCATCACGCCGCTCTTCATCAACAACGCGACGCCGTTCCTGCGCTGGAGTTCGGGCGATATCGTCCGCATGACCGAAACCTCGAAACTGGATGGGCCGTTTTCCGTCTTTCCGGTGATGCGGCATGCCCATCGCACCGTCGGCTTCTTCAAAGTGCGCGGCGTCAACATCAATCACGCCGAGTTCGAGGATTTCGTCTTCCGCATTCCGGAGATCAACGATTTCCAAGTCGAACTTCGCAACGACGGCGGAGCGGATATCTTCCACGTCGCCATCGAAATGCGACGGGGCAGCGACGCGCCGGCCGTCGCAGGTGGCCTGTCGGGAAAGATCCGGGAAACCTTCGAGGTCCGCCCGGAGATCGAGGTTCTGGAAAGCGGCACCCTCGCCAAGGCGTTCGAGAGCAGCGTGAAGGCGCCGCGTTTCGTCGACATGCGATAGCTGGCAGCAACGGAAAGACGGCTCTTGCCTGTCGCGACGAACCGGCGCCGCATCGTGCGCCGGAGCGACGGACTGGGGCAGGGGCTTGGACCTGGGAATCGGCTCGTCTATGGTTCCGCGGTCGCACGCGGGAATCCGGGGTCGTAGTGCGTGCCGGCCCGCAACATGTGGAGGGATCACCATGCTCGATCTCGCAGAGCGCAAATCCGTGTACCAGCCGCAGCAGGCGGGACGAAAGTTTCCCCGGGAGCTGAAAACGAACGATCTGGAGGCGTTGCGTCGGCACCGCAAGCGGCATCTGGTCGGCGCGTGCAGGGCCTTCGCCCGGTGGGGGCTGGATTACGGTTTCGCAGGCCACCTGACGATCCGCGACCCGGAAAATTCCGACCTCTACTGGACCAATCCGATGGCGGTGCATTTTGCGCAGGTCAAGCTGTCCAATCTCATTCTGGTGGACCATGACGGCGAAGTCGTCGAGGGCGAATATGCGGTCAACCAGGCGGGCTTCGTGCTGCACTCGGCGGTCCATGCCGAGCATCCGGATATCCTTGCGATGTGCCATGCGCATACGCTCTACGGATCGGCCTATGCCTCGCAGGGCCGGCCGCTTGCGCCGATCACCCAGGATGCGTGCCAGTTCTTCGAGGACCATGCGGTGATCCGGGAGGAGTCGGGCCAGGTCGCAGTCGAGCACGGCGCGGGCGCCAGCATCGCGCCGGCCTTCAAGGGCGTCAGGGCGGCAATTCACCAGAACCACGGCCTGTTCACCGTGAGTCGGCACAGCATTGATGCTGCCGCCTTCCTGTTCATGGCGCTGGAGCGCTGCTGCCAGCAGCAGTTGATGGTCGAGGCCTCGGGCCACAAGCCGATCGAGATTCCGGCTGAGCGCGCGCGATACAGCCGCGAACATGTCGGCAGCGAATACACCGCCTGGCTCGGCTTCCAGACGGATTACGACCACTTGGCGCAGACCGCCCCCGACATGTTCGACTGACATTTCCCGACCGAGAGTGCGCCGGCACAGGCGTGACAGGAAACGAATCAGTTTCCCGTACCGCCGGTCTGGCTCCGCTGGCGCGCGCGGCTCACTGGTTGTACTTGCCGCCGTCGACGTTGAAGGTCTGCCCGGTCACGAAGTCGCTGTCCTCGCTCGCCAGGAACAGCAGCGTCCCGACCAGGTCTTCGGGCAGCATGTCTCGCTTGATGGCGCGGGTCTGCACGGTCGGCGCACGGGCCACGTGAAGATCGGGGTGGTTCCGGACGCCTTCGCTCTCGGTCAGGCCGGGCGCGATACAGTTCACCAGGATATTCTTGTCGGCGAATTCCCGCGACGCCGAACGGGTGAAGGCGATGATCGCGCCCTTCGAGCAGACGTAATGCGCCAGGCCGGGCCCGCCGTAGTAGAAGGTGCCCGAGCTGACATTGACGATCTTGCCCCGTCCGTTACTGAGCATGCTGGGAACGACGGCCCTGGTGGTCTGGACCGTGCCCCGCACGTTGACCGTCATCACCCGGTCCCATTCCTCGTTCGGGATCTGCATGATCGGGGTCACGCGCAACTCGGCGAAGAGCCCCGCGTTGTTGACCAGGATCTCGATCGGCCCGAACGCCGATTCGGCGGCGGCGACGAGGTCCGAAAGCGACCCGTCATCGGTTATGTCGGCGATCGCTCCGATGGCCTTGCCGCCCGCGTTCGCGATCTCGTCAACCGCACGGGACGGATCGGCGATATCCGAAACCACGACCCGCGCACCTTCCGCCGCGAGCGCCTTCGCATAAGTCTCTCCGATGCCCTGTGCGGCGCCGGTTACGACCGCGACCTTTCCGTCAAGCCTGCTCATTCCAGTCTCTCCTTTGTCGTTCCGACCGTCCTGTCGCCCCGGGCCCCGGGGACGGGCGCGCCGGCCGGAAACCGATCATCATGATCCCAACATCGTATTGGGCAAGAACATCGCGATCCCCGGAAACGCGACCAGCAACGCGATCATCACCGCCATCGCGAACCAGAACGGCCAGATCCCCCGGAAAATCGTGCGCATCGGCACCTCCGGCGCAATCGACTTTACGACGAAGACGTTGATGCCGACAGGCGGGGAAATCATGCCCATTTCCAGGACGATCACGACGATGATCCCGAACCAGATCAGGTCCCACTGGAGCTGCGTCGCCAGCGCCATCACCACCGGGATGGTGAGAACGAGCATCGCGATGCCCTCCAGGAACGTCCCGAGGAACATGTAGATCAGGATGACGACGATCAGCACGCCGATTTCGCCGATCGGCAGCGAGGTGAGAAAGCTCACCATGTCGCCGGCAAGCCCCGTCAGCGACATGAAGGGAATGAAGACGAACGCCCCGATGATGATCAGAAAGACAGTCGCCGTCGCCTTCATGGTCTGCAGCACCACGGTGCGCAGCCGCCGGGCATCGAGCGAACGCCGCCAGAGCGCGACCAGGAACGTCAGGAGCGCACCCACGGCGGAAGCCTCCACCGGGGTGAAGAAGCCGGTATACATCCCGCCGATCGTGACCCCGACCACCAGGACGATCGGCAGCGCGGCGGCGACCGAGTTGAATCGTTCGCTCTGCGTCGCGCGGTCGGCGGCCGGCCCCTTTTCGGGACGCAGCCGGACGGTAATCCAGATCGCGCCGATGAAGAGCAGCGTCAGGACGATGCCGGGTACGACGCCGGCCATGAACAGCCGGCCGATCGACTGGTCGGTCAGCACCGCGTAGATGATCATCCCGCCCGACGGAGGGATCAGAAATCCCAGGGTGCCGCCGGCCGCCACTGCACCGGTCGAAAGCTCCGGCGCGTATTTGAACCGTTTCATCTCGGGCAGCGCGACGCGGCCCATCGTGACCGCGGACGCCAGCGAGGAACCCGAGAGGGCTGCGAATCCCGCGCAGGCCGAAATCGTCGCCGAGGCGAGGCCGCCGCGGAAATGGCCGATCCAGCGGTGCGCCGCGGTGAACAGGTCGCGCGACATGCCCGAAACGCCCGCGAGATTGCCCATCAGCACGAACATCGGGATGACCAGGAGATTGAAGTTCGAGGCGACCTCGAATGCCTCGCCCGACAGGTTGGACATCGCCGTGTTCCAGCCTCGTGCCCACGCCCGGTCGCTGGCCATGCCGAGGCCGATAAAGCGGTTCGCCTGGGCGCAGAAAGTACCGAGCGTGCCCACGAAGATCATCGTGAGCGCGACGGGGAAACGGAGTGCCAGGAGCCCGAACAGAACGAGCAGCCCGATCACGCCGATGAGCGACATGCTCATTGCGCTTCCCCGTCCGGTTCGGGCATCGGTGCGAGGTTCCGGCCTGCGAGCAACAGGATCAGATCGGCGATCAAAATTGCGACGTAGAGCGCGATCATCGCTCCCATGGCGAAATAGAACGGCTCGTAGGAGATCAGGAGCTGCTGCGTCGCCTCGCCGAATTCGCGGGCCGATGCGCCCGACCTGAACAGCCGCCAGGCCAGGACCGCGACTAGGGGGATCGCGAGCAGCTTCATCGCGACCAGGGACCAGCGCGCGAAGGCCTTCGTCATCCAGGTCTCGAAAATTTCGATTTCGATATGCGCGCCGGAGCGGCCGCCATAGGGGATGGCAACCGCAACCAGGATCACGAGGTTGAGGATCAGGATGTCTTCGGCGCCAACGATCGGGTCGTTGAGCGCCTTGCGCATCACGATCACGTTCCAGCTCGTCAGCAGGACCATGACCGCAAGCCCGATCCCGCCGGCGAGGAATGTCAGCCGCTCTATCCCCCGATCCAGCCGGCGGAGCCAGCCGGGCCGGCTGGCGCCGGCCTCCATCCGCGAGGGATCTCTATTCGTTGATCGCCTCGTAGATCGCGCGCGCGTCCTTGATGCCGCGATTTTCGTAGTCCGCGAACAAGGCTTCCAGCCCGCGCTGGACCGCGGCATCCATCTTGGCCCGTTCCCCGGCGGAGACCTGTATCCAATTGACCCGCGCCATCTTGGGCGAGGTCTTCATCAGCTTCTCCGAACGTCGATCCGCGCCGTCGAAGGCTTCCGCGCCCTTGCGCGACAGGGTGATGCCGGAGAGATCGTCGATGATCTTGCGGTGTTCGGGCGACAGACCCCGGTAACGTTCCTTGTTCATCGCGACGAATGTGACCGCGAACTGGACCGGAACGTTGCCGACCACGAATTTGGCGACGTCCCAGAAGTTCCAGGGCGGGGTGATGTTATTGAACGAGGCGTAAGTCGCATCGATCGTGCCGGTCGAAAGGCCGGTGTACATCTGCGTGACGGGCATCTGCACCGGTACCGCCCCCATCGCCTTTACGATCGGGGTCGTCATCGCCGCATAGGGGACGAGCTTTGCGCCGCGCAAGCCATTCACAGTCGAGACGTCCCGGGTCGCGGCAATCAGACTGCCGGCAACCGTGAACACGCCCAGCACCTTGACGGCCTTGTACTCCTGGGCGAGGTAACGGTCGTAGACCCTCCACAGCCGCTCGGTCGATTCCCGGGCCGTCGTCGATTTGCCCGGCGGGATGATCAGCATCGAGCGCGGGAACAGGGTGGCGGTGTAGGCCTGGACCCCGAAAGCGATGTCGGCGACGCCCTCGACCGCCCGCTTCCACTGCTGGACGGGTCCAGCCCCGAGCTGGCCGGCGGGGAAGAGCTTCATGGTCAGGCTGCCGTTGGAGCGCTTCGCGATCTCCTCTCCGAACCACTTGAACAGCTTGCTGTTGATGTGGTGCTGCGGCGGCATGAACGTGGCGACCGACAGTTCCTCGGCGGCCGATGGCGAACTCGCGAGCAACGGCGCGATCACCAGTAACGCCTTGGCGATCCTGCGGAGATTTGCGTTGGTCGACGGCTGAGCCATGAATTCCTCCCGATCTGCAACTCTACGGTGCCGCGTTTGAATCAGCGGCGGCATGCGCGACCGATTCGGTCACGATCCGGATTGTGTCGTAGGCGGAAATCGGAAAGATGAAAATGACGAAGTGCTAATACAACATATAGGCCTCCCCTATATCCCGGGAGGCCGAGAACGCCTTTGCGTTGGGTGGCAACCACCGGTACTCGCCCGATCGGATCGACCTGTCGATGTGCTGCCGTATCAGGTCGAAAATCCGCCGTTCCGCCTCGGACAAAGTCTGTGCGCGCTTCGAATTCAAGTAGAGTTGGCACCAGATGCTGGGCTGTTCGATGTCATGGCACCGCACCTCGCCCTTCTCGACTTGTTTGTGCATGAACAAATAAGGGCCGATGAAACCCCGTTGCCCGTTGGCGACCAGCTCCTGGCGGAGCATCATCGAGCGAATCTGCAGCGACCTGGTCAGGGGTACGCCCAGCTCCTTGGCGGCGCGTGGCGCGACGCTGTATTTGTCCAGCGCGAGCGGCAGGGCCGCAGCCACCTTGAAAGGGACGCTATCCGGGAGACCTGCAAGAAGCGCCGGACTGCCGATCAGGCGCATCCGGTCGAGATAGAGCGGCGTCGACTCGAACCGTTCGTCCTGTACCGGCGCGAAAGACAGGGCGCAATCGATCTCGCCCGCGATCAGGGCGAGCGACAGGTTCTCGGTGAAATCCACGAGGATTGAAATCTCGAGATCGGGAACGAGCGATTCCGCGGTTTTCAATACCGTCGACATCATGGCGATACCGATCGAGGGAATGACACCGATTCTAAGGGCTTGCCGCGGCGCGGTTCGCAGATGATCGACAGCTTGCGCGGCGATCCCGAGGCGCCGCAGCACGTCTTGAATGTGTGAGAAATAGATGGAGCCCGCTTCCGTCAGTTCCACGCCGCGCGAATGGCGCCGGAAAAGCTGGAGGCCGAGCTCTTTCTCAAGCTTCTTGATCTGCACGCCCAAGGTCGGCTGGGAGACGTTCAGGGCTTTCGCCGCGGCGGTGAAGCTGCGGTGCTCGGCCACCTTGCAGAAATAGCGGAGTTGTCTCAGCTCCATCGACCGGAATCCGAATCGGCACGCTGTGCATCTCAGGCGCCGCAGGCTTGCTCCTGCTATAGCTTCTGTCAATGGTAAAGCGGGAGCGAACTCGCGGCCCGGGAACCCGCGAGGCTGAACCGGCATTGATGCTGTCGGTAAGATCGGACATACCGGGAAGAGACCCGTCTCGGCCCCGCCAGGCTCTTGGCGGACCTATCCTGCTCGAATACCTTCAGCCATTGACAGCCGCGCAGGCCCTCAAGTCCCGATTATCCTGAACGAGGACATCCCAATGACGCCCCGTCCGGAAAAGCGCTAGGTTCGTGCCGATGAGCTGGCCCGAAAACGAGGAAAACCTCGAAGAGCGCCGGACGCGCTGGCGGGCGCGGCACGCCGAGAGCGATGCGGCGGCGGGAATCGAGACGACCGGGAACTTTACGCCGTTCCGGCAAATGGACGATGTCTTCACACGGGCCTTCTGGGACGAGCGCGTGCGCACGAAGGAGTCGGATGCCTTCTTTGACTCCTACCGGGCGGACTTCACCGCGCGCCGGGGCGACGGCTTCAACCAGCGGGACTTCGCGCTCCGTAACGCCTCCTGGCTGATCTCCGACCTGATAACCGACCGCCATGCCGGGCAGGGCCGGCGGGAAGGGTTCCAGGCGGCGATCTCGGACGACACGCCGGTCGTCGAGGAAAAGGTCGCGATCGAGGACCGGGCGGCCATGTCGGCGGAGATCAAGAAAGTGGCCCGGTTTTTCGGCGCAAGCCTTTGCGGAATCACCGGGTACGATGAACGCTGGACCTATGAGGCGCGGGTCGACGTGCGCGACTTTTCGGAGGCTCCGGTCGGTCTGCCGGAAGGGCTGGAAAGCGTCGTCGTGCTTGGCCACGAAATGGACGAAGGGTTGGTGGCGACCTACCCCTCGGCGCTGGCCGGTGCGGCGACCGGGCGGGAATACAGTCACGAGGCCGCCATCGTCATGCAGACCGCCGCTTACATCAGGGCGCTCGGCTACCGCGCCGTCGCCTCCATGAACGACACGGCGCTCGTTATTCCCTACGCCCTCAAGGCCGGGCTCGGCGAATACGCCCGCAACCAGCTTGTCATCACGCCGGAGACCGGCCCGCGCCTGCGCTTTTCCAAGATATTCACCGACCTGCCGCTGGCGCACGACGCGCCGCGCAAGCTCGGCGTCGCGGAATTCTGCGCCATTTGTACGCGCTGCGCGGACGCCTGCCCGGTCAACGCCCTGCCCTACGGCGCGCCGAAGGCGGACCGCCCGAACCGGTCCGCCATCCAAGGCGTGGTGAAGTGGACGTCGGATGCCGAGAAGTGCTTCGGCTATTGGGCGAAACTCGCCTCCGACTGCGCGATCTGCCTGCGGGTCTGTCCCTTCAACCGGGATTTCCGGCGCCGGACGAACCGGCTGTGGCTGCGCCTCGCCCTCTCGCCGCTGCGCCGGTTGGCGCTCTGGCTCGACGACCGGTCCGGCCGTGCGAAACGGCTGAGGCCGAGGGATTGGTGGGCGGGCAGCCGGTAACGGCCGCTGGAATGCAGGAGCACTGCCGCCGCCAGCGGGTTCGACCTCGCTCGGGCAGGACGGTTCGGAGGATCGGGTCCGCCCGGCCGGAGACCGGGAACGCGATTGCCGATCCCGGCTGAAGGGCCACATGTGCAGCTGTACGGCGGCAAATCGGTATATGGCGGGACCGCGACGATCGGGCCCCGCCGTCCGGCTCGCCGTCCGGATCGTCGCGATGTGGCCGGCCCTGTTTCCATAAGATGCGGTTCCGCCGGACCTCGCGCTTGACGGGCTCTCGAACCTTGCCATAAGGGGCGACGATGCAACGCTATTCGATCATTTCGCTCGCCCGGAATGCGCTGACCGGCCACAGGAACTGGCCGCAAGCCTGGCGCAGCCCGGCACCGAAGCTGGAGTATGACGTCGTCATCGTCGGCGGCGGCGGCCACGGCCTGGCGACGGCCTATTACCTGGCGGCTGAACACGGCATCTCGAATGTCGCGGTGCTGGAGAAGGGCTGGATCGGCGGCGGTAATACCGGCCGTAACACCACGATTATCCGCTCGAACTATCTGTGGGACGAAAGCGCGGCAATCTACGAGAAGTCGCTCCAGCTCTACGAGGGCCTGAGCCGCGAATTGAACTTCAACATCATGCTCAGCCAGCGCGGCGTGCTGAACCTGGCCCACAACGAGCACGACCTGAAGGAAATGTCACGCCGGGTCCGGGCGATTCGCGGCAACGGCGTCGATTCGGAAATCCTGAGCCCGGCGGAGATCAAGAAGCTGGTCCCGGCGATCAATATTTCGCGCGAACTGCGTTATCCGATTTTGGGCGCGTCGCTCCAGCGCCGCGGCGGTGTGGCCCGTCACGATGCGGTAGCCTGGGGCTTTGCGCGCGGCGCCGACGACCGCGGCGTCGACATCATCCAGAATTGCGAAGTCACCGGGATCGACCGGCAAGGCGGCCGGGTGACCGGGGTCCAGACCAGCCTCGGCCCGATCGCGGCGGGCAAGGTCGGCGTGGTCGTGGCCGGCCACGCCAGCGTGCTTGCGGACATGGCCGGGTTCCGCCTGCCGATCGACAGCCATCCGCTCCAGGCGATGGTCAGCGAGCCGATCAAGCCGGTGCTGGACTGCGTCGTGATGTCGAACGCCGTCCATGTCTATGTCAGCCAGTCGGACAAGGGCGAACTGGTGATCGGCGCCGGCATCGACAGCTTCAACAGCTATGCCCAGCGCGGCAGTTGGCACGTCATCGAAGGGCAGATGGGCGCGCTGGTCGAACTGTTCCCGATCTTCTCTCGGCTGCGCCTGATGCGCAGTTGGGGCGGCATCGTCGACACCTGCCCGGACGCCAGCCCGATCCTGTCGAAAACTCCGGTCGACGGCCTCTATTTCAATTGCGGCTGGGGCACCGGCGGCTTCAAGGCGACTCCGGGCTCTGGCTGGGCCTTCGCCCACACGATCGCGCGCGACGAACCGCACCCGATCAATGCGCCCTTCTCGCTCGACCGTTTCACCACCGGCGCGCTGATCGACGAGCACGGCGCGGCGGCGGTGGCGCATTAGGGGAGGGGAGGGGAAGCATGCTGCTGATCCACTGCCCCTATTGCGGGCCGCGCGACGAGACCGAGTTCAGCTATGGCGGCGAGGCCGATATCGCCCGGCCGCTGGAGCCCGAGGCCCTGAGCGACGCCGAATGGGCCGACTACGTCTTCCTGCGCACCAACGCTAAGGGCCGGTTCAAGGAGCAGTGGGTGCACACGCACGGCTGCGGCCGCTGGTTCACCATGGTGCGCGATACCGTGACTCACGAACACGGCGAGACCGGCGTGTTCGGCGGCTTCGAGCCGGATGCCGTCGGATGAGCGGCCCGCAATTCCGCTTACCGGCTCATGTGCCGATGGGCCGCCGGATCGACCGGGAGGCGCCGCTCGCCTTCACCTTCAACGGTGAGACGTTCACCGGCTATGCCGGCGATACGCTGGCGTCCGCCCTGCTGGCCTACGGCGCCTTTCCGCTGGCGCGCAGCTTCAAATACCATCGCCCGCGCGGCATCTGGAGCGCTGGCGCGGAAGAGCCGAACGCCCTGGTCCAGCTCGAGGCCGGCGGCTACTCGCAGCCGAACCTGCGCGCGACTCAGGTCGAACTTTATAGCGGCCTGACCGCAGCGAGCGTGAATGCCTGGCCCTCGGTCGATTTCGACATGATGCGGGCGAACGACTGGCTCTCGCCGATCTTCCCCGCCGGGTTCTACTACAAGACCTTCATGGGCGGCGGCTTCGGCGCCGGGCGCTGGTGGAAGCTGTTCGAGCCGTTCATCCGCCGCGCCGCGGGCTTCGGCAAGGCGCCGGCCGTGCCAGACCCGGACCGCTACGAGCGCATGAACGCCCATTGCGACGTGCTGGTCGTCGGCGGGGGACCCGCCGGTCTCTCCGCCGCGTCGATCGCGGCCAGCCGGGGCTGCCGGGTCATTCTCGCCGACGAACAGGCCGAACCGGGCGGCGACATGCTGGCTGGCGATCGCGTCGTCGACGGTGCGCCGGCGCTGGACTGGGTTGCGGCGACGCTCGACAAACTCGATGCGGCAGGCGACGTGACCGTGCTTCGCCGCACAACGGTCGCCGGCCTGTACGACGACAATTTCGCGACGGCGGCGGAAAGCGTCGGCGACCGCTTCGGGCCAGGCGCGCCGGCCCATCTGCCCCGTCTGCGGCTGTGGCGAATCCGGGCCCGGCAGATCGTGCTGGCGGCGGGTGCGCACGAGCGGCCCTACGCTTTCCCGAACAACGACACGCCCGGCGTCATGCTGGGCAACGCGGTCCGGCACTATGCCGGACGATACGCCGTGGTTCCCGGCCGGCGGGTGCTGCTGGGCACAAACAACGATTCGGCCTACCGCACCGCCCGGATGCTGGCGGATGCCGGAATCCCGGTGACCGTAGCCGATGCGCGCGAAACACCGCCGGCCAGTCTGGCGATGGAGGCGGAGCACGCCGGCGTGACCGTCGAGAGCGGCTTTGCAATTTCGGCGGTGCTCGGCGACCGGCGGGTGCGCGGCGCGAAGATCAGCCGTATCCTGCCCGACGGCGAGACCTCCGGCGCACCGCGCCTTGTCGAGACGGACCTGGTCGGCGTTTCCGGCGGCTGGAACCCGGCGCTGCACCTGGCCTCCCATCGCCGGGCGAAACCGGTCTGGAACGAGTCGCAGGCCTGTTTCGTGCCGGACGGCCTGAGCGCGCTGGGCGTGCGCGCAGCTGGTGCGGTGACCGGTGCCGAATCTCTCGCCGACTGTCTGGAGCAGGGCTATGCCGCCGGGCGCGACGCCGCCCGGGCGGCCGGCCGGACGAAGCGCAGCCGCAAGCCGGCGCTGAAGGCGGACGATAGCGCAGGGCCGGCGCCGATCCAGCCGCTCTGGGCCGTGACCAGCCGCCGGCCCGGCGGCCGCAAGGGCAAATCCTTCGTCGATCTCCAGAACGATGTGACGGTCAAGGATGTCGCCCTGGCGGCGCGGGAGAACTACCGATCCGTCGAGCATCTCAAGCGCTATACGACACTCGGCATGGGCACCGACCAGGGCAAGACCGCCAACGTGACCGGTCTGGCGCTGATGGGCATGGAGACCGGCCGGACGCCCGGGGCCGTCGGCACCACGACGTTCCGCCCACCCTATACGCCGATTCCGTTCGGCGCACTGGCCGGCCGCGACCGCGGCGCGCTGTTCGATCCGGTGCGCGAGACGCCGATGTTCGACTGGCACGCCGCCAACGGCGCGGTCTTCGAGGATGTCGGCCAGTGGAAGCGGCCCTTTGCCTATCGCCGGGGCGGCGAATCGCTCGAGGCCGCGATCGACCGGGAGGTCCGGGCGGTGCGCGACGGCGTCGGCGTCATGGATGCCTCGACGCTGGGCAAGATCGACCTCAAGGGGCCGGACGTCGCGACGCTGCTCAATCGCATCTACACCAACGACTGGTCGAAGCTGAGAGTCGGCCGCGCCCGCTATGGGCTGATGTGCCACGAAGACGGGATGATCTTCGACGACGGCGTGACCGCCCGGCTCGGCGACGAGCATTATGTGATGACCACGACGACCGGCAACGCCGCCACCGTGCAGGCCTGGTTGGAAATGTGGCTCCAGACGGAATGGCCGGAGCTCCGGGTCTTCGCGACCTCGGTGACGGAAGCCTACGCGACCGCGACGGTGGCCGGGCCGGAAGCGCGGGCGCTGGTCTCCCGCCTCGACAGCGACATCGACTGGTCGGATGAGGCGTTCCCCCACATGGCGGCGGTGACTGGATCGGTCATGGGCGTGCCGGCGCGGGTGTTCCGGGTCAGTTTCAGCGGCGAGGCCTCCTGGGAGATCAACGTGCCGGCGCATCGCGGCCTGGCGCTCTGGCAGGCGCTGATCGACGGCGGCGCGACGCCCTACGGCACGGAGGCCATGCACGTCCTGCGCGCCGAAAAGGGCTTCATCATCGTCGGACAGGAGACCGACGGCACGGTCACGCCCTTCGACGTCGGCATGGGCTGGGCCGTCAGCAAGCGCAAGGACTTCATCGGCAAACGCTCCTACAACCGCCCCGACACTGCGCGGCCGGACCGCAAGCATCTGGTCGGCCTGCTGCCGCTCGACCGGAAGGTCGTGCTGCCGGAAGGCGGCCAGATCGTCACCGACCCGGCGCAGGAGCCGCCGGTGACCATGCTCGGGCACGTTACCTCCAGCTATCGCTCGCCGAGCCTGAACGGCGGCTTCGCCCTGGCGCTGCTGAAGAACGGCCGCAACCGCATGGGCGACACCGTTCATATCCTGAAGCTCGACGGCGGCGCCGATCCGGCGCGGGTCGTCGAGCCGGTGTTCTACGACAAGGATGGAGGGCGGTTGCATGGCTGATACGCTTGCCCTCGACCATCCGCTCGCCCTGCCGCCAGAGACGCAGGGCCCGGACAGTACCGCCGTCATCCTGAGCGCCGCGCCGCCGCTGGTCATGCTCGACCTGCGCTGCCGGGAGCGGCCCGCCCTCAACGCGTTCCTGAAAAAACCGCTGGGACTCGCGTCACCGCCGGTCGCGCACTGCGTTTCCGGCGCCGGCGGTGTGCTGTTCCGCCTCGGGCCGGACTGGTGGCAGCTACGCTGCAACGACCGCAAGACGGCCGGCCGGTTGCTGAAGGCGGGAGCGGCCGGCCCGGTCGGCGTTACCGATATCTCGGATTCCTATCTCGCCATTGGCGTTGCCGGTCCCCGCGCCCGGGAGGTTCTGGCCAAGGCGGCGACGCCCGATCTGCATCCGGATGCCTTTCCCGCCGGAAGCGCGGCCCGGACGCTGTTCGGTCGCGTGACCGTCATCGTCTCCCGCCTCGAAGGGGCCGAACCGCCGGCCTTCGACGTGACGATAAGCCGATCCAACGCCCGCTTTCTGTGGCGCTGGCTGGCTGACGCGGCGCGGGAATACGGCTACACTTCCCTTCCGTTTTCGGGCGGCGCCTGAAGCGGAGTGGCCGGGAATGGGGCTGTTTCGTCTCGAAACGGATCGGTTTGGCGTCTCGACCGGGCACCCGCAATCGGCTGACCAGCTTCGCCCGCCAGAAAGGAATATTCTCAACCGGACCGGTTGGAAATTCGCTCCACCATGACCGAAATCGCCCGCGAAGCCGCCAAGACAGGGCGGCGCAAGACCCGCCCGACGCCCAAGGGCCGTCAGGTCGACCCGGCCGCGCTCGGCCGGGTACGCGGACTGCTCGGCGAGGCGCCGCGGCAGCGCGACCTGCTGATCGAATATCTGCACCTGATCCAGGATGCCTGCGGCCATCTCTCGGCGGCCCACCTGGCGGCGCTGGCCCAGGAAATGAAGCTGTCGCAGACGGAGGTCTACGAGGTCGCCACTTTCTATGCCCATTTCGACGTGGTGAAGGAAGGCGAGACGCCGCCGCCGGCGCTCACCGTCCGGGTGTGCGACAGCATCAGTTGCATGATCGCGGGGGCCGACAGCCTGATCGACTCGCTTGAGGCGGGGACCGATCCGACCGCGGTGCGCATCGTGCGCGCGCCCTGCATGGGCCGCTGCGAGGCAGCCCCGGTCGCCGAAGTCGGTCACAATCATGTCGTCGACGCGACCGCCGAGAGGATCGACGCGGTAATCCGCTCCGGCCACACCCATCCGGAAATTCCGCCCTACCAGGATCTGGCAGCCTACCGGGAGCAGGGCGGCTACCGGCTGCTGCAGGCCTGCCTCGATGGCCGGCGGACGCCGGAAGAGATCATCGAAATCCTGAGCGATGCGGGCTTGCGCGGCCTGGGCGGCGCCGGTTTCCCGACCGGGCAGAAATGGCGTTTCGTGCGTGCCGAGGCCGGCCCGCGCTTGATGGCGGTCAATGCCGACGAAGGCGAGCCGGGCACTTTCAAGGACCGCTTCTACCTGGATACCGAGCCGCACCGGGTGCTGGAGGGCATGCTGGTCGCCGCCTGGGCGGTCGAGGCCGAGGCGGTGTATTTCTATCTGCGCGACGAATATCCCCAGGATCGCGAGATCCTGCTGGCAGAAATCGCAGCGCTGGAAGTTGCCGGGTTGACGCCGCACACGAAGGTCCATCTGCGCCGGGGCGCCGGGGCGTATATCTGCGGCGAAGAATCGGCGATGATCGAATCGATCGAAGGCAAACGCGGCCTGCCACGGCATCGCCCGCCCTATGTTTCGCAGAACGGCATCTTCGGCCGACCGACCCTGGTCAACAATGTCGAGACCCTGTTCTGGATTCCGGTCATCGTGGAGAAGGGCGCGGACTGGTTCGCGAGCCACGGGCGCAACGGCGGCAACGGCCTGCGCAGCTATTCGGTCTCCGGCCGGGTCAGGGAGCCCGGCGTCAAGCTGACACCGGCCGGCATTTCGCTCGCCGAACTGATCGACGAATATTGCGGCGGCATGGCCGAGGGCCACACCCTCAAGGGGTTCCTGCCGGGCGGCGCCTCGGGCGGCATCCTGCCGGCCTCCATGGCCGACCAGCCGCTCGAATTCGGCGTGCTGGAAAAATTCGGCTCCTTCGTCGGCTCCCACGCCGTGGTCGTGCTGTCCGACCGCGACGAGATGAAAGCCTGCGCGTTCAACCTGATGCAGTTTTTCGAGGACGAGAGCTGCGGCCAGTGCACGCCCTGCCGGGTCGGCACGGAAAAGGCGGTCAAGCTGATGCAGCGCGAGACCTGGGACCGGCCGTTGCTCGAAGAACTGTCCGCGGCAATGACCGACGCCTCGATCTGCGGCCTCGGCCAGGCGGCAGCCAACCCGCTATTGTCGATCTTCCGGCATTTCCCCGACGATCAGACCGGCTGAACCCGCTGCTCCGGAGGGTTTTCGTGTCGGAACGGGCTGCACTGTCGCCTACCCGGCCGCGAGGTCCGCCATCGACAGGCCGAGCGAGGAGGCCACGCCTGCGCCGTAGTCCGGATGCACCTGGCCGAACAGGTCGAGTTGCCGCAGCACGATATCCAGCGGCACGCCCTGCATCGCCTCCGCGACATTGGCGAACAGGCGCTGCCGCTGGCCGGCGTCGAACCGGGTGAACAGGGCCCGCGGCTGGATATAGTCGTCGTTGCCGGTCCGGTGATCGTAGCGGTCGGCGCTGCCCGAGAGCCGGAGCGGCGGCTCGCCATAGTCGGGATCGGCGGCCGGCCCGCCTAATGAATTGGGCTCGTAGTACACGTCGGGATCGCCGGTATCGTTGGCGTAGAACCGCATCGCCCCGTCCTTGTGGTAGTGATGCACGGGGCACCGGGGCGCGTTGACGGGAAGCGCCTCGTAATGGGTGCCGAGGCGATAGCGGTGGGCGTCGGCATAGGCGAAGATCCGCGCCTGCAGCACCTTGTCGGGGCTGAAGCCGATGCCCGGAACCACGTTGGACGGGCTGAACGCGGCCTGCTCGATGTCGGCGAAATAGTTTTCCGGGTTGCGGTTCAGCACCAGCTCGCCGACCTCGATCAGCGGATAATCCGCGTGCGGCCAGACCTTGGTCAGGTCAAAGGGGTTGTAGGGCGTCTTCTCCGCATCCCTTTCGGGCATGACCTGGACATACATCGTCCAGGCAGGGAATTCGCCGCGCTCGATGACGCCGTAGAGCGCCTCCTGGTAGCTCTCGCGCGACTGGCCGATGACCCCGGCGGCTTCGGCGTTGGTGTGGTGCCGGTGCCCCTGCCGGGTTTTGAAGTGGAACTTGACCCAGAACCGCTCGCCGCTGGGGTTCCAGAAGCTGAAAGTGTGGGAGCCGTACCCGTTCATGTACATCGGCGCGGTCGGCAGGCCGCGGTCCGACATCAGGATGGTGATCTGGTGCAGGGATTCCGGGGACAGGGACCAGAAATCCCACATTGCCGCCGGGGAGCGCAGGTTGGTCTTCGGATGGCGTTTCTGGGTCCGGATGAAATCGGGGAACTTCAGCGGGTCGCGGATGAAGAAGACCGGCGTGTTGTTGCCGACAAGGTCCCAGTTGCCCTCCTCGGTGTAGAACTTGATCGCGAAGCCCCGGACGTCGCGCTCAGCATCGGCCGCCCCGAGTTCGCCGGCGACCGTCGAGAAGCGGACCAGCAAGGGAGTCTCCCTGCCGGCCCCGGCAAAGATCTCCGCCCGGGTATAGCACGAGATGTCGTTCGTGATCCGAAGCGTGCCGAATGCGCCCCATCCCTTGGCATGGACCACCCGTTCCGGGATCCGCTCGCGGTTCTGGTGCGCCAGCTTCTCGATCAGCTGGTAATCCTGAAGCAGCACGGGGCCGCGGGGCCCCGCCGTCTGGCTGTTCTGATTGTCGGCAACCGGCGCACCGGCGCTCGTCGTCAGGGTGGTCATGGCACGCTCCGTCAGGTCGGTCGGCAACAACCCTGACGTGGTGGCCTGGCGCGTTGCCGCAAAATCGCAATATTTTATGATCGCGCCGGCCGGCTATAACCGGATTTGCCAGTAAATCTCCGCGATCCGGCAGTTCCGGCCGCGGCTATCCCTGGCGTAATATCGGCGTTAGACTGCGCGCCCGCACCACGACTGCCGACCGACCGCGGACCGATCTGCCATGATCCCGAACCAGCTTCCCTCGCTCAATTTCGATCTTGGCGAGACCGCAGACATGATCCGCGACTCGGTCATGACCTTTGCGTCGGACCATGTCGCCCCGCTTGCGGCTGAGATCGACCGTACCGACAAGTTCCCGCGCCATCTGTGGCCGATGATGGGGGAACTGGGCCTGCACGGCATCACGGTGGAGGAGGACTATGGCGGCGCCGGCATGGGCTATCTGGAACACGCCGTGGCGGTGGAGGAGGTCAGCCGCGCCTCCGGCTCGGTGGGCCTGAGCTACGGCGCCCATTCCAACCTGTGCGTCAACCAGATTCGCCGCTGCGGCAACGAGGAGCAGAAGCGGCGTTATCTGCCGGGGCTGATCTCCGGCGAGCATGTCGGCGCGCTGGCCATGTCGGAGCCGGGCGCGGGTTCGGACGTGGTCTCGATGCGCACCCGCGCAGACCGCAAGGGCGACCGCTTCGTGCTCAACGGCTCCAAGATGTGGATTACCAATTTCGAGGAGGCCGATACGCTGGTCGTCTACGCCAAGACCGACCCGGAGGCGGGCCCACGCGGCATCACTGCCTTCCTGATCGAGAAGGGCTTCGACGGCTTCTCGACCTCCCAGAAGCTCGACAAGCTGGGCATGCGCGGCTCGCCGACCGGCGAACTGGTGTTCCAGGACTGCGAGGTGCCGGAGGAGAATGTCGTCGGCAAAGTCAACGAGGGCGTCCACGTCCTGATGTCGGGCCTGGACTATGAGCGCGCCGTGCTCGCCGCCGGGGCGACCGGCATCATGCAGGCCTGCATGGACGTCGTGGTACCCTACATCCACGAGCGCAAGCAGTTCGGCCGGCCGATCGGCGAATTCCAGCTCATGCAGGGCAAGATCGCCGACATGTATACGACGATGAATGCGTCCAAGGCCTATGTCTACGCCGTGGCGAAAGCCTGCGACCGCGGCGAGACCACGCGCAAGGACGCCGCCGGCGCGATCCTCTATGCCGCGGAGAAGGCGACCTGGATGGCGCTGGAGGCGGTGCAGGCGCTGGGCGGCAACGGCTATATCAATGAGTACCCGACCGGGCGCCTGCTGCGCGACGCCAAGCTCTACGAGATCGGCGCCGGCACCAGCGAAATTCGCCGCATGTTGATCGGCCGCGAACTGTTCGAGGAGACGGCGTAGGGGCCGGTTTCCGCCGGCGCTACAGTTCGCCCTGTTCCTCCAGCACCTTGCGGGCGACGCGGAAGCATTCCAGCGCCTGGGGCACGCCGCAATAGATGCCGACGACATGGCAAGCCGCGCGGATCTGCTCCTTGGTCACGCCGTTGCCGAGCGCGCCCCGGCAATGGGTTTCCCATTCGGTCATCTTGCCGAGCGCGCCGATCATGGCGAGGTTCATCAGCGAGCGGGTTTTCGGGTCGATGGCGTCGTCGCCCCAGCCGAAGCCCCAGCACCAGGCGGTCATCGCCTCCTGGAACGGCCGGGTGAAATCGTCGGCATTGTCCAGCGCCTTCTGCACATACTCCGCGCCAAGGGTCGCCCGGCGCTGCGCAAGGCCGGTCTCGAACAGATCCTGATCCATGATGTCTCCTGTAGTGAGGTGCTATTCCGCGTCCTTCGCCGCCAGCGCCGCCAGAACCCGTTCGGGCGATAGCGGCAGTTCGGTGAGGCGGACGCCGGCGGCGTCGTAGATCGCGTTGGCGATGGCGCTGGCGACCGGCAGCATGCCGCCTTCGCCCATGCCCTTGGCGCCGAACGGGCCGGGGCCGTGGCCCTGTTCCTGGGTGATGGAGCGGAAGTCCTCCGGCAGGTCGTCGGCGAGCGGCACCCGGTAGGTCAGCGCGTCGCCGTTAACAAGCCGGGAACCGTCGTAGATCATGCGCTCGAACAGCGCCTGGGACAGGCCCATCAGGGCCGCGCCCTCATCCTGGCCGCGGCAGGCCAGCGGGTGGATCGCCCGGCCGGCGTCGCCGGTGACGAACAACTTTTCGACCGTCACCTTGCCGGTCTCGGTATCGACGGCGACCTGGGCGCCGCCCCAGCCGATCTCCCAAAACACGCAGGGCGCTTCGAGCGGCGCGGCGTGGCTGTTCTCTGCCTTGTGGAATCCCTCGCCGACGAATTCCCAGCCGGTGCCGCCGTAATAGCCCATGATCATCGGCGCGAGCGGATGGGCCTCGTTGCCCCGCCGGATTTCCCAGTCCACGAGTTCGAGTTCGTCCGCCGGGCAGTCCAACATTTCGGCGGCGAAATCGAGGATCTGACGGCGCACGGCCAGCGTGGCCCGGTCGACCGCCTGGCCCATGACCGAAATCGCCGAACTGGCGTTGGTGCCCTGGTCGAAGGGCGAATGGTCGGTATCGACCGGCATGTAGCGGACCCGCGCGCGGTCGGTGCCGAGCCGTTCGGCGACTACGGAGGAGAGCGCCGTGTGCGCACCCTGGCCGATCTCGGCGGTGCCGCATTGCAGGAAGATGTCGCCGTTGGTCGAGACCTTGACGCGCGCAAGCGCCGGCTTGTTGACCCCGCCGCCGTCCTTGAAGCCGATGGCAAGGCCCATGCCGCGTTTCACCGGGCCATCGTCCTTGAGTTCGTCCCGCCGGCGGTAGCCGAGTTCGCGCACGACGAGATCGAGGCCCTCGCGCAGGTCGCTGTCCATGCCACTTTCGCCGGGCACGAAGGGTTCGCCGAGATCGATCAGGTTCTTGCGGCGCATCTCGTACGGGTCGATGCCGAGCCGGTGGGCGATCATGTCGATCTGGGATTCGCAGGCCCAGCTCGTCTGGGTGCCGCCGAAGCCGCGGAACGGGCCGGCCGGCGCCGTGTTGGTCATCACGCAGTAGCAGTCGGTTCCGATCCGCTTGTAGCGGTAGGGGCCGGGAATGCGGTAGCCGGCCTTTTCGGCGACCAGCGGGCTGCCGTCGGAATAGGCGCCGGAATCGAGCAGGATCTCGCTGTCCCGCGCGATCAGGGTGCCGTCCTGCATCACGCCGGTCTTCACCTTGAGGATCGCGGCGTGCTGGGTGTTGGTGAGGAAGCCTTCCTCCAGGGTCAGACAGAAGCGCACCGGCCGCCCGGCGATGCGCGACAGGGCGAGGGCGATGGGCTCGGTCTTGCAGTTGTTCTTGCTGCCGAAGCCGCCACCGATATAGGGCACCCGCACCGCAATCCGGTTCTCGGCCATGCCGAAGATGCGGGCGATCTCCTTGCGCACGGGAAACGGGTTCTGGCAACTCGTCCACAGCTCGATCCGGTCTTCGCGCGACCAGTCGGCGACGCAGACGAACGGCTCCAGATGGAAATGGTGCATGCGCGAGAAGTGGAACACGTCCTCGAAGACGTGGTCGCAGTCCGCGAAGGCGTCGGCCGGGCCGGTCTCGTAGGAGAAGCGGTAGCAGACATTCCGGCGCGGCCGCAGTTCGCCCGAGGCGCCTTGCCCGTATTTCGGCACGATGCCGACCGGCGCGTCCTCGAACAGTTCGGCAGCGTGCGGGTCCGATGCACTTTCGAGATCGGTGACGACGGGCAACGGTTCGTATTCCACCCGAATCGCGGCGAGCGCCCGGTTGGCGGTTCCCTCGTCCACGGCGGCGACGGCGGCGACGATATCGCCCTCGTAGCGCACCTTGTCCGTGGCGACGATCGGCTGGTCCTTGATGAAATAGCCATAGACCGGCATCGGGATCACAGCTGTCTCGTCCCGGGTCAGTACGGCGTGCACCCCCGGCATGGCGCGCGCCGCCGCGGCGTCGATGGACCGGATGCGGGCATGGCCGTGCGGGCTGCGCAGCACCTTCGCATGCAGCATGCCCGGCAGGTCGATATCGGCCGTGTAGGTCGCCTGCCCGGATACCTTTTCGCCGGCGTCGATACGCCGGTCCGGCCGGCCGATCGTGCGCAGCGGCATGTCGGTCATTGGCCGGCCTCCCGCTTGCGCCGGGCGGCGTCGCGCACCGCTTCCAGAATCAGGTTGTAGCCGGTGCAACGGCAGATGTTCGAGCTGATCCAGTCGCGGATTGTCGCGTCGTCCGGGTCCGGGTCGCGGGCGAGCAGCGCCTCGGTCAGCAGGATCATGCCGGCAGTACAGAAACCGCACTGAAAGGCCGAGTTGTCGGCGAAGGCGGCCTGAACGGAGCTCAGTTCGCCATCATGGGTCAGCCCTTCTACCGTGCGGACTGCGCTGCCTTCGACCTCGAAGGCGAAAACCGAACAGCTTGCCCGTGGCACATCGTCGACCAGCACGGTGCAGGCGCCGCAGACTGCGCGCTCGCAGGCCAGCTTGGTGCCGCGTCCGTCGCGCCGGTCGCGCAGCAGGTCGGCCAGGGTCGTCGCTGTGGTCGTCGCGGTATCGACCGGCGCCCCGTTCAGGGTGAAGGAGAGATCGAAGCGGGGGTCGAGGCGGTCAGGCACGGGCCGCTCCCTGCCGCACCAACTGCCGGGCCAGCACCGCCGCCCCGGCCCGGTGCAGCCATTCGTTGCCGCTCGCCGGATCGGCGAAATCGTCGGGCAGCGCGTCGTAGGCCGCAGCAGAGATGGCTTTGGCGTCGTTGCCCGTCAGGTCGAGATCGAGCGCGACCGGCCGCAGATTTTCCGTGGCGATGACCGCCCGGCCCTGCGCTCCGCCAGCGCCATCGGTCCACAGGGCGAGCGCCTGGGTCATCAGCGGCCTGAGCGTGCGGTCGTAATCGAGCCGCAGATCGGCGGCGAGCGGGATCGACAGGCGGGTCAGCAGCGCGCGCGCCGGCTCCGCCCGGTCCCAGATTTCCCCCGGTGACAGGTCGGCCTCGCCCTCCGCCGAAGCGAATTGGGCCGCACCGCCTAGCGCGGTCAGCAGGATCGACATCTCGTAGCGGGTGTGGCGGGCCATCAGGTTGCCGCCGGCCGTGCCGCTCAGCCGGATGCGTATCTTGCCGAGCTTCGACCAGGCGTCCGGCAGACCCGGAACGGCCCCCGCTGCGTCCGACGCCGCGCCTTCGGCATGAGTCGTCAGGGCCCCGATGCTGAGCGTGCCGCCCTCCATCCGCACGCCGCGCAGTTCGTCGAGCCGCTTCAGCCAGACCAGCGTGCCGACCGGCTTGCCCTCACGCACCGCGCCGCACAGATCGGTGCCGCCGGCATAAGGCACCGGCGCCTCGGCATCGGCCATCGCCGCGACAGCCTCATTGACGGTCTCCGGCAAAATGACCGGAAAGGGCAGGATATCCCGGTAAGAAGCGGCGATCAGCCCGGCCTGGGCGACTTCATACATGCGTGGATCAAGTCCTCTTCTAAGGTTGCGTTCTTTCGACCCGGCAATTCAAGATCGCTCATCGCCGACCCGGGGATGGGCTACCTTGCCCCACACATCGGAGTCCGGATTTCGTTCGATGTCGGCGCGCATAACGGCGATGATCGCCGGGACGATGGAAGCCATTATACTGCTGCCGTCTCTCACCTGATCCTGGCCCCATCCCGTCGCGTATGTTGCGCCGCCATGAAAAATCTGGTTGCGCAAGGTGTAAAGGCGCGACAGGACGACCTTCAGGACGACGGAAGTTTCTCCTCTCATCACGGCACCGAACGCCCGGTTGTTCTCTTTCCGAAATTGCGTTTCCCAAAACGCCGCTTGGGGGATTCCTGAAACCCATTTCCAAAACGGTTCGTAGACAAAGTGGTTATTCAAAAGAACACGAACCGGGCCTGAATAGGTATTCAAGAGTAATTCGTGCAAGATATTGTGGTCGTCCCGTCTCACTACTTCTTCGCAGAATGCCCGGAATTTCTCGGATTCGCCGATCCGCATGGCAGGATCCGCCAGCGGCGCTTCGACGCCGTAGGCGGCGTTGAAGGCGATCCACAAAAAGATGAATTTGTCGGTGTCGGAAGATGTCTCCTCGCTTCGCCGCCACCAGCTTTCCGCCCTGCGGATGCGGTCCTGGTTGTGCTGCCCAGGCAGTACGTTGGCAGCGCTTCGGAATTTAGCCATAGCTAATTAGCTCATCGGCGGTGCAGCGGCGGGCAACGCTATCCGGTCGCCCGCATCCTGTCACCCCGAACCTGAAACGAATGCGACCCGGGAGCCGAAGCCTCCAGCGATACCGTTTGACGCCTGTCTCTCCCGCCGCATCTCTCTTTAACGGCAGCGGGACGGTCCCTATCTAACAAGGGCTACCGCCGATCCCCGGCCCCTGGCGCGAGGAACCGAAGCGCGCTCATGTACAGCGAGAGCGATATCGACGCTGCCGTGAAGGCCGGCGCCCTGACGCCGGAGGCCGCTGCGGCGTTGCGCGACCATGTCGCCCGGCGCCGCGCCGCGCCGGCGGCGGATGAGGAGCATTTCCGGCTCATCACCGGTTTCAACGATATTTTCGTCGTTGTTGCCGCAGTGCTGGTGCTGGTGGCGGTCGGCTGGATTGGAACAAGGCTTCACGGCGCGCTGGGCGGCGCGGGGGTCGGCCTGGCGTCCTGGGCTCTGGCCGAATATTTCACGCGCCGCCGGCGCATGGCGCTGCCGTCGATCGTCTTGCTGTTGACGTTTGCCGGGGGTGCGTTCTGGTGTGCGGCCGGGCTGTTGTCGGACGGCGTGGGGCCGGGATATTTCGAGGCGGGGCCGGATAAATTTGCGGAAGCATTGGCGCCGAGCGCGCTGGTCGCTGCCCTCGCCGCCGGCCTGCACTGGTGGCGGTTTCGCGTCCCCATCACAATGGCCGCCGGCGCCGCAGCGCTTGTGGGCACGGCGTTAGGCCTGATTCTCCGTTGGATGGACAATCCGATGCCGGTCATCGAGCCGGTCATGTTCGTCGCCGGCCTCGGCGTCTTCGCCTTCGCCATGCGCTGGGACCTGTCCGACACGGCCCGCACGACGCGGCGTTCCGACGTTGCGTTCTGGCTGCACCTGCTGGCAGCGCCGCTCATGGTGCATCCGGTCTTTTCGCTTACCGCGTCCGGCATCCCCGATCCGTCCCTGTCCGCTGCACTCGTCGTGATTCTCTATGCTGTCGTCGGGGTCGTTGCGCTGGCGATCGATAGGCGCGCCTTGTTGGTGTCGGCGCTCATTTATCTGCTGACCGCCGTCTACAGCCTGTTTCGGGATTTCGACGATCTCAGTCTCCGCTTCGCCGCTGCTGCGCTGATCGTCGGCGCGGTCCTTTTGCTGCTGTCTGCATTCTGGCGCAACGCCCGCGCTGTCGTCGTCCATCGGCTGCCGACCGAACTGCGCGCCCGCCTTCCTGCGGCAAGCGCCTGATCCGGTCCGATCTCTGGCATGCGGCACGCGGCGCGAAGGTTCCGTGCTTGCACCGATAGTCAGGCCGGGCCACGATTGGCCGGGATTTTCCGGCCGAAGGCCGCATCCGAAATTCGGAGGCCCGATGCAACTCGTATCCCGGCGTTACGATGTCGCCGATGTCATGGCGGCGCAGGAATTCTACCACAGCCGGGGCTGGACCGACGGGCTGCCGGTCGTGCCGCCGACGGAGGAGGCCGTCGCGGCGTGCCTGGACTGGGCGATGCTTCCGCCGGACAGTCTGATCGGTATCGAGCCGGTGCGCGCCCGCGCGCTGACTGCGGAGAAGCTGGCGGTCAACGCCGTCATGGCCGGCTGCCTACCGATGCATTTTCCGGTCGTCGTGGCGGCCTTCACGGCGATGCTCCAGGAGCCCTTCCTGCTGCACGGCGCGACCGCCAGCACGGGCGGCTGCGCGGTGCTGGTCATCGTCAACGGGCCGATCGCCGCCGAGGTCGGTATGGACCCGACCTTCAACGCGCTGGCCTCCAGCGACCGCGCCTCGACGGCCATCGGCCGGGCGCTGCGCCTGTGCCTGATCAACCTGCTCGATGTCCGGCCCGGCGCCATCGACCGGTCGTCGCTCGGCCATCCCGGCAAGTTCAGCTACTGCCTGGCCGAAGACGAGGCCGGCTCGGACTGGCTGCCGCTTTCGGACGAATGCGGCATGCCGGCTGGCGCTTCCAGCGTCACCGTGATGGCGGCCGGCGCGCCGCGCCAATTGATGAACGAATGGACGGCGGTTCCCGAAGAGATCCTCGATACCTACGCCGCGGAAATGCGCGCCAACATGCGCCACTATTCGATCTGGCCGGGCAACTACGCGATCGTCGTACCGCCGCAATTGCGCACGCATTTCAACGCCGCCGGCTGGTCCAAGGCCGATATCCGCGCCTACATTTTCGAGAAAGCGCGCATTAAGCGGGCGGAATGGGCCGAGTGCGGCAAGGCGGCGGTGGTGCGCGACCGCGGCAGTCGGGAATATGCCGCCCTGACCGCCCCGGAGGATTTGCTGGTGGTGGCGGCCGGCGGCCCGGCAGGCGGCTTCGGCGCGGTCATTCCGCCCTGGCTCGGCGAGAAGAGCCGGGCGGTGACGGTTGCGATCGGCGCCTGTGTCGATTGCGAGGTGCCGTAGCCGGGCGATCCGGGGAGCGATGACAGGATGCAGATACTCGATCCGTCGCATGAGGAAGGCGCCGAGGGATTCGTGCCGGCAGCCCGGCTCGCCGCACTGGAGGGCGCGACCGTCGGGGTGATCTCCAACGGCAAGGAAGGCACCAGGGGCTTCTTCTCTGCCTTCGAGAAGGAACTCATGGAACGTTACGGCGTCGGCCAGGTGGTGCTGCGCACCAAGGCGAACTACAGCGCGCCGGCGGAAGCCGCGCTGATGGACGAGGTGAAACGCTGGCACGCGCTGGTCGCCGGTGTCGGCGATTGAGGCAGCTGCTCGTCGTGCAGTTTGCACGACGCGGTTGCCGGAGAACGGTTGGGAATCCCCTCCGCCGGCATCATGACGGAGACCTTCGTCAGCGCGGCCGAACTCATGGCGCGCGTGCTGGGCGCGGACGGCTATCCCTTCGCCGTGATCGAACACCCGATCAGCAGCGCCGACGGGCCGGCGCTGGCCGCGCCGCCGCCGACTGCGCCAGATTGCTCACGCGTTCGAACGGTTAGCCTGGATTTCTCACCACAATTTCTCGCTCGCTAGCCTTGCGCCTTCGGCCAGCGCCTGGAACTTCGCCCAAATGACCGTCGGGTGGACCTCCGTGTGGTAGCAGGCCTGGGAGGAGAAGCCGCAGTCGGCGCCGGCGATGACGTTTTCCCGGCCTACCAGGCCGGCGAAGCGGACCAGCCATTCGGCGATCAGTTCCGGATGTTCCACGATGTTGCTGGCATGGGTAATCATGCCGGGCATGATTTTCCGGCCTTCGGGCAGCCTGACCGACTCGAAGACATGGTAGTCGTGCTCGTGGCGGGGATTGGCTGCTTCGAACGAATAGACCGAGGCGTCGATCCGCAGAATATGCTGAATGACGTCGCCCAGTTGCGGCTCGAAAATGCGCGGCCCCTCGTTGATGCCGTAACAGGTGTGGAAGCGGATTTTTTCTTCCAGTAATCCGCGCAGGGCATGGTTGATGCTCTCGACATACATGTCCGCCTTGCGGACCCGTTGTGTGTCGTCGAGTCGGTTGTCTCCGAAAATGTCGGAGAGAAAAGGATCGTCGATCTGGAGCCAGAAACCGGCGTCGACGATTGCCTCGTATTCGGTGCGCATCGCGTCGCCGACGGCAAAGAAAAACGCTTCTTCGGATTCGTAATAGTCGTTCCAGCCGATGCCGCTCGGCGCCGTGGCCGGCACGAAGGCGCCGGCGCAGTCAATCGCGTCCAGGGCGGCGCGCAGGTTGGCCAGATCGTACGCCAGTTCCTCTTTGCCGGCATATTCCAGCGGGCCGACGCAGTAGAGCGGGATGACTTTCGCAACATTGCCGCCCAGCATGGCTCGGGCCATGTAGGCTTCGTAATATTCCGGGAACGCCTCCCGTTCGGCGGTATAGATTTCGTATTTCGCGTCCGGCCGCGGCTCGAGACCGGAGAGCCGCTGCTCCGCATAGGCGAAGAAGCCGGCCTTGGACATTTCACCGTCCGACACGATGTCGATGCCGCATTCGGCCTGCCGAGCGACAATGTTCGCGACCGCTTCGGCAATGCGCGCCCGGTAGGCCGCTTCATCCGGAAGTTCGCCTTCGCCGGTCAGCCGTGCCTTCATCATGTCCAGCAAATCGGGTGGCCGCGGCAGGCTGCCGGCGTGGGTGACCAGAATGCGGCCTTCATTATCAGGCATTTTCTCCCCCTCCTTCTTGAATTAGAGGATGGTTGGACGTGAAGTGCTAGGATCGTGACACAATACAAACTCAACCGGTAGGAAATCTGTAGCATCATTGTCGACAACCGGCCCGGAATGAATCCTGCGCCGCCAGTGGGATCCGACTTTTAATGTAATACGACCAAACTTGTTCGAATCTCAAATAAGAACCCCGCCGCTTCCTACGCCCGTTTCCTATGTAGAAATGGCGTGAAGTCTGACGGGGTTCAGCGCTTTTGCGCGAAACGACCACTAGGATCGATAGCAACGACTCAAATCGAAAAGTCGCGTTAGTAGTTCAGATTGTTTTTGAGAACGGGCCGTTTAGTCCGTCGAACGGTTCGGGCGTCACCGGACGCTACGGCCCAGATTATTGTACGGCGGTTCGTTCGTCATTCGGCGCCTCCTGTTAAGGTGTCACCGCGCTACCTCATTGGCAGCTGACAAATATTATCGACCTGAGCGGGCTGGCTGTCAATTCACGATTTTCATTTTTCCAGCGCGTTGAGCAACTCTCCCAGCGTTTCATACAGGGCGACGACCCGTTCCTTGCCGAATGCGTCCTCGATCGCGCGGTACTGGGCCTCGGAGTGCGGCGCCCGGCGCTCCAGCAGAGCTCGCCCGGCCGGCGCGATCGCGACCAGGGTCCTGCGCTGATCCGACGGGGCAGGGCGGCGCGAAACCAGGCCGGTCCCTTCAAGATGCTTCAGGATACGGCTGAGGCTCGGCGTCAGCAAACAACACAGGCCGGCGAGCGCGCCGGTCTCGACCTCGCCGCGGCCGTAGAGGGCGCGCAGCACCCGCCATTGCTGCTCGGTAATGCCGAATTCGCGCAGCGACGGCCGGAACCGGTCCATCACCGCTTCGCGCGCCCTGAGCAGCGCCATGGGCAACGAGCGGGAGAAGTCCCGCATCGGCGCGCCGGAATGCTTCTCTTCGTTCACCCGTCGAACCGGGCGGCAGGACCGTCGTCGTCCACAACCGCATTCGAGAGGATGCCGACGCCCGCCACCTCGACTTCGACCGTATCGCCCGGCACCAGCCATTTCGGCGGGTCGAAGAAAGCGCCGGCGCCGGTCGGCGTGCCGGTGGTAATCACGTCGCCCGGCTTCAGCGCTGTGAAAGCAGAGACGTAGGCGATCAAATAGCGGAAACCGAAAATCATGTTGGCGGTCGTGTCGTCCTGGCGGACCTCGCCGTTGACCCGGGTCGTGACGCGCAGGTCGTCGTACCTGTCGAATTCGTCGGCGGTGACCATCCAGGGGCCGGCCGCCCCGGACCGTTCGAAATTCTTGCCCTGGGTGATGTTGATCTTGCCGTGGCGCATCCAGTCCCGGACCGAGCCCTCGTTGAGGCAGGTCAGGCCGGCGATGTGTTCTTCGGCACGGTCCTGCGGAATACGTCGCCCGGGCCTGCCGATGACGATGGCGATCTCGCCCTCATAGTCGAACTGTTCGGATTCCGGCGGCCGCAGGATCGGCTGGCCGTGACCCGTCAGCGATCCCGGCGTGCGCATAAATACGTTCGGATACTCAGCCCGGGCCGACCGGTCGACATACTCGTCGTCACGGTTCGCATAGTTCACGCCGATGCACACTGTTTTTTCCGGGCTGGGAATCGGCGGCAGGAAAACGATTTCCTCCAGCGCGTAGTCCGCCGCCGTGCTGCGCGCTGCGCTTTCCGCTTCTACCAGCGCTTCGGCGCGCAGCAAGGACAGCAGATCGGGATAGCGGGGCAGCCGGGCGCCGAGATCAATTGCGCCGGCGCCGTCCACGGCGCCCCACCTGTTTTCTCCGTCAGCATGGAAGCTCAACAGTTTCAAGGTCCATCGCTCCGGTTTTGAGTGTGTTTTTCGACCCGCGTAATCCGGCTCTTCCGATTGACAGCGGGGCCGGCAGGCCATATTACTTAACATGTTAATGGTTAGGCGGCGGCAGGTCAATTGCCCCGCGCTGCGGCATCCGGGAATCGCTGCCATGCCCCATTTCAGGGTCGAATATTCGCGCAATCTGGAAGCGGCGCTGGACCTGCCGGACCTGTTTGCGCGGCTGACCGACGTCGCCGCCGGTACCGGCGTCTTCCCGCTGGCCGGCATCCGCTGCCGGGCGCTGCCGCGCGACCGCTATCACGTTGCCGACGGCCATCCGGACAACGGCTTCGTCCATGTCGAGTTGCGCGTCGGTGCCGGACGGGACGTACCCACATTGCGCCGCGCCGGCGAGGCGGTGTTCGCTGCGCTCAAGGACCATATGGCCGACCAGTTCGCGCGCCTGCCGATTGCCCTTTCCTTCGAAATCTCAGAGATTCATCCGGACCTGAACTTCAAGACCGGCAACATCCGGGATCATATGAAGGCGCGGGCGCAGACCGCCGAGGCCGCCGAATGACCGACATGCTGCACGAGCATCTGAAGAAGCTGGAGCCGTACAAGCAGCGCATCTGCGCCGGCATCCTGCCGCACCATATCGGCGGGGCGCCGGACCCGGGTTCGTCCGCACTGACTTTCGAGAACCTGACTCCGGTCGACAATTCCAAACTGTGCGACGTGGCCCGCGGAACGGCAGCGGACATCGACAGGGCGGCGACCGCGGCCGAAGCCGCCTTCACCGACTGGCGCAAAGCCTCCGGCAAGGCGCGCAAGCAGGTCCTGCACAAGATTGCCGACCTTATCGTGGCGCGCCGCGAGGAGATCGCCCTGCTCGAATGTCTCGATACCGGCCAGACCATCCGCTTCATGAAGGCCGCGGCCGAGCGCTCGGCGGCCAACTACCGCTATTTCGCCGACCGCGCGTCCGAGGCGGCCGACGGCCTCGCTCTGCCGGCCGAAGAGCATCTGAACTACACGACGCGCCAGCCGATCGGGCCGGTCGGCGTGATCACGCCGTGGAACACGCCCTTCATGCTTTCGACCTGGAAGATCGCTCCGGCCCTGGCTTCGGGCTGCACGGTCGTCCACAAGCCGGCGGAATGGAGTCCGTTGACTGCAACGATTCTGGCCGAGATCAGCGAGGAGGCCGGCCTGCCGGACGGCGCACACAATCTAGTGCACGGCATGGGTGAAGATGCCGGCGTCGCGCTCACAGAGCACGTGGCGATCAGGGCGGTTGCCTTCGTGGGCGAATCGGCGACCGGCTCGAAGATCATGGCCCAGGGCGCGCCGACGCTGAAGCGGGTGCATTTCGAACTGGGCGGCAAGAACCCGGTCATCGTGTTCGAGGATGCGGACCTCGATCGGGCGCTCGACGCCGCCGTGTTCATGATCTACTCGCTGAACGGCGAGCGCTGCACCTCGTCGAGCCGGCTCCTCGTCCAGCGTAGCATCCACGATGCCTTCGTGGAGAAGCTTGCGGCACGGGTACGCAACATCCGGGTCGGCCATCCGCTGGATCCGGAAACCGAGGTCGGCCCGCTGATCCATCCGGTCCATTTCGACAAGGTGATGGGCTATATGGACGTGGCGAAGGCGGACGGCGCGACCGTTGCCGCCGGCGGCGCGCGCTCCGCTTACTCCAGCGGTGGCAATTTCGTCAGCGCCACCCTGTTCACCGGAGCCCGGACCGATATGCGCATCGCGCAGGAGGAGATTTTCGGCCCGGTTCTGACCGTGATCCCGTTCGAGGACGAAGACGAAGCCGTACGGATCGGCAACGACGTGCGCTACGGTCTGGCCGGCTATCTGTGGACCGGCGATGTCGGCCGCGCCCACCGGGTCGCCCAGGCACTCGACGCCGGCATGATCTGGGTCAACTCCCAGAATGTCCGCCATCTGCCGTCGCCGTTCGGCGGCACCAAGGCGAGCGGCATCGGGCGCGACGGCGGCGACTACAGTTTCGATTTCTACATGGAAACTAAGAATATCTGCATCGCGCTGGGCGACCACCGCATCCCGCAAATGGGGGCATAGGGCAGTGAGCCTCTACTATGTCCAGAAGCTGCTCTACCAGCTCAACCGCGACCCCCGAGTGCGCGAGCGCTTCGAAGCGGATCCGGAGAGCGTGATGGGGGAATACGAACTGACGGACGAGGAACTGGAGGCCATCCGCAAGCCTGATATCGGCCTGCTCTTCGTGCTCGGCGTCAACGGACAGCTCCTGATGCACTATGCGGCGATGCACCGGTATCCATGGGCCGACTATATCCAGGCGATGCGCGACGGAGTCAGCGAATACGGTAAAGTGCGCGAAGGCCTGTACGCCATGCTGGAGGATTAGCGCGATGCCGCTGGTCTTTGCCGGCGTATGCAGCCACGCCCCCGGGATCACCGGCAGGGCGCATCTGGCCGATCCCGAAATTCGCGATGAATTCTACAGTCATTACCACAGGCTGCGCGGCGCGCTGGAAGCCGCGAAGCCGGACGCCCTGGTCGTCGTCGGTGCCGAGCATTTCGCCAATTTCTTCTTCGACAACATGCCGGCCTATTGCGTCGGAATGGCGGATTTCTACGAAGGCCCGATCGAGGACGAGGAATGGCTGGGCATAGAGCGACAGCGAATCCCCGGCGCGCCGGACCTGTCGAAGCGGCTGATCGCCCGGGTCATGGACGATTGCGACGTCGCCTACGCCCAGGAATGGAAGTTCGACCACGGCATCTCGGTGCCGTTGCACTTCCTGACGCCGCGCTACGACTTGCCGGTCGTTCCGGTCAACATCAACTGCCAGGAACCGCCATTGACGCCGCTGCACCGCACCTGGGCGTTCGGCCGGGCGCTGCGCAAGGCCTGCGACGCCATGCCGGAGCGGATCGCCATCGTCGGCACCGGTGGGATCTCCCACTGGCCGTGCACGCCGGACAGCGGCACCGTGAACGAGGCCTGGGACCGGGATTTTCTCGACAAGTTCGTCAACAATCGCAAGGACGAGCTGCTCGCCTACAAAGACGAAGATGTCTATCGCGAGGCCGGCCACGGCGGCTTCGAAATCCGGACATTTATAGCTATCGCCGCAGCGACTGAGGGCGCGACGGGCGATTTGTGGTTCTATGCGCCGATTCCGATCTTCGCGGTCGGGTGCACGGTCGCGACGATGACGGTTCAATGAGGAGGCAAGGATGGACGGTTCCGTAGCCCTGGACGACCTGGCCAACCGGCCCGCGCATATCCCCGAAGACGAATGGCTCATGCGGGTCGAGCTTGCTGCCTGCTACCGCATCTTCGACCATCTCGGCTGGATTGAGCTGATCTTCAACCACATCACCGCCCGGGTTCCGCGAAGCGCGCCGGGCGCCGACATCCACTTCCTGATCAACCCGTTCGGCCTGATGTATCGCGAGGTGACGGCATCCAACCTGGTCAAGATCGATCTTGAGGGGAACATCATCGGCGACAGCGCCTGGGGCATCAATCCGGCGGGCCTGCCGATCCACAGCGCGATTCACGGCCACCATACCAGCGCCCATTGCGTCATGCACACCCACACGACCGCCGGCACGGCGGTGGCGTGCAAGGAAGCCGGCCTGGACTGGAACAATTTCTATTCCGCGCAGATCTACAACCAGGTCGCTTATCACGATTTTGAAGGCATCACCGTCAATCCCGGCGAGAAGATGCGCCTGCTCGCCAGTCTGGGCGACAAGCGCCAGCTCATCCTGCGCAACCACGGCCTGCTGAGTTGGGGCGAAACCATCGCCGAAGCCTTCGCCCGCTTGTGGACCCTGAACCGGGCCTGCGAGATCCAGATGGCTGCGGAAGGAATTCCCGGTCCGTCGATCCCGCTGTCCGAGGAAGTCCGGCAGCAATGCGCCCGGGTCAACCTGCAGTTCGACCGGAAATACGGCGGCGGACAGAACGTGTTCGACGCCCTGCGCCGGATCGTCGACGCCGTCGATCCCAGCTACAGGACATAGCGTGAAGCTCTGCATCGTCGGCGCCGGCGCGGTCGGCGGATTCATCGCGGCCCTGCTGGCCGAAAGCGGTCAGGATGTTTCGGTTGTCGTCCGCGGCGCGCATCTCGCCGCGATCCGAGACGGCGGCCTTCGCCTGGATTACGAGGGTCGTCGGGTGACGGCCAGGGTCGCGGCTTCCGACGATCCGGCGGATCTTGGCGCGCAGGATGCCGTGATCGTCGCAGTCAAGGCGCCGTCTCTGCCGGGCATCCTGCCGATTCTGGGGCCGCTGCTGGGGTCCGAGACGCCGATCGCGATTGCGATGAACGGCGTGCCCTGGTGGATGTTCGACGGCTTCGGCGCGCACGACGGTCTGTGCCTCCGGTCGGTCGACGGCGACAGCACACTCGCCCGGTTCGGCAACCGTGGGCGGCTGATCGGCTGCGTCATCCATATTGCCTGCGATGTGCCGGAGCCGGGCCTGATCCGTCACAACAGCCAGAACCGCTTCATTCTGGGCGAGCCGAACGGCACGGTCAGCCCTCGCGTGGGCCGACTGGTCGAGGCTATGCAGGTGGCCGGCATTGGCGCGGAAGCGACCGGAGAAATCCAGCAGGAAGTTTGGATCAAGCTGCTCGGCAATCTGCCTTTTGCGCCGATCAGCATGATTACCGGCGCAACCAACGACGTTCTGGCCGGCACGCCCGATATCCGGCGAACGATGCTGGCGATGTTCGATGAGGCGGTTACGGTCGGCGAGCAATTCGGCCTCCGGCCCGGTATGACGGCCGAGGCGCGCATCGACCTGGGCGGTTCACTGGTCGACTTCAAAACCTCGACCCTGCAGGACTATGAAAAGGGCCGGCCGGTCGAACTCGACGCGATCGTCAACGCGGTGCGCGAAATGGGCGACATCGCCGGGGTTGACACGCCGACCGTCGACATCGTCTACGCCCTCGCGGCGCAGAAGGCGGCGCTCGCCGGGCTGTACCGCTATGACGGTGGCCCGGCAGAGGAGAACGAAGCAGCATGAGCCGACGAACCGCACCGCCATTCCGGGCCGATCACGTCGGCAGCCTGCTCCGGCTGTCGGCGCTGGCGGACGCCCGTCGGCGCTGGCAGGTCGGGGACATGCCGGAAAACGACTTCCGCGCTATCGAGGCGCAGGCGATCCGCGACGTCGTCGCCGGCCAGCGCGACGTCGGGTTGCAGGCGATCACGGACGGCGAATACCAGCGCGACTGGTGGCATCTCGACTTCCTCGCCGGTTTCGACGGCATGGAACTGTGGCGCACCGAACTGGGCGGCGGCTTCAGGACCGCCGAACAGCCGCCGCTGGTCCGCTGTATCGGCAAGGTCGGCTGGCCAGACGGCGGTATCTTCGTCGAGGCCTTCCGGCGGCTGAAGGCAGCGGTCGACGAACTCGCGCCCGGCGCAACGCCGAAGATCACGATTCCCGGTCCGGGCATGATGCAGCTGCGCGCCGGCCGCAAGGCGGTCGACCCGGCGGCTTACACCGATATGGATCTGTTCTGGTCCGACCTCGCGGCGGCCTACCGGCGGGAGATCGCAGCGCTGGCCGATGCCGGATGCACCTATCTGCAGATCGACGATGTGAGCTTCGCCTATCTGTGCGACGACAGCCAGCGCGCCGGCTTCCGCGAACGGGGCGAAGAGCCGGACGAGGTGCTGCGGCTCTATCGCGACGTCACCAACGAGGCCCTGCGCGACCGGCCCGAGGGCCTGACCGTCACGACCCATATGTGCCGCGGCAATTTCAAGAGCAGCTGGGTCGCCGAGGGCGGCTACGGCCGGGTCGCGGAAACGCTGTTCCCGACCCTGGGTGTGGACGGCCTGTTCCTGGAATACGATACGGATCGGGCTGGCGGCTTCGAGCCGCTGGCCCATGCTTCCGACGGCAAGCAGGTCGTGCTCGGCCTGGTCACGACCAAGACCGGCGATCTGGAAAGCCGGGATGCCCTGTTGCGCAGGATCGACGAGGCTTCGGCTTTCCTCCCGCTCGACAATCTGTGCCTCAGCCCGCAATGCGGCTTCTCCAGCACCCACCACGGCAACGCGCTGACGGTCGAGCAGCAATGGGCCAAGCTCGGCCTGATCGTCGATGTCGCGCGCGAGGTCTGGGGGTAGGGCGTCGGGTGGGCAGCCCGACAGGCTACCGGCCTGGCCCTGCCAACGCTTTCAGCCCGTCCCGGTAGCGTTTTGCGTTCTGAACATAATACTGCGCGTTGAGGCGGAAGTTGGCGATCTGCCGTTCGTCCATTTGCCGGACGGCCTTGGCCGGCGAACCGACGATGAGGGACCCCTCCGGGAACACCTTCCCCTCGGTGACGAGCGCGCCGGCGCCGACCAGGCAGTTCGGGCCGATCTGCGCGTCGTTCAGGACCGTCGCGCCGATGCCGATCAGGGCACCGTCGCCGATCGTGCAACTGTGCAGCGTGACATGATGGCCGATCGTGACGTCCCTGCCGACGGTGAGCGGAATACCGGGATCGGTGTGCAGCATGGCGAAATCCTGGATGTTGCTGCGTTCGCCCACGATAAGCAGTTCGTTGTCGCCGCGCAGCACCGCCTGCCACCAGACGCTGGCGTCCTTGGCCAGCGAAACCTTGCCGATCAAGGTGGCGTTTGGCGCCACCCAGCTCTCTGCGTGGCAGTCGGGCGCGATGTCGTTGAGGCTGTACAGTGTCATCCGGGACTGGCTCCACGAACGTCGGCGGGATGGCCTATCAGATAGTCGAACGTCCAGACATTTGTCGGCGCAAACCCAACGCGCCGTCCAGCCTCGCGCCGGTCAGGTCGGTATCGGTCAGACAGGCGTCGTATAGGTCGGCGCCGGCAAGATTGGCGTCGGCCAGGCACGCCCGTTCCAAGTCGGCGTGATGAAGCTCAGCGCCGGCCAGGTCGGCGCCGGTCAAATTCGCCTCGACCAGCTGGGCCCGGTGCATGAAGGCGCCGGTCAGGTCCGCGTTCTTCAGATTGGCGCGGGAGAGTTCCGCCCGGATCAGCTCGGCGCGGCGCAGGGAGCACCCCTCGAAATCCGCGCCTTCCAGCGTGTGGCCGTGCAGGTTGAAACCGTCGAGTACGGCGCCCCGGAAGTCGCCGCGCACGCCGCTTCGGCCAGCCGTGAGCAGCCACGTCATGTGCTGACGGAACGCCTCGTCGAATTCTGCGCGAGTCATCGTCTGCCGGGTCTCTTATCCGCTGTTGCCACACGGAGCCCGCCATGTGTCACAGGTCAAGCCTTTTTGTCCGAACCGTGAGTTGCTCCGCCGGCCGGTCTCGGCTCGGCAAGTCAGCATCGCCGATTCGCCTCCAACCGAATAACGTCGAAGAAAAACGAACTTGCCGCATAAACCTGCGACGGACTCGCAATTCTTTGACCGTTTAACTAAATAAACTCGTCATGGCCCGCGACCCATCGCAGGCCGATGGTCTCAGGAAAGATCGCGCTCATGGCTGTCGAAGGGCAAGGCGAGGGTTCGCTGGCGCGAACGCCTGAGGACCTGCAGAGCGCGCCGCCGCCTTCCAGAAAGACGGGCGGATTTTTTCGCGCCGTCGGCCGCGGCATCGTCCTGCTGTTCAAGACAGCCGTCCCAGTAGCCATTCTGGGCGCCGCCTTTCTGGTTTTCCAATACATGCTGGACACAAGACCGGCAGTCGTCCGCAAGCCGGTGGAGGAAAAAGTCTATTTCGTCGACACAGTGACGGCGTCGAAAGCCACGGTCGTGCCGCAACTGGTGCTCTACGGCAATATCGTCGCCGGGCGCGAGGTTGAGTTGCGTCCATTGGTTTCCGGCCGGGTCGTACGGGTCGCACGGACCTTCTCCGATGGCGGCATCGTCAGGAAAGGCGACCTGCTGGTCGAGATCGACCCCTTCGACTACCGGATCGCGGTCACAGAGCGTAAGGCCCAGCTTTCCGAAGCGCAGGCGCGCCTGACCGAGATCCAGGCGGACCTGAAGGGCGAGAAGGCCCTGATCGCGCACGAACGCAACCAGATCGACCTGCGCCAGCGCGATCTCGCCCGGCGAAAGTCGCTGCTCGAACGCGGGGCCGGCACCGTGAAGCTCCTCGACGATTCGAAGCTTGCGTTGAGCGGCCAGCGGCAGCGGCTGGACGAACGCATCCGCCGCGCCGCGACTCTCGAAGCGCGGCTGGTCCAGCAGAAGGCGGTTATCTCCCGCGCCGAATGGGCCCTGATCCGCGCTGAGCGGGACCTGCGCGATACCCGGCTGGTCGCTCCGTTCGACGGGTTTCTGCGCGATATCTCGACTGAGATCGGCAAAAAAGTCGGCGTCAACGACAAGATTGCGCGCCTGACCGACGCCGGCCGCTTCGAAGCCGAGTTCCAGGTCAGCGATGCCCAGTACGGCCGGCTGGTCCGGGAGGGTAGGGTGATCGGCAGGCCGACATCGGTTGTCTGGCAGACCGGCGGCCGGAATTTCACATTTCCCGCGACCATCGCCCGGGTTTCCGGCCGGGTGACGAGCGCCAGCGGCGGGGTCAACCTCTTTGCCCGATTGCAGGCAACTGACACCACAACCCTGCTGCGGCCGGGAGTCTTCGTCGAGGTCAGGATGGCGGATACAACCTACCGGAACGTGTTCCGGCTGCCGGACGACGCCCTGGCCGGCGGCCGGTTCGTCTATGTCGTCGTCGACGAACGGCTGATGCGACGCCCGGTGACGCTCGCCGGTCGGGTTGCCAACGATATCCTGGTGCGTGGCGAAATCGCCGACGGCGACCGGATCGTCGCGCGCACGTTCCCGGAAATCGGCCCCGGCCTGAAGGTCAACGTGCCCTCTGCCTCTGCGCGCATTACCCAGTGATCCTTCGCCGATGAACGCTCCGGCAGACCGTCCGGGAGAGCCCGGCGCCACCCAGTCCGATACCGGATACGGACCGCGCAATATCCGCCGGAAGAATGATCTGATCGGACTATTCGCCCGTCATCGCACGGCCGCGAACTTGCTGATGGTGCTGATGCTCGTCGCCGGCTTCTTCGGCCTGTACCGGATGACCACGCAGTTCTTTCCCGATTTCGGGATCGATGTCGTCCTGGTCTCCGTCGCGTGGCCCGGCGCCAGCGCCAGCGATGTCGACAGCAACATCGTTCAGGCCGTCGAACGGGAAGTCCGTTTCATCGACAGCGTCAAAGCAGTGAAATCGTCGGCTTTCGAAGGAAGGGCCTCGATCGCCGTGGAATTCGAACCGGGCTCGGACATGCAGAGCGCGCTCTCGAATATCGAAACGGCCGTCGGTCAGGTGACCACTCTGCCCCAGGATGCTGAGACGCCGACGGTCCGGCGGATCGTCCGCTACGATACCCTGTCGCGCATCCTGGTGTCCGGGCCGTTTTCGGAGGCCGCGCTCAAGGTCTACGCCAAGCAGATCCGCGAAGGTCTGCTCCGGCGGGGTATAGACAAGATCGATATCGGCGGCGGGCGCGACGAGGAAATCCTGGTCGAAATCAAGCCGGAAACGCTGCGCCGCCTGCGCCTCACACTGAACGACGTCGCGCAGAAAATTCGCCAGGTCACGCAGGACGTACCGTCCGGCGATATCGCGGGCCGGGCGGAGCGTCAATTGCGGAGCGTCGGCGACGTCAAATCGGCCCGGGAACTCGGCAGAATCGAGATCAAGTCGCTTGCCAGCGGCGAGAAGATCCTGCTGCGCGACATCGCAGCGGTGCGCGAGGCCTTCGACAGCGACGGACGGACCTACTGGCGGGGCCGCAACCGCGCCATACAGCTGCACGCCAAACGCACACCGGCCGACGATGCGCTGATTCTGGCGGACGAGGTCGACAAGTATATCGACGAGGTCGGGCCGACCCTTCCGCCCAACCTCAAACTGGAGCGTTTCGACGTCCAGGCGGAACTTGTCCGAAGCCGCATCAACTTGCTGCTCGAAAACGGCGCCACCGGCCTGCTCATCGTGCTGGTCGTCCTGTTCCTGTTCCTGAACGGCTGGGTGGCATTCTGGGTTGCCGCCGGCATCCCGATCTCGTTGGCGGCGACGATGCTGGTGATGTGGCTGTCCGGCCAGTCGATAAACATGGTCAGCCTGTTCAGCATCATCATGGCAATCGGCATCATCGTCGACGACGCCATTGTCGTCGGTGAGCATTCCGAGGCGCTGCACCGGCAGGGCTACGACAATAAGCTGGCGGCCGAAGCCGGCGCCCGGCGCATGGCGACGCCGGTGTTCTGCGCGGCGCTCACGACGATCGCGGCGTTCCTGCCGCTTCTGCTGATAACCGACGTCATCGGCTCGATCATCCGCACCATCCCCCTGGTGGTGATCGCGGTGTTGATCGCCAGCCTTATCGAGTGTTTCCTCGTGCTGCCCGGCCACATGCGCCATGCGCTCGAAATCACCGCCCGGCGGCGCGGTCTGCCGCCCTGGTTTGCGCCCCTGTTCGGCATCCCTCTCATCTGGCTCTGGCCGGCAGTTCCGGTCGTTCTCGCCGTCCGGCTGTTGGTCCGCATCCTGATGGCGTTCAAGCGCGGGTTCGACCGCGCGTTTGAATTTTTCCGGGACCGGATTTTCCTCGCGATCGTCCGCCTGACGATACGCTGGCGCTATACCACTGTGGCGCTGGCGCTGGCTGCCCTGATCGGCGCCGCCTCCATTGTCGCTGGCGGACGTATGAACTTTGTCTTCTTCGCGAATCCCGAGGTGGACAACATATTCGCTACCGCAGAATTTTCCGCCGGCACACCGAGGGCGCGCACCCGGGCAATGGTCGACGAGATGGAACGGGGCATGCGCGCCGCGGAGCGGCAATTGACCGCCGGCGAGAACGGCCTGGTCCGCTTCAGCTACAGCGTGATCGGCTTTCCCCTGGGAACCCGGCCGAACGAATCGCCGGTCCGGGGCGGCCATGTCGGCGGCATGTTCGTCCAGCTCGTCCCGGCCGACCGGCGTACGATTCTGTCCGACCAGTTCATCGCGGCCTGGAAGCGGCAGATCCGCAACATGCCGGGCCTGCAGCAACTGAAGATCAAGTCGGCAACCGGCGGGCCGCCGGGCCGGGATGTCGATGTCCGGTTGACCGGCGGTCCGACCGTCGAACTTAAGAAGGCGGCCGAGGAACTGAAGCTCGTCCTGCAGACGATCCCGGGCGTTCGCGCGACGGAAGACAACCTGCCCTACGGCAAGATCGAGACGATCCTGGAGCTGACCCCGCGCGGCCGTGCGCTCGGCTTTACGACGGAGAGCGTGGGCCGCCAGGTGCGCAACACCTTCGAAGGCGCGATCGCCAAACGATTCGCGCGCGGTGACGAGGAGGTGGTCGTCCGGGTGCGCTTCCCGAAAGACCGGCTGACATCCGAGGCGCTGCACAGCCTGCATCTTCGGGCGCCGAACGGCAATTTCGTGCCGCTGGGCGCAATCGTCAGCATCCGGGAAAAACGGGGATTCGCCCGGATCAAGAGCGAAGACGGCGCGCGTGAGGTCGCGGTGACGGCCGACCTGAATACCAGCGTCATGACGACCCAGCAGGCGGTCGCCGAAATGAAAAAGTCCGGGCTAGATCAGATCGCCCGGAAATATGGAATCCAGTACCGGTTCGAGGGCCGCGAAAAGGAACAGAGACGCACCTTCATGGACATGCAGATCGGCGCCGGCATCGGCCTTACCCTGATTTTCATCATTCTGGCCTGGGTGTTTGCCGGCTATCTGCGGCCGCTGGTCGTCATGTCGGTTATACCGATGGGTTTCGTCGGCGCAGTACTGGGCCATTACCTGATGGGCTTCGACCTCAGTATCCTCAGCCTGATCGCTTTGATCGGCCTGTCGGGCATCGTGGTGAACAACTCGATCATCCTGGTCACGATCGTGAAGGAACGGATGGATGCCGGGGAACCGGTCTACGACGCCATCGCCAACGGTTCGCGCGACAGGTTGCGCGCCATAATCCTGACCACGGCGACGACCGTCGGCGGCCTGACGCCGCTTCTGTTCGAGACCGATCTTCAGGCGCGGTTCCTGATCCCGATGGCGATTACCCTGGTGTTCGGCCTGCTCGTCGCGACGTTCCTGGTTCTGATCGTCGTTCCGTCGCTGCTCGCCATCCAGGCCGATTTCGGCCGAATATTCCTGCACCGCGATTCCCGCGCGGCACAGATGCCGGTTCCGGCGGAATAAAGGTGATCGAAGGCTTTGCCCGCAGGCGTTTCGACGGAAGCGAAGCGCCGGTCAACTATGCAACCGCGGGCGACGGACCGCCGCTCCTGCTGCTTCACGGTTATCCGCAAACCCATATCATGTGGCGCAAGATCGCGCCGCGCCTCGCCGCCGATTTTACCGTGATCGCAGCGGACCTGCGCGGCTACGGCGATTCTGGAAAGCCGCCGTCCGACAGCCGGCACGCGCCCTATTCGAAGCGGGCGATGGCCGGCGACCTCACTGCGCTGATGTCCGCACTGGGGCACGCGCGCTTCCTGCTCGCCGGGCACGACCGAGGCGGGCGGGTCGCCCACCGGCTGACTCTCGACAATCCGGGGCGCGTCGAGCGGCTCGCGGTGCTGGATATCGTGCCGACCGAGCGGCTGTTCCGCGAAACCGGCAAGGCGGTGGCGACGGGCTATTACCACTGGTACTTCCTGATCCAGGAAGCCCCGTTTCCCGAAACGCTGATCGGCAACAGCGTGGAATTCTATCTGCGCACCAAGCTCGGCCGCTGGGGCGCCGGCGCGGAAATGGTGGAAGAGGAAGCCTTCGCCGAATATCTGCGCTGCTTCAGCGATCCCGCCACGATTCACGCCTCCTGCGAGGACTACCGCGCTGCCGCCACGATCGACCTGGAACACGACGCGGCCGACCTGGATCGCCCGATCGAGTGCCCAATGCTGGTTCTGTGGGGCGAGCGCGGCCTGATGCACCGGCATTTCGACGTGCCGGGCACCTGGCGGGAGCGGGCGAGCGATGTTTCGGACGCGCTGATTCCGTGCGGCCATTTCCTGCCCGAAGAGGCGCCGGACGAGACTTTCCGCGCCCTGCACGCATTTTTCTCGGCGCGCTGAGTTTTCCCGCGACAGTCGAGTCCCGTGACTGCCGGGCCGGTTCCTGTAGAACCGGCCCTCAATCGTCAATATCGGAGAACGGGAACGATGGCCGATGAAAAGGTCGCGGTGCTGACAGCAGCGGGCAGCGGCATGGGCGCCGCTGCGGCGCGTAAACTGGTGGAACAGGACTACCGGATTGCCATCCTGTCCTCATCAGGCAAGGGCGAGGCGCTGGCCGAAGAGCTCGGCGGCGTCGGTGTGACAGGCTCCAACCGGTCGAACGACGATCTGCAGGCGCTGGTCGACAAGGCGATGGCGGCCTGGGGCCGGATCGACGTATTGGTCAACAGCGCCGGCCACGGCCCGCGCGCGCCGGTTCTCGAGCTGAGCGACGACGACTGGCACACCGGAATGGAGGTCTATCTCCTGTGTGTCGTGCGCCCGACCCGCTTGGTCGCGCCGATCATGCAGCGCCAGGGCGGCGGCGCCATCGTCAACATCTCGACCTTCGCCGCCTTCGAGCCGTCGCCCACTTTTCCGACGTCGAGCGTGTTCCGCGCCGGCCTCGCGGCCTACACCAAGCTCTTTGCCGACAAATACGCCGCGGACAATATCCGCATGAACAATGTGTTGCCCGGCTTTATCGACAGCTTTCCGGAGCAGGAGCAGTTCCGGCAGCAAATTCCCATGAAGCGCTACGGCACGGTCGGCGAAATCGCCGAGACGATCACCTTTCTGGCTTCGCCCGGAGGCGCCTACATTACCGGCCAGAATCTCCGCGTGGACGGCGCACTCGCCCGCTCTGTGTAGGCCGGGTCAGAGATCCCCATCGCCGTCCGGCGGGCGCCGGTTGATGGCGTAATCGCCCCTGCCGCGCCGGAAGGGCTGAACCAGCATCCTGTGAAAGTGCAGCTCTCCCGGTTCGCGGAAGGTGTCGAGGCCGATCGTCATACCCTCATGCCCGAGCACCGGCTGGGCCCGGTAGGTGCCGAACAGCCGGTCCCACCAGGGCAGGTTGAAGCCGAAGTTGCTGTTGGTTTCGGCCGGGATGTCGGAATGATGGACCCGGTGCATGTCCGGTGTGACGACGAACCGGCGCAGCACCCGGTCGAGCCCGGGCGGCAGGCGCACATTGCCGTGGTTGAACATGGAGGTGCCGTTCAGCAGGACCTCGAAGATGAGCACCGCGATGGCCGGCGGACCGATGACAACGACGGCAGCCAGCTTGAGCAGAACGGACAGGACGATCTCGACCGGATGGAAGCGCGAACCGGTCGTGACGTCGAAATCCAGATCGGCATGGTGCATGCGGTGCAGCCGCCACAGCGCGGGCACGGCGTGGAACATGACGTGCTGCAGATAGATGATGAAATCCAGGACGACGACCGAGAGCGCGACTTCCAGCCAGAAGGGCAGGTCAACCAGATTGAGGACGCCCCAGCCGCGCTCCGCCGCGAAGACGGCAAGGGCGACGGGCGCCAGGGGAACCAGAAGCCGCACGACCGCGGTGTTGAATATGACGATGCCGATATTGCCGTACCAGCGCAGCCAGCGCGGCTGGGTCAGCGCCCGGCGCGGCGCGGCGACCTCCCACAGCGCGACGAGGCCGAGGATGCCGAGAAAAAAACCGAGCCTGATTGCCGGCTCGTTGGCGCTGATGATTTCCGGCATGTCCTAGTCCTGACGGGCGCCGTTTCCGCCGGCGGCCGGGTCCGGAACATGGCAGGCCGCGTCCCGGATGCCCTTTCGCCTATTATGGGGTGCCGGCGCCGCAATCGCCATGGGCAGGGCGTGCCCCAGGCCGGCGACCGGCGGGTGAATTCCGGGCTATCCCGACCGCAGCATCCGGACGCCTTCCTCGCGTTCGAACAGGTAGAGCAGGGTGCGCAAGGCTTCGCTCCGGGACCCCTTCAGTTCCGGATCGCGATCGAGCGCCAGCCGCGCATCGGTACGGGCGATCTCCAGCAGGTCGCCGTGTTCGGGGAAGCGCGCCAGCCGGAAGGCCGGCATGCCGCTTTGCCGGGTGCCCAGGGCCTCGCCGCCGCCGCGTAGCCGCAGATCTTCTTCGGCGATGACGAAGCCGTCGTCGGTTCTGCGCAGAACGTCGATCCGCGCCCGCGCCGTTTCGGCGAGCGGCGGCTCGTAGAGCAGGACGCAGGACGATTTGCGCCCACCCCGCCCGATCCGGCCGCGCAACTGATGGAGCTGGGCGAGACCGAACCGCTCGGCATGTTCGACCACCATGACGCTGGCGTTCGGGACGTCGACTCCGACTTCGACCACCGTGGTGGCAACCAGCACGGCCGTCTCGTTGTCGATGAAGCGCTGCATAGCGGCGTCTTTCTCCGCCGGTTTCATCCGGCCGTGGACCAGTTCTACACTGCCGCCGAATTGCTCCTGCAGCCAAGCGTGCCGCGCGGTCGCCGCGGTGACGTCCAGGACATCCGATTCGTCGACGAGCGGGCAGACCCAGAAGGCCTGCGCGCCGCCGTCGACGGTCCGGCGGATGCCGGCGGCGACCTGTTCGAGCCGGTCGATCGGCATGGCGCGGGTTTCCACCGGCTGGCGCCCGGCCGGTTTCTCCGTCAGCTTCGAGGTGTCGATATCGCCGTAGGCGGCCAGCATCAGGGTGCGCGGGATCGGCGTGGCGGTCATGGTTAGCGTATCCACTCCACGGCCCTTGCCGGCCAGCGCCATGCGCTGCTGGACGCCGAAGCGGTGTTGTTCGTCGATGACGATCAGCGCGAGGTCGCTGAAATTCACGTCCTCCGAGAACAGGGCGTGGGTGCCGACGACGATATTGACGTTCCCGGCTTCGATGTCCGCGGTGAGCGCCTTTCGTCCGGCGCCCTTGCACCGTCCGGTCAGCAACTCGATGCGCAGGCCGGCCGGTGCGCCCAGCGTCCGCAGCGTCTCCAGATGCTGCTGGGCGAGAATTTCGGTCGGCGCCATCAGGGCGGCCTGGCCGCCGGCTTCGACCGCCGCCGCCATCGCGAGCAGCGAGACCACCGTCTTGCCGCTGCCGACATCGCCCTGCAGCATCCGCGCCATGCGCGCCGGCGCCGCCATGTCGCGGGTAATTTCGTCCAGTGCGGTTTTCTGCGATCCGGTCAGGGAATAGGGCAGGGCGCCGGCGATCTTCGCCCGCAGGCGGCCGTCGCCGGCCTGCGCGCGGCCCTGGATACGCCGCTGGCGCTGGCGCACCAGTAAGAGCGCCAATTGGGTCGCCAGCAGTTCATCATAGGCGAGGCGCGACCGGGCCGGGGCGTCCGGCAGCAGGTCCGTCCCGCTCTCCGGCCGGTGCGCCTGCTGCAATGCTTCGCGCCAGCCGGGCCATTGCCGTTGCGCCATCAGGTTCGGGTCGGCCCATTCCGGCAGGGCGGCGGCACGGTCCAGCGCGCCGTCGACCGCCCGCTTCATAACCGTGCGGGTCAATCCCTGGGTGAGCGGATAGACCGGATGGACCGTCCTGATCCTGTCGGCCTCCGCGACGGTGGCGACGAAATCCGGATGGGTCATCTGCCGGCCGCCGCCGAACTCGTCGACCCGGCCGCTGACCACCCGGGTTTCGCCGACCGGGTAGGTCTTTTCCAGCCAGTCCTGTTTGGCATGGAAGAAAACCAGTGTGAGATACCCGGTCTCGTCCGAGCAGATCACGCGATAGGGCCGTTTGGGCGCGCCCGGTTTCTCGTGGGCATCGATCCGGAGGGTGATGGTTGCAATCTCGCCGAACCCGGCGTTGGCGATTTTCGGCGCATGGCGGCGGTCGACCAGCCCGGTCGGCAGGGTCCACAGCAGGTCGACGATGCGCGGGCCGGCGACCCGCGCCACCAGCCCTTTCAGCCGCGGGCCGATGCCCGGCAGCGCGCCGATATCGCCGAAGATCGGGAACAGGGATTGCGGACGCATGAGACGGAGTGTCCAAATCCTTGGCCGGCGGTGCAAGAGCCGAGTACCGGCGCGGGCGGCGGCGCTGTCCCCGCTTACGGAAAATCACTGCTCGGACCGGCGGCGGAGCGCCGATGAGTCGCGTGTGACGACGGGACCTTCGCGGGTTAAGGAATGAGCCGTGGGAACGCCCGATCCCGAGAGGCAGAACAGGTGCAATGCCCGAACAAAACGGAAATATCGAAACCTGGCGGCGGCGGCTGACGTTCCGCTCCTGGCACAGGGGGACGAAGGAACTGGACCTGCTGTTCGGACCGTTCGCCGATGCCCGGCTGGCGGACTACGACGATTCGGCCCTCGCCCAGTACGAGGATTTGCTGATGGCGCCGGACCCCGATGTCTATGACTGGATTGTCGGCCGCGCAGCGCCGGACCGGGCCTACGACACACCGGTCCTGCGCGATGTCATCGCTTTTCACAACGGCCGCCATGCCTGAGGCGGAAGCCCTCGACCGACCCCGGCACGAGGCGAATGCGGGTGTCATCCACGGTGCGCCTTCGGGTGTCGATACCCGGATCCTGGCCGCGCTGGCCGCCGGGGGCGACGTCATCCACGTCGCGGCCGACGACCGCCGCCTCAGCCAGATCGTGTCGCTGGTCGGATTTTTCCGGCCGGACGCGGCGGTGCTGGCCTTCCCGGCCTGGGACTGCCTGCCCTACGACCGGGCTTCGCCGAATGCCGAAATCCTTGCCGCCCGGGCCTCGACCCTGGCGCGGCTGGCCGGGCGCAGCGGGGGCAAGCCGCGGCTGATCGTGACGACGGTGAGCGCCGCCCTGCAGCGGGTGCCGCCGGCCGAAGCGTTCCACAAGTCGCTGGTCGCCCTGCAGAAGGGCCGGCGCACGCCGATGGAAGCGGTGCTGCGCTATCTGCGCCGGCAGGGCTACCGCCGGGTCGGCACGGCGCGCGAACCGGGCGAATACGCCCTGCGCGGGGGCCTGCTGGATGTCTATCCGCCCGGTCTCGACTATGCCGTGCGGCTCGATTTCTTCGGCGACGATCTCGAATCCATCCGGCGCTTCGATCCAATGTCCCAGCGCACGATCCGGGCGAGCGGCCGCGTCGTCCTGCGGCCGGTGTCCGAACTGGTGCTGACCGGCGGGCGGGTGACCCGTTTCCGCGAATCCTACCGCGCCGCGTTTACCGGCGACCCGACCCGCGACCCGCTGTACGAAGCGATCTCGGCCGGCCAGGCCTTTCCCGGCATGGAGCACTGGCTGCCGCTGTTCTACGACCGCATGGCGACATTGTTCGACTATGCGCCCGATGCGCGGGTCACCCTCGATTTCCAGACGGACGAGGCCGTTGCCGCCCGGTTCGACACGATCGCCGACTATTTCGATGCGCGCCGCAGTCATATGGAGCAGGCGCCAAAGGCAGGCGGGCAATTCGTCTACAAGCCGGTCCCGCCGGACCGCTTCTTTCTGGACGCGGCCGAATGGGCCGCCCTGCTGCGCCGGCGCGAGGCGTTAACCCTTTCGCCCTTCGCCGCGCCGGAAGGGGCCGCACCGCCGGCAATCGACGGTCTGTCCGCCGGCCGGGCGGGGCGCAATTTTGCCGATGCCCGCGCGGTCGAGAGCACCCCGGTCGCCGAGGCGGTGTGCCGGCATATCGAAGCGTTCCGGCATTCGGGCCGGCCGGTGGTTCTGGTCGCCAACAGCGCCGGTTCCGGCGACCGGCTGGCGCATCTGCTCGAAGAGGCCGGCGGCCTGTCGCCCGAGAAGATCGAGCGGTGGGACGGCCAGCCGGAGGGCCTGTTCCTGGCGGTCGCCGAACTGGATCGCGGTTTCGAGACCGACGACTTGGTCGTCATTACCGAACAGGACATATTCGGCGAGCGGATGCGCGGCCGGGCCCGGCGCGACCGCAGGGCCGAAACCTTCCTCAGCGAACTTTCGGCGCTGAACGAAGGCGATCTGGTCGTTCATCGCGAGCACGGCATCGGGCGCTACGAAGGGCTGGAGACCGTCGCCGCCGGAGGCGCCGATCACGATTGCCTGCGTCTGACCTATCAGGGCGGCGACACCCTCTTTGTGCCGGCGGAAAATATGGAGGTGCTGTCCCGCTTCGGCAGCGCTTCGGAGACCGCAGCGCTCGACCGCCTGGGCGCCGCGGCATGGCAGGCGCGCAAGTCCAGGGTCAAGGACCGGATCGCGGCGATGGCCGGGCAGCTGATCGCCATTGCCGCTCAGCGCGAACTGCGCAAGGCGCCGGTCGTTGGCGGAACCGAAGGGCCGATCGGCGAATTCTCCGGGCGATTCCCCTTCACCGAAACCGATGACCAGATCCGCGCGATCGACGAGACGATGGCCGATCTTGCCTCCGGCAAGCCGATGGACCGGCTGGTTTGCGGCGACGTCGGCTTCGGCAAGACCGAGGTTGCGCTGCGCGCCGCTTTCGCGGCGGTCATGGCCGGTTTGCAGGTCGCCGTAGTGGTGCCGACGACGCTGCTGGCGCGCCAGCATTTCCAGACCTTCAGGGAACGGTTCGCGGGGTTTCCGGTGCGGGTCGGCCAGCTCTCCCGGCTGGTCGCCGCGGGCGATGCGGCGCGCACCCGCAAGGACCTGGAAGCCGGGACGCTCGACATCGTCGTCGGCACCCATGCACTGCTCGGCAAATCGGTGCGCTTCCGCTCGCTCGGCCTGGTGGTCGTGGACGAGGAGCAGCATTTCGGCGTCGCGCAGAAGGAGCGGCTGAAGGAGTTGCGCGCCGACGTCCATGTGCTGACCCTGACGGCCACGCCGATCCCGCGGACCCTGCAAATGGCGCTTGCCGGCGTGCGCGACCTCAGCCTGATCGCGACGCCGCCGGTCGACCGGCTTGCCGTGCGCACCTTCGTGCTGCCCTACGATCCCGTCGTGATCGAGGAGGCGCTCCGGCGCGAACTGCTGCGCGGCGGCCAGGTCTTCTGGGTCTGCCCGCGCATCCGCGATCTGGAGCGCCTCGCCGAGCGCGTGCAGCGCCTGGCGCCGGGCGTGCGCTACGCCATCGCCCACGGGCAGATGGCCCCGGCCGATCTGGAAGCCGTCATGGCGCGGTTCTACGACGGCGAGGTGCGCGTCCTGCTATCGACCAACATCATCGAATCCGGCCTCGATATCCCGACCGTCAATACGATCGTCCTGCACCGGGCCGACCGGTTCGGGCTGGCCCAGCTCTACCAGCTGCGCGGCCGGGTCGGGCGCTCGAAGACCCGCGCCTACGCCTATCTGACGCTGCCCGAGGACCGCAAGATCACGGGTACGGCGCTGAAGCGGCTGGAAGTCATGCAGACCCTGGATACGCTGGGCGCCGGCTTTTCGCTGGCCAGCCACGACATGGATATCCGCGGCGCCGGCAACCTGCTGGGCGAGGAACAGTCGGGCCATGTCCGGGAAGTCGGCATCGAACTGTATCAGCAGATGCTGGAGGAAGCCGTTGCAGAGGCCAAGGCCGGCGGCGGCGACGCGCCGGCGCGCGCGCGCTGGTCGCCGCAGATCAATCTCGGCGCCTCGGTGCTGATTCCCGAGAGCTATGTCCCCGATCTGGCGGCACGGCTCGCCCTGTACCGCCGGGTCTCGGACCTGGACGATCCGGGCGAACTCGACGCCTTCGCCGCCGAACTGGTCGACCGGTTCGGCGCCCAGCCGCCGGAGGTCGAGAACCTGATCGAGACCGTTGCGATCAAGCAGCTCTGCTATCCCGCCCATGTCGCGAAAATCGACGCCGGTCCCAAGGGCGCGGCGATCGCCTTCCACGACGACATGTTTCCGAACCCGGACGCCCTGGTCGCCTACGTCGCCGGCGAGCGCGGCACGGTGAGCCTGCGCCCCGACCGGACACTGCTCTTCCGCCGCAACTGGGCCGACGCCGCCGCCCGGATGCGCGGGGCAAAGACCGTCCTGAAAATCCTCGCCGGCCTGGCGGGCGGCGGCCCGGAAGGGTCAGGCGTCCCGGAGAACGGCGGCGATGGGCCCTGACCGGGCCGCCAACCGGCTGTTATTGAACGAACGTCTAAGATTGATTTTTCTAAGTTCTTGAAATCACTTTATTTTTTCCGGAAAAAAATAGACAGACCGGTCTGATCAAGCGATTTTTTGCACCCCGTCCGCCCGAACCCCGCGGAATCGCTGGAAAACGCCCCTCGGGAGGGCCGCAAAATCGGAGTAGAAAGGAAATATTTCATATATCGCCTGGGCTGGTCTGCGGCAGGCGTACTTCGGGCGCTGACAAGAGATCAAATAGAGAACAAAATTAACTATGTCAAGAAGAAATCTGGCATTTCCCAAAATATTTTTCCGCGTATCGCACCCGCGCCACCGGCTGTCCCCTGCGAACCCGCCGCGCTCCCCGGATCGGGAGTCCGCCCTGAGCGAAGCCGAAGGAGCCTGGCCCGGCCCGCGACCCGGACAGACCGTCGCTTGATCGTTGCGCCGCTTCCGCCTAGGGTGCGCCGCGCCGATCCGGTCTCGCCCGCCCCAAGCCCGGCCCAAATTCGTGCGGGTCGCCGTTCCCCTGACAACAGGCCAGTCTATGACCGAACAGATCCGTTTCACCGGCACCGACAGCTATGTCGCGACCGAAGACCTTATGGTGGCGGTGAACGCCTCCGTAACCCTGCAGCGGCCGTTGCTCATCAAGGGCGAACCCGGCACCGGCAAGACGGTGCTGGCCCACGAGGTCGCCAAGGCGCTCGGCAAGAACCTGATCGAGTGGCACATCAAGTCCACCACCAAGGCGCAACAGGGCCTGTACGAATACGACGCCGTCGACCGGCTGCGCGATTCCCAGCTCGGCGACGAGCGGGTGCACGACATCGCCAACTACATCAAGAAGGGCAAGCTGTGGGAGGCTTTCGAAGCCGACGATGCGCCGGTCCTGCTGATCGACGAGGTCGACAAGGCGGATATCGAGTTCCCGAACGATCTGCTGCTCGAGCTCGACCGCATGGAATTCCATGTCTACGAGACACGGGAGACGATCCGGGCGCGGCACCGGCCGATCGTCATCATCACCTCGAACAACGAGAAGGAACTGCCGGACGCCTTCCTGCGCCGCTGCTTCTTCCACTATATCCGCTTCCCGGACAACGACACGATGGAGCAGATCGTCGATGTCCACCATCCCGGCCTGAAGAAGAACCTGCTGCGCGCCGCGCTGAAGGCATTCTACGATATCCGCGAGGTTCCCGGCATCAAGAAGAAGCCGAGCACCTCGGAACTGCTCGACTGGATCAAGCTGCTGGTGGTCGAGGATATCCCGCCGGAGGCCCTGAAATCCGACGATATGAAGACCATCCTGCCGCCGCTCTACGGCGCCCTGGTCAAGAACGAGCAGGATGTCCACCAGTTCGAACGCCTGATCTTCATGGCCCGGAGGGGACAATAGGGCGCGGGCAATAGCCGCGTTCGCCATCGGACGGGCAGGGGCGCCGGGGTCGGGTCCGGCGGCATCGCCAATTCCCATTGCCGTTCGGGCCGCTTAGTCTAGCGGACGTTCCGCACAGCACGAGGCGCTGCCGACTACCATGACAGGCCGACCGACCGACCCGGACCCGGACTTCGACAGGACCGTCCGGGACCTCATCGACAACAAGACCAAGCCGCAGGGCGCGCTTGGGCTGGTCGAAACGGTCGCGCTGCAACTGGCGCGCGCGACGCAGGAGACGGCGCCGCGCCTCGCCTCCTGCGAACTGACGATATTCGCTGCGGATCACGGCATCGCCGCGGAGGGCGTTTCGGCCTATCCGCAGGCCGTGACCCGGGAAATGGTGCTGAATTTTCTGAACCGGGGCGCCGCGGCCAATGTGTTCGCCGACGCCGTCGGCGCGAGCGTCCGAGTGGTCGATGCCGGCGTGGCCGGCGAATCGATCGATCATCCGGACCTTCTGAACCGGCGGATCGGTGCGGGCACCCGGAACAGCCGCATCGAGCCAGCCATGACCGCAGCGCAGCGCGACAGCGCCCTGGAAGCCGGCCGGCAGCTTGCCGATGAATGCGCCGCCGATGTCGTGTGTTTCGGCGAAATGGGCATCGGAAACACGTCGGCGGCGACCCTTCTCGCCCACAAGCTGCTCGGCCTTCCGGTTACCGATCTTGTGGGGCGCGGCACCGGGCTGGACGATGCCGGTCTGGCGCACAAGACCGCCGTTCTGGAGGCCGCGGCCGCACGTAGCGCACCGGAATTGACCGCCGCGCAGGCGCTTGCGGAGTATGGCGGCTTCGAAATCGCGATGATGGCCGGCGCCATGCTCGGTGCGGCCCGGTCGAACCGGCCGATCCTGGTCGACGGCTTCATTTCGACCGCAGCGGCGCTTGCGGCGCTCGGGATCGAGCCGGCGGCCGGACGGACCCTGATTTACGCCCATCGCTCGGCCGAGCACGGCCACCGCCGGATGCTCGAAGCGCTGGACGCCCGGCCGATCCTCGACCTGGAGATGCGGCTCGGCGAGGGCACCGGCGCGCTGCTGGCCTGGCCGGTCGTCAGGGCGGCCGCAGCCATGTTGACGGATATGGCGAGTTTCGAGAGTGCCGGCGTCAGCGGGCCGGCCTAGGATTCAGGTGGCGCGATGCTGCCCGGGATCGCCCGACAGTGGATGTTCTTCCGGCTGGCCTGCCAGATGCTGACGCGGTTTCCCGCGGCCCGGGGCGTCGACTATTCGCCGGCGCTCGACGCCGCTGCAGTGCGTTACTATCCGGCGGTCGGAATTCTCGTCGGAGCCGCCGGCGGGGCAGTTTTCGCCGCATCCTACGGCCTGTTCGGCCCGTTTTCCGCCGCGGTGCTGGCCCTTGCCGCAACTGCACTGCTGACCGGCGCCATGCACGAAGACGGTCTGGCCGACACTGCGGACGGTATCGGCGGCGGATCGTCCGCCGAGCGCGCGCTGGAAATCATGCGCGACAGCCGGATCGGCGTCTACGGCGTGCTGGCCCTGGGGCTCATTCTGGCCGTCAGGGTGTTCGCCCTGGCCGGCCTTACCCCGTTGATTGGGTTCGCCACCCTGATCGCCGCCCACGGGCTCAGCCGGTGGAGCGTCGTGATCGTGATCGCGACCGCCAGTTACGTTCGTTCGTCGGGAACGGCGAGCCCGGTCGCCGGCCCGGTTTCGCAGGTCTCGCATCTGGCGGCCGGGGGGACGGCGTTGGCCTGCCTCGTGCTGGTGGGACTGGCTGTATCGCCGCTCGCCGCCCTCGGCGCGCTGGGCGGGCTGGCTTGCGCCCATGTTGCAATCCGGGCGTTCTTCCAGCCGAAGCTCAAGGGCTATACGGGCGATACCCTGGGCGCGACCCAACAGGTCGGCGAAGTCGGCGCCTATCTCGGCCTGCTCGCTTGCCTCTGAGTCCGTCGAGGGTCCGATGCCGGGGCGTAGGGGAGGGACAACAAGAGGAATATGTCTGTGACTATGCGGTTGCGTACGGCCGCGGTCCCGATAGTGGACACCTTTTTCCACCTCTCGGTGCCGCCCCGGATGGAGCGAAGCGGAAATCCGGGGACCAGAGTCGCCCGGTACGGTCTTGCCTTGTGCCTCTGGGCCCCGGATTGAATCCGGGGCGACACGGTTGGTATTCCGGTGCGGCAACAATCATGCGGCGGTCACTCATTTCCACCGGACGGTCCGCGCCGCCGGCGGCAATACCGGCACTGCGTAGTCAGCGATGTGATCCCTTTCAAATCCCTCCCCTACAATGGTGGGCGGATACCGATACACTATCCCGCAGATCGGCGGCTATCGAGCCGCCGCCAGGGCGTTTTCGAGGCGGGTCCATGCGGCCTCATCCGGCGGCAGGCCGAAGCGCAGCCAGTCGGGACGTTCGGGAAACTCGCGGACCAGGATGCCGGCGCGCCCTAACGTCCCGGCAATGGCGGGCGCCGTGTCGTGCCGAACGAGGCGGAACAGAGACGTGCCGCCGACCGGCTCCAGCCCATGGGCCGACAGAAGCGAGGCGAGACGCTCGCCCGTTTGCGCCAACCGTTCGGTCGTGGCCTGCCGCCAGGCGGTATCCCGAAGCGCCGTGCAGGCAAGGTGGATCGCGATGCCCGAGACCGGCCAGGGCCCCAGGGCTTCTTCGACCCGCCGGACAATGCCGCGCTCCGCGACCAGGAAGCCGAGCCGGACGCCGGCCAGCCCGAAGGCCTTGCCGAACGAGCGCAGCACGATCAGCCCCGGTTGGGGCACGGCCGGAACCGCGCTCAGATGCGCCTCGCCGAACTCGGCGAAGGCTTCGTCGACGATCAGCCGGCCGCCCCGTCGCAACCGGCGGGTCTGAAGCGCCTCGATCTCACGCGGCGCCAGTGCGCGCCCGTCGGGATTGTTGGGATTGCACAGGACGGCAACCTCACCCGATTCCAGGACTTCCGGGCCGGCGCCTTCCAGGACGGCGGCGCCGGCGGCGGACCAGACAGCGGCATGTTCGCCATAGGTCGGCGACAGGATGGCGACCTGCGCTGCCGGCAGGATGCGGGGCAGGATAGAGATGAGAAGCTGCGTGCCGGGCGCAGCGGCGATCGTGTCCGGTTCGCTTGCGCCGTAAGCCGCGGCGGCGGATTCCTTGAGCTGCCGTATCTGTACCTGTTCGGGCAGGCGCGTATAGGCTGTCTCCGGGATAGCCGGCACGGGATAGGAATAGGGATTGATGCCGGTCGACAGATCGATCAGCGGTTCGGGCGCGTCCGGAAATCGCTGCCGCAGCCTGGAGAGGTCGCCGCCGTGGGGGATCATGCGGCGGCGGGTCTGTTCGGCGACCGTCCGGGCGCAGCGTGGATCGTGACGGCCGCAATGTGGTTCGAGACCAATCTGCTTCTCCTGGCCGCCGCCCTCCTCGTCGAGGCGGCGTTCGGCTACCCGAAGGGCCTCACCACCCGGCTCGGCCATCCCGTAGTGTGGATCGGCGCCCTGATCGAGCGGATGGAGCGCCGCTGGAACCGGCCGACCTTGCCCGATCCACAGCGCCGCCTCAACGGGGTGTATTGCGTGCTGGCGTTGCTGACTGCCTCGGCCGCCGCCGCAATGTTCCTGCAGGCGGGCGCATTCCTGGTGGCGTCCTGGTGGATCGCGGGACTTGGGCTGGGCGTCCTGGCCTCGGCGCTGTTCGCCCAGCGCAGCCTGCACGAGCATGTCGCAGCGGTCCGCGAAGGACTGACGTTCGGTGGCGTGCCGGCAGGCAGAAGGCATGTTGCCCGAATCGTCGGCCGCGACCCGGAAACGCTGGACGAAGCGGGTGTAGCCCGGGCCGCCATCGAAAGCCTGGCAGAGAATTTTTCCGATGGCGTCGCGGCGCCGGCTGTCTGGTGCGCTTTCCTCGGATTGCCTGGCGCGGTTGCCTACAAGGCGATCAATACGGCAGACAGCATGCTCGGCCACCGGAACGAACGGTTTCGCGCATTCGGCCGTTGTGCCGCGCGCCTCGACGATCTGGTCAACCTGCCGGCCTCGCGGCTCAGCGCAGGGTGGATCGTGCTGGCGGCAATGACGATGCCGGGCGCGTCGCCGGGCGGCGCGCTCCGGGCGGTCCGGCGCGATGCCCGCCGCCATCATTCTCCCAACGCCGGCTGGCCGGAAGCCGCCATGGCCGGGGCGCTCGGGTTGCGCCTCGGCGGGCCGCGGCACTATGCGGAGGGCCTGGTCGACGATCCGTGGATGGGCGACGGACGGGCGGCGGCGACGCCGGACGATATCGGCCTTGCCCTGAGCCTCTACCGCCGGGCGTGCT
>MPMX01000076.1 GCA_002238725.1 Rhodospirillaceae bacterium bin65
CGATCCGGGGCGTAGAGCGCACCGCCGCGCATCTGGGCCATGCCGCGCTCTACGCGCTGCCCGCTCTGGTGATCGCCGTGGGCTGGGCGGAGACCAATTTCGGCGGCCACACCGTGCAGTGGTTCGGCCTCGGGATGCCGACGGTGTTCCCCGAGACCGGTGAGGCGCTCCAGGACCTGTCCGCCGAGGTGCACATGTGGCTCGCCTACGGGATGCTGGCGGTCGCCGCCGGCCACGTCGCGGCCGCCTTCAAGCATCGCTGGCTCGACGGCCACGACGTCATCCGCCGCATGACCTTCGGCGGCGGGTACGGGGTTCGCGTTCGCTGCGGCGGCGCGGCGGGGAGCAGCAGCCGGGAAGAACCTGCCGGGGCTTCCACAAACGACCGGTTTCCATGACGGGCCCGGTCACGAAGAACGGGAGATTTAGCACATGACCTAGACGCACACGAGGCACAGCCAGCCGGTGGCCCACGGTGCCCTGACTGGATCGCGCGCTTCGCCGGCATCGACCTCGGACTGTTCGACCGGCAGCCCACCAAACTGATCCGCTTCGGGGCGGCCCGGCCGGGCCGCCCGGAACAGAAGCGAACCGAAAACACTGTCACCCATGTAACCGGTTGCTCAGGTCCACACATGCGGTCGAAGATGCGGATCCCTACCGGGGCATGACGAAGGTCTGCCGTACCCGGATGGATGGCGAGGGGAGGAAGGCGAGCGGGACGATCGGCGGCACCGCCCTGGAGCCGGTGTCCGAGCCGGAACCGAGGACGATTGCCCCGGCGATCGATCGGAATCGCGGCGGCACCTGGTCGGCGGGGTTGCTATCCGGCTCGGGAACGCCGGATTGTTTCATTCGAATATGATTCCCTTTTCAATCCATGAATTGACCGGGCGTGCGGGTTGCTTCCCCTGCAAAAACGCGTCAGTTCCGGGCCGGCCGGCCGCTGCCCTCCGGAAGCGGACTGGATGCCCCGGTCTCTCTGAAGCGTTCGCTCAGGCCCAGAAACGACCCGAAGAATTCGCCCCTGGCGCCGTCGCTCTGCTCAAACTCGACGCCGCTGAAACCCGCCGCCAGCCGGGGGTTCCCGTCCGTGTCCTGGCGGCTGGAAAAGGCGCCGCCCCAATACCCCTCGGACCTGGTTACGGTCCGCTCCGGGTGTCTCAATATCACCCTGTTGCGCACGAAATGGCCGTCGTCCCGGATAGTCGCACTGGCCAGGTGGAGCTCGTAGTCCCTGGCTGTGCCTTGAGGAGCCTCCACCTCTCCGCCGAGGATAATACCGAAGTGCGCGCGTTGCGTAACGAGGTCGCCGATGCACCCGATACAGCCTTTTACGGTGCCGTCGAAAAAGTCCGCGGTCAGGGTGAGCGTCCCCTGGTATTCTTCGAGCACGATGTTATCGATATCCTCTCCCGGTTCGCCCCCGGGCACATATCTGTAGAGCCCTCCGGCCTGACCGAGATACGTGGCGGTTCCCTCGACCGGCACCTCCGGCACGATTCCATGGTCGAGTTCCGGGCCGTCGACAAGCGCGAACCGCTCAGCGTCCGCTAACGACATCCTCGGCGGATGCTGGCCAACGAACTCGGCCCACCAGCCGAACACGAGGTAGTCCGCCGGATTGTCCGGATCCCAGCTCAACAGAGCGTGGGACAGCGACGTGCCTTCCGTCTTGACCTTGAGGAACGTAAAGGCCTGCGCCTGGTGGCCGGGCAAGGGCGTGGCCCCGGGCAGCACCTCGATGACATCTTCGTTCGTGTTGACGGAGGCGACGGTTCCGTTGTCCAGCTTCACGAAAAACCGCAATGTCCTGCCGTCGAACTTGGTGTTCTGTTCGAGTTTGAACGCCTCTTGTCTTGCCGGCTCGCTCGCACAAGCGGTCAGCGCCAGTGCCAGAACGAGCAGAATAGGAATAGGTTTCACCTTGGCATCCCGAATCTGAGTGGCTTCCTCGCTACCGTCGAGAATAGACCATTAGCGAAATCCATGCCAAGCCGGCGGGCGACGACGACAATCTCTTTACCGGCGCGCCGCCGCGAGCCGCCACCCGCGACCGGTCGGGCGGCCCGACATTCGCCGATCCTGGCATCGCCGATGACGGGTTCGCCGCTCGATCGCATCGTCCAATTCGTTCATGTCCTAGGGGTAAACGGCGAGCACAGCCGGCGATTTAGCGCTAGCTCGGGAGAGAGCCTGGTTCGAGCAGACGTTGTCGGGGTCCGTTGCCCCGATGAACCGGGGATCAGAGCGGCAGACGGTGTCCGGTGATAGTCGCCGGACGTTTCGTAGATTTCCCGCATGTAACCGACGTAGAGGCATTGCCCGCGCTCGACGACGATGGCATTCGGGAATAGCCAGCTGTTCCCGTTCGTCCCGTCGAGATACAAGGACGGTACTCGTTTTCGACGAATTTGGAAATCTCACAGAACAACGCAATCCTCAGATTCGCGCACGCGATGGCGTGGATCCGCTCGGCGACTTGGCTATCAAAGGGCGTCAGCACCTCCAACCTGCAGCCCGATTTGCGAGGATACGCTCGATGATATCATTGCCCGGGGCAAGGTCGTTGTCGGTGTCAAGGCCGATTATTGCGCACTATGGTGTGGATCGGCGCACAGGTTGGACGCTGACCAGCATGCGAACTCACAGATTTTGCGTGGCCGGATGGGGTCACGGTTGGGCACCAAGCAACAACCCGGATACCACTTTCTCGTTGACGGCTTTCCGAGTCCAAGCCCGATTCGGTCTCGCCGGTCTATGGTCTGAACCGGTTCTCCAGAACTGGCTCTTGAAGGACTCATGCGGGAGACATTGACTAAGTAGCAATCGGTAGCTACTTTCGACGCATGAGGTCCGTCGGCATCAAGACGCTGAACAACCGGTTGAGCGAATATGTCCGGCTCGCGGCCTCTGGCGAAACCATCCTGGTGACGGACCGCGACCGCGTTGTGGCGGAGCTGGGTCCCCTGCGGGAGAGCCGGAGCCCGGTCCTCGCCGATGCCTTCCTTGCCGAGGCAGTGCGGTCGGGTGTGCTCGCGCCGCCGGCGCTGGCGGGCTCGGGTCCGCCGCCCAGGCCCACCGCGGTCGCCAGCCTGGACGAGGTCCTGGCCGAACTCGACGAGTGCCGGCGCGACCGGTGATCTATCTCGACACGTCCGTCGCGCTGGCCTGGCTGCTGACCGAGGACCGCCGGCCCCCGGGTTCCCTCTGGGATGGGACGCTGGTGTCCAGCCGGCTCATCGAATACGAGATATGGACGGCGCTGCACGCGCGCGGGCTTGCGGACTCGCACGGCGAGGCGGCTCGCGGGCTGGTCGGACGGGTCGCGCTGCTGGAGCTGACCCCGCGGGTTCTGGCGCGGGCGCTGGATGCCTTTCCCGGTCCGGCGCCGCTGCGGACCCTCGACGCCCTGCATCTGGCATCGTGCGCGTATCTGGCCGATCAGGGCCAGGACGTGGAACTCGCAAGCTACGACCGGAGGATGAACGATGTCGCCCGCGCCATGGATATTCCGCTCTTCGATCAGGAAGGGTCATGAGACGCGCGACTGGCGAATATTTTTCGATCACCCGCCAGGCGCCGCATGTCGCCTTGCGCCCCCTGAGCTACTCAAGTGCATGATTCCATGCACGAAATCCCCTACCTGTCCCGTTTGACATGGCCGAATTGCGGGACCAAATCGCCTCCGGGGAGCGTATTGTTGCGGGAGTCGCGAAGGGATGCCAAAGAGCGAGGACCGCGGGATTGCCGTCATGCGCGGCGTGGCGGCGAACGACACAGGCTCGGCGCCATACGCTCGAATCGTCGAGTCACCGCGAAACGTATCTCCCGGCTGGTCGGAATGAATGCGCGCCAGAGCGGTGCAGATCGCTCTGGGTCTCCGTTCGAATTCGGTCCGGCAGCAGCGGTTCTTCGGCAGTTTCCCGCAGTTCGGGAGCCTAAACCCCTAATCGACCTAACGTGGAATGTCCAATACAGGCGGCATACTGCCGGATGAACCAAAGAAAGGGATTAGCCATTGTAGAGCGCGTGAGCGTTGCGACGCATATCGGACAAGTTGACCTGCCCAATCTGCCTTGCGACTATCCGGGCCGGTGACGCAGAACTTGTGTATCAACAAGTACTTGTCGTCTCCACCGAGGGCAGAAAAAGGTCGGCGTTTCAGTCTGAAACCGGCGCTTCGCTATAGCGTACCCACATTCGCCGGGCTTTGCCCGTCATCCACCACCAGACAAGGCGCATTTGCCAGCGCACGCTACGTTTGATCAGCATTCGGCGCTTCTTACGCCTGCGCTGGGAAGGTTGCGTCCAATGATTGATATCGGAACCGAAGACTGGATTCTGTCGAACAGCCGCAGGAACGATTTGCACCGGCCGCAGTTGCCTCGCCAAACTTGAAAAACGCGGGTCGAACATTGTCCGGTCGATATTCAACTCTTCCTTCTCGATAGTTTCCAACAGGGCGGTCCCACCCGCCCGGTTCACCAAGTATGCCGCAGCGCCGGCATTCCACCGGACTATCTGGCGCAAATCGCGTCCGCTCGGTGTCTGTCCGCACAGCCAGCCTTGCAGATTCTTGAGATTGTTCGGGGTGTCGAGCTTCACCAAAGCCGTACCGGCAGGCCACCAATCGATCGAAACACAATGCGCGGGCAGGTCGGCTGCCACTTCTGCGTCGTCTTCAAAAATCGCAGCAGCAGGATGGGAGGTATCGAGAAATCGGCGGAGCGCCTCAGCGTGGCTCAACAGGCAGGCTCTCGCGCCAAGACTCACCAGAGGCTTCATGCCGACGGCGGGTAGGGACTGCGCATCGATTGCCGGAATACGCTCAAATGGAAGCCCGACACAATTGAGATTGGCTGCGATAGAAGCCAGTCGATCCGCTCGGCGGTCCAGATTGATCACATAGACAGGCAGAGTCATTGCATGGCTCACCGAGCGGGGCACCGACCGGACGGCTCGGTCTCTTGTTCGACGATCTATAGGTTCTTCTGTTCAGCGGGCGACCCGACATGCGGGGTGCACTGACGATAACAGGGGACAGGCTGCGGCCCATCCGCTATCGGGTCAACAGGTTTCGGCGCTGGAGGAGGTCTGAACGATGGCCCTCCAACGGCGGACAAGCAATCCCCCATCGCCCGACCCAAGCCGATCCCGAATCCGGCTGTCCGGTGCAGTTGAGAGGCAATACCCGGACCCTTGACTCCATACGGTCGATCCCGGGCAATCGCATTTGTACTACTTTATTCGATTCCATGGGAACGTAGGAGCACCAAACCGACTGCCGATTCTTGACTTTTTTGTGAAGTTCACTTTAGTTGTTTCTGCTCATCAAGTTGAAATGGTAAAATTATGTCGTCTCTCGAATTTTTCCATAATCTGGTTGGTAAATTGGCCTTCAAAGTGCAGAAAAAGTTAAGAAAAATCAAGTCCAGTTTGCAGCATCATCGGTTTGAAAAATTAGGGCCGGACCATAGTTTTCCCAAGGCGACCTCCGATTGGCTTATCCATAAGGAGTTGATTTACGGCGGCATCCAGGAAAATGTGCATGTAAGGCAGGCTAGCCCCCACGATCCACGGTCGGAATCAACGTTGATGTTGAAACGAATGCGGGGCGGCGACCGTATGTTGTTTCACGGGTATGCCCAGGAATATGCGCGATACCTCAAGCCATTCGATTTCGACAAGAGGTTGGTATTAGCGGAGTTTGGAATCCTTAAAGGGAACGGCCTTGCGATCTGGTGCGATCTGTTCCCGAACGCCCGCATACTCGGCTTCGATATCGATACCAGCCATCTTGAGGACAACAGGCAAAATCTGTTGGACCGGGGAGGATTCTCCTCGAATTCTCCCGAAATTTATACCTATGACCAGTTTGTTCCAAGCCGGAACTTACTTGACGAGATTTTGGATGGCGACAAAATTGATATCTGTATCGATGATGGATGTCATCTGGACGAAGCAATAGTTTGCACAATGAAAAGTGTAATGTCCCACCTTAACGAAAAATTTGTGTATTTCGTCGAAGACAACAGGAAAGTTCATAAGGAAATTAAAACGCTGTATCCTGAATTATCCGTAATTTCTCGCGAAAAATTATCGATAATAAATCGCGGGTACTGAGAGACGAATGGTTTGATCGATCAATGGAAATTGGATTATGTTGCTGTCGGTGAGCTTAGTGCATCTTTCTTCACCCGGACTCAATTCCCAATCTACATCCTCATAAAATCCTCCTTTTTGGCCTTCGCCTAACGCGCGAAGTGCGGAAGACCTTCGCGGACTACAGCGGCACGCCTTCATCCCTTCTCAACCCCTTATTCCTCAGCGTCGTATCCTGGCTCGGCCACCTGTCGCCGACGGCTTAACGGCCCCCGCTCAGGATCCGTCGCGGTGCCTCCTTGCCGAGTATCCCACGCGCCGGTCGAATTTGCGCAGCTGCCGGCCGACCAGGTATCCCTCGATCAAGGGATGGATCCGAGCAAGCCAGCGGTGCCTGCGATGCAGCCAGCCTTCGATGATCACCAGCTTCCAGTCGTCGTCGCCCAGACTCACGGCCAGGACATTGTGCGGACCCGTGTCCCAGGTCAGCAAGCGTTGTCGCCGCTGCCACTCCTTGTATTCGTCGATCGGCACGGATCAGTGAGGGTGTAAGGCCTCTCTCCCGGACGACCTCGGCGAGCCTGCGGGATATCCGGCCATCGGCGTCGCGGTACAGCTGCATGACGATGCCCGGGCCCAGGTCCGTGTCGACAACGCCGGCGATCTCCGGGATGCGCTCGAACACCGATTCGCGGCCGCGCATTTTCAACAGTGCGTAGTCTTCGAGATCCAGCCTCTGCTGGGCGTGGCAGTCTTCGCCTTCGGCGCGGGCGGCTACCTTGACGCACAGAGTGGAATCGCCCGGATGGACGTAGCAATGTCGCTTGCCGCCCCTGGCGAACGGTTCTTTGCCGGAAAGAACAAGCAGATCGGAGGCCGACGAAGGATTCGGATATTCGAGCATGCCGGTCGGTCGTGTCTCAGATTGAATTTGCGACCGTGGGATTGTCGAAGATCTCGGGCCGGTTCGGTTTCGGAGCGCGCCGTTCGATGCCTGTGCCCGTTGACCGTACATGGCCGAACTTTATGATCCGCGGCATGACACTCCCGATCTATATCATCAATCTCGATCGTCGCGTAGACCGTTGGCAGGTAATTTCCGAAGACATCGAACGGCTGGGGCTGACAGCAACGCGCATACCCGGCGTTGAAGCCGCCACGCTTGCCGAGTTCGACGAACAGGAGCGCAAGAGCGGCAAACCGCCGACCCTGCCGCCCATCAATCTGGGCTCGGCCGCTTGCATGATCGGTCATACCAAGGCGCTGACGAGCCTGCTCAAATCCGAATATCCCGCCGCGCTGATCCTGGAGGACGACGCGGAGCTGGCTCTCGACACACCGTCGCTGATGCAATCTACGGACTGGTGGCCAGACGGCTCGATGTTAATCCGTTTGGAAGACGGCCGCAGGCACCGTCGGCTCTTGCGGCGCGTCTGCGGCAAGACCCCGGGCGGACGCGATCTCCGGCGCCTCGAAAAGTTCTCCCCCGGCTCCGCCGCCTACCTTGTCAACCGCGACGGCGCGCGTCTTTTGCTCGAAGCGTTCAAGGCGCCGACAGAGACGGTGGACCATACGATATTCGATTTGCAGGTCTCCAGGACGGCGAGGCGTCTCCGGACCTGCCAGATCGTTCCGGCAATGGCGCGTCAGCGGCGGGACGACAATTCAGACATCGTCGGTTGGCGCCCTGAACAGAAATTGAGGGCGCTGAAACAGCAAGCGTACTGAATCAGGCTGCTCTGGGCCCGGCTTCCGCACAAAATCAGCCTTCTCGGTCCTCGCCTGACGGGCGAAGTGCGCAAGACGTTCGTCCCCTACGGCGATACGCCGTAGGTCCGCTGCATATTCAAGCCGTGACTATACGTCGACGCGACGTCCTATCTCCGATCATGGGCGGACCGTTCCGTCGAGAATTACGTGGCCCGATGACCGGCGTCGTTCAGGATCTGTTGCGGTGCGCCCTTGTAAGGCAGGCCACACGCCAGTCGAACTTGCGCGGTTTCCGGCCGATCAGGTAATCCTCGAACACGGGATGGATCACAATAGGCCAGCTGTGCCTGCGGTCCAGTCAGCCCTCGATAATCACCAGCTTCCTGTTGTAGTCAGCTGCCAGCCGCCCCGGGTCTCAAGCCCGGTGCATATGACGATCTCGGTGCAAGCGGGGCACAACTCCCGGACGGCGCTCTTCAAGCTCTACCTGATGCCGCCCGCGCGATACTCAAAGGATGACGATCTGGTCGAGCTGGAGCATCGGTGGGCGGGCCCGATTGCTATTCGGCAAGGATGTTGGACGCCGATCAGCATGCTAACCCGTTGAGTTAGAAGAAAACATTGGGGTCAACGATACCTGCCGATCAACACGGGCGTTCAGCCTCGCGTCTCGACCAGCATCTGCACCGCACGCCGAACACCGCTCCGCCTTGACGTCAAGGTAGTGCCCCGACACTGCTTACGGTGCGAATTCTGAAAGCGTGCTGCATCCCTGAAAGGCACACTATTTTAGTAATTTTTCACACAATTTACTCATAGTCATTCTGGTAGATGATGATCGGAAACTTGGTCCATTTCGCCGCTACCACCGGATTACAGGTTCCCGGATCCGGTTCCAGAGATCGAGCGTCGAGTCGCGGCGGGACTTGTACAACTTGAGACGACGGAGGATCGGGACATTGGCTTCATTGACACGCGCCTGGCCGATGCTGTTGGCCCTTGCCGCAACAGATAGCCTTGACATTTCGAACGGATATACTGGCCGAGATCAACCGGCACCAGATCGTTGCGGGCGGCCTTTTGCATGAAAATTTCGATGTCCATTGTGCCGCCGTTCATTCCTGGCGCGCGTGTTCAAGTCCCGTCACATGTTTCCGGCGGTTGTCCCCACAATAACACACCACTAAGGCGACCCAGTCGCGAGAATGTGGTTTACAAGATCGGCGGAAAATTGAATTAATTTTACAATTTCCAGCGTGAACGAACGGCTTTTACCTCGCACGGTTTTTGACCAATTGCAGAGCCATTTGACCAATACAGACCAATTAGTGCGTAATTTTGGTTTGCAGTGACTTGGGGAGGACGCCGTCGTGGATGACACGCGCGAGTCCGTTCAGCCAATCTGGCCGGCCGCCGGCTCGGCACTCGGCGAACGCGGCTGCCATGTCGGGCAGATCGCCGCCCGATTGCGTGAGGCTATTCAGAACGAAACTTATGTGCAAGGCGACCAACTACCCGCCGAGCGGGTACTAGCCGAGCGGTTCGACACCGCGCGCAGCACCATCCGCAAGGTACTGTCCAGGCTTGAAGACGACGGGCTGATCGAACGTCGAGTGGGCAACGGCACATTCGTCAAATTCCGGGACATGTCGATCGGCGACGCGCAGGACATCGTCAGCCGGGTCAGCCCACTCGAGCTGATCGAAGTACGCCTGGCGATCGAGTTGCACATGGTCCGGCTCGCGGTGCTCAACGCGACGCCCAACGAGATTAGGGTACTGGGATTGATATTGAACGATCTCGAACGATGCCGGAACGACAATGAAGCCGTTTTCCGGCACGACAGTATGTTCCGTGGATGGCTTGCCAGGAACTCCAAGAATCCCCTGTTGGCCCACCTCTACCAGCAAATCAACGCAGTCCGCGACCACAACCAGTGGGACGGCATGAAGAACAAGATCCTGTCACCCGACGAGATCGACAAATACAACCGCCGGCACCGCGCACTCCATCAAGCGATGAAGAGTCGGGACGTCATCTCTGCCGTCAAGCAGATCGGCGACCACCTGAAGAAAGCGCGGCGGGACCTGGTATGTACCGGAGCTTAGGGCGCATCGCTCGTCGTCGGAAGACGGAGAGTCCGGTCCTTCGAAACGAACAAACGGCGACGCCCGCGCATGCCGCGACCGGGCGTCAGGCGTCGCAATCGACCCAGACGTCGGGCGACTGCGGCACGGCCTGGCACAGCAGGATATAGCCCCGCGCCTTGTCGCGCTTCGACAGGACGGTGCTCTTGCGCATGGCGACCTCGCCCGATTTCCGGATCACCATGCACGAGCCGCAGTGGGCGTCCTTGCAGGAATGGACGGCGTCGAGGCCCTGCTCCAGCATGCAGTCGAGCAGGGTTTCCCCGGCCAGGTAAGGCACCTCGTGCTCCGCGCCGTCGAGCGTGGCGCGGAATGTTGGAACATTGCCGTCGCCGGCGGCCGGCAGCACCGGATCGTCTTGCGCGTCGCCGTCTTCCGGCATCGTGAAGCGTTCGATGAACACCTGCCGGTCGCCGACGCCCAGGCCGCCCAGGACATCCTCCGTCAGGTCCATGAACGGCGCCGGGCCGCAAATGAAGAAATCGCAGTCCGGCCGGCCGCCGACAAAGTCCCGGAGGAGGCCGGCATCGGCCAGCCCGGATTGCGAGTCGATGTGATGATGGCACTCCAGCCGGCCGGGAAAGCGGGCGCGCAGGTCGTCGAGCTCGCGCCGGAAGATGATCTGGTCGTGGTCCGTGTTGGCGTAGAACAGGCGCGGCGACAGCGCCGTCTCGTGCAGGGCCTGCTTGATCAGCGAGATGACCGGCGTGATGCCGCTGCCGCCGGCGAACAGGACGGGCTGCCGCTCCCGGCTGCGCAGCA
>MPMX01000077.1 GCA_002238725.1 Rhodospirillaceae bacterium bin65
CGCCGCCGGACGCGATGACCGGGATCGCGACGGCCCGGGCGAGGGCCGCCGTGGCCGCGACGTTGACCCCCTGAAGCGCGCCGTCGCGCTCGATATCTGTATAGACGATCGCGGCGACGCCGGCATCTTCGAACGACCGGGCGAGATCGATCGTCGTCACGTCGGAAGTCTCCAGCCAGCCCTGGGTGGCGACCCGGCCGCCGCGCGCATCGATGCCGACCGCGATCCGGCCGGGAAACGCGCTGGCCGCCCGGCGCACCAGACCGGGGTCGGTCAGCGCGGCGGTGCCGAGGATGACACGGGACAGGCCGCGGGAGAGCCACATCTCGATCCCGGCCATGTCGCGGATGCCGCCGCCGAGCTGGACCGGAATCGTCACCGCCGCCAGGATCGCCTCGACGCCCGCCCGGTTGACCGCCCGGCCCTCGACGGCGCCGTTGAGGTCGACGACGTGCAGCCAGCGGAAACCCTGGGCCTGGAACTGCGCAGCCTGGTCGGCGGGATCGTCGTTGAACACGGTTTCCTGCCCGAAATCGCCCTTGAGCAGGCGGACGCAGCGGCCGTCCTTCAGGTCGATCGCCGGGTACAGGATCATGCCGCAGCGCCCCCGGCCGGCTCGTCCTCGGCGCGCCGCAGATCCTTCCAGTAGTACAGGCCGGCGACCGGTTTGCCGTCGACCCGGGCATAGAAGGGATTGCGGCCCCAGCGCACATAGCTCAGCGCTTCGTAGAGCCGGATCGCGCGTTCCTGGGTTTCCCGGACGTCCAGGGTAATCACGTCGAACCCTTCGGTCCGCGCAAGCACTTCGGCTTTTTCCATCAGCAGGCGCGCCAGGCCGTGGCCGCGCGCCCAGGGCGCGATGAAGGCGTGCTGGAGCTGGACGGCGAAGGCCTGCGCCTCGTTGCCCGGCGACGGCCGGACCAGTTGCGCCGAACCGCAGATCACACCGTCGATCCGGGCGACAATCAGGATGCGCTCGGGCACGACCAGAATGCCTTTCCAGTAGCTTTCGAGCAGCGGCCGTTCCGGCGACCGGAGCCAGCCGAATCCGCCGCCGGCCTCGATCGCGCTTTCCGCAGCATCGCAGATATCGTTCAGGTCGCCCGGCGCGAAGCGGGTGACGACCTCGACGCCCAGGACCGCCTCGGGCGCCACGCGGGCAAACGGGGCCCGGGCCGGCGTCTGCCGTGCAGCCGCGCCTTTTTCTGCCGGCGCGCGCGCATCCGACGTCATGGCCGCCACGCCAGGAAGTTTGCGATCAGGCGCAGCCCGGCCTGCTGGCTCTTTTCCGGATGGAACTGGGCGCCGATCAGATTGTCCCGGCCGACGATTGCCGCGACCGGCCCGCCATAGTCGCAGGTCGCCAGCAGATCGGCGGAGTCTGCGCAGCGGTAGCCAAAGGAATGGACGAAATAGGCGTGGTCGCCGTCTTCGAGCCCGGCCAGCACGGGATGGCGCGCGCCGCCCGCGCCGTTGTCGTCGCCATAGTCGGGACCGTTGTCATGAAATGTCAGGTCGTTCCAGCCCATGTGGGGGATCTTGAGGCCGGGATCGTCCGGCTCCAGCGCGGCGACCTCGCCCGGCACCCAGCCGAAGCCCGGCGTCTCGCCATGCTCCAGGCCGCGGTCGGCGAGCAGCTGCATGCCGACGCAGATGCCGAGGAACGGCATCCCGCGCGTCAGGACCGCTTCGCTCAGGGCCTCGATCATACCGTCCACTGCATGCAGGCCGGCGCGGCAGTCGGCAAAAGCGCCCTGCCCCGGCAGCACGATATGGCTGGCGCGGGCAACCCGGTCGGCATCGCCGGTCGCCGACACCGGCAGATCGGCGGCGGCCTGCCGGGCCATGCGGACGAAGGCCTTTTCGGCCGAGCGCAAGTTGCCGGCGCCGTAGTCGACGATGGCGACGCCGTCAGCCACCGCGGTCACCGGTCCGAAAGCCGGTACCGGCCGGCGGCGCCGCTACAGGGAGCCACCGAGCACGCCCTTGGTCGAGGGCACGGCGTCGGCCTTGCGCGGGTCCGGCGCAATGGCGGCGCGCAGGGCGCGGGCCAAGCCCTTGAAGCAGCTCTCGACGATATGGTGATTGTTCTCGCCATAGAGATTTTCGACATGGAGCGTGACGCCGGCCGCCTGGGCGAAGGCCTGGAACCATTCCTTGAACAGCTCGGTATCCATCTCGCCGAGCTTCGGCCTGGAAAAGCCGACCTTCCAGATCAGGTAGGGCCGGTTCGAGCAGTCCAGCGCCACCCGGGTCAGGGTCTCGTCCATCGGGATCAGCGCGTCGCCGTAGCGGCAGATGCCCTTGCGGTCGCCGAGCGCGCGGCTCACCGCTTCGCCGATCGCGATGCCGGTGTCCTCGGTGGTGTGGTGGAAATCGATATGCAGGTCGCCGACCGCCTTCAGCTCCAGATCGATCAGCGAATGGCGCGACAGCTGCTCCATCATGTGATCGAGGAAGCCGATGCCGGTATCGACGGTGTAGTCGCCCGTGCCGTCGAGGTTGAGCGACACGTCGATCCGGGTTTCTTTCGTCCGCCGCGCCACGCTTGCGATGCGTGCGGCCGGCCGTTCGGGGCTGATGGACTGGTTCATCGGAAATCTCCGGCGTCTGTTGTCCGTTCTTAACCCGGAATTCCTGCCGTTGCATCCGAATGTAGGTCGCCGGGCACAGTACGCCGAGGCCCGTGCCGCATTCGCCCGTGTTGACGCGCGCGGCAGCCTCGCCACATACAACCCGGTATGAGCGATCCCGACACCCTGCTGTTTCACGGCACGACCATCCTTTCGGTGCGGCGCGGCGGCGAGGTCGTGGTCGCCGGCGACGGCCAGGTCACCTTCGGCAACACCGTGCTCAAGGGCGGCGCGCGCAAGGTGCGGCGGCTGGCCGACGGCAAGGTGGTGGTCGGCTTCGCCGGCGCGACCGCCGACGCCTTCGCCCTGTTCGAGCGGCTGGAGGGCAAGCTGGAGCAGCATCCCGGCCAGCTGACCCGGGCCTGCGTGGAAATGGCCAAGGACTGGCGCACCGACCGCTATCTGCGCCGGCTCGAAGCGATGATGGCGGTGGCCGACAAGGACGTCTCGCTGGTGCTCACCGGCAACGGCGACGTGCTGGAGCCCGAGGACGGCCTGATCGGCATCGGCAGCGGCGGCCCCTATGCTCTGGCGGCGGCCAAGGCGCTGATGGCGGAGACCGAGCTGCCGGCCGGGGAGGTCGCGCGCCGCGCCATGGGTATCGCCGCCGACATCTGCATCTATACCAACGACCAGATCGTGATCGAGCGCGTATGACCGGCTACACCCCGACCGCCTTCAGCCCGCGCGAGATCGTTTCGGAACTCGACCGCTTCATCGTCGGCCAGAACGACGCCAAGAAGGCCGTCGCCGTCGCCCTGCGCAACCGCTGGCGGCGCCAGCAGCTCGACGACGCGATGAAGGAAGAGGTGCTGCCCAAGAACATCCTGATGATCGGCCCGACCGGCTGCGGCAAGACCGAGATCGCCCGCCGGCTCGCGCGCCTCGCCAACGCGCCCTTCCTCAAGGTCGAGGCGACCAAGTTCACCGAGGTCGGCTATGTCGGCCGGGACGTCGAGCAGATCGTGCGCGACCTGGTCGAGATCGCCATCGGCATGACCCGGGAACGGCTGCGCAAGTCGGTCACGACCAAGGCCGAGATGGCGGCCGAAGAGCGGGTGCTCGACGCGCTGGTCGGCGAGAGCGCGCGCAAGGACACGCGCGAGAGCTTCCGCAAGCGGCTGCGCGACGGCGAGCTGGACGGCAAGGAAATAGAACTTGAGATCCGCGACAGCCGCGGCGGCGGCCTGCCGACCTTCGACATTCCCGGCATGCCGGGCGCCCAGATGGGCATGATCAACCTCAACGACATGCTCGGCAAGGCGCTGGGCGGCGCGACCAAGACCAAGCGGCTGAGCGTCGCCGAAAGCTACGACCTGCTGATGGCCGAGGAGAGCGACAACCTGCTCGACGAGGACCAGGTCGTCGCCGAGGCCATCGACCTGGTCGAGCAGAACGGCATCGTCTTCCTCGACGAGATCGACAAGATCACCGGCCGGTCGGAGCGGGTCGGCGGCGCCGATGTCAGCCGGGAGGGCGTGCAGCGCGACCTGTTGCCGCTGATCGAGGGTACGACGGTCGCGACCAAGCACGGCCCGGTGCGCAGCGACCACATCCTGTTCATCGCCTCGGGCGCCTTCCACCTCGCCAAGCCGTCGGACATGCTGCCCGAATTGCAGGGCCGCCTGCCGATCCGGGTCGAGCTCAAGGCGCTCGACGTCGACGATTTCGTGCGCATCCTGAGCGAGACCGAGAACAGCCTGCCCCTGCAATACCGCGCGCTGATGCAGACCGAGGAGGTAACCCTGGACTTCAGCGACGAGGCGATCGCCGAGATCGCGCGCTATTCCGCCGAGGTCAACAGCAGCGTCGAGAATATCGGCGCGCGCCGCCTGCACACGGTGATGGAGCGGCTGCTGGAGGAGATCAGCTTCTCGGCCACCGAACGCAGCGGCGAAACCATCGCCATCGACGCCGCCTACGTCCGCGAACAGGTCGAAGAGCTGGCGAAGGACGCGGACCCGGGCAAGTTTATTTTGTAGGGAATCTTGGTTGAAATTTCTGTCATCAATTGGTCAAGCTGCCTTTGATCGAGCCGGCGCTATCGATTTCTTCCATCTGTTAAATTCGTCCGGAAACATGTCGATGATGGCGTCGTCGGACATGCATTCGGGATCATAGGTCAAAGCAAACTGGCGGAGAACAAGTCCGAAGCGCCGCGCACTGCCGCGACGGTTACCCGCAACTCCGGTTTTTGGCCGACCCTTTTGCTGGTCAAAATATAATTTGTTGGCCACCTTGATGATCGGTTTGCTCCGAAGAACCTGCTGACGTCCGGCAATCTGTTCCAGAATGTCGCCGTGAACGCTGAGTGGATGCTCTTGCATTTTCGGGGCAATCAACAAAAAACGCGCTGCTTCCCGATGGTCTCTGACCAATTGCCACGGGGAGCGCACAAGATGCCGATAGTAGTGGCGATAATCTGAGCTGAGAATGTAGCGGTAATCTTGTCTCGGAGAACGCTTCCCCTGAGCGTCCGCCGGACATAGGAGGTCAAACCAGAATAGCGCCAAGCTGCTCCAGAAATATCTATCGCTGCTGATTTGAACTGCATCTAACGGTCTCAGCAGCCTATTGAGGTAGACCCCAAACCTATACCTGTCCTCAAACGAGCCGGTCTCAAGTTCGATTCGCATCTTCATTGGCGCAGACGTTCCGGGATCTTCGAGCAGGTGCTTAGGCGCCGGCCCCGCAGCACCGCCATCCATATATTCCGCCAATCTCGCCAAGCCAGCGTCATTAAGGGTTCTCATTCGCGTCATATTATCAGGCCCCCTTCAGGCTTCTATCCATTCCATCTATAAAGGATTTCTTCTTGCAGAATTTCTTCACTGCATAGTCAACCCAGTTCTTCTTTTCCGATTCTTCCGCAAGATTTCTGGGATCGTCGTGTATTCCTAGCTCCGCTCTACAGTATTCAAGCCACTCCTCCTCCCATTTTGGCCCATCTTCGCTCTCGCCGGTATCGGAAGAACTGGCAAGCTCCTGAAGAATAAACCGGAGTGCTGCCGGGAACAAAACGCCTTGTGCAATCGGATTGGAAAGAAAAATTCTTGATGAAGCCGATATACGATAATTTATGATAAGCGTCGGTCTGTCGCCATGCTCAATTTCGACTTTCCATACATCGTCGCCTATATCCAGCCAGTCGATAGGGAGGAGGCTGCGGCGACCCTTGCTGTCCCCGTCGTCCTTCGGCCTGATGCTTTCGGCCGAACCGAGCAGTTTGCCCGGCTCTACGCTGCGGTCGATAACCTTCAGTCTGAATAATACCGATCCATCTTGGTCGACTTCACTCAAAATGAGCGGATCTGGTATGTTCAACGCATTCACAGTGCCACAATCGAACCGCATTGCAGAGGAGCGTCGATATGCTTCAATTGCAACCAGCGCATCGCCGGGGAAGCCCTGGTCCTGAAGATTCAGAAATACCCTCGCTTTCAATGGCTCGTCGGCGTCGCACTCCAGCATATCAATTTCTATACACCCTCGCCCGATACGTTTGCGTCCGGTCGAATTTATCCGTCTCCTTACGGAACTCATTACAGCGCCCTCGCATCGACCACCAGATCGCGCCGGGCGTCGAATCCGGCGGCCTCAAGACGGAAGTCCGGATTATTTACATCGAAATATAGCGCATTCGCTCGCACAATTGTCGTGTCGCCGTTATCGCCTCTAAACACAACATTATTTTGCTTTCGTAAATCGAAATCGAAGGGGCTGAAACGCCTGAACGGATCGGCTCCTATTATATCGTAGGCTATCCGAACACGGATTCGACGCGGGAAACGCCATTTCTCTGCCCCGGGCCCCGCTACAATGTTAAACCCCCCGTTTTTCGGATTGATCCGGATTCCTGCCTCGCGCGGCGGCACTTCAATTTTGGGCTTCCCGACGCGCTTTGGCTTGCTCCTCGCCGCCTCGGATTTATCCACCAACCAGAAGAAGTCGATCAATGCATCCGCATCGTGCATTTCCCTCTGTTCCGCAATCATATCGTACAGATCGCGGAGTGAGTGGCGTATTGCTCTAAGCGGCAGATGGGGCGTCTCCCAGCGGGAAGTGAGTTTCTCTGCCGTCTCGCTCCACAGAGTATGGGCTGCATTCTCGGCGTCACCGAGAAATCCTGCCACAATTTCGCTATCGGCGATCATCGCGCCAAGCGCGACGATTCCAGCGGCAGATCTCCTCTCCTCGCCCGAAAGGATTATTGGCCCCCGAGAAAAAAGGGAAAACGGTTCCTCCTCGTCGGCACATGAACGAAGGAAAAGGTCGATAGTTCCGATGCTTCTCGGTTGCCCCTTCGGCTTCAAGTCGACTGCGATCCGAAGATGGACGAGGTCGCCCGCAATGAAAACAGATTTCATTGACTGAATCTGCTTGTCCGGGACACTCGCAGACTTAAGCCTCGACGCCCCGATCGGCACTATTGCTCCATGGTAGTCGTCCGAATTGAGCGCATCGCTGATTTGTTTCACAAACGAAAGCGGTATGCGGCCGGTTCCGCCGATACGACGCGCTATGTCGATAAACGTATCTGCGTTGACTATTTCTTCTCCCAATTCTACTTCCAGTTTACCGGCCAATATCGGGAAGTAATAATTGTCGATAACTGCTGAAAGTATCGTCTCTTCGGTGATTCCATCGATCAAATGTGGAATGGCCAAACTCAGGCCGCGCTGACCCTTTCTATTAGTTCCGCAAAGCGCTTCGAATCGTAAGATTTCTTCCGGATCGGTGATGGGCAATTGAAGTTCCAGATCATTTTCTGATCTATCGGAAAACCAAAACCCGTGTGCGGGATGACAATTAATGCCGATACGATGATTGGCGAGCACCGCCTGTCCCATTGAGGATGGACCATCATCATTCTCCCGTATCGTCAATCCGAAAAAGAAGCGAAAGCGGGACGCCGAGGGGTAGACGAGTTTTCCAAGACCGTGCCTTCCGCCCTGTTGACCGGATTTACCGGATTCTCCAAATGCTCTCCAGAACCTATCAAAATTCTCACCGTCCAAGTCTTCGAAGCTTCCGGTTAACCCCGTTGTGTTGAAGTCTTCAATGCAAAGAACCTTTACTTCATCGGTAGTATTCTCCGACAGTACCAGCCCGCAAGCGTCAAGGTGCGGCATCAAAGATTCCATCATACCGTGCAGCATATCAACCTCGCTGCTATTCAGCCGTTTGACTTTGAAACTGACCTTAACCGGTACCGTTCCGTTCTTGGGAGCGGCATCCAAGGAGTTTTGAAGCGCTTCCCGGACGAGCGTCGCTGCGAGTCTGGCATCGTCGTTGTTGAACTGATCCCACTGCGTCACGGCAACCCGTACGCTCGACGCGGGGACTCTATTGAACTCCCAGCGGCCCGGCATATCAGCCTCCCAGCTTGAATTCGTTGTCCTTCCCGCCGGAATCGCCGAAGAGCCGGGACTTGGCTGCATCGAGCTCCTTCTGGAGAGCCCGCACGATCTGCTTGGCATCGTCCTCGGAATATTCGTAGGCGTTCTTGTTGGCGAGGTTGCCGATCAGCTTGATGTCTTTGATCGCGCGGTTGACCCGCGATTCCGCCAGCTCGATGAACTTTTGTCGTTTGTCGCGCATATGCACCTCCATTTCGGGCCTATATTTGGGTTATTATCCATATATATCAAGATATTTCTTAAATGTTGCCGAAATATGATCGTTTGCACTCCATATCTAATTGGTCCGCAACGATTTTTACCGCAGTGGACGGATCGGAATCTATCTCGCATTCCCACACTGTTATCACCTGCCAGCCCAATTCTTCCAGTTGCCGCTGCTTGCGGCGGTCCCGTTCGACCGTGCCTTCGAACTTGGCAAGCCAGAACTCCCTGCGCGTCGAAGGAGTCGTGGTGCCGGCGCATCCTTCATGGCGGTGCCAGAAGCAGCCGTGAACGAAAATCGCTGTCCGATACTTGCTGAGAACGATGTCAGGCTTGCCGGGCAGGTCCGGTCGATGGAGCCGGAAGCGGTATCCGGCCCTGTGGAGCAACTTCCGCAACGTCAGTTCCGGGCCTGTGTCTTTGCCCCTGATCCGGGACATGTTCCAGCTTCGGCGTTCTTTCGAAATTCTGTCGGTCACGCGCCGGCCTCATCCATCCGGTCAAGAATATCCGCGATGATTTCGGCGATCTGCCTCGCAAGGTATGGGGGAACCGCGTTGCCGACCTGGTGATACTGTGCCGTCCTCGGCCCCTCGAAGCGATAGTTGTCGGGGAAGGTCTGGAGCCGCGCAGCCTCCCGGACGGTCAGGCTCCGGCACTGCGCCGGGTCGTAGTGGATGAAATAGTGACCGTCCTTCGAAATATGCGACGTGACCGTCGTCGAAGGCCGGTCTGGCAGCTGCACCCGGAAGCGGTCCGAGAACATCTTGCCCTGCCGGCCGAGAGCGACATTGCTGTGGGTCGGAAGGAAGTCATTGGGGAAATCGGCCAGCTTGGGGCTTTTTCCCGTTATGGCGGCGAATGTGGCGGCGAAGGCGTAGCGCCGGAGATCGGAACGCATATGGCTGCGCGCCTCGTGTCCTTCGAGAAAATCCAGGTTCGGATCGCGGATGCCGTCGAATACGTCGTGCTTCGCGTCCGGTTCGTCGGGATACCGGGTTGACTTTCTTTCGAGTGCCGGGGGTGGCTTATCGAGCCGAATTTCCGCCGCGTCGCTGAGACTGCCGGTACATTCCATTCCGTTCAGCTCGCGCCGTACGAACTCCGTATCGATTCCTGAAATGGCGATTTGCCAATCTGAAAAGGAATCCCGGCCTTTGGACAGTCCGCTCCTGATCGCCGGAAGGCTGCCGATCGTCTCCCTTACCGATGGCGGCTCATGGCGCCTGAGCGTGCGGGGGCGCACGTCGATATCGCTGCGCACGCCAACGATGAAGACCCTATGCCGCGCCTGCGGAACCCCAAACTCTTCCGCGCGGACAAGAAACCGCTTCGGGTCGGTTTCCAGTCCCGGAAGTCCGTCCTCCGATAGAGAGTGCAGCTTGTAACGAAGGTCACTCGACTCCCGCTCCAGCGCCACGCCCGGTTTGATAAGGTCGTCCAGCATCCGATCGATGACCGATTCGCCTTTGATTTTGGCTGACAGCAGGCCCCTGACGTTCTCCATAACGAAAACCGGAGGCGCATGGTCGGCAATGATTTCAAGGTACTCGCGATACAGGAAATGCCGGATATCCTCTTCGAACTCCGGGTCGCCCATCATCCTGGAGCGGCCCACCAGGGAATAGGCCTGGCAGGGCGGTCCGCCCACAAGCGCCCATCTTGGGTGATCGTTCAATTCTTCTGCAATCAGACTCCGCACAGTTTCGTGGTTGTCAGGGCCCAGTGAAATCCGGTGGGCGGTCCTGTCGGCTATTGCTTTCTGGTCGGGGAATTCGTTGTACAGGTCGTCTATGGTGATCGCTCCGCTTAGGTACCGGTAATACTTGTCTGGAAACCCGTTCCCGGAAAACCCCCGCAAAAAGTGTCTTAGGTGAAGCGTTCTGTACGAATGCTGCTCATCTTCGACGGACACTGCGCTTTCGAAGCGCGGATTCCCATTCTCGGTTCGCAGAGATGCGAAGCCTTCACCCAGCCCGCCGGGTCCGGCAAACAGGTCTACGACCGGAAATGCTTCTTCTGATTTCATCGCCCCTGCCTCTGCGCTCCCGCCGCAGCGGAATATACACCGGGCCGCTGCCCCTGTGCAGGCGCACAGCACCGGCCGCTCGGAGCGGATCGGCGGCGCCGACGTGAGCCGCGAGGGCGTGCAGCGCGACCTGTTGCCGCTGATCGAGGGCACGACGGTGGCGACCAAGCACGGCCCGGTGCGCAGCGACCATATC
>MPMX01000017.1 GCA_002238725.1 Rhodospirillaceae bacterium bin65
ACCTTCCTTTCCGGCCGAAGCCCGGTTTCGGCGAGCATCCGGACATCCGCAAGGGCGACGATGAGTATATCGACGGCGTCGAAAGCGACTGGATGAACCGCCTCCGCAACGGCGACGAACCGGTCGAGCCGTGGCCCGACGCGCCGACCCACGAGGATCCCTTCGCTTCCGCGCAGGACGACCCGGCGCAGGAGGCCCCTGGGCAGGACGATCTGGCGCAGGAAAGTGGTTCGGAGGACGGGCCGTTCGCCCCGCCGCCGCTCGCCGGACCGGAGGACAGCGCCCCATGCCGGCATCCGGCGAACGGCCTCGACCCGACGACCGGCCTTGACCCGACGACCGGCCTTGACCCGACGAACGGCCTTGACCCGACGAACGGCGTTGACCCGACGAACGGCGTTGACTGGGCGGACGACGCCCCGCTGCCCCAGGCGGCCCGCATGAAGAACGGCAGCGCCGCCGGACAGGACGGGGCCGCCCCTGACATTTCATGACATTTCATGACGCCTTCGGCATACGGCGCGCGCGGCGGCTTTCGGCTATCGCCGGTCGGGGAACGGTGATACCACCCGACAGACCCCCGTAGTCGGAGCTTCCCTCGCCATGACCGATTCCCGTTCCCTGCGCACAGCGTTTGCGGCGCTGGCCTTCGCCGTGCCGCTCGCCCTGGCCGCCGCCGCGCCGGCGCAGGCGCAGCAGTCCAAACCCGCCGCAGACCCGGTGGTCGCCACCGTCAACGGCGAAAAGGTCATGCTGTCCGATCTGCGGGCGCTCCATGCCGACCTGCCGGAGCAGATCCGCAAAATCCCGATCGAGCGCATCTACCAGCCGCTGCTCCAGCAGGTCATACAAACCAAGCTTCTGGCCGCCAGGGCGCGCGCCGGCGGGCTGGACAAGACCCCGGCCATCGAACGCAGGCTGCGGACCCTGGCCGACCGGGTGCTGCAGGAGGCCTACCTGGCCGAACGAATCGACGAGGCCGTGACCGAAGACCGGCTCGTCAAGGCCTACAAAGCGTTTGCCGCGAAGCACAAAGGCGAGGAGGAAGCGAAGGCCCGGCATATTCTGGTCAAGACCAAGAAGGAGGCGGCCGCGGTCGTCGAGGCGTTGGACAAAGGCGGCAAGTTTGCCGATCTCGCCCGGCAGAAATCGATCGGGCCGTCCAAGACCGGCGGCGGCGACCTCGGCTGGTTCGCCAGGGGGCAGATGGTCAAGCCGTTCGCCGACGCGGCGTTCGCGCTCAAGAAGGGCGATTACACGAAGACGCCGGTGCAGACCCAGTTCGGCTGGCACGTCATTCTGCTCGAGGACCGTCGCCGGCAGGCGCCGCCGCCTTTCGAGGCGAAGCGCGCCGAGCTCAAGCAGGAACTGGGCCGCGAGCTGATGGCCGCCGAGATCGAGCGTCTGCGCAATGCGGCGAAAATCGTCCGGTTCGGCCCGGACGGAAAGCCGCTTGACGCCGGCGCGCCCGCCCGGAAAAAAGAAGGGAAAGAAGAGGGCAAAGAAGAGTAGAAAGACGACAGGATCGGGGGAAACCTGTCTCCGCGCGGCCCGGCCCAGCACATTTCCGGGGCGTCCGAAGGCGGAGGCGGGCCGCAAATCGCACCATGACTCTGAAAAAATCGCCGCTCGCGCCCGAGCGGTTTCCGGACCTGCCGGCGATCGGCGGGGTGCAGCTGGCGGGCCGCGCCTGCGGCCTCAAGCGCAGCGGCGCGAAGGATCTGATGCTGGCCGTCCTCGCGCCCGGCACGGCGGTCGCCGGCGTCTTCACCCGCTCGATGTGTCCCTCGGCCCCGGTCGATTGGTGCCGGGAAGCGCTGCCCGGCGGCCGGGCGCGGGTGATCGTGTGCAATTCGGGCAACGCCAACGCGTTTACCGGCAAGGCGGGCGATACGACGGCGGAGCGGACCGCCGAAGCCGCCGCCGCCCTGTTCGGCTGCCCGGAACGGGAAGTGTTCCTGGCGTCGACCGGGGTGATCGGCGTGCCGGTCGGGCCGGACCGTATCGGTGGCTGCCTGCCGGAACTGTCCCGCCATCTGCGCGACGACGCCTGGCGCGACGCCGCCGAAGCGATCATGACGACCGATACCTTCCCCAAGGGCGCGTGCGCCGAAGCGCGTATCGGCGCTACGACGGTCCGCATCGCCGGCTTCGCCAAGGGCAGCGGCATGATCGCGCCGGACATGGCGACCATGCTGGGCTTCGTCTTCACCGACGCCAATATCCCGGCGCCGCTGCTCCAGAAGCTGCTGGCCCGGTCCAACGACCGCTCCTTCAACGCCGTGACGGTCGACGGCGACACCTCGACGTCGGATACCGTGCTGCTGTGCGCGACCGGCGCGGCCGGTAATGCGCCGCCGGCCGGTCTCCGAAGCCTCCGGGCGTTCGAGAACGCGCTGGATGCGGTCATGATCGATCTCGCCCAGCAGATCGTGCGCGACGGCGAGGGGGCGAGCAAGTTCGTCACCGTGACTGTGAGCGGCGCAACCTCCGCCCGCGCGGCGCGCCGGATCGGCCTGACCATCGCCAACTCGCCCCTGGTCAAGACGGCGATCGCCGGCGAGGACGCCAACTGGGGCCGGATTGTCATGGCGGTCGGCAAGGCCGGCGAGAAGGCGGACCGCGACCGGCTCTCCATCGCCATCGGCGGCGTCACCATCACGGAAAACGGCCAGCTCGTGCCCGGCTATGACGAAGCCCCGGTCGCCGACCACATGAAGGGTGCGGAGATCGATATCGACGTCGATATCGGCATCGGGCGCGGCCGGGCGACGGTGTGGACCTGCGACCTGACCCACGGCTACATCACCATCAATGCCGATTATCGAAGCTAGGGCGGCATATTCCGACGGGACTGCGGGTTGCGATCCCGGACATGAACCGGGCGTGCCGCAAGACCTGCCCATCGTGCTGGTTGCGGCCATCGCCCTGGTCGATATCGACAATCGCGTGCTGATCGCCCGGCGGCCGGAAGGCAGGGTAATGGCCGGCCTCTGGGAATTTCCGGGCGGCAAGGTCGAGCCGGGCGAAACGCCGGAAGCCGCCCTGATCCGCGAAGTGCGCGAAGAGCTGGGCATCGATACCTCGGAAAGCTGCCTGGCGCCGTTCACTTTCGCGTCCCACGCCTATGCGGATTTTCACCTGCTGATGCCGCTCTATCTCTGCCGGAAATGGCTGGGCGAACCGGCGCCCCGGGAACATGCGGCCATAAAATGGGTCCGGCCGCCGCGTCTGCACGACTATCCCATGCCGCCGGCCGACGCGCCGCTGGTCGCCATGCTGCGGGATTTTCTCTAGCGCGGCGGCCAGCGTGTCCCCGACGGAGGCGAAGATGCAGGTCAGCCTGCTGGGCACCGGATTGCCGTTCCCCAACCCGCGGCGGTGCGGGCCGGGCTACGCGGTGCGGGCCGGCGCGCACAACTTTGTCATCGACTGCGGCTCCGGCATTGTCCACCGGATGGTCGAGCTGGGCCTGATGCCGAACGAGGTCGACCACCTGTTCATCACCCACCTGCATTCGGATCACTTCATCGATCTTGGCCATTTCATCGCCACCCGCTGGATGATGAGCGACGACCGGCCCTGGCACATCTACGGGCCCGAAGGCGTCCGGACGATGGTCGGGCAGCTCCTCGAATTGCTGCGCCCCGATCTCGAACTCCGGATGCGGATTCGAAAGGTGCCCAGGGAAATGCCCGACATCCGGGTCCACGAACTGACCGAAGGCCCGGCGCTGGACGTCGACGGGGTCGCGGTGACCGCGTTCGACGTCGCCCATTATCCGCTCGAACAGGCCTTCGGCTACCGCTTCGAAACACGGGATCGGCGGATCGTGCTGTCGGGCGATACCAGCCCGTGCGAAAACCTCATCCGGCACGCGCACCGGGCCGACATCCTGATCCACGAGTGCGTGCAATACGAGAAATGGATCTCGCCGCAGATCGACCACAGCCACACGCCGTTGGCGCATACTTCGCCGGAGCGGCTCGGCCTCGTCGCGCGGGACGCCGCGCCGGGATTGCTGGTCACGACCCACATGCTGCCGGATTCCGAACCGCGCGCGTTGCGCGAGATAATCCGCCGCGACTATGACGGCCGGGTCGTTATCGGCGAAGATCTGATGACCCTGTAGCTGCTGCGTGGAACACCGCCCTCGGCTATCCTGTTCTTTGGCGACAATGGGGCTTTCCTCCCGGGAAGTGGCTCATCATGGGTTGTGCCTGGCATGATTGACGGCGATATCGGGCCCGTCCTGGCTTTCGGGGCCATTGCGGTGGCGCTCGCGCTCTACGCCGCCCCGCGGATCAAGATAGAGCTGGCGTCGCTGGCAGTCGTCTGCCTGCTGCTCCTGGCGTTCCATATCTTTCCCGAAACCGGCGCCGACGGCCGCAACAAGCTGGGCCCGGCGGACCTGCTGGCCGGCTTCGCGAATCCGGCGCTGATCGCGCTCCTGGGGCTCATTATCATCGGTCAGGGCCTGGCCCAGACCGGGGCGCTCGATCGCGGAGCGCGCGCGCTGCTCGGCGCTGCGGGCGGGCGCTCGGAAGTCGCGCTGACCCTGTCGCTGCTTGCCGTGCTGCTGATCAGCGGGGTGCTGAACAACGTCCCCGTCGTCGTCATCTTCATCCCGATCCTCCAGACCTTCGCCAGCCGCGGCGGCACGCCGCCCAGCCGTTCCCTGATGATTCTGAGTTTCGCCTCGATCCTGGGCGGCATGACGACCCTGATCGGCTCCAGCACCAATCTGCTGGTCTCCGGCATGTTGACCGATCTGGGCCAGCCCGGCTTCGGCTTCTTCGATTTTACCGTGCCCGGCCTGGCCGTGGCGCTGCCCGGCCTGCTCTTCGCCCTGCTGGTCGTGCGCCGCCTGCTGCCCGACCGCAGCGCCGGCGACGATGCGGCCCTGGCGACCGGCCGGCAGTTCCTCGCCCAGATCGACGTGGTCCTCGACCGGCCGCTCGACGGGCTCAAACCGGCCGGCGGCTTTTTCCCGCAGCTTGCCGACGTCACGGTCCACGCCATCCAGCGCGGCGAAGCGAGCCTGCTGCCGCCGTTCGAGGAAAATGCGGCGCTGCGGCCCGGCGACATCCTGATCGTGAGCGCGACCCGTGCGGCATTGACCGGCGCCGTCCGCGGCCAGATGGACCTGCTGCATCCGTCCCTCGGCGACGCCTGGTCGGCCCGGGAAGACGAGACCCACGGCAAGCCGCCCTGGCTGCGCGGCCGGCAGCTGCTCGGCGAAGTCATGGTCACGCCGGGGTCGGAGCTGATCGGCCGGACGCTCGAGCAAATCGGCTTTCGCTATCGCTACAACTGCGTCGTCGTCGGCGTGCAGCGCCGCACCGCCCGCATGCACCGTCCGATCACCGACCTGCCGCTTGCCGCCGGGGACGTTTTGCTGGTCCAGGGCACCACCGAGGCCAAGGCGGCGTTGCGCGGCCGGCCGGGGATCCTGCCGATCGAGTGGTCGGCGAGCGAAGTGCCGTCGGCGCCCGAGGCCTGGCGCGCGCTGGCGATCTTCGCGGCCGTGGTCGGGCTTGCAGCGCTGGACATCCTGCCGATCGAGATCGGCGCGCTGGCCGGCGCAGCCGCCATGCTGGCGACCGGGGTCATGACCCTGCGCCAGGCGGCGCGCGCCATCGGCGCCGACCTGGTGCTGGTGATCGCCGCCGCTCTGGCCCTGGGCAAGGCGCTGCAGGTGACTGGCGGGGCGGTGATCCTCTCCGACCTGCTGGCCACCGCGCTGGCGGGCGCACCGATACCGGTCGTGCTGTCCGCCTTCTTCCTCCTCGTCGCCGTTCTGGCGAACCTCGTCGGGACCAAGGCGGTCGCCGTGCTGTTCACGCCGATCGCCGTCTCCCTGGCCCAGGGTCTCGGAGCGCCGATCGAGCCGTTCGCGGTCGCCGTGGTGTTCGGTGCGAACTGCGCCTTCGCGACGCCCATGGGCTACCAGACCAACCTGCTGGTGATGGGCCCGGCAGGCTACCGCTTCCAGGACTTCGTGCGCGCCGGCCTGCCGATGTTGATCTTCGTATGGGCGACCGTCAGCCTGGTGCTCCCGCTCTACTACGGGCTGTAACGATCGCGTCGGGCGGATCGGACGCGCGGGCGCCGACGCCTGCCGGGCCTGCGCTGAAACCGGCGGATCGCGACCTCCGCGGCATTGCAGGTTCGAATTGTGCCGCGGAAATATCGCTGCAATCGGATTTTGGATTCTTGAAGAATTGGTGTAGAATATTAAAGTGATGCTTTAAGCTCCGGTGTCAAAGGACAAACCGGATGTCAAAGACTTTGAGACGAGTTGGCGCGGTTACGGTGGCTGCAGCAGTATTCGCCGCGGCGAACGCTGTCTCTACGCTCGCCGGCGAGTCTCAAATTCTGACCCGGGCGGCGGCTGCCGGGCAGGATGTTCCGAATTCGGTTCCTCAATCGACGCAAGAAGCCCGCCCGTCCTTCGCGGCGTGGATCGCCGCATTGAAGGCCGAGGCCCGGACGAAGCGGATCGGCGAAGGCACGCTGGCTGCGGCGCTCGACGGTCTGCGCCTGAACCGGCGGGCCCTCGCGCTGGAATCGCGCCAGCCGGAGTTCGTCACGCCTGTCGGCGCCTACGTCGCCGCGCTGACCGGGAAGCAGGCGCTGGCTACCGGCCGCGTGAAACGCCGGCAGCACGCCGCCCTGCTTGGCAGGATCGAAGCGGCCTACGGCGTGCCCGCGCGCTACCTTCTGGCAATCTGGCGGCTCGAATCGAACTATGGCGCCAATTTCGGCGCCTTTCCGGTTGTCGAGGCCCTGGCGACGCTGGCCTATGCCGGGACGCCGAAACGCCGGCCGTTCTGGCGTCAGCAGTTGTTCGGCGCCCTGCAGATCGTCGACCGGGGCCACGCGCCGCTCGGCAGAATGGTCGGCTCGTGGGCCGGCGCGATGGGCCATACCCAGTTTATCCCGACAACCTATCTGGCGCATGCCGTCGATTTCGACGGCGACGGGCGCCGGGATCTGTGGGGCAGCCTGCCGGACTCCTTCGCCTCGACTGCCAACTATCTCAGGAATTCGGGCTGGCAACCGGGCCTGCCTTTCGGCTGGGAGGCCAAACTGCCGGCAGGGTTCGATTTCAGCCGGGCCCATATCGGGGAAAGCCGGACCGTCGCCGAATGGCAGGCCCTGGGGGTCCGCCGCGCGGAAGGCGGCCCGCTCCCGAATATGGACGGTCGGGCCAGTCTTGTCGTGCCGGCCGGGTGGGATGGTCCGGTCTTTCTGGTGACGCAGAATTACCGCGCACTCCTGCATTACAACAATGCGGCCGCCTATGCGCTGACGGTGGGGCTGCTGGCCGAGAGGCTGGAAGGGCGGGGCAGGCTGGTCGCCCGCTGGCCCTCCGGCGACCGCCTGTTGTCGCGCGCCGAAAAGGCGGAATTGCAACGAAAACTCATGGCGCTGGGTCTGGACCCGGGGCCGGTCGACGGCAAGGTCGGCCCGGAAACCAGGAAGGCGATACGGGCCTTCCAGAAAAGGGCCGGCAAACCGGCCGACGGTTACGCCAACCATAATCTGCTGGAGGCGGTCCGGAAGGCCGCTCTCCGGTAGGCGGCGGGGTGAAGAAAGAGCAGACGGCCGATCTGCCGCGCGGAGAGCCGGCGGATCGCTGAAACAGGGTGAATCGAAATGCTGTTCCTTCATCTCGGGAGCCGGCCGGCCGGATCGTGGCGGCCGCTCCGAAACCTCGCGCTGCTGTCCATAGCCGGCGGGATGCTCGCCGCATGCGGCGGTGGCAATTGGGGTGCCGGCAAGGATGCCTCGGCCCAATACCGCGCGTGCCTGAAGAAGGTTCCCGCACTCTCCCGCTACTCGGGCAGTTTCAACGGGTATCTGCGCAAGGCGCGGGAAGTCGGGCGCCGGTGCGGCATCCGGAGTTCCACGCTTTATGCTGGGCTGGGCGGTCTGAACGACCGAAGCCTCGCGTCTTCGGACCCTGCCGAGGCCGGCGGAATCACGCTCAGGGAGCAGATCGCCGATGCCGCAGGCGCCGAGGGCGTCCTGCTTGCCCGGCGGCGCGGCGGCAACGCCGTACGCAACTATCTGGCCTACCGCATTACGCCTGACCTCGTCCGCAAGGGTCGAAGGATGATGTCCGGGTATCGAAGCCTTCTGCGGGATATCGAGCGGCGATATCGCGTGCCGGCCCACTACCTGGTGGCCCTTTGGGGCGTCGAATCCAAATTCGGCGCCGTCACCGGGCGCCATCGCGTCGTGCCGACGCTCGCCAAACTCGGCTATCGCAGCCATCGACGGCATTTCTTTTCGGGCGAACTGCTCGGCGCCCTCATGATCGCCGATCGCGGATTTGCGCGGCTCAGCCGGATGTACGGCAGCAACGCCGGCGCCATGGGCCAGACGCAATTCATGCCGTCCGCCTATATCTACTATGCCGTCGATCACAATGGCGACGGCCGGCGCGATATCTGGCGGAGCAAGGCCGACGTTCTCGCCTCGATGGCGAACTACAATATCAAGCGCGGCGGCTGGGACACCCGGATCGGGAGCGCGATCTATGAGGTGCGCCTGCCGCGCCGCCTGCCGGTAAGCCGCACCGGTTTCTACAACATGCGGCCGCTCAATTCCTGGCGGCGCGCCGGCGTTCGTCGGATTAACGGCAAGTCCCTGCCGCGAAGCGGGAAAAATGCCTCCATTTACATGCCCGCCGGCTGTCGTGGACCTGTGTTCCTGCTGACGAGAAACTTCCGCGCCATCATGCGCTACAACAACCTGATCGAATACGCTTTCGCCGTTTCGGTGCTGGCGGAAAAAATCAAGCACGGCTTTGCGATCCGCAAACCCTGGCCCCGGCACGACTACGCCCTGTCCAAACGGGAACGTGCGAACCTGCAACGCCGGCTGACCCGCATGGGCTACGGCCGCCTCAGGGCCGACGGCATTCTGGGTGAGAAAAGCCGGCGCGCCATCCAGCGCTACCAGAGCCGCAAGGGCCTGTGCCCCAGCGGCCACGCCAATACCCGGCTCTACAACCATGTCCTGCGCCGGGGCGGTAAAGGCTATGCCGACGGAAGCGGCGGGTCGCCGGCGCCAACGAAGCTTTTGCTCCAGGCCGAGGCCCAATAGCGCCTTCCGGCGTGCACTCCCGCACGCCGGATTCGGAAGCGCCTTATTCCATATCGACCGGAACGCCCGGCCGGTTTTTGCCGCTGCGGATGACCTGGATGCTCTGGACCGTCGTGACGTGGCGGGCCGACGTCAGCCGGGTGGTAATCTCGTTTTCGTGCGCGGTGTTGCGTGCCACGATCTTGAGCAGGAAATCGCCGGCGCCGCGCACCATGTGGCATTCGCGAACTTCGCGCCAGTTGCTCATTTCGTCCTCGAAGGCGCTCAATACTTCCTGGGCCTGGCTGTCCAGCCCGACCAGGACGAAGAACAGCACCTCGAAGCCCAGCGCCTCCGGGTCGACCTGGGCGTGGTATCCGCGGATGTAGCCGGCTTCCTCCAGCGCACGAACCCTGCGCAGGCAGGGCGGCGCCGAAATGCCGGCGCGTTGGGCGAGCTCGACATTGGTCATACGGCCGTGTTCCTGGAGATCCCGCAAAATCTTCAGGTCGATGGCGTCGAGGCGGACCCGCTTGCCGCTTGCTGTCGTCGGGCGTGCTGGCATAGACGGTCGTCATCCTCCCTGGGTTCCGCCGCCTCGGCCTTGGAGGCGGTTCAGAAAATTCCCTGTGACAATCGGTTTTTCCGCCGGGATTGCCTGTCCAATGCCAGACACGCAATAAAGTTTCAATGATTTCCGAATCATTCGCAAATGCGAAGGCATACCGGCGATGACACAGCCGCTCACCGTTTGGGCGGTGACCGAAGGGCATATCGGCACGGAAAATCAGGCCCGCGGTGTGGCTGAAGCGCTGATCGGCGACGGCGCGGGCACTATCGTTGTAAAGCGCATCTCGGTCCGCGCTCCTTGGCGTTGGCTGCCTCCGGCGCTTTGGCCTGTCCCGCTGATGGCGCTCGGCAGGGAGGGTGATCCGCTCGAACCACCCTGGCCGGATGTCCTGATCAGCTGCGGACGGCGGTCGGCGGCGCCCAACCTGGCGGTCCGGAAACGGAGCGGCGGCGCCACCCTGTCGGTGCATATCCAGCAGCCGTATATGCCCAGCGACCGGTTCGATCTAGTAATCGCGCCACGGCACGACAATCTGGACGGCGCGAATGTCCACGTTACCCGCGCCGCTGTCCATCGCGTGACTGCCGAGCGGCTCGCGAAGGGCCGCTACGACGCCGTCGAACGCACGGATCCGGCCCGCCACGCGGTTACCGTCCTGATCGGCGGTTCGAACAGGCGGCATCGCTTTACCGAGGGGATCGCTGCCCGGTTCGGCGAGAGCCTGGCAGGCTTGTGCCAGCGCCGGCCGATCGATCTGCGCCTCACACCGTCCCGCCGGACGAACCCGGCCATCGTCCGCATCCTGGCCGAAAAGCTCGCCGGCACGGGCGCCGAAATCTGGGACGGTTCCGGCGACAATCCGTATTTTGCCTGGCTCGCCATCGCAGACACCGTGGTCGTCACCTGGGATTCGGTATCGATGGCCTCGGAAGCCCTGGCGACGGGAAAGCCGGTCTATGTCCTGCCGCTCGAAGGCACGTCCCGGCGAATAGATCGGTTTCATGCCGGCTTGCAGGCAGACGGCTATACCCGAGCGTTCGATGGTGCGCTCGACCGCTGGGCCTACGAGCCGCCGGACGATACGGCCGCCGCGGCTGCCGAAATCCGCGCCCGGTTGCGGGCACGTCATCGGGCCACTGGCGCCATGCGCTCAGGTTGACCCTGGCATTGCCTCCGGGCAACGCTGACCGTATTTCTGTACTGGCGCGGCGCTGCTCCGACCGCCGGTTAAATCCCATCCCGGATTGCGATTCATGCCACAGACTTTTCGCGATCGCGTTCTGATTATCGGCTCCGGCCCGGCCGGATACACCGCCGCGATCTATGCAGCGCGCGCAAATCTCTCGCCCCGAATGGCGATGGGCCTCCAGCCGGGCGGGCAGCTTACGATTACGACGGACGTCGAGAACTATCCTGGATTTGCCGACGTCATCCAGGGACCGTGGCTGATGGAGCAGATGCAGGCCCAAGCGGAGCATGTCGGGACCTCCATAACCCACGATCTGATCGTCGACGTGGAATTCGCGCAGAGGCCGTTTCGCTGTGTCGGCGACGGCGGCGATATATACCTCGCCGATACCGCGATCATCGCGACCGGGGCCCAGGCGCGCTGGCTGGGGCTGCCGACCGAAGAAAAATTCATGGGCTTCGGCGTTTCCGCCTGTGCGACCTGCGACGGCTTTTTCTATCGCGGCAAGGAGGTGATCGTCGTCGGTGGCGGCAATACGGCCGTCGAAGAAGCGATTTACCTGACCAATCACGCCACGAAAGTCACGATCGTGCACCGGAGGGACGAACTGCGGGCGGAAAAAATCTTGCAGGACCGCCTGTTTGCCAATGCAAAGATCGAGCCCCTCTGGAATACCGTGCTCGAAGAGGTGGTCGGCGAGAGCGATCCGCCAGGCGTGACGGCTGCCCGGCTGCGCAATGTCGTCACCGGCGAAACCGCGGAGAAGCCGGTCGACGGCATCTTCATCGCGATCGGGCACGACCCGGCCACCGAGATTTTCCGGGGCAAGCTGGAGATGGACGACGAGGGCTATATCCTGGTGGAGCCGAACACGACGGTAACCAGCGTTCCCGGCGTCTTTGCCGCCGGCGACGTGGTCGACAAGGTTTACCGGCAGGCGGTCACGGCCGCCGGACTGGGCTGCATGGCGGCGCTGGATGCCGAAAAGTTCCTGGCGGAACAGGAGGCTGCGCAGCCGATGGCCGCGGAATAGGTGGGCGAACCGGCGTCGGGCGGCTGGGGCGGAAAGCGATGATGGACTGGGACAAGCTAAGGGTATTTCTGGCGGTCGCCGATGCGGGCAGCTTCACCCATGCCGGCGATATCCTGCATTTGAGTCAATCGGCGGTCAGCCGCCAGATCGGCGCTCTGGAGGAGTCGCTGAACGCAGCCTTGTTCAACCGGCATGCCCGCGGCCTGATTCTGACGGAGCAGGGCGAATTGCTCTATCGCAACGTCCGGGATATGGCGGGCCGGCTTAACGAGACCGAGGCGCTGATCGCCGAGAGCAAGCAAAAACCTGAAGGACCGCTGGTGGTCAGTGCGCCGACGGGTCTGGGCTCAAGCTGGCTGACGCCGCGGATCGGCGAGTTCCTGAAGAAATATCCGGATATCGACGTCAGCATGCTTCTTACCGACGACCAGCTCGATTTGGGCATGCGCGAAGCGGATGTTGCAATCCGTCTGATCGAACCGACCCAGCCGGACCTGATCCGTCGGTCGCTGATGACGATCCACAACCATGTCTACGGATCGACGGATTATGTACGCCAACACGGTATGCCGAAGACGCCTGGCGATCTCGACAGCCATCGGTTGATAACCTTTACAGACCATCCGCCGCCGCCGGTGTTCGTGAGCGCCGACTGGATCCTGACCGCAGGAGCGAATGGTTCCCAGCCGCGCGCCCCGGTTCTGCGCGTCAACAGTGTCTACGGCATCTTCCGTGCCGTGCGCAGCAGCGTCGGCCTGGCTTTGCTGCCCGACTATCTGGTGGACGGCAACGCCAACATGGTGCGCGTCCTCTCGGAGACTGACGGCCCGGCGATGACCGCCTATTTCGTCTATCCGGAAACCCTGCGTAAATCGGCGCGCGTAGCAGTGTTTCGCGATTTCCTGATTCACAAAATCGGCGAAACCCGGTTCTGATCAGGCGTGTAATTCAACAGAATCTACAGCGCCTGTGGCAGGCATGCGAAATTTGCATGGCAATGCTGTTTCATCGCCTCTACTGCATGGCTGGATTCGACGGCATAATTGAGTTCGTGGACGTATGGCGCGACGTTGCCTCTTTGACGCTGGAGGTTCGGTTTGAACCACAGTTCCGGCGGGCGCATCTGTCGAAAGTCCGATGTCCTCCCTGACGTGAAGCCTCCCTGTTCCTGGGTCCCTGAAACACCGTTTTCCGGGACCTTTTTTTGCTGGATCTCGATATAGTTTGAGCCGAGCCCGGTCTCCCGGAGGCCCCGTCGCGGCGGAGCGGCCGTCAGCCCATCAGGCCGGGCAGCAGCAGGGCGATTTCCGGCACGGCAATAATCATCGCCAGCCCAATGAGGCTGGCCACCACGAACGGCCAGACACCGGCAAAGATCGCCCAGATCCGGACATCGGCGAGCACCGTCTTCACCACGAAGACGTTCATGCCGATCGGCGGCGTGATCAGCCCGATTTCGACGATGATGATGGCGACGATGCCGAACCAGATCAGATCGACGCCCATCGGTTCGATCACCGCCACGAAGATCGGGATCGTCAGGAGCAGCATCGCCAGGCTGTCGAACACACAGCCCAGCAACAGATAGATCACGCACATCGCCAGCACGACGCCGACCGGCGACAGTTGGAAATACTCGATCAGGCTGACGATGCCATCGACCATGCCGGCCAGATTGGTGAAGTTGGCGAAGATCAGGGCGCCGAACGCCACGATGAAGATCATGGAGGTCGTGATCCCGGCCTCGATGAGTGGCTCGACGATGGCGCGCCAGCTGAATTTCCGGCGGTTGAACAGGGCGATGAGCAGGAATACCAGGCTGGCGGCTGCGCCGATGCCGGCGGCTTCCGACGGTGTAAACACGCCCAGATAGATGCCGCCCAGGATAATCGCGAACAGGACGATGACCCCGCCCACGCTGATGAAAAGTTCCGCAATGTTGTCCGGCCGCTCGACTTCGGAGGGCGGGGCCAAAGACGGTTTCACCCGGATAACGGCAACGATGGAAACGATGTATAGAATCGTCAGCAGGATGCCGGGTATGACGCCGGCGATAAACAGCTTGCCGATATCGCTTTCCGTCAGGATGCCGTAGATCACCATCGGCACGCTGGGCGGAATCAGAATGCCGAGCGTGCCGCCGGCAGCGATGGAACCGGCTGCCAGGCTGTCGGCATATCCGTAGCGCTTCATCGACGGCATGGCGACCTTGGCCATGGTCGCGGCGGTCGCAAGCGACGATCCCGACACGGCGGCGAAACCGGCACAAGCGCCCACGGTCGCCATTGCGAGGCCGCCCGGCGCCCGGCCGAATACCATGTTGCCGGCAGCATAGAGACCGTCCGACAGGCCGGCGCGGTGGATGAACACGCCCATCAGCACGAACAGAGGCAACACCGCGAGGCCGTCGTTCAGGCCCATGTCGATGATCTGCTGTCCCGCCATGGTCATAGCGGGTTCGGCGCCTTCGACTATGGCCTCGAAAAAACCGACATCGTCAGCTTCGCCGCGGACATAGGCAAAGCCGACCGTGCCGACGATGATCAGCGTGTAACCGAGTGGTACGCCGGAAAAACAGATAGCGAAAAGCGCCAGGAAGCCGACGAGGGTTGCGTCCATCGTGCCGGCCCGGCTCAGTCGACCTGGGACATCATCGACACGCCGGCCGGCCGGGTGGCGATACCGTGCGCCAAGAACCAGGCGAGCAAAAGCTGAATGATAAGGGTCGCTCCGGCGAAGCCGCACATGACGTAGGCGATCGGCGCGAACGGCCAGCCGAGATAGTTGGTGATCTGCTTGGCCTCGGCGAGCAACAGTCCCTGCTGGTACATCAGGTAGCAGATCAGCGCGAGCGCCGCCATGGAGCACAGGGTGACGAAGAAGACCTGAATTTGTTTCGAGCGGCCGCGGAAGAATTCCTCGAACAGCGACACGGTGATGTGGTTCTTGTTCCAGGTCACGATGGGCAGGCCGCCGAAAATAGTCAGTCCCATCAGGAACTTGATGACTTCCTCGGCGCCGGCGATCGGCTGGTTCAGCAGGTAGCGGCTGAACACGTTGGCGAACACCAGCGCCATCATGCCGAATACGGACAGGCTGACGACGGTCAGGAGAGGGATCGTCAGTGCCTTGGGCAGCGCGACGCTGCGCGGTTGCGGCGGAGTAGCGGTGTCGTTCATTCGGTGCTCGGCCGAGCTTCCTTCGGGTTCGATGCAGCTTGGGCTGTGAGAGGCCTTAACCGACGGCCCGTCCGCCCTCGACCCGGGGTGTCTGTCCGGTTACCGGAAGAGGATGGTGCAAGGCGCCGCAACAAAGCACGGCTTGCACGCCGCAGTCGAGTCGCGATGGCGTGGCACGTCGGCCGTCGTCGAGCCGGGCGTCAGCGCAGGGTGGTGCCGCCGTCGATCGTGATCGACTGGCCGGTCATGAAGTCGCTGTCCGAAGAGGCGAGGAAAATGAGCGCGCCGACGAGATCCTCGGGCTGCTGGTCCCGTTTGATCAGCCGCGCCTGGGGCGCCATTTCCATGAACCGGCCCCATTTGTCCGGGTTGGCGATGATCTGGTCGCTCAGCACGAAGCCCGGACACAGGCTGTTGATCTGCACATTGTGCTCGGCGAGTTCCCGGGCCAGCGACTTGGTCATCACCCAGACCGCGCCTTTCGAGGCCGTGTAGTGCGGCATCATCGGCGGGCCGACATGGACGACGCCGGAAGCGATGTTGACGATCTTGCCGGCCTTCTTCTCCATCATGATCGGCGCGACCGTCTGGATGCACTGGAACTGGCCCCGGACGTTGACCTGCAGCATCCGGTCGAACTCGTCGGCCCCGATCTGGAGGAACGGCTTCGGCGTTAGGCTGGCGAAGATGGCGGCGTTGTTGACCAGAATGTCGACGGTGCCGAATTCCCGCACGGCAAAATCGGTCATAGCCCGGATCGCGCCGATATCCGAAATGTCGGTCTCGATGGAGCGCGCGGCGTCTCCGATCTCGCCGGCCAGCGCGCTGCCGTCGAGGATGTCGGCGATCACCACCTTCGCCCCTTCGGCCGCCAGCGCCCTGGCATAGACCGCGCCGATCCCCTGCGCGGCGCCGGTCACGATCGCCACCTTGCCTTCGATACGTCCCATTCCCTTTCCCCCTGAACCGCTCACGCCATGAAGGGCGAGAGCATTGTCGTGTCGGTCAGCCGCATGCGCTCGGCCAGCATGCGCCCGGTCATGTCGTGCAGCTTGTTCCGGGCCGCCGGATCGGACCAAAGGTTGTTCATCTCGTGCGGGTCGGTATTCCGGTCGAACAGCTCCCCGGTTTCTTCGCCCAGGATCCGGGTTAGCCGCCAGCCGTCGTGGATCAGCGTCCAGGTGCGCAGCCCGAAATCCATGTCGATGTGGAGCCCCGGGCAATCTTCCTCGATCATCAGGCCGGCGCGCTCGGGTTGCTTGCCGGCTGCCGCCGCGCCGGCGATATCGAACCCCTGCATGCCGGCAGCAGCGGCGACGCCGGCCCGGTTGAGGATCGTCTGTGCAATGTCGATCGAGCCGCCGAGAATGCCGCTGCGTCTGCCGGCAATTCCGGCCGGATCGGCCCAGATGAAGGGCACGCGGATCACGCCCTGATAGTGCAGCCCCTGTTTCAGCATCAGGCCGTGGTCGCCCATGAAATCGCCGTGGTCGGACGTGAAGACGACCACCGTGTCATCCTCCAGGCCCAGCGTTTTCAATCCGGCGAGGATCCGGCCGACCTGATCGTCCAGGCAGGAAATCAGGCCGTAGGTCAGCGCCAGGATTTCCCTGGTGTGCTGTTCTCCGGCGAGAAAGCCCCACATGAAATCGTGGTGCTTCCTGCCTTCGGCGGCATGGGCGCGCAGGGTTCGCAGATAGCGCGGCTCGTCCCGGTTGACATGGCCGTGGGACGGCGGGAGCGGAATATTCGCCGGATCGTACATGTCCCAGTACCGTCCCGGCGGGCAGAAGGGGTTGTGCGGGTCCGGGAAGCTGCAGAACAGGAAGAAGGGATCGTCCGACCCCGCCTGCCGCTCCAGCCAGTCGATCGTCCGGTCGGCGACCCATGTGCTGGACCACAATTCTTCCGGCACCGCGGTGCGCCAGGCCTGGGGAGCGGTGACACCACCGTTGTCGAGGCCGTTCGGCGGCCCCACCTTTCCCTCGATATCCGGGTCCTGCCGGGCGCGCCAGACGGCATAGTCGCCGCCGACCCAGTCGCCGTGCCCGTTGGCAACCTCGACATGGTCGAAACCGTAATAAGGCGTCGGTACGGTGTAATCGGGGTTCACCCGCCACTGTCCGGTCCACTCCAGGTCGTACGCCGGCCCGGTGCGCCATTCGCGCGTGGCGTTCCACAGGGCGTCGTCGCGGCCGATCGGCTCCTCGCTGACGCCGCGGGTACGGCGCGGCCGGTCGGGGTCGGTGCCCGGCTGCGGCACGGCCATCGCCGACATGGCGCTCGACGGCTCCGGCGCTTCAAGCGAGGCGTCCAGCTTCGAGATGTTCTGAAAGTGCGCCTTGCCGATCAGGCCGGTGCTGTAGCCCTCGGCCTTCAGCAGGTCGACGAACGTGACCGCATCCAGCGAAAGCGGAATGCCGTTCTGGCGCACGCCGTTGGCGCTCGGCGTCCGGCCAGTCAGGATGGTCGCCCGGTTCGGCATGCAGATCGGGCAGGAGACGTAGAATTCGTCGAAGGCGACGCCGCGCCGGGCGAGCGAATCGATGTTCGGCGTCCGGAGGACCGGGTTGCCGTAGCAGGCCAGGTGATCGGCCCGGTGCTGATCGGTGATGATGAACAGGAAGTTGGGCTTTTTCGCCACGCCGCTCGCTCCCTAGAGATGCACGGAGCCGCCGTCTGCGGCGATGGTCTGGCCGGTGATGTAGCCGCTGGCGTCGGACGCGAGAAACACGGCAAGGCCCGTAAGATCTCCGGGCGTGCCCAGTTCCTTCACGCATTGGACCTCGATCATTTTCTCGCGGATGGCGTCGGTCCGGCCGACATTCTCGACCTCGGTCTCGATCAGGCCGGGCATGATGGCGTTTGCCGTAATGCCGTCCGGGCCGAGTTCGCGCGCCATCACCCGCGTCATGCCGATGACCGCGCTCTTCGATGTCACATAATGCATGAAGCGGGGCAGGCCCATCGGCACGGTGCTCGACGAGATGTTGATGATGCGGCCCCATTTCTTCGCCCGCATATCCGGCAGCACGGCGGCCGCGCAGAGCATGCCGCCGGTGACGTTCACCCGCATCACCCGGTCCCATTCCTCGAGCGGGATGTCCTCGAAGCCGCAACGGCCCAGCCTGGTGAAGACTGCGGCGTTGTTGAGCAGAATGTCCGTACCGCCGAAGGCATCGCGCGCCGCTGCTTCCATCGCCTCCACCGAAGCAGGCTCGCCGACATCCGCCTGGACGGCGATCGCCGAACCGCCGCCGCTGGCAATTTCGCCGGCGACCGCTTCGGCGTTGGCCCCATTCAGGTCCGCGACGACGACACTGGCGCCTTCCTGCGCGAATGCCAGCGAATACGCGCGACCGATACCTTGCCCGCCGCCGGTGACGATGGCGGTCTTGCCGTCCAGTTTTGCCACGCTGACCTCCCCCCCTGTGCGGCGGCAATGTTCCAGCGTCGGGGGAGAAACGCAAGCTGCGGCGGCACAGCGCCGCGTTGCGCCGCACGCTGGGGTATCCGTCAACCCGGCGGCGCGTCGCTATTCGGGTCCGCCCCGGTGCAACGTTTCAGCGCGCACCTGGCGGTGGGACGCGACGGGCGAAGTTGCCCGGTGTGCAATTCCGAACGCCGGGGGTTATAGTGACGGTGTCGTCGGGAGCGGCAATTCCGCGTCCGGAAATTTCCGACCGGTCCGATCTCTTCCGATCTCTCCGGAGCAGGGTCGGCTCCGGAATCCTCATCGCAAGCAGCGGGAACCGGGAATGAGTCTGTCGTGAGGCGGTCGGGTGGATTTGCGGCAATTCCGTTGGCCGGATTTCTGGCGCTGGCGGCCGGGAGCTTCCCGGCCGGCAATGCTGCGGCCGCGAACGGCGGGGCGGCGCCGGACGGTGCGAAGCCCCTCGGCCTCGAAGCCCTGTTCAAGCGGTATCTGATCGACGAACGCAGCGTCGGGTATATCGCCATGGACGCCGCTACGGGGGCGCTTCTGACAGCGCGCAACGCCGACGGCGCGTTCACCCCGGCTTCCGTCGTCAAGGCGCTGACCGCGATCATGGCGCTCGATGTCCTGGGACCGGATCATCGCGCGGCGACCCGCCTGTACAGGACCGGAGCCGTGAAGACCGGGGTTCTGAACGGCGATCTGATCCTGGTCGGCGGCGGCGATCCGGAACTGTACACCGAAGATTTCATCCCGATGATCCGGGCGCTGAAGGCTGGCGGCATAACGAAGGTGAGCGGCCGTTTCCTGTATGACGACAGTCTGTTTCCCGAGGTCCGGCAAATCAGCGCCGAACATAACGACGATGTCGGCTATAACGGGGGAGTCGGCGCGCTGTCGCTCAATTTCAACCGGCTGCGCCTGAGCTGGACCAGGTCCGGCCGAAGCCTCCGGGTCCGGATCTATTCGAAGACCGACCGGATGGCCGTGCCCGTCGACATGGTCGCCGGCGGCGTTGCGCCGGCCGGAACCAGGGCGCGCCACGGCGTGGTCCGGAACCGCGACGGCCCGAATCCGCGCTGGCTGGTCGTGCCGACGGTCAAGCGCAGCGGCGCCATGTGGGTGCCGGTGAAGCGGCCCGGGCTGATCGCCGCCCATGTCTTTCAGCAAGTCGCCGCGAAACAAGGCGTTGCCTTGCCCGATCCGCAGCGCGGCGGGCGGCCCGCCGATGCGACGGCTGTTTCCGTTCATCGTTCCGGCCCGTCGATCGACGCGGTGCGCCACTTCCTCAAATTCAGCAACAACGTCGCTACCGAGATCGTCGGCCAGGCGACAACCCGCCGGCTCTCCGGCAAGCCTTTGCCCCTCGCGCAGTCCGGCGCCGCGATGGCTGCGTGGTACCGGCGGCAGCTGCCCTCGGTGGACTGGACGGGCCTGCGCATCGCCAACCATTCGGGGTTGACCCGCGAGACGCGGATTTCACCCCTCCAGATCGCGGCAGTCCTGCGTTGGGCGTGCGATCGCAAGTATGCCGGCCGCCGGTTGTGGGATCTCCTGCAGCCCTATTGGGTCGGAACCGGAAAGGCGCGCACCGCAAAGAAGCAGCGGCGTACGGACTCCCTCTCCCGGCAGGGGTCCAAACGCGCGGCAGACGGCCGAAATTCGCGATCCGGGCTCAGAGCTGGCCGGGCGGCCGCGATGCAGATACGCGGCAAGACCGGCACGCTCAACCACGCCCGGTCCCTCGCCGGATACATGGTGACCCGGTCGAAGCGCGAGATCGTTTTCGCCGTATTGATCGACGACGACCGCGCGCGCCTTGCCGCCGTCGAGGCGGGCCAGCGGTATAAGCGGCTGAGCCGGGCCCGCTGGGCCTGGCGGTCCCGCGTCGTGCTCAACGCGATTGTTCGCAAGATAATGCTAGATTTCTGATCGGCCGGAGCCCCGGTCCCGCAATCTCCAGGAGTCCTGCCCATGAAGTTCGGAATCGGTCAGCCCGCGCCCCGACGCGAAGACCGCCGCTTTCTCACCGGCCGCGGCAAATATGTCGACGACATGAACTTTCCCGGCGCCTTGCACGGCGCGGTCGTGCGCTCGCCGCACGCCAGGGCGAAAATTCTCGCGGCCAATACCGAAGCGGCGCGCGCGGCGCCGGGCGTCAAGGCGGTCTGGACGATCGACGATCTGGACGCGGCAGGGCTCGGCGACGTGCCCTGCCATACCTCGCCGGCCGCCATGGGCGCGCCGCCGCCGAAATTCTGGCCGGCGCGGCCGACCCTGGCCCGCGGCGAGGTCCGCTTTGTCGGTGAGCCGGTGGCCTTTGTCGTGGCCGAGAGCCGCGGCGCGGCCGAAGACGCGGCCGATCTTGTCCTGGTCGATTACGAGGACTCGGCGCCCGCGGCGACGATCGCGCAGGCCGAGGCGCCCGATGCGACAAAAGTCTGGCAGGAGGCCGAAGACAATATCTGCTTCGCCTTCGAGCGCGGCGACGCGGCCAAGGCCGACTCGGCCTTCGAGACCGCCGCGACGACGGTTTCGCTGCAGATCTACAACAACCGCGTCTCGCCCAACAGCATGGAGCCGCGCGCCACCGTCGCCACGGTCGATCCGGCGGACGGCCGCCTGATCGTCTACACGGCATCGCAGAATCCGCACGGTATGCGGCCCGTCCTGGCGGCCAATGTCTTCGGCATTCCGGAGACCGAAATCCGCGTGGTCAGCCCCGATGTCGGCGGCGGCTTCGGCATGAAGAACAACGCCTTCCAGGAGGATATCCTGGTCTGCCACGCCGCGCGCGTCTTCAAGCGGCCGGTGCGCTGGACCTCGAGCCGCGCGGAAGGCCTGCTGAACGACACCCACGGCCGCGACGTGCTGGCGGATGCCGAGCTGGCGCTGGATGCGGACGGCAAATTCACCGGATTGCGGGTCCGCGCCCGCTACGCTATGGGCGCCTACCTGTGCTCGGCCGCGCCGGCGGCGGCGCTCGTGGGCTCCCTGATCTACAGCGGCGTATACGATATCCGGGCCGCCCACCTGTCGATCGTCGCCTACTTTACCAATACGGCGATGGTCGGCCCGTATCGCGGCGCCGGCCGGCCGGAGGCGATCCATGTCATCGAACGGCTGGTCGATCTGGCGGCCCGCAAGACCGGCATCGACCCCGTCGAGCTGCGCCGGCGCAACATGGTGACGCCCGACCGCCTGCCCTATACCGGCCCCTTCGGGCCGACCTACGATACCGGCAATTTCGCGGCGCTGATGGACAATGCCCTGGCCGCCGCAGACTGGAACGGTTATGCGCAGCGCGCCGCGGAAAGCGCGCAGGCCGGCAAGACGCGCGGCCGGGGGCTGGCCTATTTCATCGAGACCTGCGGCCTGTTCAACGACCGGATGGAAATCCGCTTCGACGAAGGCGCGGGCGTCACGATCCTGGCCGGCACCCACAATCACGGCCAGGGCCACGAGACGGTGTTCGCACAACTGGTTTCGGACTGGCTGGGCATTCCGCCGGAACGGATCCGGTTCGAGCAGGGCGATACCGACAAGGTCGGCTTCGGCCGCGGCACCTATGCGGCCCGCAGCATGACGGTCGGCGGCAACGCCCTGCGCGACGCCGCCGACAAGGTGATCGAGCGCGGCAAGCTGCTGGCCTCCGTGCTGTTCGAGGCGGCGCAGGACGATATCGCGTTCGAGAACGGCGAGTTCTCGGTCGCCGGCACCGACAAGAAGGCGGGCTGGGCGCAGGTCTGCCACGCCGCTTTCGTGCGCGGCGGGCCCACGGCGGCCTTCGGGCCGGGGATCGAGGCGACCGGCAGTTTTTCGCCGACGACGCCGAACTTTCCCAACGGCTGCCATATCGTCGAGGTCGAGCTCGACCCGGAAACCGGCCATGTCGCGGTCGACCGCTATACGTCGGTCGACGATTCCGGCGTCGTGCTCAACCCGCTGCTCTATGCCGGGCAGATCCATGGCGGCATCGTCCAGGGCTGGGGCCAGGCGATGTTGGAGCAGGCGCTGTACGACGAAGACAGCGGCCAGTTGCTGACCGGCAGTTTTATGGACTACGGCATGCCGCGGGCCGACGACCTGCCGGATTTCGCACTCGACCACCTGCACATTCCCTGCGCGACCAATCCGCTGGGCATCAAGGGCGCGGGCGAGAGTGGCACGGTCGGCGCGCTGCCGGCGATCGTCAATGCCGTCGTCGATGCGCTGGCGGACGCCGGGGTGACCGACATCTCCATGCCGATCACGCCCGCCAAGGTGTGGGCCGCGCTGAATTCCTAACCTTCTGCGCGGAGATAGCGGTTCATCCGCCGCTCGCCGAGGCGGAAGGTTCCTGTGATGGCCAGCGCCAGGACCAGGTACATCGCGGCGGCGTAGAGATAGACCGTATCGTCGTAGCCGCGCGAGAAAACGGAGCGGGTTTCGCCCATCAGGTCGTAGACCGTGATCGTGCTGACCAGCGCGCTGCCCTTCAGCAGCAGGATGACCTCGTTGCCGTAGGCCGGCCAGGCGATGCGCAGGGCCCGCGGCAACACGATGCGCCGGTAGACCGTCAGTCTGGACATGCCGCACGCTTCGGCGGCCTCGATTTCGCCTTTGGGCACGCCGGCGATGCCGCCGCGCAGGATCTCGGCGACATAGGCGGTCGTGTTCAGGGTCAGGCCGAGCAGGCCGCAAGTTTCGGCGTCGCTCAGCACGATCCAGAACGGACCCTCCCGCACGGCCTCGAACTGGGCGAGCCCGTAGTAGAGCAGGGCCAGCTGCACGATCAGCGGCGTGCCGCGGAAAAGGTAGATGTAGAGATAGGCCGGCACCGCAATCCAGCGCCGGTGCGAGCGCCGTGCCAGCGCCAGAGGTATCGCCAGGATCAGGCCGATGATGCAGGCGAGCGCGACCAGCTTGACGGTGATGACCGCGCCGTCGATCAGCCGGTCGCCATATCTGATCCACAGATCGAGCATCGGAGTCAGGCCGCCCGCCGCACGGGCCGGCGCGGCGTGGCTTCGCCGGCGACGCCGCGACTGGCGTGCCGTTCCAGCCGGGCGCGGAAGACGTCGGAGAAGACGGTGAGCAGCAGGTAGAGCACGGTCGCCGCCAGATAGAACACGAACGGCCGCTGGGTCGCCTCCGCGGCAACGCTGGTTTCGCGCATCAGTTCGTCGAGCGCGATGACGCTGACCAGCGAGGTGTCCTTGAGCAGCACCATCCACAGGTTGCCGAGGCCGGGGATGGCGAACCGCAGCATCTGGGGGAAACGGATGCGCAGGAAGACCTGCCGGCGCGTCATGCCGACGGCGACCGCCGCCTCGATCTGGCCTTTCGGCACGGCCATGAACGCGCCGCGGAAGACTTCCGAGGCGAAGGCGCCGAAGATCAGCCCGAGGGCGAGCGATCCGGCGAGCCGTTTGTTGAAGTCGAACCCGCCGTCATGGCCGAAGAGCTTGAGCAACGCCTCGATCGCCGCGCCGCCGCTGTAATAGACCAGCAGGATGATCAGCAGTTCCGGGATGCCCCGGATGATCAGGCTGTAGGCTTCGGCGACGCCGCGCAATACAGGCGAGCGCGAGAGCTTGGCGCCCGCGGCCGCTAGGCCGAGGGCAAGCCCGATCGCCAGGGAATAGACGGCAATCTCCAGCGTGACGAGGGCGCCGACGACGAGTTCGTCGCCAAAACCCGTGTCGCCGAACTGGAGAATTTCGGGAATCATCCTGCCGCCGCCGCGGTGCCGGAAGCCGGGCGGCGCACGAAGAAGGCCCCTTCCGCCGCGCGAAAGGGGCTGCTGCTATGCATTGCGAATCCCGGTTGCTAGTAGATATCGAACGGGAAGTATTTCGCGTTGATCTTCGCGTAGGTGCCGTTCTTGCGCAGGGCCAGGATGGCGGCGTTCACCTTCTCGAGCAGCGCCGTGTCTTCCTTCCGGGCTGCGATGCCGATCTTGTCCTCGTTGCTGATCTGGCCGCCGGCCATCTCGAAGCCCTTGTTCTTCCTGACCCAGTCGTAGGACGGAAGGAGGTCGGACAGGATGGCGTCGACGCGGCCGGCCCTCAGGTCGAGCCAGGCGGCGGTCTGCTTATCGTAGACCTTGATCTTCGCGACCTTCCGGTAGTTGTCCTCGAGATATTGCGCACTGACCGTCGCGCGCTGGGCGCCCAGCGTCCTGCCCTTGATGCCGTCGGCCGTCGGCTTGAAGCCGCTGCCCGTTTTCGCGACGAACTGGAGATAGTTCGAATAGTAGGGCGTGGAGAAGGCGACCTTTTTCTTGCGCTCCTCGGTGATCGACATGCTGGCGACGATCAGGTCGTATTTCTTCGCCAGCAGGCCGGGGATGATGCCGTCCCAATCCTGCGCGACCAGGGTGCATTTGGCCTTCATATGCGCGCAGATGGCCCTGGCGAGGTCGACGTCGAAGCCGACCAGCTCGCCCTTGGCGTTCTTGCTGTTGAAGGGCGGATAGGCGCCTTCGGTGGCGATCCGGATGTCGCGGGCGGCAGCCGGCGCCGAGAGCATGGCCGCGCCGACCATGGCGGTCGCGGCAAGCAGTGCGATTTTGCGGAACATGGCGGTGAGTCTCCCTGACTGTATCGATGTTTCGTCGATCGGCCCCCCGGCTCGCGGCAGGCGTCCGCATGTCGGCCGGGAGGCAACAGCCGGAAACCAGCTTACATCGGCGGCTACATCTGGCTAGACAGAAATTGCTGCAATCGTTCGGATTTCGGCGCGCCGAACAGGTCGGCCGGAGGGCCTTCCTCCTCGCTCCTGCCCCGGTGCAGGAAGATCGTGCGGTCCGAGACTTCGCGGGCGAAGCCCATCTCGTGGGTCACGACGATCATCGTCCGGCCTTCCCGGGCAAGGTTCTGCATCACGCGCAGCACTTCGCCGACCAGTTCCGGGTCGAGCGACGACGTCGGTTCGTCGAACAGCAGGACTTTCGGCTGCATGGCGAGCGCCCGGGCGATGGCGACGCGCTGCTGCTGGCCGCCGGAAAGCTGCGCGGGATAACTGTCGTGCTTGTCTTCCAGGCCGACCTTTTCCAGCAGCGCCATGGCGTCCTCGCGCGCTGCGGCCTTGCCGCGTTTCAACACCTGGACCGGCCCTTCCGCTATGTTCTGCAGCACCGTCATGTGGGCCCACAGGTTGAAGCTCTGGAACACCATGCCGAGCTGCGAGCGGAGGCGGACGATCTGTCTCCGGTCGACGCCGGTCAGCCGGCCGGCGCGATCGGTGCGCACCTGGAGTTCTTCGCCGTCCAGCACGATCCGGCCGCGGTCCGGAATCTCGAGGAAGTTGATGCAGCGCAGGAATGTGCTCTTGCCCGAGCCGGAGCTGCCGATTATGGCGATCACCTGGCCGACAGCGGCAGACAGCGACACGCCCTTGAGCACTTCGAGCGCGCCGAAGCTCTTGTGGATGCCTTCGGCAACGAGCGCCGGCGGCGCGGCCGTTGCGGGATATCCTGCCATCTCTCCATCCTCTAGAAGGGGGGCGGGCCGTCAAGGTCCGAATCCGAGGGAGAAAGGGACCGGGCGATGCGCGCAGTCGTCTGCGAACGCCTGAGCAAGGATTTTTCCGGCACGGCAATCCGTAATGTCGCCCTGCCGCGACCGGGCCCCGGCGAAGTGCTGGTGCAGGTCCGGGTGGCCGGAATCAACTTTCCGGACCTGCTGATGTGCCGGGGCGGCTATCAGCTCAAGCCGCCGCTGCCGTTCACGCCGGGGATGGACTTCGCCGGGACCGTGGCCGCCGTCGGGCCCGGGGTTACGGAATTCGGTTTTGGGGATGCGGTGGCCGGCTCCGCGCGATTCGGCAGCTTTGCCGATTTCGTGAAGGTTCCGTCCGGGCAGCTGCGCGCAAAACCGCCCGGCCTGTCCGATACCGAGGCGGCGGCCTATCAGGTCGCTTATCTCACGGCCTATGTCGCGCTGGTGCGCCGCGCCGCCCTGCAGCCGGGCGAGACCCTCCTAGTCCACGGCGCAAGCGGCGGCACTGGCATGGCGGCGATCGGCCTGGGCAAGGCAATGGGCGCGCGTGTCATCGCCACGACGGGCAGCGCTGCCAAGGCCGCCGCGCTCGAGGCGGCGGGCGCCGACCATGTGCTCGAAGTCGGCAAGGGTTTTCGGGAACCGGTCAAGGATCTGACCGGCGGGCGCGGCACCGATGTCGTCTTCGACCCGGTCGGCGGCGATGTGTTCGACGAATCGGTGCGTTGCATCGCCTTCGATGGCCGCCTGCTCGTGATAGGCTTCACCTCAGGCAGAATAGCTGCGATCGCCGCGAATATGCCGCTGATCAAGGGGTTCAGCGTCGTCGGCGTCCGCGCCGGCGAATACGGCCGCCGCTTCCCGGAGCGGGGAAAGGAGAATCTCGATGCGATCTGGGCGCTAGCGCGGGAAGGTAAGACCCGGATGCCCATTCATGGCGAACTGCCGCTGGAAGACTTTCGCACCGGTTTTGCCATGATCGAACGGCGCGAGGCGGTCGGGAAGGTCGTGCTGACAGTCAGCTAGCCGGGGCCACGTCTATCTGGCGATGCTCGTCATGCTCCATATTCTTGCGCCGCCGCAGCAGGGCGGGCGCCATGGCGAGGTAAATCAGCGTGCCGGCGACCGCCGCGATCCCCAGAACCGTCTGCAAGCCGAACCGGTCGGCCAGGAAACCCATGATCAAGGCGCCGAGCGCCGGACCGCCGACCGATACCGATGAACTCATGCTGATCGTGCGGCCGCGCATGTCCGGTCGGGCGATGGTTTGCAAAAGGCTGTTGGATCCGACCTGCACGGACAGCAGCGACAGGGAGACCAGGAAGACGAATCCGGCCGCCAGCCAGAATCTATCGGTAAGCGTGAACAGAAGCAGGGCGAAACCGGCGCCGAAGGCTCCGGTCAGCATGATCCGGATCAGGCCTTCGGTGCGCCCGCGGACCAGCAGGAAAAGCGCACCGGCCAGGGCGCCTAGGCCGGCCGCGGCGTTGAGCGTCGCCAGCCCTTCGGCACCGCGGCCGAATACGGTATCGGCGAAGCCGGGCAGCAGGTCGTGGAAGGGCCGGATCAGCAAGCCGCCGGCGAACGACATGCCGAGCAGAAAGACGAGCGACGGCGTCCGGCCGACATAGCGGAACCCTTCCAGCAGATCGGCGAAGATGCCCGGCGCGCCGGGATCGCGCGGCCGGACGGGATCGCGCCGGATCAGCCAGAGCATGGTCAGCATCCAGGCCGAGGTGCAGGCCGACATAAGGATCGACGCGCCGCTGCCGATCCGGGTGATCAGGACCCCGGCGATCACCGGCCCGACGAACGCGCCCATGTGGAACGAGCTCGCGTTGAGCGCGACCGCGGCCGATATGGACGCCCTGTCCACCAGTTGCGGGATCAGCGATTGGCGCGCCGGGAAATCGATCCCGAAGCACAGGCCCTGCAGCAGGGTCAACGCGACCAGCAGGGGCGCCGTCATATGCCCGGACAGGGCGATCGCACCGATGGTGAAGGTCGTCAGGAACAGGCCGGTTCCGGAGCGCAGCGCGACGCGCCGATGGCCGTACCGGTCGGCCAGCGCGCCGGCGAACGGACCGATGACCATCACCGGGATCAAGGAGGCGAAGGCCACGATGCCAAGAAAGGACGGCGAGCGAGTCAGTTCCCAAGCGAGCCAGCCCAGGCCGATCCGGTTGCCCCACCAGCCCATGACGTGGACGACATGCCCGCTGACGTAGAAGCGGTATTCCCGATGCGCCAACGCGCGCGAAACGCCACCGAGAGAATTCAGGTTGAAACGCAAGAAATGGGAGTCCGGTCAGGGCTTCGAAGCAGGGCGCAGAGTGTGCCGCGCCGTTGCGCCGAAGCAAAGCGACGGATTGGCAGACGGCCTATGCAAAGGCGTAGCGGAATTCCCGAGTTCGCATTGGTGGATCATCCGGCGGCCAAGGCGAACCACTCATCTTCGGTGAGGATCTTGATGCCCAATTCTTCGGCCCGTTTGGCCTTCGATCCGGCGCCCGGCCCGGCGACGACGAGATCGGTATTCTTCGAGACCGATCCGGCGACTTTCGCGCCAAGCGATTCGGCACGGGACTTTGCCTCGCTCCGGCTCATCCGTTCCAGCGTCCCGGTAAAAACGACGGTCTTGCCGGCGACCGGCGAAACCGCGGCAATCGCTTCGGCGTCTTCGACATCCAACTCTTCCGACAATTCGTCCAGCACGGCGAGATTGTGCGGCTCGCCGAAGAAGGAGGCCAGATCGTTCGCCATCCCAAGCCCGACCTGGTCGATATTGCACAAATCCCCAAAGTTTTCGCCGATTTCTTCCGGTTTGGTCGCTTCCGGATGTCGTTCCCGTTCCGCCGCCACCTGAAGCATCGAGTCGCGCCACGAGTCGAGCGACCCGTAGTGCCGGGCCAGCAATTTGGCGCTCGATTCGCCGACCTGCCGAATGCCGAGGGCGTAGATCAGCCGGTGCAGCGGAATTCGGCGGCGATCCTCGATCGCTGCCATCAGGTTGTCGACCGATTGCTCGCCCCAGCCTTCGCGTTCCTTCAGGTCGGCCTCCCGGCTGTGCAGGCAGAAAATGTCGGCCGGCGTCGCGATCAGCCCGTCTTCGAGGAAGGCGACGACGTGTTTTGAGCCAAAGCCCTCGATATCGAAAGCATTGCGCGACACGAAATGCTTGAGCCGCTCGACATTCTGGGCCGGACAGATCAGACCGCCCGTGCAACGGCGGATCGCTTCGCCCTCGGGCCGGACGGCATGGCTGCCGCAGGCTGGGCAACTTTCCGGGAAAACATAGGGCTGCGAATCGTCCTGCCGCTTGTCGAGGAGTACTTCGACGACCTGCGGGATAACATCGCCGGCCCGCTGGATGACGACGGTATCGCCATTGCGGACGTTCCGCCGCGCGATCTCGTCTTCGTTATGCAGGGTCGCGCGCGAAACCACGACGCCGCCGACGGTCACTGGTTCGAGGTTGGCGACCGGTGTCAGCGCGCCGGTTCGGCCGACCTGGATGGTGATTTCATTCAAAACGGTCTGCGCCCGTTCCGCCGGGAACTTGTGGGCTGTCGCCCAGCGCGGCGCGCGGCTGACCATGCCGAGGCGGGCCTGCCAGTCCAGCCGGTTGACCTTGTAGACGATTCCGTCGATGTCGTAGGGCAGGGTGGCGCGTTCGTTCTGAACCCGGTCGTACAGCGCAATCATGTCGTCGACAGACCGGCACAAGGTGGCGAATGGATTGACGCTGAATCCCCATCCCCCCAGCAGCGCGAGAAAATCCCACTGCGTCTCGCCGATGTCGGCCGTCGTGCCGCCGTCTTCGCGCACGCCCCACGAATAGGCGAAGAAGCGCAGCTTTCGCTCCGCCGTAATCGAAGGGTCGATCTGGCGCAGAGAACCGGCTGCGGAATTGCGCGGGTTGGCGTAAAGCGCCAGTCCGGCCGCTTCCCGGCTTGCGTTCAGCGCCGCAAAATCGTCCCCGCGCATATAGACTTCGCCGCGAATTTCGATGTAGGGCGGCGGCGCGGCGCCCTTGAGTGTTTCCGGCAGGTCGACGACGGTCCGAAGATTGGCCGTTACATCCTCGCCGACGGCGCCGTCGCCGCGGGTCGCGCCCAGGACGAAGGTGCCGCTGCGGTAATGGACGGCAGCAGAGAGACCGTCGATCTTCGGTTCGGCGACGATCTCGACCGGCTCGGCCTCGCCCAGAGACAGGAAACGCCGTACTCGCTCGACGAATTCTTCGACATCCTCTCGCGAAAAGGCATTGGAAAGGGAGAGCATCGGCGCGCGGTGTTCGACTTGCGCAAATCCCTCGCGGGGTCTCGCACCGACCCGGTTTTCCGGGCTGTCAGCGCGCCGCAGGGCAGGGAAGCGTGTTTCTATCGCCTGGTTGCGGTGGCGCAGCGCGTCGTATTCTGCATCGTCAATCTGCGGAGCGTCGTCTCCGTGATAGGCTTCGTCGTGCCGTTCCAGTTCGGCGGCAAGGCGCGCAAGCTCAGCCTTCGCTTCCGCTTCGGTCAACGACTCGACGGGGATTCCGCGGGTCACGATCCCGTCGCCATCAAGGCAGTGGCGGCGGCGCGCGCTTCGTCGGTAATCGCGGCGCCGGAGAGCATCCGAGCGATCTCTTCCTGCCGCTCGTCTTGGTTCAGCAATGAAACGGAAGCCACCGCGCTCTCATCCATGTCGGCCCGGATTACCCGCCAGTGCTGGCGGGCCTTGGCGGCGACCTGCGGCGAGTGGGTGACGACCAGCACCTGGGCCCGCTCGCCGAGACGGGCCAGCCGTTCGCCGACGGCAGCGGCCGTCGCCCCGCCAACGCCGGAATCGACTTCGTCGAAAATCATGGTCCCGGGTCCGTCGTCCTGGGCCAGGACGACTCTCAGCGCCAGCATGATGCGCGCCAACTCGCCGCCGGAGGCAATACGACCGATCGGACCCGGTTCCGCGCCCGGCGTCGTTGCCACTTCGAATGCGATCCGGTCGAGGCCGTTGGCCGACGCCTGGCGCTCGTCCAGCGCCGACACCTGCGTCACAAATCGGGCGCGGTCCAGTTTGAGCGGCGGCAACTCCCGCGCGATGGCCGCATCGAGCGCACCGGCCGCAGCGCGCCGGGAATTGCTCAACTTTCGGGCTGCGCTGCGATAGGCCAGGGCGGCCACGTCGGCCTGCCGGCGTATCTCGGCGAGCTCACCGGAACTGTCATCGATAGACGACAGCCGCTCTGTTATCCTGTCGAGCAGCAAGGGCAATTGGCCGACTTCGCAACGATGTTTCCGCGCCGCATCGCGTAGCGCGGCAAGCCGGTCGTCGACCGCTTCCAATCGCGCCGGTTCCGCTTCGGCTTGCGCCGCCAGATCGATCGCGGCGCTGTGGACTTCATTCAGTTCTATAGTGGCACGGTCGAGCGCGGCCACGGCGGGTTGAAGCAGGTCCGGCGCCAGGGCTGCAGCCCTGTCGAGTGCCCGCGCGGCTGTCCCCAGCGCTTCGTCGGCGCGGCTATCCGGGCCGATTGCCGCGATTGCTTCCTGTGCGGCTTCGATCAGTTTGCCGCTGTTGGCCAGCCGCGCGCGTTCCGCTGCGAGACTTTCCTCCTCGTCCGCCGCCGGCGCCAGATCGCGCAATTCGCCGTGAAGGTGGCGGAGATAGTCCTCGTCCCGCCGCGCCTCCGCCGCGTCGCGCTCGGCCCGGTCCAGCGCCTCGCGCGTTTCAGTCAACTGGCGCCACGAATCCGCGACCGCATCTAGCTCCCGGCGATGGCGGCCGAAACTGTCGAGCAACTGCCGGTGAGTCGCGGTATCGAGCAGGCCGGTCTGATCGAACTGGCCGTGAATTTCGGCCAAGCGGGAGCCGATCGACCGCAGCAGGCCGACACCTACAGGCTGGTCGTTAACGAAGGCCCTGCTGCGGCCGTCGGCGCCCAGGACGCGGCGCAGGATCAGTTCGCCGTCATGCAGTTCAAGGCCTTGATCCGCGAGCAGCGCGCCGGCCGGATGACCGACTCCGATCTCGAAGCTGGCGGAAACGGTGGCTCGGTCGGAGCCGCCACGGACAAAGCGCGCGTCGCTTCGGCCGCCCAGCGCCAGGCCGAGGGAGGCGAGCAGGATCGACTTGCCGGCGCCGGTCTCGCCGGTCAACGCGGTCAGCGCAGCCTCAAACTGCAGGTCGAGCGCTTCGATCAGAAGGAGGTTGCGGATCGAAAGGCCGGTAAGCATCCGCGCAAGCCGGCAACTACAGGGCTGCTTCTCTATCGCCCGGTCGCATCAGAATATCCGGTCGAACAGGCGGCCTAACCAAGACTTCTTGCCGTCCTTGGCCGTCGTTTTCGGCGTTTCTTTCGCGGGCTTCTTCTTGTCCGGGCCACTGCTTGGGGCAACAGGGGCGGAAGTCGTGCTGACCGGCGAGGATCGCTCGCCCTTCAACAGCGCCTGGCTATCGCCGTACCAGCTGCTCTTCGGAAAGTTCCGGCCCAGGACTGCTGCAGTGCGTTGCGCTTCGCTGCCCAATCCCAGGGCGATATAGCTCTCGGTCATACGGTGCAGAGCTTCCGGAATATAGCGGGATGCCTGATATTCCTGCACCACGGTCTTGAACCGGTTGATCGCCGCCAGATGCTGGTCCTTGCCCTGATAAAAGCGGCCGACCTCCATTTCGTGCCCGGCGAGATGATCCCGCAGCACGGCAGCCTTGCGCCGCGAATCGTCGGCATATTTTGACGCGGGAAATCGTTCGGCGACCAGTGTGAACTCTTCATAGGCGGCGGCGGTCGGGGCCGGGTCGCGTTTCGTGTCGCGCACGTCCTCGAAGAAACACAGCGCCTTGAGATAGTGGGCATAGGGAACGTCGCGGTGCGCCGGGTTCAATCGGATAAACCGGTCCAGCGTCAACCGGGAGGTCTCGAAATCTTTTGCCCTGTAGTTCGTGTAGGCCACCATCAACTGCGATCGCGGCGCCCAGACGGAATAGGGATGCTGTCGATCAACCTCGTTGAAGAATTTGGCCGCTTCCGCGTATTCCTTTTTCTCCAACAGGTCCATGGCCCTGTTGTAGAGCTGCTCGACCGAGCCTTCGATATAGGTGTCGTCGGCGTCTTGGCCGAACAGGTCGAGCGAACTGCATCCTCCCACTGCCAGCGCCGCATATATCGGGACAACCGCAATGGTCCGCATACAGGGTCGAATCAGGGCTCGGAATAATCTGGCGATCATGCGGGCGGTTCTCACGCTGGGGCACTGCTTTGTTCGAAACACAATAAACGCTGCCGAATCAACGCGATGGTTTCATAGCATAGGCCTTGCGGCCGGCGCCACGTGTCTTTCGCGGCGCAATCCAGTCGACGATTTGGAATTATCTCGCGGCCGAAATCGACGGGCCGGCCAAAGAACCGGTCCGTTGCCGCGTCAGGCGATGGCCCGGGCAGCGAGCATGCGGGCTTCCGCGCTCTCTCCCCCAGTAAATTTGCCGCCAGTTTCGACTAGGCGCCAGGCATTATCGTCTGCAAACAATCGGCGCAACAGCCGGATGTTCAGCGTGTGGCCGGACCGATAACCATGAAAATGGCCAAGCAGCTGATGACCGGCCAAGCGCATGTCGCCAAGTGAATCGAGCAGCTTGTGGCGGACAAATTCGTCCCGGAACCGCAGACCTTCGGGGTTCAGGACGGTGCTGCCGTCGACGACTACCGCATTGGCCAGGGAACCGCCCCGCGCCAGCCCTGAGGCATGCATTGCGTCGATCTCTTCCCGGAAGCCGAAGGTGCGCGCCGAAGCCAGTTCGCGGCGAAAGGCGCCGTTCGACAGGTCGAACGCCCGCAATTGCCGTCCGATCGCGCCTGAGGCGAATTCGATTTCGAAACTGTAGGTGCTCCCGGAGCCCGGCATCAGGACAGCGGACTTCTCGTCATTGCCCACCGACACCGGCTTCAGAATTTCGATGACGCGGCGCGGTGCGTCCATCTCACGAATTCCGGCGCACTCGATCAGGAACGCGAAGGGCTCGGCACTGCCGTCCATTACCGGCAATTCCGGGCCGTTTACCTCCACCGTGACATTATCGACCTGCAGGCCAGCCAGCGTCGCCACCAGATGTTCGATCGTGCCCACGACGACGCCTTCGGCATTGCCGATGGTCGTGCACATTCTTGTGTCCACGACATTGTCCCACCGCGCGGCGATTTCGGCGCCGCGGACTGCGAGATCGGTCCGCCGGAAGACAATTCCCGAATCCGCTTCGGCGGGGAGCAAGGCCATGCTGACTCTCGTGCCGGAATGCAGGCCTCGTCCGGCACAGGATATTTCGTCCTTCAACGTCGTCTGACGAACGCCGCCCCGGTCAGCGGGCCGCAATGCGAAACCGTTCGCGCGGAATTTTTCCGGCGTGTCCATCGCATCCATGCGGTTTTTCCCCGTCTCCACGAATGGCTCCGAATAGAGGTGCCGAAAACCCGCACCGGCCTTGCAGCCGTTACGCTCCCGATATCGGCAGAATCCAAACAAGGAGCCGGCGATTCGTTAAATCGCCGGCCCAGCTTCTAGCAAATTGGCGCTTGTTCGCTCAAATCACGCTTTGTTACGCCGTGTTACACGATCCCAAAGAAATTCAAATCAGTTCGCCTGGCGGCGCAAAAACGCCGGAATTTCAAGGAGATCGTCTTCGGGCGACCGATCGTCGTTCCGAACCCCTCCGGAAGCTGCCGGCTGGGTCCGGGAAGTCCGGTCGGCGGCTTCGCGGCGGGAGCGGTCGGTGTCGGTAATCAGCCGGACCGTCGACTCAGTTTGCCCGTCTCCGTTTTGCTTTGCGCGGGAGGAGTTCTTGTCTTCGTCCGCGCTGCCGTTGTTGGCGGTAGCCGGCCTGGCCGAAACTTTGCGCCGGCCGCGGAGGAACGAGAACATGGATTCGCGCTTGCCGGTTCCGGTTTCCGGTTCCGACGATGCGGGCCCGGCGACCGGCCGCCCTTCCGGCCGCAAGACCGAGCGTAACTCCGGCCGCGCTTGCGGCGGTTCCTCAGGCGCCGCCGGCCGGCTGGGCGTCAACATCTCTTCCACCTTCTGCGCGAGGTCGGTCGGTCTCTCGACAAGGGCAGTCTCAATCGGCTCGGCTTCGGCAGGAGCGACTTCAACAGGCGCAGCTTCGATCCGTTCGGTTTCGGACTGTGCCGTTTGGAGCGATGCAGTCTCGACCGTATTGCCAACTGTTTCGACGGCGGAAACCTCTGCAGACCCTGAACTGGCGAACATCTCGGACTGCGGTTCGGGTTCGCCGGCATCCGCAACGTCGGCAACATCCAGATGATCAACTTCCCGCGGCGCTGCATCCGGTGCGGCGGTCGCGTTCTCGCCGACGATCGCCGAAATGCCGGCAGTTGCCACGGCTGCTTCGGCGGCACCCCGATCCTGCGGCGGCGCGTGTTCGATTTCGTGCCGCGCCGGCCGCAGAACCTTGAGTTCGGTCGGACGCTGGGACACGACCATCGGGCTGTCGATTCCGGTGGCAAAAACCGACACCCTGATCTTGCCCTCCAGGTTCGGATCGAAGGTCGAGCCGAAAATAATGCTTGCCGCCGGATCGACTTCATCGCGCACTCTGTTGGCCGCTTCGTCAACCTCAAAGAGGGTCAGGTCGGGTCCGCCCGAAATATTGATCAGCAGGCCGCGTGCACCCTTCATCGAAACGTCGTCGAGCAACGGATTGGAGATCGCCGCCTCGGCCGCATCGATCGACCGGTTGTCGCCGTGGGCTTCGCCTGCGCCCATCATGGCCTTGCCCATTTCCGACATCACTGAGCGGATATCGGCAAAATCCAGATTGATCAGGCCGGGCATGATCATCAGGTCGGTAATTCCGCGGACGCCCGAATGGAGGACTTCGTCGGCCATGCGGAACGCATCGGCGAACGTCGTTTGCTCGTTGGCGACGCGGAACAGGTTTTGGTTCGGGATGACAATCAGCGTGTCGACGACATCCTGCAATTCCTGAAGCCCTGCTTCGGCCAGGCGCATGCGCTGGGCACCTTCGAAATGGAACGGCTTGGTCACCACCCCAACTGTAAGTATGCCGCTGTCCCGGGCCGCCCGCGCGATCACAGGCGCTGCCCCGGTACCGGTGCCGCCGCCCATACCAGCGGTGATGAATACCATGTGGCTCCCGTTCAGATGCTCGGCGATCTGATCGATTTCCTCCTCGGCCGACGCCCGGCCGATTTCCGGACGCGAGCCGGCGCCCAGGCCCTGCGTAATACTCAGGCCCAACTGGATCTGACGTTCGCAATCGGACTGGGCGAGGGACTGGGCATCGGTGTTGGCCACCACGCACACAACCCCTTCGATGTCGGAATTCAGCATGTTGTTGACCGCATTGCAGCCAGCGCCGCCAACTCCGAAGACGACGATACGCGGTCGCAGTTCGGGAGGAGATTTAGGCATGGAGAGATTGAGGGTCATTGTGGCCTCCTTGGTGAGCCTTTCCGTCCGGCCGCTGCTTTCGCAGTGCGCGGCGAAGGGCGGGTCGTCGGAATTCGGTTAAAGGTGGAAGAAAATATTTGGTTCATCACAGATGTTCCTTCAGCCAGTCGCCGAACCGGCCGACCAGGCCGGGGTTGCGCGTTTCGGCTGCGGCAAGCGCGCCGAGCGCGCCGCTGATACCATTGGCGTCTTCGCGGAATTCGGCGGCGAAGCGCAGCAATCCGGTGCATGCCGTGTAGGCTTGGCCCATCGCCGTCTCGGCAAGGCCATCGAACGGAATTGCGCGGCCTATCCTGACTTTGCCGTCGAAAATGGCGCTGGTCAGTTGCGGCACGCCTCTCAATTGGCAGGCGCCGCCGCTCAGAACGATGCGGCGTCCGGCGCGCTCCAGGTATGGCGTGTCCTTGAGCCGGCTGCGCACCAGTTCCAGGGTTTCCTCCACGCGCGGCCGGATAATGCCTGTCAACAGGCTCTTTGGTGCAGGCTGGGACGGCGCATTTTCCTCGGCCCCGATAGCGGGAATTTCGATGATCGCCCTGTCGTCGCTCGGCTCGCTGACTGCACTGCCATAGCGGACCTTGAGCATTTCGGCCTGTTCGATCGGGGTCGACAGGCCGTGAGCGAGATCCGCGGTGACCTGATTTCCGCCGACCGGGATGGTGTCGGCGAAAACGATCTCGCCATCCATGAACACAGCCGCGCCGGTGACGCCGGCGCCCATGTCGATCACCGTCGCGCCCAGCGTCCATTCATCTTCCACCAGCGTTGCCAGGCCGGCGGCGTAGGGCGCCATGACGAAGTGATCGATCTCCAAGTGACAGCCGCGGACACAGGCCGCCAGGCTGCGCACCGGGCCGGCCTCGGCGGTAACGGTGTGAACTTCCGCGCCCAGCGTTTCGCCGAACAGGCCGCGCGGATTCCGGATTCCGTGCGCTGCGTCGAGCCTGAAACCAACGGGAATGGAATGGATCAGCGCGCGGTCCAGTTCGTTTTCGATGCGTTGCCCGCGCTGTAACACTCGGCGAATGTCGGCCGGACCTACTTCCCCGTTCGCGATCGGCGCCTCGAACGACATGATTTCCGATTTCGGCCGCCCACAGTTCACCGAAACGATCACGGACTTCACGGTCTCGCCGGTCATGTTCTCGGCGATATGCACTGTGTTGGCGATCGAATCGCGCGCGGCATCCATGTTCACCACCGATCCGCGCGCCATCCCTTTCGTGTCACGTTTGCCGATGCCGACTACGCGCAGCTGACCGGCCGGCAGGGGCTGTGCGATTATGCAGGTCACCTTGCTGGTTCCGATATCCAGCGCAGCGATCAGCTGGTTTCTTGCGGCGGCAGATGCGCCGTTTCGTTTGGCCATTTTTGGCTAGCGGCCCCCTAACCCCGATCGCCGTTGTGGTCGGCAGTCCGGTGCGTCGCACCGGCCCCTTCTCCGGCCTCGCCTTCCGGCGTGCGGATCACGAATTCGAAGCGGGATCGCATGTCGAACCCCTGCGCGCCTCTGGCAAGCAGATTGTGGGCGCGGTCCAGATCGGCAAAACGGTGCCAGGCGGCGTCGGGTCGGCGTTCCGGCAATTTTAGGAAGACGCCGTTGTCGAATCTGAGATCCCAGCGGCGGCGGCCTCGACGGGTTGCCTGCACGACGCGTTTGGCCAGCACCGGCCGCGTCTGCAACAGCGCAACCAGGGCGGCGGTCCGTTCCGGCGCCCCGGTGCCCTTGACCAGCAACTTGTTCCAATGATTTCCGTCAGCGGCCATGTCGAAGATGGCGCCGCCCCTGGAAATCAGTTTAATCCGGCCGCCGACTTCGAAACGGGCGATGGCTGTGTGTTCGCGCAATCGGACGTAAAGGGCATCCGGCCAGCGCCGCTCGACGGTCGCGTCCGCTATCCAGGGCAGGGTGCGCAGCCGCCCACGGAGTCCGGCGATGTCGATTTCCGTGAGCGAGACGCCGCGGTCGAGGCCGACAACCGAAGACAGGGCCGTGCGCGATGTACGTTGACGGCCGGAGACATACACATGCTCGAGGCGCAGGGCGAGCGCGGTACGGAACGCTTCGCCCGCCTGCACTGCGCTGCGGTCGATCAAGGCGATGGCGGATTCGGTCCGTCCGGTCTGCCAGAGCCAGACGGGAAATCCGAATAGCCCGACCAGCAGAACGAAGCGCGCGAACATAGCGGAGCGCGCGCGGAATTCTGCGCCGATCTGGTGCAGCGGACGCCGGCGCGCCCGGCGGTTTCGGCGGACCGGCGGATCGGCCGGCAGGACCGGGTCCGGGTCCGGCCGGAGGGTCGGCGCTACGCGGGTGTCTTCCGGCGGAGTGCCGTCCGGCCTCGTCGCGGCAGCCCGGGAGATGATCGCACCGGCGCTCAGCGCCGCGCAGTCTTCTAGTTCGCGGGCGCGGCGGCTGTTCCCAATGAGGTTCAGGCGTCGCATGCCGCGTGCTCTACCAGCCAGGTCAATAGGCGCTCGAACGACCAGCCGGCATGGGCTGCGATCTCGGGCGCCAGTGAGGTCGGGGTCATGCCGGGTTGCGTATTTACCTCCAAGACGAACAGGTCGCCGGGCTCGCCTTTCGTGTCGTCGTAGCGGAGATCGACCCGGCTCACGCCGCGGCAGCCGAGCGCCGCGTGCGACCGGACTGCAAGATCGAGCGCCAGGTCGTAGGCCTCGGGATGGATCGGCGCCGGCATCAGATGGACCGATTCGCCTTCGGAATACTTCGCGCGATAGTCGTAGAAGCGCCGGTCGGTACGGATTTCGATGGCGCCGAGGGCTCTGCCGCCCATGACCAGGACCTGGATTTCCCGCCCCGGGATGTAACGCTCGATAAGCGTATCGCGATATTTCGCATAGGCCCGCTTGAGGTCGTTCCAGGATTTGTTGTCGGTATCGAAGACGAGTTCGACGCCGACCGAACTGCCCTCGCACAGCGGTTTCATCACATAGGGCCGGGCCGGTTCCGGAAAGGCATCGAGTTCCGGCCGCGGCACGACCCAACCTTCGGCAAGCGGGATCTCCTTCAGCGCAAACATCGCGCGGCTGACAGACTTATCCATCGCCATGGCCGAGGCGGTGGTGCCGGAATGGGTATAGGCAATGCCGAGGATGTCGAGCAGGCCCTGGATTCGGCCGTCCTCGCCGAACGGGCCGTGCAAAGCGTTGAAAACTGCGTCCGGCGCCGGATCGAGCGCTCTCAGCAAAGCGCCTATATCACGGGTCACGTCGATGGCCGTGACCTCGAAGCCGGCATTGCGCAGGCCATCGACACAGCCCTTGCCGGACGACAGGGAAACTTCGCGTTCGGAGGAAAAACCGCCCATGAGGACCGCGACGCGCGTCATGGCCGGCGCTCCCGAATCTGGCTGCCGGCCGGTTCGCTGCCAGTCAGAGGCTCGCCGATCCGCCGGATTTCCCAGTGCAATTCGATACCACTGCCGGCCCTTACCCGGGCGCGTATTTCCTCTCCCAGAACTTCCAGATCGCCAGCCGTGGCGTTGCCGGTGTTGATCAGGAAATTGGTGTGCTTTTCCGAAACCCTGGCGCCGCCGCACATCAGGCCGCGGCAGCCGGCCTCGTCGACGAGCTGCCATGCTGTGTGGCCGTTCGGATTGCGGAACGTGCTGCCGCCGGTGCGGGTGCGCATCGGCTGGCTGGCTTCCCGGTTCTGCCTGATTTCGACCATGCGCGCGGCGATATCATTCCGGTCGCCGGGCGTGCCGCGCATGACAGCGCCGGTGAAAATCCAGTCGTCCGGAACGCTGCAATGCCGGTAGCCGAAGCCCATTTCGTCCGGGCCCACCCGGTGAACTTCGCCATCCGGGTCGACGGCTTCGCAGAACACCAGAATATCTTCCATTTCGCCGCCATAGGCGCCGGCGTTCATGCGCAGCGCGCCGCCGATTGTGCCGGGAATGCCCGAGAGGAATTCCAGGCCGGCGAGGCCAGCGTCCCGTGCCGCGGCGGCGACGGCGGGGTCGGGTGCGCCTGCGCCGGCGCTGACCCGGTCCCCATCCACCTCGATGCCGGCCATCTCGCGGCCCATCCGGACGACGATGCCACGCACGCCGCCGTCGCGCACCAGCAGGTTGGAACCCAGGCCGATGACTGTAACCGGCGTGCCTTCCGGTATCCCGCGCAGCATCTCGATCAGGTCGTCCCGGTCTGCCGGCCGGAACAGGACCTCCGCTGCGCCGCCGACGCGGAACCAGGTTTCCCGGTCCAGCGGCGCGTTCGAGGCGAGATGGCCGCGAACCGGCGGCAAGCGGCCGATCAATCCGGCGCTGGGGCGAAGGGCGGCTTTCATCGGTCGCCCCCGTTCAGGGCTTCGAGCCGGCCGGGGAGGGCCTGCGCCCAGGCGGTGATATTGCCGGCGCCGAGGCAGATCACATAGTCGCCCTCGCCGGCAATGTCGGCAATAACGTTCGGCAGGTCTTCTTCGGAAGTCAGGCCGCGCACATTGCGGTGGCCGCGATTGCGCAGGCCGTCGACCAGGCTATCCCTGTCGGCGCCGGCAATCGGCTCTTCGCCAGCCGGATAAACATCGGCAATGATGACCTTGTCGGCATCGTTGAAACAGGTGCAAAAATCTTCGAACAGATCGCTCAGCCGCGAATATCGGTGCGGTTGGGCGACGGCGATCACCTTACCGCGGCAAGCCGCCCGGGCTGCTTTCAGGACGTGGGCAATTTCCACCGGGTGATGCCCGTAATCGTCGATGACTGTAATGCCGTTTGCTACGCCGGTGCGGGTGAAGCGGCGATTGACCCCTTCGAAGCCGGCAAAGGCATCGCCGAGGGCCGTCTCGTCCAGCCCGAGTTCCCAGCCAACAGCGAGTGCCGCCAGCGCATTGCGGACATTGTGCTCGCCCAGCATCGGCAGAGCGATATCGTCGAACCGCGCCTGACGCCCCCGAAGCCGTTCCTTGATCTCGACGTCGAAGACGGTTTCGTCCGTCCGGTAGCGAAGGTTAACCCCCCGGATATCGGCCTGGCGCGACAGGCCATAGGTAATGAGTCGGCGGTCCGACAGACGCGGGATCATCGCCTGAACTTCGGGATCGTCCAGGCACAGCACAGCGCAGCCGTAGAAGGGAATGTTACCGACGAAGCTCTCGAAGGCGAGGCGCAGCGCATCGAATTCGCCGTAGTGATCCAGATGTTCCGGATCGATATTCGTCACGACGGCCACGGTCGCCGGCAGTTTCAGGAAGGAACCGTCCGATTCGTCGGCTTCCACGATCATCCAGTCGCCGTCGCCGAGGCGGGCATTGGTGCCGTAGGCGTTAATGATCCCGCCATTGATGACGGTCGGGTCCAAGCCGGCGCCGTCCATCAGGGCGGCAATGAGAGATGTCGTCGTTGTCTTGCCGTGGGTGCCGCCGACGGCAATTCCCCACTTCAGGCGCATCAGTTCGCCCAGCATCTCGGCCCGCCGAACCACCGGGGTCAGGCGCGCACGCGCGGCCGCGATTTCCGGGTTGCCGGGCTTGACCGCCGTCGACATGACAACGACTGCCGCATCGCCGATATTTTCTTCGGCGTGACCGACCGCAATGTCGATGCCCAGACCCTTCAGCCGCCTGACGTTGGGGTTGGCAGCAATGTCGCTGCCCTGCACCCGGTAACCCAAATTGTGCAGGATCTCCGCAATGCCACTCATCCCGATGCCGCCGATACCGGTGAAATGGATCGTGCCCAGGTCGAAGGGAGGTTTCGCCATCATGCGGCAGGCCTCCCCTCGGCGACGCCGGCCACGAGATCGGCCAGCCGATCCGCGGCGTCCGGGCGGCCGATCCCAGCCGCCGCCTGTGCCGCAGCGATCAGCGGTTGCGGATTCTTCAGGAAGCGGGAGAATTTCTCGGCGATTGCCGCCGGCGTGAATGCGGGTTGGGGCATCATCCAGCCGGCCCCGGCTCGCTCGATATGGCGAGCGTTGAAAGTCTGGTGATCGTCGGCGGCGGCCGGGTAGGGCACATAGATTGCGGGTACGCCGGCGACCAGCGCCTCGGCGCAGGTCGAGGCCCCGGCCCTGCAGATCATCAGATGGGCTGCCGAGAGATGCTCCGGGATGTTCTCGAAGAAACTCGCCAGATCGGCGGCGATTCCGGCATCCCGATAGACGATCCGTACCGGTTCGATATCTTCCGGCCGGCATTGCTGGGTCACGCGGAGACGGGCGCGCTCGGCCGGGTCCAGCGCGGCCATGGCGCCGGGCAGCACATGGCTGAACACGGTCGCCCCCTGGCTTCCGCCCATGACGAACAGGTGGAACGGCCCGCCCGGATCCGGCGGGCGGTAGGGCCGGCCGTGCAAGGCGTTGATTTCCGGGCGAACCGGGTTGCCGGTCTCGACCGTGCGGGCGCCGGTTTGCGGCATGGCCTCGACGGCCGGAAAGGAGAGCGCAATGGCGCTTGCCGCTTTGGCGATCTTGCGGTTTGCAAGGCCGAGATAGCCGTTCTGTTCATGCAGAACGATGGGCCGCCGTTGCCGCGCGGCCATGAAGGTCGCAGGGAATGCGGCATAGCCGCCGAAGCCGACCACGGCCGCGGGATTGTGCCGGCGCAGCAGCCGGCTCACGGCCAGGGCGCTACGGGCCATGATGAACAGGAAGGCGATCTTGCCGATCGCGCCGCCGCGGAACGGCGAGGCCGCCGGGACGATATGAGCCTCGATCCCCGGCGTCCGCTTTGCATAGTCGGCACCGCGGTAGTCGGTATAAAGCCGAACCCTGTAACCTCGCTCCAGCAGCGCTGCGCCCAGCGCAATGGCCGGGAACAGGTGTCCGCCGGTGCCGCCGGCCGTCAGAACGACGGTCCGGCTCGTTGCTCCGTTTACGCGGCTGTTCACAGCGGGCCTCCCGCCCGGTCCCGGGTCAGCGCCAGGATCATCCCGGTGCCCAGCGCCAGCGCCATGATCGAAGAGCCGCCGTAGGAGATGAAAGGCAGGGTCATCCCTTTGGTCGGCATCAGGTGCAGGGTGGAGGCCAGGTTGACGATCGCCTGGAGGCCGAATGCGGCGAGCAGGCCAACCGTGGCAAACAGGACGAACAGGTTGTTGGTTTCCATCGCCCGGACGAAGCCGCGCAGCACGATGAAGGCGTAGGTGCCGACGATCAGCAGGCAGGCGATAAGGCCGAACTCCTCGCCGGCAACCGCGAAAATGAAATCGCTGTGGGCATCCGGCAGCATGACCTTCACGGTGCCCTCGCCGGGGCCCTTGCCGAAGATCCTGCCGTTGATGAAGGCGTCGAGCGAGCGGTCGACTTGGTAGTTGTCGCCGCTGCCCGGATTGAGGAACAGGTCGACCCGCTTGGTGACATGGGGGAAGTTAAAATAGGCGGCGACCGCCGCTCCTGCGACGACAAGGATACCGGCGCCGATCAGCCAAAGCGACAGGCCGGCCAGGAACATCAGGCAGAACCATATCGAAAAGACGATGAAGGCCATGCCGATGTCGGGCTGCATGGCGAGCACGCCGAGCGTCCCGAGACACAGGACGGTGGCGAGAACACGCCCCGGAAATCCGTTTTCCGACCGAGATGCCGCGCACAACCAGGCACAGACGACGGCGAATCCCGGCTTGATGAATTCCGAGGGCTGGAATGCGAAGCCGGCAACCGAATACCAGCGTCGCGCGCCCCTGATTTCCGCTCCCGCATAGACAACGAAAACGGAAAAAATGAGTGCGCCGGCCAGCACAACAAGCGCCGACCGACGCACCCAGGGCGGGGTAAGCAGGGAGGTCAGCAGCATCAGCCCGATGGCGAACGGAATGAACAGAAGTTGCTGACGGACGAAATGGAAACTCTCGATATTGGCGCGTGCCGCGGCAGACGGGCTGGCGGCGAGCGTGAGCACGATGCCGTAGACGATCAGCAGGCCGACGGCGATGAGCAGCCAGCGGTCGACCGTCCACCACCAGCGGCCGATGACGCTCGTATCGATGCGGGAAGGAGCGTAGCTCATGCCGCGCCTTCCGCCGCACCGTTCAGGGCGTGGGAAATCAGGTTCCGGGCGCACCTGCGGAAGGCGTCGCCGCGGGCGCCGAAATTCGCGAACTGGTCAAACGAGGCGCAGGCCGGCGAGAGCAGGATGATGGATTCCGCCGGCGCATCGACGGCCGTGGCGGCCGTCCAGGCGTCGGCGACCGCGTGTTCCAGCGTGCCGGAGACGGTAACGGGCACGGCAGGCGTCGCCTCCGCCAGAAACCGCGCAACCGCCTGCGCTTCCTCGCCGATCAGGAAAGCGCCGTGAAGCGATCCCAGGGCCGGCGTCAAGCCCGTGTAGCCGCCTTCCTTTCCGCGCCCGCCGGCGATCCAGAAAATCTCGTCATAGGCGGACAGAGCCCGCGCCGCCGCCGCAACGTTGGTCGCCTTGCTGTCGTTGATGAAAGTGACGGTCTTTTTGCACGCGGCGATCGTACCGATTCGTTCCTGCCGGTGCAGTAGGCCCGGGAAGGTCGCAAAGGCCGCGGCGATATTCTCCCGTTCGACACCGAGCGCCCGGCAGGCGGCCCAGGCAGCCGCCGCGTTCTGATGGTTGTGGGTCCCGCGCAGGGCCGATGCGTTGCCCAGATCGACCAGAGAGCGGGCTCCGGTTGGCGTGTCGTCGCGCAATGCGCCGTCCCGCACGCCGATTCCGCCGTCGATATGGGTGCGGCCGGAAACCCGGATAACGCTGCGGCCGGCTTCTTCCGCCCGGTCGGCTAGCGCGCGCGCCATTGGGTCGTCGATGCCGACGACGACGGCTGCGTCCGGCGCCGAAAGATCGAAGCATCGGCGCTTGGCGGTGATATAACCGTCCAGGCCGCCGTGCCGCTCGAGATGGTCCTCGGCTATGTTCAGGAGAACAACGGCCTGGGCTCGAAGGCTGTAGGTCCGGTCAAGCTGATAGGACGACAGTTCGAGGACGTAGATTCCGCCGGGATCCAGCGGTTCCAGGCCAAGCGCGGGCGGGCCGAAATTGCCGCCGACCTCTACCCTGCGTCCGGCCAAGCGCAGGATATGGCCGATCAGTGCCGTCGTCGTCGACTTGCCGTTGGTGCCGGTCACGGTCACGCAGGTCGCGGCTGGCACCGAACGGGCCAGCAATTCGATATCGCACAGGATTTCGGCGCCGACGGCGCGCGCCTTGGCAGCGACCGGGTGCGGTGCCGGATACGCATGCGGGATGCCGGGGCTCAGGACCAGCGGCAGGTCTGCGGTCCAAGTCATGGCGCCCAGGTCGGTCGCGGTGATGCCGGCGGCGGCGGCGGCTTCCCGGCCCGGCTCCGCATCGTCCCAGGCCAGCACCTCGGCACCGCTCTGCGCCAGGGCGCGCGCCGTCGCCAGCCCGGCAACGCCGAGACCCATGACGGCAACCCGCCTGTTAGCGAAGGAGGGGACCGGGATCACGGCATCTACCGCAGCTTCAGGGTGGAGAGGCCGACGATCGCCAACACCGCGGCGATGATCCAGAACCGCACGACGATGGTCGGTTCCTGCCATCCCTTTTGCTCGAAGTGATGGTGGATCGGCGCCATGCGAAAGACGCGCTTCCCCGTCAGTTTGAACGAGGTGACCTGGACGATGACGGAAAGCGTTTCGAGCACGAACAGGCCACCGACGATCGCCAGCACGAGTTCGTGCTTCACGGCGACCGCGATGGCGCCGAGCGCCCCGCCCATCGAGAGCGAGCCGGTGTCGCCCATGAACACCATCGCCGGCGGCGCATTGAACCACAGGAAACCTAGCGCCGCGCCGACCAGCGAACCGCAGAAGACGGCGAGTTCGCCGGTGCCGGGGACGAAAGTGATCTGCAGATAGTTCGAAAATACGGAGTTGCCGACGAGATAGGCGATCAGGCCGAACACGCCGGCCGCAATCATCACCGGGACGATGGCCAGTCCGTCCAGGCCGTCCGTCAGGTTCACCGCGTTCGACGCCCCGACCATGACGCAGCATGCGAACAGGATGAACAGGAAGTTGCCGAGATCGAGGAGATAGCCCTTGAGAAAGGGAATCGACACGCCGGTCGCCAGCGGCAGGTCCGCATTGACCTGGTATTTGAACTGGGCATCCCAGCCGAGCCGCATGATCCAGTAGGTCGCGATGACGGAGATGACGATCTGCCCGGCAAATTTCAGCTTGCTCGGCATGCCCTTGGACGAGCGATTGGTCAGTTTCCGGTAGTCGTCGTAAAATCCGAGCAGGCCGAAGCCGAGCGTGACGATCAACACGCTCCAGATATAGCCGTTGCCCAGATCCATCCACAGAAGGGTTGAGATTGCGACCGAAAGCAGGATCAGGACGCCGCCCATCGTCGGCGTGCCGCGCTTCCTAAAATGGGATTCGGGGCCATCGTCGCGGATCGGCTGACCTTCGGCCTGGCGGCGTTTCAGCCAGCGGATGGTCGCGGGTCCGAGCACCAGGCCGATAATCAGCGCCGTCATCAGCGCGCCGCCCGACCTGAAAGTCAGGTACTGGAACAGCCGCAGCGGGCTGAACTCCGATGACAGCGGCAGGAGGAATTCAAACAGCATCGCCGCCTGCCTCCCCGCAACAATTCTCCAGTGCAATCAGCGCGTCGACCACCGGCTTCATCCGGCTGCCGAGCGAACCTTTGACGCAAACGACATCGCCAGCCTGCACGGCCGCAGCGACTGAGGGAATTAGCGCTTCCGAAGCGGCCGCGTGAACCCCGCGCCGCGCTGCCGGCACGGCCTCGTACAGGTGGCGCATCAACGGTCCGGCGCTGAACAGGAGGTCGATATTCGCGTCGACCAGATCGTCGGCGAGACCGGCATGCAGGGCCGGCCCGTCGCCGCCCAGCTCGCGCATGTCGCCCAGTACGGCGATCCGCCGCCCGCCGCCGCGCGGGTTGGCGAGCATCAGCGTTTCGAACGCCGCACGCATGGCCGCCGGGCTGGCATTGTAGCTCTCATCCAGCAGGTCGAAGCTGCCGTCCGGCAAACGCACCGTCCGGCGCGCGCCGCGCCCCGCCGGCGCCTTCAAATCCGTCATGGCCGCGGCTGCGGCAGCGACATCGGCGCCGGCCTCGCTGATCGCCGCCAGCATGCCGAGCGCGTTGATTACCCAATGATGCCCGGGCACGCCGACCCGAAACCCGAGACGCTTGCCGAACGCCGAGGCTGTCACATCGCTGCCGTCGGCATCCATGACCGAGGCCAGCAACCGGACATCCGCCTCCGGACGCACGCCGAAGGACACGCGGCGGGCGACGCCCGCTTCGGCGGCGCGGGCATCGAGCAGGTCGAAATGATCGTTGTCCCGCGGCAGCACCGCGGCGCCGTCCTCGACGACGCCTTGGAAAATCTCCGCCTTCGCTTCGGCCACCGCCTCGACGCTGTCGAAAAATTCGACATGCACCGGGGCCACCGTCGTGATCAGCGCAACATGCGGCCGGACCATGCGGGAGAGCGGCGCCAGTTCGCCGGGGTTGCTCATACCCAGTTCGAACACGCCGTAGGCGGCCGAGCGGGGCAAGCGGGCGAGCGACAGCGGCGCCCCCCAATGGTTGTTCAGGTTGCCCACCGTAGCATAGGTCTTGCCCTGCCGGGACAGCAGGGTGCGCAGGCTCTCCTTCACACCCGTCTTGCCGACGCTGCCGGTTACCGCAACGATCCTGCCGTTGCAGCGGTCGCGGGCTGCCCGGCCCAGATCCTCGAGACCGCACCTCGTGTCGCGTACAACAAGCGCCGGGCCGGCCGGCTCGACGGGGCGGTGGATCAGCGCTGCGGCGGCGCCGGCGGCGAAGGCTTTACCGGCGAAATCGTGACCGTCGAACACCGGGCCTTGTAGCGCGACGAACAGATCGCCGGTCGAAACCGTCCGACTGTCGATCGACACGCCGGTCGCGGACCAGCTGTTGCCGCCCGTTGCCAGCACCCGTCCGCGGGTTGCGGCAGCGGCTTCCGCCGTAGTCCAGAGAACCGCGCTCATGCCGCGCCGTCCCGTGCTGCGTCCGCAGTGGCGATCGCCTCGCGGGCGACGGTCGCGTCTTCGAATGGCAGCGTCGTGTCCCCGACGATCTGGCCCCGCTCATGGCCCTTTCCTGCGATCACCAGGGCGTCGCCGGCGGCCAGAGCGGATACGGCGGCGAATATCGCTTCGCGCCGGTCGCCGATCTCGGCGGCGCCGGGGCAGGCGGGCAGGATCGCAGCTCGAATGTCAGAGGGCATCTCACCGCGCGGGTTGTCGTCGGTGACGATCGCCCTGTCGGCGAGCCTGTGCGCGGCGGCGCCCATGAGGGGCCGTTTGCCGGCATCGCGGTCGCCACCGCAACCGAACACCACGGCCAGGGTGCCTTTCGCGTGAGGCCGCACGGCGTTGAGCACGGTTTCCAGAGCGTCCGGCGTGTGGGCGTAGTCGACATAGACCGCCGCGCCGTTGAGCCGGGAACCGACATGTTCCAGCCGGCCGGGCGCGCCATGCAGGCGTTGCAAGGCGTCCAGCCCTTCGGCTGCCGGGACTCCGGTGGCTGTCGCCAGTCCCAGCGCGCACAGGGCGTTCCAGGCTTGAAAATCGCCGACGAGGGGTAGTTCGACAATCGCGGGCGTGCCGAACAGCCCAATATCGAGGCGCTGGCCACCCGATATCGGCGTCCAGCGTCGCAAGACTATGTCCTCGGCCGAACGGCCGTAGCTGACGACCCTGAGACTCGCTTGCTCGCAGGCCCGGCGAACCCGATCGAAGACCTGGCTGTCGGCGTTGACGACAGCTGTGCCGCCGGCCGGCGTGAGTTCGGTGAACAGACGCAGCTTGCTCGCCAGATAGGCATCCATCGAACCGTGGTAATCGATGTGGTCGCGACTGAGACCGGTGAAGGCGGCGGCCTGCAGACGCAGCCCGTCGAGCCGGAACTGATCCAGTCCGTGGCTCGAGGCTTCGACGGCCAGGCATTCGATTCCGTCCCGGCTCAGAGCGGCCAGCTCGCGGTGCAGCGAGACCGGATCGGGTGTCGTCAGAGCCCCGTGACGCCCGATGCCCGGGCCGCGGATACCCAACGTACCCATAGTTGCGGCGTCGCGCCCGGCGGCCGACCAGATCTGCTGCAGGAAGGAGACGACGGACGTCTTGCCGTTCGTCCCGGTGACGGCGACCTGGGCCGCCGGCTGGGCGTCGAAGAACCGGTCCGCCATCCAGGCGAGTTGCCGGCGCGGCTGAGGATCGGTGATCAGTGCGGCGGCGGCGCCGTCCAGGGTGTTCCGGGTCACGTCCATCGTCGAGAGGACGGCCGCCGCACCGGCGCTAAGGGCATTGGGTATAAAGCGTCGGCCATCGAGTCGCGCGCCCGGCAGCGCTGCGAACAGGTAGCCCTGTGCGACCTGGCGCGAATCGGCGCTTAGGCCGGCAATGTCGAGTTCGCCGAATGCCGGATCCCAGTGCGCCGTGGCGGGTCGGCCCGTGCGTTCGGCCATCAGTGCGGCAAGCTTCATCGCCGGCTCTCACCCGAATCCGCGCCGCGGCGATCTGTTTTCCGGGAACCGGAAGCGGCGCTGGCCAGAATCTGTTTACGCGTCCCGCGCCGTTCCTCGGCCTGACGGGGGACTTTCAGTATCGGCGCGATCCGCTCGATAATTTCCTTTGCAGCCGGCGCAGCGACCCAGCCCGCAGTTGCATAGCCATAACTCTTCTTGTTGCCCTTCGGCTCGTCGAGGGAAACCAGCAGCACATAACGGGGCCGGTCCATCGGAAAGGCGGCGACGAAAGACGACAACAGCGCCTTGCGCCGGTAGCCGCCGCGTCCCGCCTTTTCCGCGGTGCCGGTTTTACCGCCGACCCGGTAACCTTTGGCATTCGCCCTTCTACCTGTGCCTTTCAGGACGACCTGGCGCATCAAATTCCGGAGAATTCGGCTGGTTTTCGCCGATACGATGCGCCGCGGTAGCAGGGGCCGGCCATTCTGGCGCTTGAGTAGGGTCGGTTGCACCATCACACCGTCATTGACGATGCCGCCGACTGCCGCCACCAGATGGACAGGCGTGACGGCAATGCCGTGGCCGAACGATACTGTCAGCGTATTGACCGGCCGCCAGCGCCGCGGATACAGCGGCTGGCCGGCTTCGGGCAGTTCCAGCGGTATTTTCGCAAGCATCCCCGCCTTGCGCAGAAACGCTTTCTGGCGTTTGCCGCCGATGCGCTGGGCAATCATTGCCGAACCGATGTTGGACGACTTGACCAGGATGGTGCCCGTATCGATCGGTTTCGCGATCGGATGGGAATCGCGGATGAAGCGCCGGCCAGCCGGAAGCGGCTTGTGGACCCGGTGCATTTCGCGGATGTGAGTGACGCCGTAATCGAGCGCCATAGCCGTGTTCAGAATCTTGAAGACAGAGCCGAGTTCGTACACGCCCAGAGTGTTGCGGTTGAATCTGGCCTTTTTCGGGACGCCCTGCGGATTGTAAGGGTCATAGTCCGGGAGCGAGACCATTGCCGGGATTTCACCGGTGCGCACATCCATGACCATCGCGGCGCCGCCGAGCGCCCGCCAGTATCCGATCGACCTGGCCAGAATCTCCCGAACGGCAACCTGGGCGCGCAAATCGATCGACAGCCTGAGCGGCCGGGCGCCGGTCCGGATGCGCTTGTCCATCTTCGCTTCGACGCCGGCGGTTCCCTTGTTGTCAACATCGCTGCTGCCGACGATGTGGGCGACCAGCGCCCGCTGCGGATAGGCGCGGCGCAGATCGGGTCGGGCGTGGATCCCGGCCAGTCCGAAGCGCAGTATCTGCTGATAGGCCGCTGGTGACGCTTGCCGGCTGATCCAAACAAAACGGCCTTTCCGGTTCAGCTTTGCCTTTAGCGTACGAATATTCTGCTGCGGGAAAATGTGGGCCAGAATACGGGCCGTCCGGCCGGGATCGCCGACCAGGGTGGGGTCGGCATAGATCGACCAGGATCTGATGCTGGTCGCGAGCACGACACCGTTGCGATCGACAATATTGGCGCGATGGCCGTTCGGCAGTTCTTTTTTCGCAGCTAATTTGGCGCGCTCGGCTTCGGCCCCGGCACGGATCACGCTCAGATCCACAAGGCGATAGCCGATAGCGCAGAATGCGAGCAGAAAGACGATGCCGGTGACGATCAACCGGCGGCGCGCCTTGGAAATCGCCTTGCCGGCTTCGCCTTCCAAAGGCATTTCGCCCGGTCGGCACCGGGCGGACTTGGCGTGCGGGCGGCACAGATCCCGAAGCCGGCGGCTCATTGCAGCTTCCTCGCTCGGGCGCTCTTGTCTGACGCCCGGCCTTCGTCGGTCGAGGCGAATTGCGCGACAAAGGTATCGGGCAAGTCCGAGAAACGCCTGAACTGCCCGCCGGCGAGCGGCGCCAGTCCTTTCGGCCGTGGCAATCTTTCGAGACGCTGCGGCGAAGTCAGCAGGGTCCATTCGGCCTGCAGAATCCGGACATTGTTCCGGTAGGACTTGACGCTCTTCTCGACATGAGCGACCTGTTGCTCGAGGGTCTGGACTTGGTGTTTCACCAGAAACAGCGCGCCGGTCAGGCCGCTTATAAGAACGAGCAGGACGATTGTGGTCCAACGGATCATGCGTCGCTCCCGGCCGGATCGCCGGCTGCATTGTCGGCCCACGCCGGGCCGTCTGTCCGCTCAGCAGCGCGAAGCCGGGACGAGCGCGCACGCGGATTGGCGGCGATTTCGCCAGCTGACGGCGTTATCGCCCGGCGATGAAGCAGCCGGAAGGTCGGCGTGCGCCGACCGGCGGGTTCCGGCCGGTGGCGCGAGCCGCGCGGCGCTTCGGCGCTGCGGTCGCGCAGGAACCGCTTCACGCGCCGGTCTTCGAGCGAATGAAAGCAGACCACGGCGAGCCTCCCGCCAGGCCGCAACAGGCGTTCGGCACTGCGCAGGCCGCGGTCGAGTTCGTCGAGTTCGCCGTTCACATAGAGGCGCAGGGCCTGAAAGGTGCGGGTCGCCGGATCGATCCCGCCGGTTGCTCTTGGCACAACCGCCCGGACGATATCGGCCAGTTGTATGGTCCGCTCTATCGCCGCGCAGCGGCGTGCATTGACAATGGCCCGGGCAATGCGGCGGGCCGCGCGTTCCTCGCCCAGCGTGTAGATGATCTTTGAGAGGTCCGCTTCGGCGGCCCGGTTGACCACCTCGGCGGCGGTCGGCCCCGACCGGCTCATACGCATGTCGAGCGGTCCGTCGTGGCGGAATGAAAAGCCGCGGCCGGGGGTATCGATCTGCGGCGAGGAAACGCCGATATCGAGAGCGACCCCATCGACCGGCGTATCGACGGCGGCACGAACCAGGCGGTCCATGTCGCCGAACCGGCCTTCGATCAGGGTCAGCCGATCGCGATACCGGTCCCGCAGGCCCCGGCCCCGCTCGATCGCGTCCGGATCGCAGTCTATGGCGGTCACCCGGCATTCGGCGGCACCGAGAATAGCGGCCGTATAGCCGCCCGCGCCGAAAGTGCCGTCGACATAGGCGCCGCCCGGCCTCGGCGCGAGCGCCCGGACCACCTCGTTCAGGAGGACGGGAATATGGGCGGCGGTCATGCGGCGCCACCGGCCCCGAGCGACCACAGGTCCTTCAGGCCGATTTGGCCCAGCGGACCCTGCGCCGCATCGGCCTGCCAGGCCGCGCGGCGCTCAGGCGACCAGATCTGGAAGACTCTGCCGATGCCGACGAAAACGGCCTTGTCGCCGATTGCGGCAAGCGCGATCAGGCGCTCCGGCAAGATGATCCGGCCCTCGCCGTCGAAAGGCAATTCTTCGGAGTCCGACAGAACGAGTTCGATCGCCTGCTGCTCTTCCGGCGTCAGGCCGTCGCGGGCATCGAGCCGTTCGATCGTGTCCTCGATCCGCTGACTGTCGCAGGCGTCGATTGCGCCTAGTCCGCCGTTCGGGGATACGACCACGCCGTTGAAGGCGCCGGCCGCAGGCGTCGCGGCAAGGGCGGCACGAAACCGTGCCGGCACGGATACCCGCCCTTTCCTGTCCACCCTGTTCGTAAACGTGCCGATAAACGACGCCATACGAAACCGTGTCCCCGCTCTCGGCAGCGCCGCCGGCGAGGGGGCCTGCCCGGTCTATCTCTCTCGTGGAGTCGGTTCGGTCGCACTGAGCCGATCTTCCATGACGATTTATGGGATATCATGGGATTTCATGGAAGTCAATGCTGCCAAGATCGGAAATTCATGGCAAATCAAGCGTTTGACACGTCCAAAACATCTATATGTGGAATCGGGGGCGGTCGCCGGAAGCCGACGAAATATCCCCTGCATCCGAAAATTCCGAAGCGGGGCTGCCTCGCCTCATTCGGCGGCGCGGCCGGCGCCAGACGGCCTGTAAGCCGGGTTCTGTCCCCCGGCGAGGCCGGGGGGATGGCCATTCATCTGGGACAGCCGTCGCCGGCTGCCTCTCGCGACCCACCCGTACGGCGGCGCGGAAACCCGCCTGGACGCACCCGGGCCAAACCGGGGCACGCCCGCGCCGTTCCTATTCGGTCTTGCTCCCGGTGAGGCTTGCCATGCCGCGCCTGTTGCCAGCCGCGCGGTGCGCTCTTACCGCACCCTTTCACCCTTGCCCGGCCCGATGCCAGGCGGTTTGCTTTCTGTGGCGCTGTCTCGGGGGTCGCCCCCGCCGGGCGTTACCCGGCACCGTGTTTCCGTGGAGCCCGGACTTTCCTCACCCTGCCGGGTTTCCCCATTGGCAGGGCGCGGCCATCCGGCCGTCTGGCACTGTCAACATCGTTATCCTCCCGGTTCGGGTCAAGTCGTTCGGCCTACGCCGCAGCGGCGACGACAGCTGCCAGCGCGGCGGTTTCCGGATCGGCGGCGCCGGTCACCGACGCCGGCCGGAAATGGCGCTGGAAGGCTGCGACGACCGCCGTCCGCGCCTGTTCTTCCGCTTTCGATTTATCGGGCGCGTCGGGCCAGCGATAGCCGATGCGCCCGAGGTTCCGGCCGAGCGCCTGCAAGTCTGCCGCGTCAGCCGCTTCGATCCGCTCCCGCACCGCGCCGGCGCCGGGCCAATAGCCCACGCCGGCCGCCGCGAGCATCCGCCAGTCGAACAGTTCGCCGGGATCGGTCTTGCGCTCCGGCGCAACATCGCTGTGGCCGACGACGCCCAACGGGCGAATGCCGTAGCGCGACACGATTGCGCCGGACAGCGCGGCGACGGCCGTCATCTGCATTGCCGGGAAGGGACGGTAGCCGAACTCGTGCCCCGGGTTGACGATCTCGATGCCGACCGAGCGCCCGTTCACGTCGGTTTCGCCCTGCCAGTAAGCGACGCCGGCATGCCAGGCGCGCCGCTCCTCCGGCACGTGGGCGTAAACGGTGCCATCCTCGTCCACGGTGTAGTGGGCGCTGACCTGCGCCGCCGGATCGCACAGCCGGTCCAGCGCCCCGGCGGCGGATTGCATGCCGGTATAATGCAGGACCAGCATGTCCGGCGCCCGGCCGCCGGGCCGTTCGTTATGGTTGGGGGAGGGACGGTCGACGATGCGCATGTCGGGTTACGGCTCGGTCATTCGGACGGATCAGGTCTTGAGCGGCGCGTCCGCCGTGCCCGGCCGGCGCAGGACAATCACCGCAACCCCGGCCAAGGTCACCGCCGTGCCGGCGATCACCTGCCAGCTCATCTGTTCGCCCAGGATCCCGACGCCGCCGAGGACGCCGAAAACCGGCGCGAGCAGGGTGAAAGGCATGATCTGGTTCACCGCGTAGCGCCGCATGAGAGAATACCAGATGCCGTAGCCGATCAGGCCGACGCAGACGGTCATATAGGCCACCGCGCCCCAGCCGTAGAGGCCGGCGGCCTGAAAATCGCGCCAGTGGTTGTCCTCGAAAATCAGCGAGAGCAGGAACAGTTGCGGCGCGGCGAACAGGCTGCTCCAGCCCAGCACGCCCAGCGGCGGCGCATCGCCCATCGCCTTGAGCTGGATGTTCGAGGTGGCGAAAACCAGCGAGGCGACGACGACCAGCCCGAGATGGAACAGGCTCGATTCCATGCGCGGCTCGCCGGCGATCAGCGCGATGCCGGCGAAGGCGCCGACCATGCCGAGCATCCGCCGCCAGCCCAGAAAGTCCTTGAACAGGATCGCCGCCAGGATCGAGGCGAACGGCACCTGGAGCTGGATCGCAATCGCCGCCACGGCGGCGTCGACACCCGCGACCCCGGTGAACATCAGGCCGAAATGCAGCGAACCGAGCGTGAAGGACAGGCCGAGCACATGGCCCATCTTCCCGCGGGGAATGCGGACGAAGGGGATCAGCACCAGCCCCATCGCCAGGAACCGGAAGCTCAACAGGAACATCGGTTCGAATTCCCGGAATCCGAACTTGGCGGCGACGAAATTCAGGCCCCACAGCACCATGACGCCGAACAGGATGGCGGCGTGGCTCAAACGCATCGGACAGGATTCACGCTGCGGTCGCCTCCGCCGCCCGGCGCGCCGCTTCGATGTCCTCGCGCCGGGCCTCGAGAGTCAGCCAGCGCTCCTCGGCGCCGGACAGTTCAGTCCGCGCCGCCTCGAGCCGCGCCGCCGCCTGGACGAACCGGTCGGGATCGGCGCTGTAGAGGCCGCTGTCGGACAGTTCGGATTCCAGCGCTGCGATCTCCGCTTCCAGCGCAGCGATCTGACCCGGCAGGAGGTCGAGCGCGCGCCGGTCCTTGTAGCTCAGCCGGGTGGCCGGCCCGGGTGTCGCCTCCGGCTGCCTCGCTGCCCTGCGGACGGCCTTCTTCGCAGAGTTCGACGGTCGGCCGGCTGCCGCCGCTCCGTCCCGGCGCTGGATCAGATAGTCGGCATAGCCGCCGGCATATTCCCGGACCGTGCCGTCGCCCTCCAGAACGATGGTGCTGCTCACTGTCTTGTCGAGGAAATCCCGATCGTGGCTGACCAGGATCAGCGTGCCGGCATAGTCGGCCAGCAAGCCCTGGAGCAGGTCGAGCGTATCCATGTCCAGATCGTTGGTCGGCTCGTCCAGGATCAGCAGGTCGCTCGGGGTCGCCAGGGTCTTGGCAAGCATCAGCCGGTTGCCCTGGCCGCCCGAAAGGGTCGCCACCCGCGCCTCGGCCTCGCGCGGGTCGAACAGCCAGTCCTTCAGATAGCCGCGCACATGGCGCATGGAGCCGCCGACCCGGACCATGTCGCCGCCGGAGTCGCAAAGCGTGCTCTTCAGCGTGGCCTTCGGGTCCAGCAGGCTGCGCTCCTGGTCGAAATAGGCCAGGCTCAGCGCCTTGCCGACCCGGACATGGCCGCTGTCCGGCTTCAACTCGCCGATCAGCATCTTGAGCAGGGTCGTCTTCCCCGCGCCGTTCGGCCCGATAATGCCGATGCGGTCGCCGCGCAGGATGCGCGTCGAGAAGCCGTCCACGATGGTGCGGGCGTCGCCGCTGCCTGCAGGACCGAAGCCCTTGGCGATGTCCCGGGCCTCGACGACCAGCTTGCTGCGCACTTCGCCATCGTCGATCTTGGCGCGGATGCGGCCGGTGTCGTTGAGCAGCGCCGCCCGGGCGGCGCGCATTTCCTCCAGCTTGCGCAACCGGCCCTGGTTGCGCCGCCGCCGCGCCGTCACCCCGCGCAGCAGCCAGCGCGCCTCGTCGCGCAGCCGGCTGTCGAGGCGCTGGGCCTCGCGTGCTTCTTCGTCCAGGACCTGCTCGCACCAGCCGTCGAACGCGCCGAAGCCCTGGGCGGTCCCGCGCAGGCGTCCTCTCTCCAGCCACAGAATGCTGTTGGTGACGTTGGCGAGGAAGGTGCGGTCGTGGCTCACGACCAGGGCGGCGCCGCGGAATTTCCGCACCGCGCCTTCGAGCCACCGGATGGTCGCGATATCCAGATGGTTGGTCGGCTCGTCGAGCAGCAGCAGGTCCGGCGGGTCGGCAAAGACCTGGGCGAGCGCCGCCCGGCGCCGTTCGCCGCCGGACAGGCTGGCGACATCGCGCTGGCCGTCCAGTTCGAACAGGGACAGCGCCGCCTCGACGATATGACGGGGATGGATCTCCTGCGGCCGGCCTTGCGCAATATCGGCCGAGATCCAGTCGTACACGCTGGTGCCCGCCGGCATGGCCGGCTCCTGGGCCAGATAGGCGACCGTCAGGCCCGGTTCGGCATAGCGTTCGCCGGCATCGGGCTCCAGTTCGCCGGCAATCAGTTTCAAGAGGGTCGACTTTCCGCAGCCGTTGCGGCCGACAAGGCAGGCGATATCGCCGCGCGCAATGTGCAGGGTCAGCCCCGCGAACAGCGGCGGGCCACCGAAACCGATGGCGGCGTCGCGCAGGGAAAGCAGCGGTGGCGCCATGGTTCAGGAACTGCCGTGGATCAGCCGCGGGTCGAGGCGGAACGGCGTTTGCGAAATGACGGCGATCCGGCGGGCGTCGGCATGCCGGGGGTTGATCAGGACATTCTCCTCTTCCGGCACGATGGCCGACGGCAGCTGCAATGCCGCCGACCGCACGCCGGCGACCCAGCGGTCGCCCACGGATTGCGTGTCGCGGGTCGTGCCGTCGGCCCAGCGCGCCGGCAGGTCCGATGCCGCGCGGGTTTCCCGGCGGATGTCTTCGGGGATCGAGATTTCCAGTTTGACCAATCCGTCAGGCAGGGTGTCCGGTCCGGTATGGACGAGGATTTCGAGAATTGCCAGCGAGAGATGGCGGGACGTGTAGACCAACCGCGTCCCCGGAGCGTTCCAGCGGCCGCCGTAGAGGAACGCACCCTCGCCGTCCAGCGCAGCATGCCCGGCCTGGCACAGACGCCAGACAATCACTGCCGGGCGGTCATCCGTAGACGCCGTGCGCCAGCCGGCCGAGAACGGTCTCCACCAGCCGCCCGCCTTCGCCGGTCGAGCACAGGTCGAGCGGGCGGTGGCCGCCGATCGCGCCGTTTGGGGTGCGCAGCCACCGGTGCGCCTTCGCCGGTTCGCCGAAAGTCCGTTCGGCCAATCGCAGAATATCCAGAATCCGCGCCAGCCGATCCGATTCCCCGGATGTAAATCTGCCGGACCGCTTGCGGCGCATCAGGGTTCTCCGGGGGGAGATCAGCATCTCCGCTTCGTCTGCTGAGATCCGGCCGCGATCCAGCAGGTCCTGCAGAACGGCCCAGCGCAACCCTTCGGCGATCTCGAAATGGCGGGCCAGCGGCGGCGATTCCTCCATCGACTGCATCATCGGTCTGCCCGGTGCCATTTGCCGGAAAAATCTACGCAAATGGCACAAATGTCAAGATGCCGCCCCGTCTCAGTCATGTCATGTCAGCCCCCGTTCCTTCGTGATCGTGTCCCAGGCCGCGTTGATCTTGGCGATGTGCTCGTTGGCGGCGTCGATGAATTCCTGGGGCAGGCCCTCGGCGATCAGCTTGTCCGGGTGATGCTCGCGGATCTGGGCGCGCCAGGCGGCCCGGGCCTCGTCGTCGCTTGCGTCGGGCTCGATGCCGAGAATGGTGTAGGGGTCGTCCTCCGGCCGCACGGTATGCCTGGCCTCGATGCGCCGGAAATCGGTCTCCGAGAAGCCGAACAGGGCGGCGACCTCTTCCAGCCACGCCTTTTCGCCGGGATGATACTGGCCGTCGGCCTTGGCAATGTGGAACAGGGCGTCGAGCAGGGCTTCCAGGATCGCCGGCTCGTCGCGGAACATGTCGCGGAGCTGCCGGGCATAGGGCTCGAAGCCGGCGGCGTCCTGCTTGGCGATGTCGAACAGGCGGGCGACCTGTTTGACCTCGCCGGGCGGCACCTGGAAGACTTCCCGGAAGGCGGCGATCTCGTCCCGGGTCACGACGCCGTCGGCCTTGGCCATCTTGGCGCCGAGCACGATGACGGCGGTGGTGAACGCGATCTGGCGCGCCATCCGGCCGCCCGGCGCCTGGCCGGACAGGGTCTGCACGGTGCGGTCGGCGACATGGCCGGCGCCGACGCCGATCAGGGCGCCGATCGGCCCGCCGATGGCGAAGCCGGCCGCACCGCCCAGAATCTTGCCCCAGATGCTCATGGTGCCGGTGTACGGGCCGGATGTGGCGCGCGCAAGGCGGTGCGCCGCCGCAAGCGGCGGGCTGCGGAGGGCGGCCGGGCCGCAATCGCAAGCCGGCCTGCGTCAGGAACTGTCATGAAATGTCATGGTCCGCCACGGGTGCTCGCGTTCCATACCGCCTTGCCGCCCCGGACCCCGATCCGGGGCCCAGGGCCGATCCGAAAGTCCTTTGCCTGCGGCCCCTTCGACAAGCTCAGGGCAGGCCCCTGGTCCCCGGATCTCCGCTTCGCTCCGTCCGGGGTAACAATGGAGGGTGAGAAATGGGACCGGCAGATATGTCATGAAATGTCATGATGTGTCGTGATTCGTGCCGGTATCCTCCTCCTCTGCCCATTCGCAGCCCGACATCAAGGAGTAAACAGACCGGTCTATATACGGTGTTTTTTTGCATTTGAGCCGCTTTTCCGGCGCGGAATCCGCTGAAATCCGCCATTTCCGCTCCGGCGGCTGTGCACAAACGACGGTAAGATGTGCATAGTTTCCCAAATCGCCCGCCTCGGACGGCCGCGCGGACGCAGCGGCGCAACCGCGGCGCCGGAAAGCCGGCCTTCGGCAGGCGTCAGGAAAAGTCATGATTTGTCGCGCCGCCGTCCCTCGACCCTTCCTGTCATTCCGAACGGAGCCGCCCATCGGGCGGCGGAGCGGAAGAATCTCAACGCCGGACTTCGGCCTTGCTCGTCGCATCGAATCGAGATTCCTCCGCTCGGTCGGGATGACGGATAGGGAGAGCGCCCGGTCGGGATGACGGGACAAGGTCTTCGCAGGTGTCATGAAATGTCATGCACCGTCGTCCGGGCCCGGCGTTCGGGGGCGATCCGGCCCAGCCTGATGTTCATATAATGTTCTCTACCGGATTGTCAAGGTTTTCTTGCGCCGGCGCCGGCCGGAGTCCCCGGAAGAACCGGGCCGGTTCCCCGGCCCGCTGCCGCCGTTTCGACCGGCCGGGAACCGTGTCAGGCCGTTGCCGCCTCGCGCATGAACAGGCCGAGCCATTCGGCGACCATGGCGGGTTTGTCCGCGCCTTCGATCTCGACGGTCGCGCGGGTCGTGCTCAGATAACCGCCGCTCGGGTGCGGATCGAAGGCTTCGAGCACGAAGCGCCCGCGGATCCGCCCGCCGACCGGCACCGGCGCCATCCAGCGCACCCTGTTGAGCCCGTAGTTCAGGCCGTATCCGGCGCCGTCCGGCCACAGGCCGACCTCGTGGGAGAAGGCGGTCAGCAGCGACAGGGTGTAGAAGCCGAAAGAGATCGTGCCGCCATAGGGCAGCTCGCGCCGGGCGCGTTCCGGATCGACATGCATCCAGTCGTGGTCCCGCGTCACGTCGGCGAACCGGTCGACCTGCTCCTGCGTGACCCTGTGCCAGCCGGTGACGCCGATTTCCCGGCCGACGAACTCGGGGACGGTGTCGAAGGTGAAGGCGCAGAATGTCTCTGACATGGCGCGGCCCCGGTTCCCTGTTCCCGGCGCGTCGCGGCCGGCTGACGAAGACGGTCCGACGATAGCGGCTTCCGTGCCACGGCCGCAATCCGGTTGGTTTCATTCCGTTTGGTTTCCGGCGCCCGGCGCGCTATCGATACCGCCGCATCTCCACCAGCCGCAACGGAAGCCCGCCATGATCGACTTGTACACCTGGTCCACCTCGAACGGCCGCAAGGCCTCGATCATGCTGGAGGAGCTGGGCGCGGACTACACCCTCCACCCGATCCATATCGGCAAGGGCGACCAGTTCACGCCGGAATTCCTGGCGATCAACCCGAACGGCAAGATCCCCGCCATTATCGATTCGGACGGGCCGGGCGGCGCGCCGATAACCGTCTTCGAATCTGGCGCCATCCTGATCTACCTGGCGGAGAAATACGGGCGGTTCCTGCCCACGGATCCGGCCGCGCGAATGGAGGTCATCCAGTGGCTGATGTTCCAGATGGGCGGCATCGGCCCGATCTTCGGCCAGGTCCACCATTTCCTGCGGGCGGCCAAGGAACAGGTGCCCTACGGCATCGAGCGCTACGGCACGGAGGCGCGCCGGCTCTACGGCGTGCTCGACCGGCGGCTCGACGGCCGCGACCATCTCGCCGGAGACGGCTATTCGATCGCCGACATCGCGACCTGGCCCTGGGTGCTCCGGCACGAATGGCAGCAGGTCGACCTGGCGGAGTATCCGAACGTCAAGCGCTGGTTCGACGCGATCGGCAGCCGCCCGGCCGTCCAGCGCGGCATCCGGATCCCGCCGCCGCCGCAATAGGCGGGCGGAGCGGGCGGACGCGCAGGCCGGCGCCACAGCCGCGGACTGCGATCCGGAACCGACCCCAAGGCCGTAGGGGAGGGTTTGAAACCCTCCCCTACAATGACGGCCGAATTGTGTTGGTTTCTCCGGAAGGTGGGAAACGGCGACGGGAAAACCACGCTAACCCCAACCGCTGTGGGCAAGGCACGGGGCAGGAGCAGGCCAGAGGCAATGCGCGCCCTCGCATTGACAGGCCGAATCGCCACATTCTAGAACGCGGCCCCGCACACGGCCCCGCACACGGCCCTGCACAGGGCCCCGCACGCGGCGCAGCCGACACGACCGGCCGAAGATTCCGGAGGGATGGCAGAGCGGTAATGCAGCGGATTGCTAATCCGTACACCCGATAGGGTGTCGGGGGTTCGATTCCCCCTCCCTCCGCCACTATTCTCAAATAACCTATTGTAAATAAAGATAAATTTCGGCGTAAATAGACTTTGTCCCCCCATTAATCCCGCCAGACAATTTGAGACAGATAGAGACACGAAAGGGGCCAAATTGGCCCCTCTCTATGGCGTCGCCGCCCGCAGCAGCGACAGGCCGGGCCGGCCGGCGTCCTGTTCCTCATCGCCCCTGAAGCAATAGCCGCACAACATCCGCCGGCGTAGCGTCGGCTGGAAACGTCGCCGGCAGCGCGCGCAGGGCCGCTCCGGGCGGGACAGGTCCGGGCGGTCCTTCGTTTCAGCGCGGGAGAATTCGGCGTCGGCCCCGGTCGGGTCGGGGCCATCCCAGGCGGGCCGCAGGGGCGGCCCGTGGCGCAGACGGGTCGCCCTGGCGCTGGCGGCCGCCAGGACGGCCGTCCCCCGATAGGCCGGCTCGGCGATGGCTCGAAACCAGCCGGTGGCCTGCTGCGCCTCCGCAGGCGTCATGCCGTGGGCTTCGGCAACGGTCTCGATGTCGCCAACCATCAATTCGCGGGCCAGAACGATATGAGCGGCAAGCGCCTCGATCAGCAGCGCGTCATGTGTCTGCATCGGCCAGCAGGCCCGCCGTGACCAGCGCTTCGTTCACCGCGACGCCGCCCGCGACCAGCTTTTGAAACGCCTGCGCCCGGCCCGCCAGATCGACGTTGTACAAATCGAAGCGCAGCCCGATTTCGGCGTCCAGCTTCGCGCTCAATTCAACCTCGATCATCCGGGCGAGCGGCTGGACCGTGCCCAGATAGAATTGGCGCAGGGCTTCGCGCTTCGCCGTGCCGTCGCTATCGTCCCACATGGCGGGGCTGCATCCGCAGGCCGCCAGGACGCGCCCGAAAGCATCCCCGGAAACCGCCACCATGCTTTCCGGCGGGCCGGGCCCCAGTCGCGACGCCATCCAATCGCGCTGCGGCGCACCGCTGCGGCCCTCGCCCCATGCGGCAGCGGTCGTCTCGACCAGCAGGGCCTTGCCCCGCGCCTTCGCGATGCTGGCCCGCAACGGGGCGAGCGGGTCGCCTTCGCCATCGTCGCCGCCTTGGCCGTCCGGGATGGCCAGCAGCTGCGCCAGGGGGCCGGCGGCCTCATCCGCAAGGCTGCGCTCCGCTTCGGCCTGTAGCCGGGCTGTCGCATGGGCCCAATCGACGGGCGCGGCCCCGACATAGGGCTGCCCCGGCGTGCTGCCCCAGCGCAGGAACACAACGCCGGCCGCCGGCAGGTTCCATGTCGTGCTTGTGCTGGGCCCGTAGCAGGTCGCGCGCACGGTCCAGCTTGCCGGATCGTGCGAGCCCTCGAAATGCCAGCTTGAAGCCGGGATAAGCTGCACGCCGCCCATGGCGTCCAGCCGTATGACGTGCAGCGATTGCCCCCGGCGGATCAAGTCGCGCCCTATCTGGCCCAGGACGGCCGGAGAGACGGCATCCTGCACCCACGGGGCGCCGGAGACCTCTGCGGCCGCAAAGGCCCGTGAGAGGGCTCCGCTGGCCGCCTCGACGGCCGCCGTGGCGCTGGCGTCGGCTACCTGCCCGGCGGCCTGCGCCTCGATAAGCCGGACAACAGCATCGGAGAAACTGCCGCCGCTGTCCCGACGCTCGCGCCTTTGCCACGGGAAGCGCATCAGCCGATCACCCCCGCGCGCCGTACGCGCCACGGGGCCAGCAGGCCCGCCGCCCCGGAATTGCGGAAACCGGCCGCGTGATTGGTGACATATTCGATATCGCTGGGGCCGATGGATTCCTTGCGAATCGCCCCGAAGTCGCTTTGGGCCATATAGCCGGCATAGCGGATGGCGGCCTCATTCTGGACGGCTTCGGGGGCGTCGGCCGCATACAGTTCGACACGCGCCTTCGCCAGCGCCAGCAGCGATTCAGCAGCGGCCGGTTCCGTCGCCGCGCCCTGTATCCGCGCTGCCAGCGCTTCGGGAGTGAGCGTTACAGCCATCGCGGCGTCCGCCGTGCCGTGGCCGGGGCCGGGTCAAACATGGCCCGCGCGTCGATTTCGGTTTCGCTGTAGGCCGGGCGGGTAACGATGGACAGTTCGGCAAGCACGGCCTGCCGGATCACCCGCACCTGCACGGCCGGATTGCCGGGCTCCGGTTCGGCCCCTTCGGCGTCCGGGACAACCGTTGCCGGCGGGACGCGGAAGCCAGGCGAGATGCCGCCGGCCAACCCGTTCTCCACCATGCGCACCGTGTCGAGCATATAGCCTGGCATGGCGTTTTCGTCCGGCAAATCGACCTCAAATTCGACCGCTTCGGCCGTGCTGGCGACAACCGCCCCGCCCCGGAGCATGTCGCCCAGGGGCTTATCGAAGCTATGGCCAGCCAGGATATGGATGTTGCGGCGCTCCAAGGTCTGCCGAAGGCCCTGCACCGCGATCTTGTCCGCCCCGGCCTTCAAGGCGGCGTTCAGGTCCGCCTGCGCCTTTTGGAATTCGCGCACCTGCCAGCCGAAGGCATCGGATGCAATCCGTTCCTTCCGGGTCCGGCCCCGGTCGGCAACGGTCGCCATCCGGTCGCCGGCGCCCTGCGAATACGGGAAGCGGCCGCGCAGCGACCGGCGCCGTCCGCGCGCCCGGATTTCCAATTCGCCGCCAAAGATGGGGAAGGCCGTCATTGCTGCCTCCGAAGGGGGCCGGCCGGGGGATAGAGCCTTATCCGCCCCCCGGCCGGCGTTCGGGCGCGATGGGAGCCGACGCCCGATTTCGTCCTAGGCCAGTTTGAAGGCGACCTGCCCGTAAGCGTCGGGCTGGACAAGGATCACGTCGCCCAGCAGGACGTGCATCGTGAAATGGCGAATCCCGGCCGCCGAATCGCTGTAAATGTCATCGATTCCCACTTCGCCCCAATGGGGGCAAACCGCCGTGCGCAGGCCGGTGCGGCCCTTCCGGTGCAAGATGGCCGGCTGAATCTTGGACGCGGCCGCCGGCATGCGCTTGTTGGTCCACAGGCCGCCGGTTTCCTTGGCGGCATAGGCCGCAGCGCTCATCTCGCCCTTGTAGTTCGCGGCGCTTTGGAAGGTCCGGGCGGCCAGGGCCATCGTGGCGGGCCCGCAGACAATCGACACGTCCTTGAGGGTCGAAGCCCAAAGGCCGTCAATGGCGCCGGCGTGGGCCGCCGCGAAGGCGTCGAACGTCGCAACATCGGTCGGGTTGGTCGGGTCAGCCAGCGCGGTAAACATGCCCTTCGGCTGGGCCGCCGCATCGTTCTGCGCATTGTTGGCCCGGACACCATTGATGGCGAAATTGTCCAGCGCGTCGCTCATCACCATGGCGAGATTTTCGCGCAGCGCCGATTCGAAATTGGCCTGCCCCACCGCGGCGACATCTTCCAGCGCGATCGACAGGCGGCCGGTGACTCGCATCGGCGTGGCGGTCGTAACCGTGAAGGCGGCGGCGGTCGATTCCTGCGCCGCGCCCTTGGCCTTCGCCCCGGCCGTGAGTTTGGTCGTAATGGTCGCGCTGGCGAACGTGCCGGACATGACGCGGGGCATGTCGATTCCCAGCCGCGGCGCGATGCTATGGGCGAAGATCATCGGCCGGATCGGGTCCAGATTGACCCCGACCGTGCCGGGGGCGCCGGTCTGGGCGTCGGCGCGGGTTTCGCGCGCTTCCGGCACGTCGAAAATCTCGATGGGGATCCCGGACACGCCGGCCGCCTGTTGCAGTTCGGCTTCGGCCCCGGCGACCTGCCGGCCGGACGCGGCGGCAGTCAGGAAACTTGTGAGGCTGGCGCGGGACCGCAGCTCCAGGCGTTCGCGCTGTTCGGCGTCCTGCGGGGCGTCGCGGGTTTCCGCCTCGCCCTCTGCATCGGAGGCGGTCTGAGCGGCCCGCAACTGGCGCTCCAAATCCGGGACCCCTGTTTCGATTTCGTCCATGCGCGACCGCTGTTCGTCGGTCAGGCTTTCGACGCGGGACAGCTCTGCCATTTCCTGGCGTTCGCGGGATTGCCGCTCGCGCAGTTCGCGCAGGCGCTTTTGTGCTTCGGTCATTGGTAGAGTCCGCAAGTGTGTTGAGCCTTCCCGCGACGTTTGGGAACGCCGCCTGGAAAGTCAACAAAAAAGCGACTAACCTATTGATTTTTCTCTATTATTGCGCGCTAGAGCGCAACATTTCTCCAACAAGGGCGCGCCATGCGGCTTCGGCCGGCGTTTGGGGCCGGCGGTTCTCGCGCCGGGTTTTCTCGATATGGCAGGACCGGCACAGGGTTTGCAGGTTCGACATGTCGAACGGGTCGCCGCCCCGCTGTAGCGGTTTGACATGGTCACATTCCAGCCGGCCGGCGTTGCCGCAGGACGTGCAGCGCCAGTGGTCGCGGTTGAACACGGTGCGGCGGATCGCAGCCCAGTGGCGAGTATTCAGGCGGATATGGCGATTGCTCATACCCTACTCACGCTGATCGGTTCCCTGAGTGCCCGCCGGTTCGTTTGGCCTCAGATTCTTCTTTCAAGCCTTCCGCCGGGTGTCTAGAAAAGGAGTCAATCCCGAGAGGCAGATGTGCCATACTCTCACGCAATCGAGAATGGACGCGCCACGATGCAGGTTGGCCAAGTTCGCTTCTCTGTGCTAGCGGATTGAGCATTTAGACTGGCATGTGGAGAGTAGCCTATGGGAAAATTCAACTTGTGAGCATTGTTGGTGATTTAGCGAGCGTGTTGAGCGTTCTCATCGCCTTGGGCGGATTTGCCATCACGGTCCAAAAGGTGAGAGAGTCGAAAAGTGCAGCAATTCGAGCAGAAACCGCTGCTAAAGAGACTCTGGAAAGAGTTCGTTATGTCGACACTGTACAGAAACTTTCAAGAGCGATTACAATTGTTGAGGAAATTCAGAGATTGAACCGAACAGGAGAATGGAAGGTCATATTAGACCGGCATTTGGTCTTTCGTAGTATTTTGACAGAAATTAGAAGCTCCACACCTAATTTAGACGATGATCGAAAAGCCATAATTCAAGATGGGATCACCCACTCAAGTACGATGTCCAACAAGATTGAAATCGCACTCGATGAGAGTAAACAAACTCCTAAAGTATCGAGAATGAACAATATCTTGTCAAATCAGGTTGTAAAATTGCGAATCATCTTGGCTGAAATGAGAACGGAAACGGACAGGTAGCAACATGGCGGCTTACGAGAAGTTAGCGGTGCTAGCGTATGCGCTTTACCAAAGAACCAAGATCGGTAGGGTAAATTGGGAAGTCACCGTATCGGACGGTGTTTATCAAGCTTCCTTTTCAGACTATTCGATAAAAATTTCCCTACAAGTGTCCCAACGTGATCAATCGGCTGAGGATGTAAAAATCAGTGTGATTGGCGATGAAGGAAATGAAATAGAATCGTTTACAGATGAAGATATTCAAGTAGAATGGCTACCAGAATTTTCTGAATTCGATAATTGTTATCAAATGATGTATCAGACTTACGAAATTGCTCGAAGGTCGGCATTGGGCACAGAAAAGGCAATAGACCAGCTTCTTTCAGAATTGGAGGGCTAGGAAATTCCATTCTAAGTGGTTGGTTTCTGCCTCACACTCCGTTAGCCTTCTTGCGGCCACTCGTCCCGACATCCTTGATGTCGCTGGCGCTTCCGCCGATCACCCGGCCAGCGCCCATCTCAGGCGCCGGCGTTCCCGCGGTGGGTTTCGGACGCCTGCCGACACGGCCAGGATCGCAGCCGCGGCGGCATCATCTTTCGCTCGCGCCCGGCGCCCGCCTTCGCTGCCCTTCGATAGCTTGGCATTGCCGGCCGGGTCGGAGACTGTCCGGGCTTCGGCCATCGCCGCCCGGAGCAACAGCGCCGGCGCCGGCGTCACCTTGCCCTCGGCACAGGCCCGCCGGAAGGCCCGCACGTCCGCCGCGCCGTCCTGATAGCCCATGCCCCGAAATTCCAGGGCGGCGCGCGGCACGCCAGCAGCGTCCAGCGCGTCCCGGAGTTCCGCCTCACGCCAGCGATCCGCGACGATCATGGCCGGCCGGCCGAAGCGTTCCAGCGCCGCCGCCAGCAGGTCCGGCACATTCACGGCCGCCCCGCCGCATTGGATCAATTCGCCCCGCCGGGCACATTCTCGATACAAGCCGCCAACGCCGTCGCGAAGGCCCCTGTCGGCAAGGCTGGGCTCCGCCGGGAAGGCGGCTAGGGCGTCCAACGCGCCGGTCGCCGGGGCGTAACAAGCCACCGCGCTTTGCGCCTGCGACGTGCCAAGGTCAATTCCATAGATCAGCGGGCCGGCTAGTTCCGCCTCGCCCTCGATCCGCCGCCACAGGCCCGCGTCCAGCAACGTTGAAACGGCCGTGTCCGCCGTGCCGAGATTGATTCGCAGGGACTCGAAGCCGGCGAGCAGGCCCGGATCGCGCCGGGCATGGGCCGCCTCGCGTTTCAGCGCGTCCAGCAGGTCGGGCATATGGGGCAGCGACGGATTGGCCTTGCGCCAGGTCCGGGCTCGGAATTTGGGATCGTCCGGGCCGGCCGCGTGGCATTGCGCATAGTCCGCCCCGCCCGCCAGCATTTTGGAGAACCAGTGTTCGGCGTCCGCCGGGCGCGTGCCCAGGGCGACGAAACGGCTATGCGGCTGTTTCCCGGCCGCAGTCTGCAAGGCGGCAAGCATGCGCTCCCCCGTTGTGCCGGGCCATTGGGCGGGTTCGTCCGCCAGTACCAGCACGGGGGCGAGCCCATGAGCCCGGCGTGGGTCCGAACCAATGCACCGGACGCGGGCGCCGGTCTGCCGGCACTCAATCCGGGCCTGTTGGGCCGTATCCCAAACCTTCCAGCGGTCCTTGTCCGCCAGCTTTGCGCCCATAAATGCCACGACGTGCTCGAAGGCGATCCGGGCTTGCTCGAAAGACGATGCCACGATGACGGTTTCGCCGCGCGGCACGGCCAACGGCCCGTCCAGAGTCGCCGCCGCGATCCCGGACAGCAGGGCGGTCTTGCCATTGGCGCGCGCCACTGACAGGGCGGCGGACTGCGCACCCGGCCGGAACGCGCCTCGGACAAAGCGCGCCTGCCACGGCAGGACGGTGAAGGGCTGGCCGGCCAGCCGGCCCTGCGAAACCGCGAGGCCGGACAGGTAGGCGATCAGGTCAGTGCGATGCGCCGTACCCATGGTGTTTGATCTCGAATTTCATTTCGATCCTCGGCTCCCCAACTTCGCAGAGCCGATACTCAAAATTGCCGGAGACAACCCCATTTGGCTGCGCCTGGAAGCGCTTCGCGCACTTTCCGTTCAGGCAGTCCAGCGCGTCGTTGTGTTCCTGGAATCGGCCTTCGATCACCCAGCCCTCCGGGCCCATGAATTCGACGGTGTACAGGTCTCGCATTTCAACCCCTTTCATGGAGTTCGGGTCTCCCCACACCGGTTCGCGCCCGCAAGTACCCCCCGCCGGTGCCATCGGGCGCGTCGTCATGCGGTGGGCTCGCCCAGCGCCACCCGGCCCCTGTTGACCTCGCCGCTGCGCCCTTGGGCCGGGCCCGAGAGGCGCGACGCCGGCAGGTCATTGTCCGTGACGCCAACCCGTAGAACCTCCTCAAGCTCCAGCGTGAACTGCATCCCGCGGGTCTCCTGCGGGGCCTCCGCCCGGCGGATAATCATCTCGTCGTAGACGCCCCATTCCGTCATGACGGTCAACGTCACCTCTGCCTTGTGCAGCCGGCGAATAGTCTCCCACGCCTCACGCGGTCGCTCGCCCCCGTTGAAGTCGCTGACCCAGCCTTGCAGCGTAAGGCGCTCCTGCCGGGCAACGACATGGTCTGTCACCCGCCGGCCGTCCTCCAGAGGCTCGCCCCCGGTCGTCGTCTCCAGCTTGTGGGTGGCTGTGGGGTAGCCGTCAACGACCTCGGCCAAGGCGCTTATGACGGTCTCGGCACCGGGTATCAATGCGAAGTTGGGCATGGCCGGTCTCCTTCTGCGGGCGGCATGGGTACGGCCAGGCGAATGTCCGGGCCGAAATTGTGCGCTACCAGGTTGGCGACAATGCTCAGGTCATCGTGCGCGCCGCAGGGCGACCTGGACAAGATCAACTGTAGGGCGGACAGCACCGCGCCATAGTCGCCGGCTGCCGGGCGCAGCAGGTCGAGGAGCTGGTCCGCCAGCGCGCCGCCGTCGCGGTTCAGGGCCTCCATTTCGGCGGCGGTCGGTTCGGGGGCGGCCTCTGGTGTATCAGGGGAATCAGAGATTTTTTCCATGTCGGAGAGTCCTCTGGTGGTTACTACTAGTGGTTTGATGCCCAATATGGGCATCGCGAAGCCCAATATGGGCATCGCTCAGGGGCAGGTTCCCCTGCTGTTCAAAGCCGCAGGTCGGGCAAACGGCTTCGCCCCGCGGCAGGCAGCGCCAGCAGTTTCCGCAATGGGCATCGGCCGGCGATTTGGGCCAGTAGCGCACCCAGGCCCGGCCGCGTTTTTGTTTGACCAGCCATCCGCCTTCGACAAGGGCCTTGATCGCCCGCGTCACCGTTGACGTTCCCATGCAACCCTCGCGGGCCAGGGTTTTGTGCGAAGGGAAGGCAAAGCCGGTTTCGTTCGCGTGCAGGGCCAGCAGCCACAGGACAGCCTTGATCGCGGGGCCGGCCTTGTCGTCGGGTTTGGCGACCGGGGCATCGCGCGTCCATTCCATGCGGTCCCACAATCTGCCGGCGCCGCGTGGGAAAGGCTTGTAGGGCTCGCCCTCGATAACCGTGAGAAACCCGGCATCGGGCGGCGATGGGATTTGGTGCGATCTTGCGTTTGGCGGCGCAATCTTGTAGGTTTTTTCGGGCATCCGATGCTCCAAATCGGTTGCTGGCGTCCCGGCCGCGCCAACGGCACAGGACATTGAAAAACCCCCGCCAGCGCCCGGCCGGCGGGGGTTTTTTACGCGGCGTGCTGAGGGGCATCGCGCTGGGCGCGGAGGCCGTCCAGGTATTCGGCGATCTCGTCAAGCGGCCACCGCGGCGCATTCGGCGCCGGGTAGATCGGGCGCGGGAATCGGCCCTTGCGCATTTGGACATAGATGGAGGCGCGCGATAGCCCGACGAGGCTGCACACTTCACGGATTTTCAACAGTCTGACTGGGTTTCCGGCCATCGCCCGCCCCCGATTGAGTTCCAGTTTCCCGACCTGCGGCGCAGGGCGGCTATAGCCTCAATATCGGGTGCCAGCGTGCAGCACTGGCTCAGTCTGTTCCTGTCGGCCTTCGCCTGTCAACCCCGGCTCCGAAAGGGGCCAAGCTGGCCCCTTTCAGCCCCGCAGTCGCACAACCTTGGCGTCCTGCCCGGACAGGTAGCCTGCCCAGCGTTCCATCAGGTCGCGACGTTTCTCGAATAGGTCTGTCCGGCGATAGGCGGCCTCGACTCGGTCGCTGTTGACGTGCGCCAGCGCCAATTCGCAGACTTCCCGCGGTGCATTGCTGCGCTCGGCAGCCCAATCCCGGAAGCTGGACCGGAAGCCGTGCGGGACGCACTCAATGCCCAATTCCCGCAACAGCTTCGACAAGGTGTTATCGCTCATGGCGCGTCCGGTAGCAGACGGGAAAATCAGGCCGCTGGCGTCGCGGTAGGTTTCGGCCTCGCGTAATATCTCCATGGCCCGGCCCGACAGGGGCACGCGGTGTGCCCGCCTTTGCTTCATGCGTTCGGCCGGGATCGTCCACACGGCGGCGGCCATGTCGATTTCGGCCCATGTCGCTTGCCGGACCTCGCCCGACCGGCAGGCGGTCAGGACTAAGAATTCCACAGCCAGAACGGTCGCAGGGGCCGCGTGAGACGCCTTGACGGCCTCTAGGGCGCCGGACACCCCCTGATAGGGCAGTGCCCGCTGGTGGGCCTTCGCCCGGCCGTTACGGGGGAGCGCAGCGCCGATGGCGTCGCCGGCCGGATTATCCTGCCGGTAGCCCTGCGCTACTGCCCATTTCATAACCGCGCCGATGCGTTGGCGGACGCGCCGCGCGGTTTCGTGCTTCGGCTGCCAGATGGGCAGCAGAACCTCCATCACGTCCGCTGTTGTTATCTGGTCAACGCGCATCCGGCCCAGTCGGGGCAGCGCATAGTCCCGCAGGCTGGCCCGCCATTGGCCGGCGCTCTTGCCGGCGTCCTTCCAGCCTTCGGCATGGATGGCGATAACCGTCTCCGTGGCATCGGCAAAGGTCGGTACGTCCGGCCGCTTCGCCGCCAGCGGGTCGCCGCCCATCCGGGCCAGCTTGCGGTTTTCCTGCGCCGCGGTGCGGGCTTCCGTCAGCGTGACCCAGCGCGTTGAGCCCAGCCCGATTTCGCAGCGCTTGCCCCGGACAGTCAGCCGTTGCATGAAACTTTTTCGCGTCGCGCTCCGCACGATCAGGAACAGCCCAGCATCGCCGTCGTAGTATTTGCCCGGCGTCCCGGCCTCGCGGATGAATCTTGCGGTCAGCTTTTTCATGGTCCATTTCCCCTTTTTCGGGCTGGGGGAAAGGCGATTGTCCCGCCGTTTGTCCCCCCAGACGCATATATATTGGCATAGACTGCTAAAGACAAGGGCAGCTATAAGCCTTTGGGAAAACAGGGAAAATCATACGGCTGTGGACAGCCTAAGACAGCGGATCGGCGGTCCCTCCCTCCGCCACTCGACGCACGTTCCCCGAGAGCGCCCCCGGAAGTCCTTCGAATTGGCTATCGAGGCGCTATCGGGAGACCGGGTAGGAGGCTTGCAGCGATCAAAAGCGAAACAGCACACCCACTTCGAAATTGTGCGTGCCGTAGGATGCCTTGAGCCCTTTGAAGTTGGCCTGCGAGGTCGCGAAATAGCGGTATCCGCCCTTGACTGCCATGGCGTCCGAAAACGGGTATTCGACTCCGGCCATCACTTGGTAGGCGAACACATAATCGTCTTCGGAGGTTTCCGAAAAGGCATATTCGGTGCCGTCGATCGTATAGCTCTGCGCATCGAACTTGCCGTTGTGCCGGGCCATGCCGAGGCCGACGCCGACGTAGGGCCGGAGCTTCCATACATCGACGCCGGCGATGCCGTTCGCCATCAGGGACAAGGTG
>MPMX01000018.1 GCA_002238725.1 Rhodospirillaceae bacterium bin65
CCATACGATGTAGGGCCTGTCCTCGGGAACGAGGGCCTCGACATTGCGGTTGTTGAGGGTGATCTTGCGGAGCGCGGTGCGCTTGCCGGTCTGTGTTGACATATTCGGGTCCCTGCGAAAATCCGTCGAAATATCATCATACAGATCAACACGAAAATGGCAATGGGAGGCGTATCCTTGGTGGGTATGGCTTGGGGTGGCGACCCGACGGACTGCTGTAACTCCTTGTATTGTCGAATGTTGGCAAGCCATGCGCTGCCAACCGTTGCCATGCGTCGTTGATGCCACTAGAACATTCGGATTCAACCGCGTTGAACTCATCGTGACATCACCGTCACCCACTGCGACGAGCGCCGCGCCCGGGCCGACATTGAGGCCTTGGTCGAGACCTCGCCGGTGGAAGTGCTTGTGTTCGATACGACGAGCGGCCGCCCGGTGTCGGTCAACCGCGAGGCGCGGCGGATCATCGCGCGCCCAGCCTGTCCGCCTCCGCCGTCGTGGTTGCCCGGCGCTTCACCGCCCACGCGTCCAGATCAGACCTGCGATACCGCACCCGGTTGCCGAAGCGGTGGAAGGCGGGCCCGTTCCCGCTCACGCGATAGCCGTCCAGCGTGCGGTGCGAGAGGCCGAGATAGTCCGCCGCGCGCCTGGTGTCGAAGAATCCGCTCTCATCGCCGCTCATGTCGCCCGCCCCTTCGATTGCCCGATGTGCCCGACCGTCCGCCCCGCCGGCCCGGTCCCGCCGACGCGAGACCATGTGGTCAGACGTACGCGGGCGGGCCACGTGAACGTAGGCGGAGCCGCCCACGTTTTCAAAGCCGACGGTTAGGGGAAATCCTGCATTAGCCCGCCGTTCGGCCCCACGCGCGCGCTCCCGCGCGACGGCACCGTCACCGGCCCGCGCTACATACCCGTACCCAGGTATTGCGAGTCCGGTCGCAAGCCTGCCTGGGCGATCCTCGCGGTCATCGCGATACCGCCGCACACGGCATCCCCGATGCCCTCCCTCAGTGTCCTGGCACCCGCGAGATCGCATCCGGCAATAAGGAGTCATGCGGACGCATGCGTCCGTGCCACAACGCGCGGTTTCGGATCCGGATCGCTCTCTGGATGCTTACGGAGCTGGAGTCGGTCCAGCGGGGAAGTTCAGAAAAACCTTATATACTGGCTAGTTATAAGGTTTCTGGGTGTTTCATACGACGTGCGTGTCGAGAACGCCAGGCTCATCCTGCTCGTCCACGGAAACCCAACCGGTGCGCACCCCGTCCTCGCGCAGCCGGCGACAGCACTCGGCAAGCAGGGTCGTCTTGCCGAACCCGCCGGCCGCCTGCACTACTGTGAGACGCCGGCGGGTCGGCATGGCGAGCTCGACCAGCTCCGCGCGGTGGAGATAGCCGGCCACCCGCTCGGGAACCGAGACTTTCTGGCCCAGTAGCCAGGGAAGCGACCGCCCGTCGTCGGAGTGTCTGCCGTTGTCCGCGGACGATGACCGCGTGTCGCCGCCTCCGGTCGCCATCGGATCGGTACCGCTCATCGCTCGTGCCCGGAAAGAGACGGCAGACCGCGCCCAAATCGCGCTCTCTCCCAGACCACCGCAACCATCCGCAGACTACGGGGATCGGCACCATTAATTATCGACATACCATGTGTAGACATGCCGTAAGCTTATGGCTCCCATAACACTCTTGCAGCTACTTAAATGTGTAGTGTAATACAATAAACAAGCTGCAAATATGACTGCAAATTTACTACAAGTGCGTAAGCGATACGGCAGGGCACCTTCCGCTCAGTCTCGGGATTTGAGACTCCGTTACGTTCGTGAGGACGTAGGGGAGTTTCTCCATGGAGCGCACTGCGGAGTTTCTCAGTCCGGTCGAGTGACCGCGGCGTCCGCGGTCGACGGTGAATTCGCCAACTGAGCACCCGCTGGCCAGAGCTGCGGACCGGGAGCGAACGGCCTTGTCCCTGTCACTCCCGGCACAGCTCTCGGGGGCCGCCGGCCAGAGGGTCGGCTGCATCGAAGCGGGGACTGCCGACCCCGAAGCGTACGCGCACGGCGTCGATATCGAGCGGAAGCACCGGACCTTCCTCGATCGGAGCGGCCGGCAGGGACGAGGGGGGGCCGGTCATTGTGCCAGGCGCCGCCCGGACGCCCGGGCGGGCTTGCATATCGTCGTCGAGCCCTTGGCGTCGCCGAACCGGATGCTGAACGCCATGCCCTATGCCAACGGCGCCGGCGGGCTCTGGAACAGCCGCTTCGAAAACGTTGAACTCCCGCATATGCGGCTCCAGCCGGACTCGGTAACAAAATCCCAAAATTTGGTTATCTATTCCAGTAAACGACTGCATAACAATTGCCTGACCAGATGTTCTGGTTGTCAAAGACTGGTAGAAATTCTACCGAATGTGGATTATATTTGTAGTTTGGTATTGTAGTATTATTGCGGATAGACCCTTCAATCCTACAAAAAATAATTGAGGAAGAACTCGCGTTTTCCCAGTAACCTTCGGAACCATCGTTCGACAATGAGTGTGTCGGCGCGAATGTCGACGTTGCTTAGCCGGTCGACGAGGGATGACGCTGCAGTACGGGGATATTGGACATGGCCGAAGATGACACGGTGACCACCGACTGCATCGCAGCCGGGCGCATGTTGCGGAACCCCAAGACGACGATCCATGTGGGCGATTCAACCGACGGGGACGTCCAGGGCGGCGAGGTGGATTTGCGCGTATGGCATCGATTTTTCCGCGGCGCGAGAGCCAGTGTGGCCGATCTATTTCGCGCGGCTGTGACGCAACAAATTGTGAACGCTCTGCGAGGCCCGCTGGACGAGCGATCCGATGAGCCCGGGGACGGCGATGGGGCATGCTCTGACCGGTCCGCGCCTGGGGGAACGTTGGAAACGTTCGGCGAGTCGGCACTTAGCCCCCCACCAATGCCGCACGGGTATGGAAAAGGTGAAGGAACACTCGAGAAATCCAATCTTGAGCGGGACTGGCGGCCCGAAGACGGGCTGCTAGACGAGGAGATTCTGGAGCCTCGGTCTTGCATGCGTTAGTGTCGGTCGGACAATGTTGGATCCCCGGTATAATCTAGTCTCTGCGGATTCCGACTAATTTGACCGTTGTTCTGTCGAAGTCGGACCGCGACAAAAGCTGGAACCAATTCCGCCACGGTGCCACGTCAATCTGCAATTATTGAACAAAATATCTTCTCCTCAGAACCATGAATTGGAGATTTCGGAAACGGTCACCAAATAGAATTTAGATTTTGTCAGTATAGGGACAGCAATCGACAGCATGTGGAGACCGGTTACCATTTTCGAATCTGAAGACAAATTCGAAGCCGAGGAAGTTAGGAGTGCGGATGGCGGCTGATCGGGTTCGGAACGGGAGGGCGCTCAGGCCGGACCGGCCGGTCGACCCGATGACCGGGGAGCGGGTGGCGCCCGTCGGGGGTTTCGCCGCCCGACCTGTCGGCCAACGAGCTCCGCAGCCTCAGGCGCGCGCCGATGTTGCCGAGACTGCCGAGGCGCTTGCCTGGCTCGCCGACGTTCTCGGCCGCATCGCCGAGACGCCGCAGGGCTGGCTCGACGACCTCCTGCTCTGGAACTGGGAACCCGCGTCCGAGCGCGGCCTGGCCGACTAGGCTGGGATCTTTACCGATCGCTCTTCGCCAGCAGGGTGCGGCCCTCAGAGGAAAAAGCCCAGCACGACGGCAACAACCAGCCCTGCTCCCGTTGCGATGGCGCCGTGCCGCCACAGCTCTCGTTCAGACAGAGCGAGCCAGAGCCCCGCCAAAATTGCGAAGATCAGGCCGATGGCGGTGATGCGCTGCAGCCATTTGAACGCGAGCGGCCCGTGTCCCTTGTGCAGCTCGATCAGCCGCTTCTGCAGATCCGGCACGGCTTGGGTCGCCTCGACGCTCCCGTCTGCAACCTTGAAAACGTAATAGGTGCGCGAGGTCGGACGTGTGGTGAGCGTCGAACCACTCTTCTTGATGTATTCGAAACTGTGGTCGATCCCGGCCTTCTGGAGCAGCGCATCGACGTCCGCCTTCAGGTTTGTGGATTTGGGATCCAGCTTCGCGTCCGCGGGCAGGGAGACAGCGCTATCGACTGTCGTTCCCTTGATGCCCACAAGGTAAAGTCCCCCCGAGATCGCGATGATCAACAGGATGGGCGTGAAGAACGCGGCGACCCAGAGGTGCATGTTAATCCATAGTTCGCGCATGGCATCTTCATCCTTTCCGTGTATCGATCGAGCGGGTGGGGAGTGCAGGCGGAAGGCCCGCCGGCGACGGCCCGGGTGCCCGAGTGCGGGCGGGTTTTCGGCGGCGGTGCGTCATGTGGCCGGCGCCAGTTCAATCGTTCCGCCCTTCACGCGCACCGCGTAGCTGCGCAGGCGCCGGCGCTCCAGCGGCGGCTTGACGATAGAGCCGTCCGTCACGTCGTAGGTCCAGCCGTGCGCCGGGCAGGTCAGTCGGCAGTCGTCCAGGTGTCCCCGGACCAGCCGCGCGCCGGCATGTTCGCAGCGCCCGTCGACGGCGTAGTAGCGCCCGTCCACATTGGCAATCACATACTCCTTGCCGTCGTGGGACACGGATGCCAGACCGCCCAGCGGGGGCAGTTCAGAATCCGCGCCCACAGCAATAGCGACCCGCTTGGCGGGCGGCGTCCTGCGGTCCTGAACCGCCCAGGAGACGGCGCGAAGCATCAGGTCCAGCCGGCTCGCCAGCGCGATACGCTCAGAGGCACCCTCGAGTTCCCGCTTCGACAGCAATTGCTTTGAGATGCCGCAGGTGTCCGCGAGGCCGACGATGGCGCTGTCGCGAGGGTCGGGAATCTCGTCGCTGAACAGCACCGACATGATCCGCAGCTTCACCTCACGGTCGGCCTTGCCGTCGATCGTCGGGTAGCGACGCGACCGAAGCACCCACATGAAGCGCTGGTCACGGAACTCGAGAATGCCCTGCTCAACAAGGCGTTCGAGCGAGCGCACCCGAATCCGCTCGGCGCCTTCCGCCGTGGTCTGGACCCAATATCGGGCGTCGAACGTCTCGGGCGTCTCCGCGATTTGAGCGAGGACCGGGTCGAGGAGGTCGTCGCCGACGGGAGCGGGATCGACCACGAAGAGCCGTTCTGGGTCGGTGTCGATCCGGCCCTCCAGGGCGAGGTCCATCAGCACCCCGCCCGCCAGCGCGCAATGCAGCGACCATCTGGGTACGCGGGCAAACTCCCCGCCGTCGTCCAGGATGAGAAGCATGATCTCTTCGGCAAATCGCAGCATGGGCTCGGCTCGATCTTTCTTCGGAGACGGTGATCGGAAACGTGCACGACACGGCGGGCTCTCTCGTCGAGAGGGTCGAGCATCTTTCTGGCGGTATCGACGATTCCACCGCGCGTCTTTGCAAGTATTCCGACGTACTCGAAGGCGGTGCAGCCGTTGTTACCTCGTCCAGCGAGCACCTTCCTCGATCGAGTGAATCGCTCTCCGACGCTAACCGGGTTTGTCGCCGCCAGACTCTTGGCGGTCGCTGCGACAACCCACTTACCCACACCTCCATTGAGGCTCACTCCACCAACACCGTACTCGGGGGAATGGACAAAAGGCCGAAGTGAGAATTTTTGATCGGCAAAAAAAATAAATGATTTTCAGTCGGAACCGCGGGCCGCCTGGTCCTCGGGTTACCACCACGGTGAATGGTCCGCGCCTCCCGTCCGATCGAAGGACCGGTGGGAAAACGGTGAGATTCCGGGAGCGAAGGCCGTACAGGATCGACACGACAACTCAAACACGAAAATCTCCGCTTTCAACTGCCCAATGGCTTTCCAGCCAGCTCGAATACTATGCAAAAACAGATATTTTGGAATACCTATTTTGTGTAGATAATCTATTGCCATCGTAGTGAGGCATTATTTGGAATTCTACAAATTCCATTTTCTAAGACTACATAATCGCGTTACAAATAAAGCACCCGCCGCACCGCGATCGCAAGAAAATTGCCGAACCGTTAGGCGGCACAAGAGGGCGCCGATAACGGCCAGTTCCACATTCGCCATCAGGACCGGTGCCGCGAAGAGCAAGGAGCAACAGGCGATCCCGGTGCTCCACCGGAAGCGCCAGCGGCGTGTGAATTTCCGCACCGCGCAGATCAACGGTTTGCGCGGCCTTCTGACCGAGTATGGCGAGGTGATGCCGCGGAGTTAAGGTCTGGCCGGGAGCTCGCCGTTTGATTCGGCTTGGCGCCACGGCACAACGGCACACCCAAGTTTGAAGAGGCGTTCACACAACCAGACACGGTTCGCCCGCTCGGCGCACAGTCGGATATCCCAGAAGTCCGAGGTTCCCGGTGACGCGCCGGATATGTCGAGGGGGGGCAGTGCCGGTTTGGCGACCGGAGGAACATTGGTAATTTTGTAGTTCCAAAGTGCAATGAATGCATATTGATGAGTTAGTGTTTGTAGACTTAATTTGTAGTACAATGTCCACAATTTGCAAATGTAAAACGTGCAAACTCTACACTATTTTATCTGATCTTCCTGTTGAAATCTTCGATCCAAGACGGCAAGCTCAAAATGGGTTCTGCAGCTATTTGGGCGCCGATCGATTGTCCTCGGCGCTGGAGACCGTCTGGATACAGCAGCTCGCGGTGGTTTGGGCGTTCCTCGCGATCAAGGCGGAAAGGAAGGATCGCGAGGTTTATCTGCGGGACTCTTCCATGAAATGCCGGAGTCGCATCGCGAACCTGGTGGCGCGATCGTCTACTGCGCGACACGGAACCAAAGCGAGGAGATCGCCGAGTACCTGCAGCTGAAAGAGGTGGCGGCCGATCATTTTCATGCGGGCCTGTTGTTCGGCTCGGCTGTTGGACGCCGATCAGCATGATAACTCATTGAAGTTGAAGATGTCTGGGGGTCAAAAGCACGCGCCGAATGACAGTTCGGCAAGCGCGCACTCAGTCGACCCAATTTCGTGGAACGGCTCGCCGTGCAGCAGACGGTGACGCTGCAGACGGCAGACCGCCTGCTCGGTTTCCTGGGCGAAGCGCCGATCGGCCCCGTCTTCAGACGCGAGGTCGAGGCCTTCCTCGACGTCACCGCCACAAGGGCCACGAGGTTCGGAACCGATGCCGCTGGCTATCCGTGGTTTGTCGACGCGCTCGGCGACGGAGCGGCGACGCGACTCTCTGCGGTGGAACGGGTGCGAGCCTGGATGGTTGACGCCGCAACCCCTTCCGAGCGCGCCGTGATCGCAAGGATGCTCAAGGACGCCGGCAGCACGACATTCATCCATGGCGCGAGCACGTTCGTGCAGGACGACAGGTCGCAGGGAAAGACCACTCCGGCGTCAGAGGCAGACCAGGCTGCCGGCAGGCATCCACCCGAATATCGCCGCCAGGTCTTTCTGACCAAGCACGAAGCAGCCAGCGTCCTCAGGATTGGAGTACGCAAGCTGGAACGCCTCCAGGCGGCGGGCGAGGGCCCTGCATGCTGCAGGTTCGGGAGACAGGTCTGTTATGCGCGTGCCGATCTCCTGACCTGGGCGTGGACGCAGCGCGTGAATGCGCGCGAAAGCAACAGACAGGCCGTTTCCGCCAAACGGCGTCGAGGTCCACTGAAGCACCGCCAGAATTCGTAAAAAATCTGCATTCTACTTGATGACTGATCCTGGACTTTCCGCTTTAAGACGTCGAGAAATAAGAGATTTATTCAAATATTACAATGACCTATAAGATTGGTACGAAGTCCTCTCCGGACTAAGTCCGGGGCTACTCGGGGTGAGGGAGGAGGGAAATCGGTTGCCGTCCTTACACTACTCACCCTCACCCTGAGTAGCCGCGAAGCGGCGTATCGAAGGGCGAGGGTGCTCCGGTGGGGATACCGAGCGCCTTACCCGGCAGTTCCCGGAACGGACAGCCCGCTTACGCACAGGCGTCTAGCGCCCGGAGCAGGGCTTGCCCGGCCGCCGCATCGAACGGGCCGACCAGGACGACGCGCGCCGGGCCGGGCGATGCTTCGGAGAGGCCGAGCCGCCCGCCGCTCCAGTCGATCCGTTGCAGGCCCGCATCGGTGGCGACGGCGCCCTTGGCGCGGTGGATCTCAGGCCGGTTGGCGAGGAGACGCCGGAAGGCGGCGGGATCCACCGGACCGGCCGGCCGCCAGACGACCGACGCCAGGCCGTGGCCGGGGTCTTCCTTCTCTTCGGCTTTGCGGGGCGGCGCCGTCGGTTCCGCGCCGCCGACACCGAACAGGCGCGCCGGGTCGATCCGCGCGAAGCGGGTCTCGACGATGTCCGCCGTCTCCGCCTGCGCCCGCACCCAGGCGCGCAGCGGCCCGGATTCCTCCTTCGTCAGCAGGTCCAGCTTGTTGAGCACCAGCAGGTCCGCCGCCTGCATCTGCTGCACGACCAGGCCTCCGACGAACTTGTCCCGCGCGCGTTCTCGGATCGTCGCGGCGTCGGCCAGCACGGCGGTTCCCGCCGGCCGGCAGCCCGGCCAGTTGCCGGCGAGGCGCATGACCCGCGCCGGGTCGGCGACGCCGCTCGCCTCGATCACGATGCGGTCCGGCGGCGGCTGGCGCGCGACCTGGGCCTGGAGCGCCGCGCCCAGATCGTCGGCGATGGCGCAGCAGACGCAGCCGTTGGTCAGCGCCATCGTGTCGCCGCCGTGCTCGGCGATCAGGCCGGCGTCGACATTGACCGCGCCGAAATCGTTGACCAGCACGGCGAGGCGCAGCCCGTGCTCTGCCGCCAGAAGATCGTTCACGCAGGTCGTCTTGCCGGCGCCGAGATAGCCGCCGATCACGGTGACCGGGATAGCGGGAGGGGTGGTCACTTGGGCTCCCAGTGCGTAATCGCCCGGGTGAAGTCGGCGCCGGGGCCGAGCGCGGCGTTGGCCTCGGCCCAGCGCGCCTTCATGGTCACGGCGAGCGGCGCGTCTGCACCGACCGCCTCCGCCAGATCCGCAGCGATGGCGACATCCTTGGCCATCAGCCCGAGCTTGAAGCCGGTGGCGAAGGTCCGGGGCAGGACGTGCTGCTTCATCGGCACTTCCGAGTTGAAGTTCCGGCCGGTCGAATTGTTGACGATGGTCAGCAGGGTCTCGCGCTCCAGGCCGAAGGCGTCGCCGACGATCAGGGCTTCGGACGCTGCGGTAAAGGCCGCCGCCGCGATATAGTTGTTCAGCGCCTTTGCCGCGTGGCCGGCGCCGAGCGGGCCGGCGCGGAACAGCCGGTCGCCCATGGCGCGCAGGACCGGTTCCGCCCGTTCGGCCGCCGGCGCGTCGTCCGCGCCGATCATGATGGCGAGCGTGCCGTCGCGCGCTTTCTCGACGCCGCCGCTGACCGGCGCGTCGACCAGGCCGACACCGCGTTCGGCGAGCGCAGCGCCGAGCGCGCGCGTGCCGACCGGCTCGGAGGAACTCATATCGATAACCAGGCCGCCCCCGGCATTGCCGACGCCGAGGCCGTGGGCCAGCGCGCCGCCCTCTTCCTCAAGCAGGACCTGCCGGACGATGGCGCCGGTCGGCAACATGGTCACAGCGACCGACGCGGCGGCGGCAAGCGCGGCAAGCGTTGGGGCGGTCCGGCAGCCGGTCTCCCCGGCGAAGGCGGCGGCGGCCGCGCTGTCGGCATCGTAGCCGACGACCTCGAATCCCGAGCGCGCCAGGCTCGCGCCCATCGGCCGGCCCATATTGCCGAGGCCGATGAAACCGACGATCTCCCCGGAAGGCGGCATGGCATTGCTCCGTTGGCGCTGCGGACAGGCCGCCCATGATAGCCGCTGCGCGGCGCCGGCGCTGCCGTCTTTCCCGAACTGGCCGGATTGCCCGACTGTGGCTTCCCCCGCGCGCCATGATGCCGTAACACGCCCGCCATGCAGTTCTTCGCCGACACGCCGCTGCCCGACCTTGCGCCCTACGCCGGCCTGCGCGCCGAGGTGCGCGTTTTTCTGGCCGAAGAGCGGCAGCGCGCCGGAGTCGACAGCTGGGTCGGCTCCTGGGAGGGTTTCGACCGGGGTTTCAGCGCGCGGCTGGCGGAACGCGGCTGGGTCGGCATGGCGATCCCGCAACGCTATGGCGGCCACGAGAAGGGCCTGCTCGAGCGCTATGTCGTGCTGGAGGAATTGCTGGCGGGCGGCGCGCCGGTCGCGGCGCACTGGATCGCCGACCGGCAGACCGCTCCGCTGATCCTGCGCTTCGGCACGGAGGAACAGCGCGCCTGGTTCCTGCCGCGCATCGCGACGACCGAAATCTGCTTCGCCATCGGCATGAGCGAGCCCGACAGCGGCTCCGACCTCGCCGCGGCCCGGACCCGGGCCGAGCCGGTCGGCAACGGCTGGCGCATCAACGGCACGAAGGTCTGGTCGTCGAACGCCCACCGCGACGACTGGATGATCGCGCTTTGCAGGACCGGGGGCAGGACCGGCGATTCGGGCGAGGACCGCCCCGATGACAGACATGGCGGATTGAGCCAGTTCCTGATCGACCTCAGCGCGCCGGACATCGCGATCCGCCCGATCCACAATCTGGCGGGCGATCATCATTTCAACGAGGTCGTGTTCGAGGATCACGACATCCCAGCCGACCGGATCGTCGGCAATCCGGGCGACGGCTGGCGCCAGGTGATGAGCGAGCTGGCGTTCGAGCGCAGCGCGCCCGACCGCTTCCTCTCGACCTTCCGCCTGATCGTCGAACTGGTGCGGGCCGCCGGAACGGCCCCCGACCCGGTGACGGCCCGGGAGATCGGCACATTGGTGGCGCGGCTGGCGGCAGTCCGCCTGCTCTCGATCCAGGTCGCCGGCGCGCTCGACCGGGGAGAGACGCCGAACACCGAGGCGGCATTGGTCAAGGAGGTCGGCACCGCATTGGAACAGGACACGCCGGAGATTGCGCGGCGCATTCTGGCGGAAACCGCGGCCGGTGCGCGCCCGGCACTGCTCGAAGAACTGCTGGCCTACGATGTGCTGCACACGCCGTCCTTCACCCTGCGCGGCGGCGCGCGCGAGGTGGTGCGCGGCATCGTCGCCCGCGGGCTGGGGCTGCGATGAGCCGGAACGGCGATACGGCCGCTGCCGCGTTCGCCGACGCCGTCCGGCAGGCGTTGGCGCCGCACGCCGCCGCCTATGAGGGGCCGGCGGGCCGGGCGCTCGAATGGTCGGGCGATCATTGGCAGGCGGTCGCCGGTCTCGGCCTGCCGAAGCTGCTGGTTCCGGAAGCGCGAGGCGGCGCCGGCGCGTCGCTGGCCGAAGCGGCCGCGGCTATCGAGGCGCTGGGTGCGCTCGGCGATCCTTCGCCCGCCGCCGATACCGCGGTGCTGGCCTGGCTGCTGTCGCGGCAGGGGGCAACCGTGCCGGACGAACCGCTGGTGCTGGCCGAACCGGGCTGCCGCGTGGCCTGGCCGCAGAACGCGCGCGCCGTCGACCTGGCCGGTGAGCCGGCCGCCGCGGCGGCGGATGGCGGTGCGCTGCTGACCGGCGTGCCGGCTTCGGCCCCGCTGCCGGGCGCGACCGATGAGATCGCATCGTACCGGCAGGCGATGGCGGCGGCCCGCGCGGTGCAGACTGCCGGCGCGGCAGCGGCAGCGCTGGAAATGACCATCGGCTATGTCCGGGACCGAAGCCAGTTCGGCCGGCCTCTCGCGCGCTTCCAGGCGGTGCAGCAGCATATCGCGGTCGCCGCGGCCGAGGTCGCCGCCGCCGCCCAGATCGCCCGCGCCGCCTTCGCCGGGCTGGACCGGGGGCTCGACCGGGACGACCCGTTCCTCGCCGCTTCGGCGAAAATTGCCGCCGGCCGGGCCGGCACGATCGCCGCAAAGGCCGCGCACCAGTTCCACGGCGCCATGGGCTTCACCGCGGAATACCCGCTGCACCGGCTGACCCGGGCGATCTGGCAATGGCGTGAGGATTTCGGCAACGAAGCCTGGTGGAGCCGCCGCCTCGGCGGGCAGGTCTGCCGCGACGGCGCGGATAACCTATGGCCGACGCTGGCGGGCGGGTGAGCGGCGAGGCGGAACCGGGTCGATAACCTCAAGCATAGTCCGGTCACTTCGACCGGAGCCGCCCGCAGTGCCCGCCCTGAGCGAAGTCGAAGGGACGGCGGCGCGGAGGTATCCTTTCGCTACAGCGCGACGACCGGAGCCCCGCCCGGGAAAGATCCGGGAATTATATGCTTGACCATGCACAGGCGTTTTTTGTGATTGCGGGGGCCCGCACCCCCGGGACCTTCATCCAAATCAAGCAATTTCGCGGTATCATGGTTCCCCGCTTGAGGCCGATTCGGCACGCCCGGTCACCGTCTTACCTGTGCACCGCGGCAACGAGCCCGGCGTCAGCGTGCTTCGGGCTCAGGCCCGAATTGAGATCAAACAAGATCGTGTCTGACGAATTCTCGGCAGACGAATGGGCCGGTGCGTGCGACCGTTCCGGGTCGGTGCCCGGAAGGAAAAGATCGATCGAGCCCCGCCGCCCGACGGATTTCACAATGCGGCCGCCGGCCGAAATCGCTTCCGCAACGGCGCTCCCGCCGAAACAATCCGGAAAATGTTCCAGCACAGAATTTAGATGCCGAACCACGCGGGCGGCGAGCCGCGGATTGCACAACCTGTCGAAAGCGCCGTGGCGCACGAAATAGCCGCGGTCGTGATCGACCAGGGTATCGGCGAAGACCCTGACGTTGCCGAGCGTTTTGGCGGCGAACAGGGCTTCGGCCATGCGGCAGGCAATCCGATGGTCGTTGCGTTCCGCCTGCGCCGGGTTCAATCCGGCCGTCCGCAGATGAACCGACGCGCCAAGTCCGAAATCGCCCGCCAGCGTATCGATACAGTCCAGGGTTTCGCACACCGGCGCATCCGGCGGCAGGTGGAACACGAGGCCGGCAAGGGATTCGGCCACAGCCGGCAGTGCCAGCAGCGCCTCGATCCGCGCCCGGTCCGACGCATCGAATCCGTGATTGATGAAATGGTAATAGCGCCCGGCCTCGGCGCGGATTTCGTCATGGCCGCGCAGCCGCGAGAGATAAAGCGGCACCCCGGCCGCCGCGGCCGTTGCGGCGATTTCCGGCAGGCTGCACTCGGCTGCTGCCATGTCGAAACCGGCTTCCCACGCGCTCAACAGGTCCGCATTTTTCTCGATGAGTGCGCGGGCCCGCGGGTCGGGCAGGCCGAAGGTGAACAGCGTGTAGGCAAAGCCGTGTTCGGCGAGGGCCCGCAGCCGGTCGCGCCGTTCCGGCGTCGCCAGATCGCTCAGCGGGATGCGGAGGTTGCGGATGCCCATTTCCCACAGGCCGAGCAGCGGATAGTCGTTGCGCGCGCGCTTGCGGCCGAACTCGTCCAGCCCGCCCGAGGGCGGCACTTCAACCGTCTCCATCCAGTCCTGGCGCATGTCGAAACCGAACGCGCTGTGGCCGATCGTTTTCGGATGCGGCGCGGCGAGGGGCGCAGGCAGGTCGCCCGGCGATACCGGGGCATCGGCTGTCGCGCCGTATGTGCGGACCGGCTCGCAGACATGCCCGCGCGCATGCACATGGACGAGGACATAGCCGAGCTTCGGCCGATCATTGCGCCCGGCCTCGTCGTCCGGCCCGGGCGGCGCCCGGTACATCTCGCTGTAGTCCTGCCGGACGAAGGCGGTCGACGGCAGGAGGTAGCAGTCGGTTGCGCCGATCCGGTTGAACCAGAAATTGTGGACATGACCGGCGAACAGCGCCTCGACGCCGTGTTCGCGCGCCAGGCCGGTCAGCCAGCTTCGCCCCGGCTCGCCGATATTGTCGTAGTGCTCCGGTTCGTCCTCGTCCGCGACGAAGGGCGGATAATGGCTGAACAGGATGATCCGCCGGCCCCGGTTCGCCGCGAGACCGGCTTCCAGCCAGGCGCGCTGCTCCGCCTCCGCCTTCAGGCCGCTGTTCAGCAGCTGGGCGTTGATAATGACGAAATGGCAGTCGCCATGGTCGAACGCGCGGTAGTGCGCCCCGAAATGCCTCTCCCAGCAGGCGAGATAGGCGTCGCATACGCTCGCAGTCGGCGCCCACGGGTTGGGCTTGTCGCCGACATCGTGGTTGCCCGGCGTCAGATACTGCGTGTGCCGCAGCGCCGCCGACTGTTCCAGGTAGCGGGCGGCGGCCCGGTCGTAGAGCTCCGGCACGGCCGGGACGGGGTGCAGCAGATCGCCGACATTGACGACGAAGGCGAGGTCGCGCCGGTTCAGGTCGTTAACGACGTGGCGCAAACGCCGGTTGGCCAGCGCGTTTACCGCGAAAGGCGAATTGCACTCGTCGTCGCCCTGGTTGAGGTGGGTGTCCGTGACGACGGCGAATGTGAACAGCCGCGCGCCGAGGTCGCGCCGCCGGTCCCGCTCCGATCCCACAGGTTCCGCCATCGCTGCCCCGGCGGACCCTATCGGCTCGGCCGCGCCGGCTCGACACGGGGTAAGCGCGCCTTCGCCTTGGTATCCGCCGCGCCGGCGTTGCGGACATAGCGGCGGTCGTCGCCCTCGCGTACGAGGTTGACATAGTCCGGGTCTCCGCCGGTCGTGCGGTGGATGAACAGGCGCTGTTGCTGGTTCTCGGCGATGATGTCGGTGTAGGCCAGCGGATCCCAGTCCTCGAACAGGATCTCCTCCAGTTCCGCGCGCGTGCCGGCATGGGCCGGATTGCCGGCCAGATCGTCGACCTCCTCCGGATCGTCGTCGAGATTGTAGAGCAGGGTATCGACGCCCTCGAGCCACATCAGCTTCCACGGCCCCTTGCGCACCATCCGGCTGACGCCGGTCGAGCCGTCGGCGGCGAATTCGGACACGACCGTATCGGGCATGCCGCTCGTCTCGCCTTCCAGCGCGGGCAGCAGCGAGGCGCCGTCCAGCGGCTTGACGAAACCGTCGAATTTCCCGCCGCTCGCCAGGTCGGTCAGCGTCGGCAGCAGATCGACCAGCGAGACCGCTTCGGAGACCCGTCCCGGCGCCCAGAGATCGGGCGCGTGGACGATGAACGGCACCTTGCCCGACCAGTCGAAGAAGTGCTGTTTGAACCACATGCCGCGCTCGCCCATCATGTCGCCATGGTCGGCGGTGAAGATCACGACAGTGTCGTCGGCGAGGCCGGTCTCTTCCAGCGTCCGCAGGATCCGGCCGACCTTCTCGTCGATATAGGAGATCATGCCGTAATAAGCGTGCCGCGCGACGCGGCGGTCCTCGACGGTCAGATCGTAGAGGTGCCGCGCCTGGCAGTAGTGCAGGTTGCGGCTGAGATGGTCCATCGCGTCGGGATCGAGGGGCGGGGTCGCCGGCGCCTCGATCGCGTCGTGGTCGTACAGGCCCCAATACTTCTCGTCGATGACGTAGGGATGGTGCGGGCTGGTGAAGGACACCGTCAGCATGAAGGGCCGGTCCGCGCCGTAGCGCGCCAGGTCGTAGAGCGCCTGGACGCTGAAATGTTCGACCTCGTCGTCATAGTCCATCTGCATGGTCCGCACGGCGAGACCGGCCTCCAGGATCGGCGCCATGGTCAGGTTGGTCGGCCGGTACTCCCGCCCCTTCGACCAGTCGACCGTCCAGGCGAAGTTCGCCGGATAGATGTCCGTCGTGTGGCGCTTCTCGAAGCCGTGCATCTGGTCCGGCCCGACGAAATGTATCTTGCCGCTGAGCTCCACACGGTAGCCGAGATGGCGCAGGTAATGGGCGAAGGTCGGAATATCGGCGTGGAACTCCGAGGCGTTGTCGTACATGTCGATGGCGAACGGCAGGATGCCGGCCATCATGGAGGCGCGGGACGGCGCGCACATCGGCAGGTTGCAATAGCAGTTCTCGAACACGACGCCTTCGTCGGCCAGCCGGTCGATGTTCGGCGTCAGCGTCGTCCGGTTGCCGTAGTGCCGGAGCGCGCGGGCGCTCATCTGGTCGGCCATGATGAACAGGATGTTCGGCTGGTCCGTCGCCATCGGATCGCGTCCTTGCAACAGTCTTTTAGGAAAAGGAAACGGGCAGGCGCGGCCGGCCTGCCCGTTTCGTAACCTTCGGTCGTCAGCCTACTTTTTCAGCTTGGCGACCACTTTCTTGAAGGTCTCGTACTGGTTCTTGACGAAGGCCTTGGTGTCGGCCGGGCTGCGGATGTCCGGGATCGAGCCCAGATTGCCGATCAGCTTGTTGAAGGCCCGGTCCTTCTTGAGCGACGCCAGCACGCTCACCCATTTGTCGACCACCGGCTTGGGCAGGCCGGGCGGGCCGAAAATGCCACTCCAGCCGATGATCGCCTCCATGTTCGGATAGCCCAGTTCGCGCACGGTCGGCACGTCCGGCACTGCCTTGAAGCGCTTGCCGGTGGTGATCGCCAGGGCGCGCAGCTGGCCGCCCCGGATCGCGCCGATCACGCCGGACAGGTTCTGCCACAGGAAATGGACCTGGTTGCCGACGATGGCCGCGCGCGCCTTGCCGCCGCCCTTGAACGGAATATGGGTGACCTGCTCCGGATCGAGACCCATGTCGTCGGCCATCACCAGCGCCGCCAGGTGCAACAGTGTGCCGACGCCGGCCGAGGAATAGGTCTTGATCTTGCCCGCCTTGATCCCCGCCTCGAAATCCTTGAACGTCTTGATGTCCGACTTTGCGTTGACCACCAGGACGAACGGGTTGCGCTCGGTCAGGCCGAGGAAGGTGAACTGGTCCCATTTGTAGGGGATGCTGGGGTTGAAGGCCGGGACGCCGGCATTGCTGCCGACCCGCGCCGACAGGAGCGTGTAGCCGTCCTTCTTCGCCCGCACGACGTGGAAAGCGCCGATGCTGCCCGCGGCGCCCGCCTTGTTGATCGCGAGTACGGCATGGTTGAGATATTTCGGCGCCGTACCGGCGACGATGCGGGCGTGCAGGTCCGCCGCGCCGCCCGGCCCGTAGGGCGCAACCAGGGTGATCGGCCGCGACGGATAGTCGGCGGCCCCGGCCGGGATCGCCGCCACGGCCAGCACCGTCGCAGCGACGGCTGCGGTTGTCCATTTCGTCAGTTTGTGCACGTCGTTTCCTCCCTGGAATTTTCCCGTCTGCGACGCGGAAAACAGCACAGATATACGCCTGCACCGGCCCGGATTGCCGGCGCGCCGCACGCGATACAGGAACATGTTGACAGAGCCGGATTTTCAAATCAAGAATTATTTACCGACATAAAAAAATAGGTTGCCCCGTGGCATCCTCGGCCTCCACCACCGACCTGCGGCGCCAGAACCGACATCTCGTGCTGCGGACCATTGCCGAGCGCGGCGCCGTATCGCGCACCGTCATCGCGGAGACCGTGAGGCTGACGAACGCCGCCGTCTCCCGCATCGTCCGGGAGCTCGTCGAGGCTCGCCTGCTCACCGAATATCCGGCGACCGGCAAGCGGCGGCATGCGGGCCGGCCGCAGATCCGGCTCGGCTTCGCCGCCGACGGCGCCTTCGTGCTCGGCATGGCGATCACGCTGAACCAGAAGGAGATCGTGCTGGCAACCTGCCGCGGCGAGGTCGTCGCGCGCCGCGACTGCGCCGGGCTGCCGCTCGACCGGCCGGAACCCGCGCTCGCAGCGCTGGCGCAGGCGGCCGTCAAACTGATGGCGGAATCCGGCAAGGACCGCAGACGCATCCTCGGCGGCGCGGCGCTGATCGCCGGCCGGGTCGATCCGGCGACGGGGGAATTGCGCAGCGGCGGTCCCCTGGGCTGGCGCGCGGTCAACGCCGCCGACACGCTCACCCGCCTGACCGGAGTTCCCTTCGTCGCCGAGGGCCGCGCCGCCGCGCTGCTCCAGGCCGAAGCCCGGCAGGGGTGCGCGACGTCCTGCTGGTCAATGTCGGCCTGCGCCTCGGCTCGGCGCTGATGCTCGACGGCGTGCCGGTGCGCGGCGCCGCCAACGAGGCCGGGCAACTGGCCGGATTCCCGTCGGGCGACGCGACGCTGGACGATACCGCGTCCGGCCTCGCCATCCTGCGCCAGCTGGACGATCGGGGCCTGACGGGAGGCGCGGGTCCGGCGGACGACGGGCGGCGGCTGCGCGACGTCGCGGAGCCCGGCCGGGGCCTGCCGGCCGAAGCGCGAGCGGTCCTCGCCGAAACCGGGGCGGAACTCGGGCGGGTACTGCGATTGCTGGCGACGGTACTGAAGCCCCAGGCCGTGCTGCTGGCCGGCCAGGTCGGGCGGCACCTGGACTATGTCGCCGGCGTCCGGCGCGCTGCGGCCGACCCTGCCCTGCCGGGCCGCGCCTTCGACACCCAGGTGAGCGCGCTGACCACGGCCCAGTCGGCCGTGTGGCTGGCGCTCGACCGGCACCTGTTCAACGAGCGCTTCGACCTCGGCCGGCTGGCGACCGGGCGCGCCGGCGGCGACGCCCGCGCCGCGGCCTGAGCGATGACGCTCAACCGGAACATCGTTGCCGGACTTTGCTTCCTCGGCTTCGGCGTCCTCGCGGTCGCCGTGCTCATTCCCTACGGCATCGCGCAGCCGCCGTCGGTCAAATACCGCGCCCTGTCGCCCTCCTTCTGGCCTTACATCGTCTGCAGCGCGATCGGGGTTATCGGCGTCCTGCTGCTGATTTACGAACTGGCGGCCGCCTCGCGGAACAGGAATCGGACAGGCGCCGTAGCGGCGCCGACGGGCCGGCCTGCATGGATCGCCTTACGACCGTTCTTGGTCATGGCCCTGCTCCTGGCGATTTACCTGACCCTGGAGCCTCTCGGCTTTGTCCTGACCACGACGCTCGGGCTGGTCGCGCTGATGCTGCTGGCGGGCGAGCGCCGGCCGACGATCGTGCTGCCGATCGCGTTGCTGTTGCCGCTAGCCCTGCACCTGTTCTTCGTCAAGGCGGCGCAGCGGCCGATCCCGGGCGGCGTGCTCGACTTCCTGCTCCAGCGGATCTGACGCCATGTGGGAGACCCTCGCCGCCTCCTTCGCCATGTTCGCCCAGGTCGACAATGTGCTCGCCCTGTTCGTCGGCGTCATGATCGGCACGGTGATCGGCGCCATTCCCGGCATGACGACGCCGATGGGCGTGGCGCTCGCCTTGCCCTTCACCTTCACCATGCAGCCGATCACCGGCATCCTGCTGCTGCTCGGCGTCTACAAGGGCGGGCTCTACGGCGGCTCTATCACCGCCATCCTGATCAACGCGCCGGGCACGCCGGCGGCGTCGTGCACAGGGCTCGACGGCTATCCGCTGGCGCGCAAGGGCGAAGCGCGGCGCGCGCTCGACATGGCGCTCTACGCCTCCTGCACCGCCGATTTCATTTCCAACCTGTCGCTGATCTTCTTCGCCGGCATCCTCGCCAGCTTCGCCCTCAGCTTCGGCTCGCCGGAATTCTTCACCCTGATCGTGTTCTCGCTGACGATCATCGCCAGCGTGAGCGGCGACGACCTGCTCAAGGGACTGGGAGCCGCCGGGCTGGGCCTGGCGCTCGCCATCGTCGGCCTGGACGCGATCTTCGGCACGCCGCGCTTCAATTTCGGCAATTTCGACCTGATGGGCGGGCTGAACTTCATCCCGGTGCTGATCGGCCTGTTCGCGATTCCCGAGGTGCTGAACTTCTATTCGAAGACCGGGACCGCGCAGAAACTCTCGGCGCTGGCCGGCAAGGGCGCCTCCCTGCTCGATTACCGGAAGGCGCTGAAGTCCATCCTGCGCGGCTCGGCGATCGGCGTGATCCTGGGCGTGATTCCCGGCATCGGCGGCGCGCCGGCGGCCTTCCTGTCCTACAGCGAGGCGCGGCGCACGTCGAAAAACCCGGGCAATTTCGGCAAGGGCGAGCTGGAAGGCGTCGCGGCGGCCGAAGCCGGCAACAATGGCGTGGCCGGCGCCACCCTGATTCCGCTGCTCGCGCTGGGCGTGCCCGGCGACATCATCACCGCGATCATCCTCGGCGCCTTCATGATCCACGACCTGCGGCCCGGGCCGCTGATGTTCCAGCAGAACATCACGCTGATCTATGCGCTTTTCATCGGCATCATGCTGAGCTCGGCCTACCTGTTCATCGTCGGCAAGCTCTCGATCCGGTCGATCGCCCGGATCGCCGATATCCCGCAGCGGATCCTGTTCCCGGTCGTGCTGGTGCTGTGCGTGTACGGCGCCTACGCCATCAACAACACGATCTTCGACGTGCTCGTGATGTTCGTCATGGGGATCGTCGGTTTCGGCATGCTGCGCCTCGGCATCCCGGCCGCGCCTTTCCTGATCGCCTTCATTCTCGGCCCGCTGCTGGAGGACAATTTCCGCCGTTCGCTGCGTCTCGGCGACGGCGACTGGACCATCTTTTTCCAGGGCTGGATCACCTGGTTCTTCTGGGGCCTCACTGTTTTGACGCTCGTCCTGATCGTCTGGCAGCGCATGAAGGGCCGGAGCAACATCCCGCTTGGTAACGGCGCATAGAGGAAATACCGGTTCGGCCGGGAAATTCTACGGCAGTCGGCATGCACTCGATTGAGCTTTGCTTCACGCTGTCGTGTCCGTTCGCCATGCTCCTCCGGTCGAATGGGCGTTCCGGAGCAATTGGCGACAGAACTCCGGCGGCGCTCACTGCGAATTTCCGGCACACTGACTGTCACCTTCAAGTCGCGACAGGAAGCCGGTTACCGACAACTGCCGAATAATCGATCAACCCGACACCATTTCCAGCGACACAATCCGCGCGCGGAAAAGACACCGGCAGTTCAGAAAGGGGAAGACTGCAGAATTGAGTGCGGTCGATTGCAGCGGCCCGAATCGGACAAGCGGCCATCCGAGAATAAATTTGCCCTGCTTGTGCACCGGGAGCTCGGAGTGTCAGCTTTCGGCTTCCTCCGGTGCCATACGCGGCAGCTGGTTCCACAGACTGAACGACATTCCGCCGTCAACCATCAGGTGCTGGCCGTGGATGAAGCCGGCCTCGTCGGACACCAGAAACGCGACGGCCGCGACGACGTCCCCGGGCGTGCCGATCCGCCCGGCCGGCACCGCCCGGCCGCTTTCCGCGCGCACTGCCGGGTCGCTGAAGATCGACGTCGACATGCCGGCGTCGACGAAGCCGGGCCCGACGGCATTGACCCGCACGCCCCGCGGGCCGAGCGCCAGGGCGAACTGTTCGGTCAGCTTGGCAACCGCCGCCTTGGTCGCCGGATAAGCGCCGATATCCGGCTTCGGCTGGACGGCGTTGAGCGACGTGATGTTGACAATGGCGCCGCTGCCACGCACCGCCATGCGCGCGCCGGCTTCGCGGGACATCAGGAAGACGCCGACCAGGTTGACCTCCGTCACTTTCCGGAAGTCCTCGACCGGATGGTCGAGCAGTTCGCCGAAACGCACGATCCCGGCATTGTTGACCAGAATGTCCGGCGGCCCGCCGAACGCCGCCTCGAACCGGCCGAACATGGCGGTGACGGACTCCTCCGAGGTCACGTCGCAGCGGAAGCCCGCCGCATCCTCGATGTCGGCCGCCGCGCGGACGGCGCCGTCGCCGTCGATATCGATCAGCCCGACACGGCAGCCGTCGGCGGCAAGGCGCCGGGCGATTGCGAGGCCCAGCCCGCCGGCCGCCCCGGTCACCAGCGCCGATTTTCTGCTCTCTTCGCTCATGCACGCCGTTCTTCTGCCGCCGGCCCGGCGAAGGACGGCCGCGTTCGTTGCGATCAGATCGCGGTCATGCCGCCGTCCGGCGTCAGGACCGATCCGGTGCAGAAACTTGCCTCATCCGAAAGCAGGAAACAAATCGGCGCGGCGATTTCTTCCGGGGCGGCGACCCGTTTCTGCGGCGTGTCGGCCACGACCTGCGCCGCGCCCTTGTCGAAGTCGCCGCCACCCCGTTCGACATAGGCAGCTTCGGTCAATCCGGTTCGCACGACGCCGGGCGCCACGACGTTGACGCGGATCCGGTCGCCGGCCAGCTCAAGCGCGAGCTGCCGCGACATCGACAGGATCGCGCCCTTGGCGGCGGTGTAGGCCACGAGATTCATGCGTCCGACATGCGCCGCGATGGACGAGACGTTGACGATCGAACCGCCGCCCTGGGCGCGCATCGCCGGCACGGCGGCCTTGCAGACGAGAAAAGTTCCCGTCGCATGAACGGCGATCATGCGGTTCCAACGCGCGAGCGAATAGTCGACGAGCGGGCCGAAATCGGCGTGTCCCGCCGCGTTCAGGACGGCATCGATTCGCCCCAGCTCCTTTAGGGCTTCGGCAACGGCGCCGTTCACCGATTCTTCGTCGGAGACGTCGCACCGGATGCCGATGGCGCCCTCCAGCGATGCCGCCATCTCCGCGGCGCGGTTTCCATCGATGTCGGCGACGGCGACCCGGCCCCCTTCGGCCGAGAATTGCCGCGCCGCTGCCGCTGCGATGCCGGAACCGGCCCCGGTGGCAAAGAGTACCCGACCTGCAAACCTCATCCCGGTTTCGGCTTCCTTTCAGCGCCGTCAACGCCGCGTCTCGGGAGCGCGTACCTCACCGGAGGGTGGCCCCGCCGTCGACGATGACGATCTCGCCCGTGATGTAACTCGCCCGTGGCGATGCTACGAACACGATCACGTCGGCCAGTTCCTTCGGGTCTGCGAGCGCACGGAGCGGGATCGACTCCTTCAACCGCCGGGTTTGTTCGTCGGTGGCGAACCGGGCCAGGCGTTCGCCTTCGACGAAGCCGGGGCTGACGCCGACGACCCGGACGCCGGACCCGGCAACTTCTGCGGCCAGGACCCGCGTAAAGCTCCGCAGCCCTGAGTTTGCTGCGCTCCCGGCCGGATTGACGGTCACGACGATATCGGTTGCAATCCCGATCACGTTGACGATCGCGCCGGATCCGCGTTCGACCATGTGAGCGGCGACTTTTGTGCACAGGTGCGAGGTGCCGACGACCTTGATCCGGTAGTCCCGTTCGTACACGTCGCGCGGGATTTCCCACACGGGAGCGTAGGTGACGTCGCCGCCGGCGGCGCAGATCAGCATGTCGATGGCGCCGCCGAGGAGGTCCCGGGCGCGCCCGGCCGCGGCCGCCGTCGACGCCTCGTCGCGCAGGTCGATTTCGACCATGCCGTGCACGTCGAGCCCCGCGGCGCCCAGCGTCCCGGACATCCGGTCGATGGAACGGGCGCCGGCCACGACCCGCGCGCCCTCCGCCAGCAGCCGCCCTACCGTCGCCCGCCCGATGTCGCCGGTGGCGCCGACGACGAAGGCGCCGCGCCCCTCGATCTCAAGATCCATGAATGATCCGCCGTTTCCTGCCCGGTGTTCCGCCTGCCGTCATCAACGGGTCACCCTCCCGGTTTCGCCTCGAATTCGATGTGCAATTCCGTCAGGGCCCGCAGGAACATGTGGGGCGCATACTGAAGCTCGCCCTGCTCGGGGGCCAGCCGCATGTCGTCGACGCGGTCGATGAAGGCGCGGAACCCGCAATACAGCTCCCGCCGGGCGAGAGAGGCCCCGAGGCAGTGGTGCGTGCCCGATCCGAATGCCAGATGACTCGCTGCATTGGCCCGCTCCAGATCGAGGCGCGCTGGCTCGGGAAAGTGACGTTCGTCGCGATTCGCCGCGCCGTAGCCGGCCATGATCCGGCTACCCTTGGGAATGCGGACGCCACAGAGTTCCAGGTCCCTTGTCGCAAACCGGAACAGGAACTGGACCGGGCTCTCCAGCCTGAGAACCTCCTCCACGAAAGTACGCAGGTATTTGTCGGGGTCGGCCTTGAGCTGTCGCCAGGCCCCGGGATTCTGAATCAGGAGCAGAATGCCTCCCGACAGCGCGTTTGTCGTGGTCTCGGCGCCGCCGACGAAGGTGTCGGTCATCATCTCGGCGTGGAGTTCGTTGTCGTTCAGCGTGCGGCCCCATTCGGGAATCTCGGTGTTCACCAGATGGCTGAGCAGCGTGTCGTCGGGCTCCTCGCGCAAGCGCTCGAAGATAGGCTGGAAATAGTGCTGCATCTCTATTTCTTTCTCCGTCGCCCACACATCCGTCTCGTCGCCGTGCATGAGGCTGAGTCGCTGAACGTAGGCGTCGGTCCAGCCCTTGATGCGCCACATGTCCTCCTCGCGCGCGCCGACCTGGTGAATGATGACGATGAGCGGCAGGGGAATCGCGAACTCCCGCACCCAATCGCACCGGCCCCGGTCGATGAAGTCGCCGACCAGCCGCTCGCTGACCTCGCGCACGAACGGTTCCATTTGTTTGATCCTGCTCGCCCGATACGCCTGTTCGAACAGCTTGCGCATCTGCCTGTGGTTCGGGTCGTCGCGTTTCGCCAGGTTGGGCGCAGGATACCATCCCTTCTTTTCGTACAGGTTCCGGAGAAGTTCGGTGCGTTCAGGCGTGACGAACAGCCGATCCGGATCGGGGACGTTGCTGAAACGCTCCGTATCGAGAAGAACCTCTTTCAGGATTTCGTAGCGGGAGATCACGAAGAAACCGGTGTTCGGATCGTGCCAGACCGGTGCTTCTTCGCGCAGCCTGTCGTAGGCGGCATACGGGCAGTTCTGCGTCTCCGCCCGTCGCAGGTCGATATCGAGCGCATGCGCCTGTTCCGCAACCCGGTCCGCTGCCGTCATGGAACCTCCATCGTTCACAGGGTTTCTTCGGTACCGAGGATATTCGTCGCCTGGCTCGACAGCACACCGCCGTTGCCGTGACACAAGGCGAGCTTCGCGCCTTCGACCTGCCGCGCGCCGGCCGATCCTCTCAGTTGCACGACGGCTTCGACCAGGGTGAACAGGCCGTACATTCCCGGATGAACGCAGGAAAGGCCGCCCCCGTTCGTGTTGACGGGCAGCGGTCCGCCCGGTGCGATGCGCGACTCCCCGACGAAACGGCCGCCCTCGCCCTTGGAGCAGAAGCCGAGATCCTCCAGAAACAGGATCGTGTTTATCGTGAACGCGTCATAGAGCTGCACGATGTCGATTTCGGACGGCGTTACGCCCGCCGCCTTATAGGCCTGCCGGCCGGACTTGACCGCCCCGGTCACGGTCAGATCGGGCATCTGCGCGATTTCCTTATGAGTCACCGCCGAACCCGCGCCCAACAGGAACACCGGCGGTCTCTCCAGGTCGCGGGCGCGGTCGGCGCGGGTCATCACGATGGCTGCGGCGCCGTCGGTGACGAGACAGCAATCCCGCACCGTGAGCGGTTCGGCGACCATCCGTGCGTCCAGGCACTCGCCGACGGTAAGGGGGTCGCGCTTGAAGGCCTCGGGGTTGAGTTGCGCCCAGCGGCGGGCGGCAACGGCGACCTCCGCCAGTTGCTCGCGCATCGTGCCGTATTCGTGCATGTGCCGCGCCGCGGCCAGCGCGTAACCGGCGAGCGGCATGGCCGGCTGGTACGCCTCCTCGAATGGGGAGCCTCTCCAGGAGGAAACGAGGCGCCCGGCGCCGGTCCGCTGGTTGCTGCCGTAGGCGATCAAGGCCACGTCGCACATGCCCGCCGACAGCGCGAGGGCGGCCCAAACGGTATGGGTCAGGAAACTGGAACCGCCGGTCCGGTTGTTGTCGGTGAGCTTCGGCCGGACGCCGAGATATTCCGCAAGGGTCAGGCCTGACAGGTAATCCTGCGGCAGCCCGACGAACAAGGCATCCACATCGCCCACGGCAAGGCCGGCATCGCGCAAGGCGGCGAGTGACGCCTGCGCCGCCAGGTCGATTGCCTCGAAGCCCGGAGACTCCCCGATGCCGAAAGTAGCGGCTCCGGCAATGGCGGTTTGCCCGCGCGGAAATCCGCCATGCGCGTTCACGCCTGCGCGTCCTCGCCGTTTGCGCGCACGAAGACGATGAGCGGCGCTGCCTCCTCTTCCACGATTCGCGCTTGCACCCTCATGCCGATATGCACCTGGTCGGGAGCCGGATCCTCGACCCGGCTCAACAGGCGCGGACCTTCGTCCAGGTCGATCAGGGCGATGTTCCGGTCCGGCTCCGGCGGCCGGCGGCGAATGACCGTGGTCGAGTAGACGCGGCCCCGGCCGGAGACCTCGACCCAGTCCAGATCCGTCGAGCCCGTGCCCGGCTCTGCGACGCGCGGATAGTGGAAAATACGGCCGGTCGCTCTCGAGCGCTGCAGGAGGATTCGGCCGTCGTCCAGAAACCTCATGAACTGGGGACCCGGCGTCAGGGTTGCCGATTCATCCATGCGATGTCCGGTGTCGTCGTGTCCGGGCCCTGTCAGCGGCGGGCCATGAGAGCCGGGAAGGCCGCTTGGTTTGTTATCTGCTGTATACTAGCATTGCATGCAGGGGAGCAACGCGCCGGTATCCGCCGCGGCGAGGGAAGTCTGGATGGACCTTGGATTGCAGGGCGGCAAGGCGATCGTTACCGGCGCGACCCGGGGCATCGGGCGGCGGATCGCCGAGCTTCTGGCGGAAGAGGGCTGCGATATCGCGCTTTGCGCCCGTGCGGACAGCGGGGTCGCCGCCGCGGTCGGTTCGCTTCAGAAGCGCGGCGTTCGCGCCTTCGGAACCGCCCTCGACGTGCGGGACGGCGAGCGCTATCGGCAGTGGCTGTCCGAAGCGACCGAGGCTTTGGGCGGCGTCGATATTTTCATCGCCAACGTCAGCGCCGGCGGCGGGATGGACGGCCAGGACAGCGAGCGCGACTGGTATCGCAATTTCGAGATCGATGTGCTGGCTGCCGTACGCGGATGCGAACAACTGGCCGACGCAATGGAGGGATCCAGCCGCGCTGCCATCGTGATCATCGGCGAGGTGCTGTCCGGCGAAGCGTTCGGGCCGCCGCTGGCGTACAATGCGCTGAAATCCACCCTGTCGACCTATGCCAAGCAACTCTCGAACGCGCTGGCGCCGTCCGGAATCCGGGTCAACGCGGTGGCGCCCGGGCCGGCCATGTCGGAGGGAAGCCGGTGGGAAGTGCTGGAGCACGCCGATCCGGGGCTCTACAGGGCGGCCCTCCGGCAGCATCCGTCACGGCGGCTTTCCACGGCCGATGAAATCGCCCGGTATGCGGTTTTCCTGGCCAGTCCCGCCGCAAGCTGGGTCAACGGCACGCAGATCCCGGTCGACGGCGGCTTTACCCAGCGAATCAATTTTTGAGCCACGAGGTGGCGTTGACGGCACAGCGACCCGGACCCGGCGCAACAGAGTTCCCGGCAGTGGAAACCTCCGGGTCCGACTTCGGCACGGCAGTCATTCCAAAGGAGTACTACACCAGCCCCGAGGTCATGGACCGGGAATGGGCCGCGCTGTGGACGAAGGTCTGGCTCCTGGCCTGTCGCGAAGATGCGATTCCGGAGGCAGGCGACTACTACGTTCACGACATCGGCCGGGAATCGATTCTGGTCGTGCGCCAGCAGGATGGCTCGGTCCGCGCCTTCTTCAATGTCTGCCAGCACCGGGGCAATCGGGTCGCCCCACCGGGCCTCGGCCATACGGACGAGACGCTGAAATGCGGCTACCATCATTGGGAATACGAACTGAACGGCCGGATTCGCAGAATTCCGGATATCGAGACATTTCCGCAGGGCGCGCCCTGTCACGGGCTGGTCGAGCTGGCGTGCGACAGCTGGGGCAGTTTCGTCTGGTTCACCATAAATCCGGAGCCGGAACCGCTCCTCGAGTTTCTTGATCCGCTTCCAGGCCAGCTCGACGCCTACCATTTCGAGCGGATGGTCATGACCCGGGACTGGACCGTCGAGTGGGACTGCAACTGGAAGACCTCGGTGGACGCCTTCAACGAGAGCTACCACGTCCAGGGCATCCATCCCCAGCTGCTCTACTACCTGGACGATTTCAACGTCCGGATCGCATGCTTCGACCGTCACAGCCGCTACATCGTGCCGTTCGCCACGGTCAGCCACCGGGTCAGCGAGACCACCGAGATTCCACCGCTGATCAAGCTGATCATGCGCGAGGCGGACATGGAGCCCGCGGACTTCGACGGCCGGGTGGGAGAGGTGCGCCGCGCGGTTCAGCAATGGAAGCGCGCGCACGGTCCGGAGGCCGGTCTGGACTACACGGAGCTGAGCGACGATCAGCTCACCGACGACTACAACTACCTGATCTTCCCCAACGTGACTCTGAACACCCACGCCGACGACCTGATGCTGTTTCGCCATCGGCCGCATCCGACCGACCCCGACCGGATGTATTTCGACCTGCAGAATTTCAGATTGCTGAAGTCGGACGAAGAGCCACCGCTGCGCCGGCCGAGGCATCTCCATTTCAGGCACGGCGAGAAATCGCTCGGTCGCGTTCTCGACCAGGATGCCGCCAACCTGCCCCGGGTGCAGGCGGGAATGCATTCCACGGCGTTCGAGGGTCTTTGGCTCGGAAAACAGGAAACGCGAATCCGCCATTTCCACAAGGTGATCGCCGGCTATCTCGAGCGCCACACGCGAGACAGCCGGGATGAAGGTGCGTGACTCCTGTGCGTGACCGGATCGGCCTCACGCGCAGCGGAGCGGAGGGCTAGAAGAGATGGCTGGACCGATCGATGCCTATCTCGTTGCCGGAGGGAAGTATCACGACATCGATTTCGCCCGGATCGAACTGCTCAAGCTGCTCGCCGAGCACGAGCGGATTCGCGTGACGGTGGGATCCGACTACAGCGACACCCGGGCGATCGGCGATTCGGATATCCTGATCACCTACACCTGCGACGTCGTTCCGCGCGGCGACGAAATCGCGGCGCTTGCGCGTTTCCTCGGCCGCGGGCGGCGCTGGCTCGCCCTGCACGGCACCAACTCCGTGCTGTCGTTCCGCGAAGACAACCGGGTTGAATGCCCGCCGCTCGACCCGGACTTTCTTGCAATGATCGGCAGCCAGTTCCAGGCCCATCCCTCGCCGATCGGGCGCTACAAGGTGATCAACAAGGCGAAGGAAAATCCGCTGGTCGCGGGCATCGCAAACTTCGTCGTCGAGGACGAGCAGTATCTGCAGGACTGCCTCCCCGGCAACCGGCCGCTCCTGGTCACCGAGTTCGGCGGCAAGACGGAACTCTTCGTCCGCGACACCTGGCCGGAAGAGGAACATGCCGTGATGTATCTGCGCGAGCATGGCGGCGGCGAGGTTCTCTACCTCACCCTCGGGCACGCCCGCGGCCGATACGACCTGCGGCCGCTGGCAGATTTCTATCCCTATGTCGAGCGCGGCGCCTGGCAGTTGCCGGTGTTTTACGATCTGCTTCGCCGCAGCATCCGCTGGGCGGCAGAGCGCTGAGAATCCGTGTATACGAATTTCGCCAGTCTCTATAAACACATGGGGCCGCGCCGATAGACTGCGCCCGAGCGTCCCGATCCTGCCCCGGAAGGAACTCACCGCCGTGCAAATCAGCCGCCAGCAGATGCTCCGCGCCTACCGTCAGATGGCGATGATCCGGGCGTTCGAAGAGCGTCTCCACGTCGAGAATCGCACCGGAGAGATTGCCGGCTTCATTCATCTTTACGCCGGCCAGGAAGCGATCGCCGTCGGCGTTTGCGAGAATCTTACCGATCGCGACCACATCATCAGCACCCATCGCGGTCACGGCCACGCGATCGCCAAGGGCTGCGACGTGACGGCGATGATGCTCGAGATTTACGGAAGCCGCGACGGCATGTGCAAGGGCCGCAGCGGCTCGATGCATATCGCCGATCTCGACAAGGGCATGCTGGGCGCGAACGCGATCGTCGGCGGCGGCCCGCCGATTGCCGTCGGCGCGGCGATTGCGTCGAAGGTGAAGAAAGACGGCAGTGTGGCGGTTTCGTTCAGCGGGGACGGCGCGTCCAACCAGGGCACCGTCTTCGAGGCCATGAACATGGCCGTGGTGCTCAAGGTGCCCAAGGTGTTCGTGTTCGAGAACAACGGCTACAGCGAGCACACGGGCGCGTCATACGGCGTCGGCACCGAAGATCCGGTCAAGCGGATCGCCGGTTTCGGCCTCCCGGTCTGGGAAGCGGACGGGACGGATTTCTTTTCGGTTCACGAAGCCGCGCGACAGGCGATCGGCCATGCGCGGGACGGCAACGGGCCGAGCGCAATCTATGCCGAGGCGATGCGGTATTTCGGCCATTTCGAGGGCGATCCCCAGCTCTACCGTGCGAAGGGAGAGGTCGACGCCCTGCGCACCGGTAACGATTGCCTGCTCAATTTCCGACGCAGAACGACCGACGGCGCGTTGCTCGAAGCGGCCGAACTCGACGGGATCGATCGCGAAACCGCGGACACGGTCGATGAGGCCGTCTCGGCGGCCAAGGCGGCGCCGCGGCCATCGCCCGAAGCGGTGCTCGAAGACGTCTACGCAACCTACTGAGCGCGAGCCAGACCATGCCGACGATGACAATGCGCGACGCCTTGAACGAAGTGCTGTTCAACGAAATGCGCCGGGACCCAAACGTGATCGTGCTGGGCGAGGATATCTCCGGGGGCGCCGGCGGATCGTCGGGAACCCGCGATGCCGCAGGCGGCATATTCGGCGTCACGAAAGGTCTGATTCACGAGTTCGGGGAAGACCGGGTCATCGATACGCCGATCAGCGAATCCAGCATCGTCGGCGCCGCGAACGGGGCGGCGCTGGCCGGGCTCAGGCCCGTGGCCGAGATCATGTTCGCCGATTTCGTCGGCGTCTGTTTCGATCAGATCTACAATCAGGCGGCCAAATTCCGCTACATGTTCGGCGGCAAGGCACGGACGCCGGTGGTGATCCGCATGTCCATGGGCGCCGGCATGAACGCCGGCCCCCAGCATTCCCAGACCGTCTACCCGATGCTGACCGCGGTGCCCGGCCTGAAGGTGGCCGTGCCGTCGACGCCGGCCGATGCGAAAGGCCTGTTGACGACCGCCATCAGGGACGACGATCCGGTCGTCTTCCTCGAGCACAAGGCGCTCTATGCCAGGAAAGGCGAAGTGCCCGAAGGCGATTATGCCATCCCCTTCGGGGAAGCGGCCCTCGTCCGCGAAGGCGCCGATGCGACCGTCGTCGCCATCGCCCGCATGCGCGGGTTCGCCGAAAGGGCGCTCGACACTCTCGCCGGGGACGGGATTACCTGCGACCTGATCGATCCGAGGACGACCTCGCCTCTCGACGACGAACTGATCATCGAGAGCGTGGCCAATACCGGAAGGCTCGTCATCGTCGACGAATCGCCGCCGCGATGCAGCATCGCCGCCGACATCGCCGGCCAGGTGGCACAAAACGGTTTCCACCACCTCAAGGCGCCGATCGTCCAGATCACCGCGCCGCACGCGCCGCCGCCGTTCGCCCGCGAGCTGGAACGCGCCTACGTGCCGAGCCCCAACAGGATCGAGGCGGAAATTCGCGCGTTGGTCGCCGGCGGCTGATGACGCAGGAGCGAATTTATGCCGTGACCCTTCCCAAGTGGGGCCTTGAAATGACGGAGGGCACGGTTGCCGCCTGGCATGTCGGGGAAGGCGCTACGGTCGCCAGCGGCGAAGACCTCGTCGATATCGAGACGGACAAGATCGTAAACACGCTCGAGTCGGAGGCCGGCGGATTGCTGCGGCATGCCGCCCCCGTCGGAGAGACCTTTCCGATCGGCGCGCTGATCGCCGTGATCGCCGATCCCTCCGTTTCGCCCGCCGAGATCGACGCCTTCGTTGCCGGCTTCCGGCCTGTGACCCTTGCGGAAAACGAAGCCCCGCCCGAATCGGGAGGCGGGCCGGGCAGTTCCGCCGTCGCGACGCCGCCGGCCGCCGCCGCCGGACCGGACGGCGGCAATCGCGAGGTAAACGCAAGCCCTTTCGCCCGGCGCAGGGCTGCCGAGCTCGGCGTCGACCTTGCGACGGTGGCCGGGACCGGCCGCGGCGGGCGAATATCCGAACGCGACGTCGAGGCGGCGGCAGCGGCGCAACCCTCATCGGCGCAGGCCGATCCCGAAATAGGCGCGGTTCAGCCGGACGGCAGAGGCACGGCAGAACCGGGGTCCGAAACGGTCGCCATGTCGGCGACGCGGCGCGCTATTGCCAGGACGCTGGTGCAGTCTCAACAGACGATTCCGCGGTTTTCCGTTGTCGCGGACTTGCAGGTCGAAGAACTGGTCCGGCTGCGCAGCGACCTGACGGTCGGCGCCGGCAGCCCGCAGCCGACTCTCAACGACCTCTTCATCAAGGCGACGGCCCTCGCGCTGGCCGACGAACCGGGCCTTAACGCCCACGTCTCCGCTTCGGAGATTACGCGGTTCTCCGCCGTCAATGTCTGTTTCGCGGTGGCGACGGATGAGGGCCTCGTCGCGCCGGTCATACGGGATGCCGCCGTCATCACGGTCACGGCGATCGCGCGCGAGACGGCACGCTTGAGTGCTGCCGCACGCGCCCGCACGCTGACCCGCGCCGACATCGAAGGCGGCACCTTCACCGTGTCGAATCTCGGCATGTTCGACGTTCGCCAGTTCGACGCCATCGTCACGCCGCCGCAGGCGGCCGTGCTCGCAATCGGCGCCGTGCGCCGGGAACCGTATGAGGACGACGGCGGAAACGTCGCCTTCCGGTCGGCGGTCGCCGCGACCCTGTCCTGCGATCACCGCGCCATAGACGGCGCCATGGCGGCGCGGTTCCTCCAGGGCCTGCGCCGCCACGTCGAAACGCCGGCGGCGCTTGCCGGCCGCTAGGGCGTATCCGCCTTAGATGGAACCGCGGCGGCGAGGCGTCCCTCGATACGGCGCGCAAGCGCGCCTACTCGGGATGAGGGGAAAAGTGTTCGAAATAACCCCTACTCCTCGTCCTGAGTAACCGCGAAGCGGCGTATCGAAGAGCTTGTTTCCGCCGCGTCGGAGGTTCCGATTGAAACGGTTTGGTTCTAACCCGGATTGCCGGACCGCCGCCCCAGCCTTGCGCGGGTCTGCACGGTATGGCCTAATTGTCAGCCTGGGCGAGGGCGCGTCCTTGCCGGACGGTGTCCGTTGCCGCCCCTTCCCGAGACGGTGCAGAGAATGGATCTTGGCCTGAGAGGCCGCAAGGCAATCATTACCGGCGCAACGCGCGGAATCGGCCGCCGCATTGCCGATTTGCTTGCAGCCGAGGGCTGCGACGTCGCGTTTTGCGCGCGCAAGGCCGAACAGGTCGCCGAGACCGTCAAGGATCTGGAAAAGCACAGGGTCCAAATTCATGGCTCGGTCGTGCATGTAAGGGACGCCGACGCCTACAAGGCGTGGCTCGAAGGCGCGGCCGAGACCCTGGGCGGGTGCGATATCTTTATCCCGAACGTCAGCGCAGGCGGCGGGATGGAGGGGGAAAAAAGCTGGTACCGCAACTTCGAGATCGATCTCATGGGCACGGTGCGCGGCTGCGAAGCCCTGATGCCGACACTGGAGGAATCCGACGGCGGCTCCATCGTCTTCATCTCGACGACCGCAGCGGTGGAAACCTTCCTGGCGCCGATGGCCTACAACGCGATCAAGGCGGCGCTGATCACCTATGCCAAGCAACTGTCGCAGACGACGTTCCGGAACAATGTCCGCGTGAATACCGTTTCGCCGGGGCCGATCTATTTCGAAGGCGGTTCGTGGGAGGAAATCAGGGCCGCCAATCAGGCGCTGTACGACAGCACGGTTGCGCAACAGCCGAGCGGGCGGATGGGCAGCCCGGAGGAAGTGGCGCGATGCGTCGCCTTTCTCGCAAGCCCCGCCGCAAGCTGGGTGAACGGGGCCAACCTGATCGTCGATGGCGGTTTCACAAAACGTGTCCAGTTCTGAGCGCATCCCGGAACGGACGATAGAGCGTGTTGCGGAGGTCGGATCGTGACCGCCGGAAAAGAACTGGCATGAACCCCGAAGAGGCACTGCGCATCGGTGCCGGAATCGAGTACGAAGCGGGACGCACGGAACCGCCGGCTGACTTCCCCCATCTTCAGGACATTCCCGGCGGGCGGTATGTCGATCCCGCCTTCCACGCGCTCGAACGCGACCGGCTTTGGCGCAGGACCTGGCTCTACGCCATCCACGACGACGAGGTGCCTGAGGCCGGCAGCTACATCCGCTGGGACCGGGCGGGCGATCCACTGGTCTTTCTTCGCGGCACCGACAACAGGGTGCGGTGCTTCTACAACACCTGCCGCCATCGCGGCGCGCCGGTGCTGACGGATGCGCGGGGCAAGGTCAGGCGCGCCTTCTCGTGCAAATACCACGGCTGGACTTACGACATGGAGGGGCGCCTGGTCGGCGTGCGGGACCGCCGCGATTTCGTCGGCCTCGACGAATCCTGCCGCTCCCTGATCGAGGTACGCTGCGAAGCGCTCGGCGGCTGGTATTTCGTCAATCTCGACCCCGAAGCCGGGCCGCTTGCCGACAGCCTGGGGCCGGCATGGGATCATCTTCTGGAGTTCCAGCCCGGCGAGTTGCGCCTGATCGACAAGGAAGCGTTTACCCTCAAGTGCAATGTGAAGGTTCTGCTCGACGCTTTTCTCGAGGTCTATCACCTGAATTCGATCCACAGAAAGTCGGTGGACCGCTTTCTGGATCATCGCGGCTCGTTCATCACTTTGTGGCCGGGCGGCCATTCGCGCATGGTGACGCCCAACCGGCGCGAAGGCTGGGTCGACCCGGGCGTGGCCGGGCTGCCGGAGATCCCCGGCGTCGATCCGATCTATGCGACGACCAACGTCTCGCTCAATCTCTATCCCAACCTCGTAACGCCGGTTTCGCCGGCCGGCATGCCGTTCCTGTGCTTCTGGCCGGTCGACCTGGCGACGATGATCATCGAGGTTCACTGGTTCGCGCCAACGTGGGGAGAGGGCGCGCGTCCGGCCGTCTGGGAAACCCGCCTCGACAATTTCCGCCACATCCTCGACGAGGATCTTCAGTTTGCCGAGGAAATCCAGAAATCGGTGCAATCGTCGGGGTTCCGCGGCATGCCGCTCAACTACCAGGAGCGCCGCATCTACCATTGGCATGCCGAACTCGACCGCCGGATCGGGCCGGACCGGATCGCCCCGGAATTGCGCGTCCCCGATGTCCTCCAGGCCCAAGTAGAGACCTGGAGCGGCACGCAGGGTCCGGTCCGGCCGGCGGACCGGCAGCTCGCAGGTTAGCGTTGCTGTCTCCGGATCCGGACGCACACCCGGGATGACCGTCCTTCGCACCTTCGCCCTGCCGCCATCGATCGCCCGGCTAGGCGAAATCGTCCAGTTGGCGTTCATGGCGCGCGATTTCGAGGCCGGGCTTCGCTTCTGGAGCGAGACGATGGGCGCCGGCCCGTTCTTCGTCATCGACCATGTCAGGTTCGCCGAGGCGCGCTACCGCGGCGCGCCGGCACAAATGGATATAGCGGTCGGCATCGGCTACTGGGGCGACCTCCAGATCGAATTCGTGCATCAGCACAACGACGCGCCGTCGATTTTCCACGACTGGCAGAAGGACGGGCGCGAGGGGCTGCACCATATCGGCATTCTCGTCGGCGACATCGCGATGGCGGAAAGAGCGTGTATCGACGCCGGCGCCTCGGTGCTGCTGGAGGGCACGATGTCCGGCGAGCGCGGCCGCTTCTTCTATGCCCGGATGGCCGATTCGGCCCCGTTTCTGGAGGTCATCGAGCCGACCGGCAAACTGCTGAAAGGCTTCGAATACATGCGCGGGGCCGCGCGGAACTGGGACGGCCGCGACCCGGTCCGCCGCAGACCGTGACCGTGGCGGGAATTTCGGGCTAAACCGGCGTATCCTTGCCGGTGAGCCCGAGTTCTTCGATCAACCGGTCGCGCAGCTTGAATTTCTGGATCTTGGTCGCGCCCATCGGCCATTCGGAAACGAATCGAACGTGGCGCGGCACCTTGAATCCGGCCACCTTGCCCTTGCAAAAGGCGATGATGTCCCCTTCGCTGACGGCGCCCGGGGACTTCAGTTCGACAAAGGCGGCGGGCACCTCGACCAGCCGGTCGTCCGGGCAGCCGACGACCTGGCACAGCCTGACCTCGGGATGGCTGCCGACCAGCGTTTCGATTTCGAGCGCCGCAACATTCTCGCCCCCGACCTTCAACATGTCCTTGGTGCGGCCGTGAAACATGACATGGCCGGCCTCGTCGACCGAGCCGATGTCGCCGGTGTGCAGCCATCCGTCTTTCAGGGCTTCCGCAGTCTTTTCCCGGTCCTTGTAGTAGCCGTCGATGATGCCGTAGCCGCGGATCGCGATCTCGCCATGGTCGCCCGGTGGCACTTCCCCGCCGTCCGGATCGACGATCCTGACTTCCAGCCCCTGCAGCGGCGTCCCGAGGCGCGCGATGCGCGCTGCGTAGGAATCGTCGAGCCGGCTCGTCGAAACGGTCCCGGCGGCTTCGGTCAGGCCATAAGTGCTGACCTGAAACGCATTCGGCATCGCGCGGTCCAACGTCCTGCGCGCCGGCTCCGGCTGCATCGCGAGGCTGCTGTTCATCAGACGGGTTTTCGACAGATCCCGCGCCGCAAAGTCCGGGTGATTTATCAGGTCGGCGATGATCGGCCAGAAGGCCGCATAGTTGATCGTCACCCCCTCGTCCTCAAGCAGGCGCAGCGCGAGCCCGGCTTCGAACCGCGGCATCGTCACATAGCGGCAGCCGACCCAGAACGACGACGCGATCGGCATGATTCCCCCGATGTGATACATCGCCAGCGGCGACCAGAACCGGTCCTGCCCCGACATCCCGTAGCGCCGGGCCAGTTCGATGCCGTTGCGCACGATGGCTTCGTGGCTGAGCAGGCAGCCCTTCGGGTTGGACGTGGTCCCCGAAGTATAGAGGACGATCCCGGTATCCCGCAGGCGCACCTGCAAGCGCCGATTGTGAACTTCGGCGACGGGAACCTCGCCCGCGAGGCCGGCAAAGGCGCGCGGGCCGATTGCGCCCGGCGCCTCGCCGCGCAGCGACACGATGGATTGCAGCGTTCCGATGCCTGCGGTCTCGTTCTCGCCCAGCGCCTCCGACAGGCGCTCGAGAAGGTTGACGCCCTCGGCGACATCGGACGTGGTGATGACCGCGACCGAGTCCGAATTGTCGACCAGATAACGCAGTTCGTTCCCGCGATAGCGCGCGTTTATCGGTACCGGGACGGCGCCCGCCAAGGCGATGCCGAACAGGATTTCGACGAATTCGACCGATGTCGGCAGGAACATCGCCACATGATCGCCCGGCCGGACCCCGAGTGCGATCAGCGCGCGCGCCCGTTCGACGCTCCGCTGCGCCAGGTCGGCGAACGTGTGGCGGGACGTCGGCAACACCAGCGCATCCGCTTCCGGCCAGCGCTCTCCGGCGCGCACGAGAAGATCGCCGATCGTCGTAGCTTCGATTGTGCTCGCCATCTTCAAACGCCCATGGTCCGGCGGTCCGAATCGTCATTCGGCCTTGCGCGGAAGATCCTTTGTGCGCGGACGGTTCAGTCGGGACTTACCCATCCCGGCGCAAAATAGTCGACGCGATCGAGCACGAGGCGCCGTTCGCGGAACAGCCACCTGTCGCCGCGGCGCACCAGGATATCGTCGAAAACGCCCAGGCCGTGGGGTTTGACGTGTTCCCCGCTGGAACGTCCGACGACAAACACCACGATGGTGGTACGCACGCCCGCTTCGTCGGGGGTCAGCGATTCGACGACCACGTTCAACATGACGTGGCGGCGCTGTTCCCTGTCGGCAAAGGTTCGCCACCGCCTCTCGATGCCTTGACGGATGCCGGCGTTGCCCCGAAGCGGCGAGTCGACGCCCGGGTCGGGGCCGACGTGGAATTCGGCATCTTCCGTGAACAGGGCCTGGAGACCGTCGAAATCGCCCCGATCCAGGCAATTTCCGTAGTGGCCGATCATTTGGGTGATTTCGGTCGTCGCGACAGCGCGTTGCGTGCGATCCATCGTCAGGTCCCCAGCGCGTCGAGCACCAGCCGACGCTCCGCGATCAGCCAGGAGCCGTCCATCCGCCGCAAGCGGTCGTGATAGACGCCGGTGCCGCGCAGTTCGACGGGGCCGCCGCTCTTCGGGACCGACAGGACGGTCAGGAAGCATCGGGTGACCGCTTCATCGTCGCCGAGCTCGTCGATCACGATATTGGTTATCAGATGGCGGCGCTGATCGACTTTGGATACGACGTCGTAGCGCCCTTCGAGAGTCTCGCGGACTTTTTGGCGTCCGATCGCAGGCAGCGCGACAATTTTCGGGTCCGGCGTAATGTCGAAAGTCGCGTCGCTGGCGAAAAGCGTTTCCAGACGGTCGAATTCCCCATCGTCGACGTAGACCGCGTAGCGACAAAGGACTTCCGATATCTCCTGCCGCGAGGCGGCTGCGTCCCGTGCGCTCAGCATCCATTTGCTCCCGGTAGTTCGGCGTCCATCCGGCGGCTAATTTGCAGCTGCCGCGCTGGCCGCAATACGCGCCAGCAGCCTGTCGGCGTTGCCGAACAGCACGTTGTCCGCAACGTCGCCGTTGAAAGGCAGGGTTCGGAACCTACGGAGCGTTTCCCCCAAAGGCGCGAAGGGATAGGCCGACGCATACAGCATCTTGTGGCCGATCATGGTGTTTGCGGCTTCGACCAGAACCTCCGCGCCGGGCGCAAAGTGGTAGAACGAATTTTCGAAATAGACATTCTCGCAGCGCCACGCGACGGCGATCATTTCAAGCGGAAACGGCCATCCGCCGTGCGACGCAATCAGGACCAGATCCGGGAATCGTTTCGCGACAATGTCGATCGCAAGCGGCGTGGAATTCCGAAGCGGCGTCGGGATGCCCGGCAACCCGCCCAAGGTCACGACCGCCGGTACGCCGAGGTCGCTGCACATCCGGTAGATGACGTCGAACCTTTCGTCGTCCGGCGCGGCTTGCAGCAAGAACGGATCGAAACAGACGCCGAGCAGGCCGAGGTCGCGCACGGCGCGCCTGGCAGCCTCGGCGGCCGACTCCGGGTTGCTGGCGTCCACGCCGGCAAAGCCGACGATCCGGTCGGGGGCGGCGCGTACGCATTCGGCGACGAAGTCATTGGTCAGCGTCCAGTCCGGGTCGGTGCCGGACCGGTCCCGCGCGGCAAAGACGGCGCGTTCTATGCCCGCGTTGTCGAGCTGCTTGAGAAAGCCGTCGAGCGATTCCTCGTCGGCCGTGTACTCGCCGTATTTCATACCGCCGGCTTCGGTGCGGATGGTCCTGGTGCGGCGCGCCAGGTAACGCGCCCATTCCGGGGTGTTCGGCCGCGCCCGGAAATCGATCACGCCGCTCATGTGCGCCTATCATCCTCCGCGATGATGGGCACAATCTCCTTGCGCAGAACGGACCAGATCGCGTCGCGCAATTCGGTGACCCGGTCGCCGTGGGCGCGCAAATCGTCGGTCACGTCGAATGTGGAAACGATCCGGCCCGGCCGCGTTCCCATCACCAGGATCCGGTCGGACAGACGAATCGCTTCGTCGACGCTATGGGTCACGAAGATAATCGTCTGACGCGTCTCCGTGCGAAGCCTCGCCAACAGGTCCTGGAGGATCTCGCGGGTGATCGCGTCAGCGCCGCTGAACGGCTCGTCCATCAGCATCACCTTGGGCGCGCACGCAATTCCGCGCGCCAGCGCGGTACGCTGTTGCATGCCGCCCGACAGCTGCCAGATGTGGTGGTCCGCGAACCCGTCCAGCCCGACCATCTTCAGATTTTCGAGGGCCCGCTCCCGTCTTTCCGCGCGCCCGACACCCGCCACCTCCATCGGGAATTCGACATTTGCGGCGACCGTGCGCCACGGAAACAGCGCATATTGCTGGAAGATGACCACATGGTCGGGGCCCGGTCCCTCGATCTCCTCCCCGTCCATGAGAACCCGGCCGCGCGTCGGCGTCTGCAAGCCGGCAACGATCTCCAGCAGAGTCGTCTTGCCGCAGCCGCTCGGCCCGACCAGGCTGACGAACTCGCGATCCGCGACGGCGCAATTCACCTCTGTCAGCGCGAGGAACGTGCCGCCGGTTTCCGTGGCGAATTCCTTCGTCACGCCCTCGATCGCGATCTTCGCTTGTTGCGGCACGGCGTTCGCTGCGGGTCGATCGGCGGACGCAACGACCGAAGTCACCCGCGGCCTTTCCAGGGAATGAGCACTTTCTCGATCCAGAGAAGGCTGTAGTTGAGCACGATGCCGAACCCGGCCAGAATCAGGATCGCCGCGTACATCTCGGGTATTTTGAAAATGTACTGATTATTCAGGATGAGATAGCCGATTCCGGAATCGGCGCCGATCATCTCCGCCGCAACAAGGACCAGGAACGCATAGGACGCGCCGAGCCTGATGCCCGTCATGGTCGTCGGCAGGGCCGAAGGCAGGGCGACCTTGAAGAACAGATGGCGCCGCCCCGCACCGAGCGTGCGTGCGGCCTTGACCAGCCTGACGTCTACATTCTGCGCGCCGCTGATCGTATTCAGAAGGATCGGCCACAGCGCGGCCCAGAGCACGATCGCGACCTGGGACCGGATACCCAGGCCCAGAAAGAGCAGGAACACCGGCAACATGGCGAGCGGCGGCAATTGCCGTAAAAACTCGATCACCGGACTGAGGGCGCGCGAGAAGGATTTGACGAACCCGATGATCAGCCCGAGCGGGATGCCGACCGCGATGGCGAGCGCCAGGCCGATACCGCCCCGCTCGAGGCTCGATCCGAGGTGGGGAAATATCTCGCCGCTGGTGAAATAGGTAACGGCGACGGACAGCGCCGTCGACGGCGGCGCCAGCAGCGAAGCGCTGACCCAGTTGAGCTGCGCCACCACTTCCCATAGCAGAAACACCGAAAAAATCGGCAGACTGGAGACCAGGACCACGCCCAGCAATCCGGACGGCTTTTTCCAGCCGGGAAATGGCGGCCGCCAGACGCGCGAACGCGCTTTGTCGAGCGTCTGCCCGACATGCATTCCGGTCGTCTGACGGCCGTCGGTCTGTAACATCGTCCGCGGGGTGCGGTCGCGGTCTCCTGTGGCGGAACCCGTGTCAGCAACCCGGGTTGAAGCGGTTGGTGAACCATCCGGCGGGCTTGACGCTTCCGGCCTTGATAGCGCCCAGGTTGGTGAGAATCTTGATCCATTCGGCCGCCGCCCCGGCATCGACACAGCCGCCCTTGGCGAACTTGGGAATCAGCAGGAGATTTTCAGGCAGGCCCGTCCGCTTGGCGATGATTTTCGTGGCCGCCTCCGGGTTCTTGTCGATGAACGCCATTGCATCCTTCATCCCGGCGACGAACGCCCGCACGATGTCGGGATTCTTCTCGGTGTATTCGGTGGTGAACGTGTAGGCCGAATACAGTTTGGCCGAAGGCGGCAAGGCGTCGTTGTCCTTGGCGAGCAGGTGCAGCTTGCCCGGATTCTTCCGGGTGCAGGCGATGTAGAACAGGCTGTACAACGCAACGGCATCGACCTGCTTGGTGAGCAGCGCCTCGCACATCGACGGGAGCGGAACCGTCAGGCGCCGCACTTTCGAAAGATCGAGCCCCGCGCCCTTGACGAATCCGGCCAGGATATAGTCTGCGTAGGAACCCGCATTGTGGATCCCCACCGTCTTGCCGATCAGGTCCTTGGCGGTCTTGACCCCACTCCCTGCGAGCGAATAGAGCCGGAAATCGCCGTCGGTGGAAATGATACCGGCCAGCACGGTCGTTATCTTTGCGCCGCCGGCCAGCGCCTGGATCGTCGGCGGTGCGCCCCAACCCTGGCCCGTCGGCACATGGCCGGCGATCATCGCCTGCATGCCGCGCACGCCGTGGCCGACCTGCTTCACCAGTTCGACGTCCAGGTTATACTTCTTGAAGAACCCCTGATCCTTCGCGATCTGCTCGGGCGAGAAGTACGGCACCATGAGCATCTTGAACGGCGTCAGTTTCTTCAGTTTGGCGTCCTGTGCGGCGGCAGGATTGCCGGCCAGCAGAAGTGCGCCGGCCACGGCCAGCACAGCAAGTTTCACGACGCCCCGGCACCATGACGGTGCGTGGTTCCAGTACGCAGACATAGGGTACCCTCCCTCTTGGATCCTGTTGCCGCCACCCCGGATATCGTGGAGGGGGCTCGAACCGATTCCATAATATACATTATACACTATCCCGACTCGCGCGACGCGGCACGAAAAAAATGGGATTCATGCGCCTGACCGGCCAAGCCCGCCGACCGGCGGGTTGGCAGCAATCCTGGTCGGTGCACCTGCAAACGCCGCGAAACCGGGTGTGCCGGCACAGGCCGGGCAACCGGATTGCGGGCTTTGCCGCCGGCCGCCTCGGGTACGAATCAAACCCTTGTCGCCGTTTGCCGAATCGCTTTGCGGCGCGGGATCGTGTTACTCGTTTTGTCGGCGCACCGGCTCAACGATGGCGCGCTCGGCCGCCCGCGACGACGTTGGAATCGGATCGAAAGATGTCAGACGCACAGATCGACAACGCCGGCGAAAAATGGCGCCTCGGGAGCGATGTCCTTGCCGGGCGCCCGACCGTCTTCCGCAACGACCTGTTGGCCGGCCAGGTGTTCCTGGTCAGCGGCGGCGGCACGGGAATGGGCCGCGTGATGACGTTCCTGCTCGCCCGGCTTGGCGCCCGGGTCGTGATTTGCGGGCGGCGCGAGGCGGTCTTGCAGGAAACACGGGATGAGGTTGCCGAGGCGGTCGGCGGCAAGGTGCATGCGGTGCCGATGTCGATTCGCGAGCCCCATGCCGTCGATCGGCTCATGGACGAGACCTTCTCGAAATTCGGCCGTCTCGACAGCCTGGTCAACAACGCCGGAGGTCAGTTCCATCAGGACGCGATCGAGTACAGCCATAAAGGATGGCAGACGGTCATCGACCTCAACCTGAACGGAACCTGGTACATGATGCAGGCTGCGGCCAGGCGATGGCGCGAACGAAAGACGCCGGGCAGCATCGTCAGCATCGTTGCCGTGGTATCGCGCGGCCTGCCCCAGATCGCCCACACCTGCGCCGCCCGGGCGGGCGTGATCGGTCTGACGCGGAGCCTGGCCGTTGAATGGGCGCCCCTCGATATCCGGGTCAACTGCATCGCGCCGGGCTCGATTTCGACGGAAGGGCTCGCGGTCTATCCGCCGCAAGCGAGCGCCCGGCTTCGCGACGCCAATCCGCTGCGCCGCCTCGGCGATCCATGGGACATCGCCGAAGGCGTCGTCTATCTTTCCGCCGCCAGCGGGAATTTCATCACGGGTGAGCTCCTGGCCATCGACGGCGGCTTCCAGATGTGGGGCAATCCCTGGCCGGGTGGCGTGCCGGATCATTTCAACGTCGTGTGACCGCCATCGAGGAGACGCGGGGTTTACGGGAACCCTACGCTCTCCAGCCTGCCTCGTTGGGTGCGCCGCGCAAACCGAATCGGCCGCCTTCGATCATCCGCGTTTCCTGTCGCCCGGTCTCGCGTTCGGTTGCCGGTCGGTGTTGTTCGGAGTGGCCGTTTGACCCCCCGGCATAAAGGCGAATCGCTACGTTGCTGCGCCGGGCGGCCTTCAAAGTGCGTGCCGAACACCACCTGAAGGGGCGTATCGAAAGCCAGTCCTGAGATTGTCGAAGGGGGCGGACTTCGCACCTCACGCCGCGTCGGCGGCGGCCTTCCCGGCGTCGTAGGGGGCGCTCCAGGCGGTGAGACGGGCCCTGGCGGCGTCGTATTCGCGTTGCAGCTGCGCGACGACCTCGGCGGTCGGGCGGATGTCCTTGACCATGCCGGCGCTCTGCCCCGCGCTCCAGATGTCGCGCCAGACCTTGCGGCTGGAACCGCCGCCGGAGCCGAAATCCATCTTCGACTTGTCGGCTTCCGGCAGGTTGGCCGGGTCCAGGCCCGCCGCCGCCACGCTCTTGGCCAGGTAGTTGCCTTTCACGCCGGAGAAGAGGTTGGTGTAGACGATGTCCTCGGCGGTGCTGTCGACGATCATCTCCTTCTGCCGGTCGAGCGCGTTCGCCTCGGTCGTCGCGATGAAGCGGGTGCCGAGATAGGCGAGATCGGCGCCCATGGCCTGGGCGGCGAGGATCTGGCCGCCGGTCGCCATGCTGCCGGAGAGGATGACCGGACCGTCGAAGAATTCGCGCACCTCGGCGACCAGCGCGAACGGGCTGAGCGCCCCGGCATGGCCGCCGGCCCCGGCGCACACCAGGATCAGCCCGTCGGCGCCCTCGGCCAGCGCCTTCTTCGCGTGCCGGATGTTGGTGATGTCGTGGAACACCAGCCCGCCATAGCTGTGCGCCGCCGGCGCGACATGGGTCGGCGCCTGCAGGCTGGTGATCATGATCGGCGCCTCGTATTTTACGCAGAGTTCGACATCGTGTTCCAGCCGGTCGTTGGACTTGTGGACGATCTGGTTGACGGCAAAGGGCGCAACCGGCCGGTCCGGATGCTTGGCGGCATACTCTCCCAGCTCGGTCACGATCCGGTCCAGCCACTCGCCCAGCACTTCCTTCGGGCGGGCGTTGAGCGCCGGGAAAGAGCCGATGATGCCGGCCTTGCACTGCTCGATCACCAGGTCCGGGTTGGAGACGATGAACAGCGGCGCGCCGATCAGCGGCAGGGACAGCCGGCCCTTGAGGGCTTCCGGAATGGCCATGATTTCGGGAACTCCCGCTGTTGTCAGATCCTGCGGTCCTTGCCGGCCCAGTACGGGTCGCGCAAATGGCGCTTGAATATCTTGCCCGAGTCTTCCCGCGGCAGCGCATCGTGGAAGGTGACGATGCGCGGCACCTTGTATCGGGCCAGCCGCCCGGCGACATGGGCGCGGATGGCCTCACCCGTCGCCTCCCCGCTCAGCTCGACGGCGGCGGCGACCGCTTCGCCGAACTCCTCGTCTGGTATGCCGAAGACGGCGCAGTCGCGCACCGCCGGATGGTCGCCGATGACGCCTTCGATCTCCGACGGATAGATGTTGACGCCGCCGGAGATGATCATGTCCTTGCGGCGGTCGCACAGATAGAGATAGCCGTCCTCGTCCCGGTAACCGATATCGCCGTTGGTGAACCAGGCGCCGCCCCTTGTGCCTTCGTCCAGCTCCGGCCGGTTGCGATAGGTGAACCCGAACGCCGCGTTGAGCTGCATATAGAGTTCGCCTTCCTGCCCCGGCGGCAGGATCGCGCCGTCCGCGCCGCGCACCTGCACCGGCGTCGTCTCGCGCGGCCTGCCGACCGTGCCCGGCCGGGCCAGCCATTCCTCGCTCGACGCGACCGAGACGATGGCCGCTTCGGTCGAGCCATAATATTCGTGGATTACCGGCCCCCACCAGTCGATCATCGCCCGCTTGACGCCGGGCGGGCATGGCGCCGCGCCGTGAATGACGTATTTGAGGGAGGAGACGTCGTATTGCTCCCGCACCTCCTCGGGCAGGCGCAGCAGGCGGCTGAACATGGTCGGCACCATGTGCATCGCCTCCGCCTTGCGCTGCTCGATCGTGCGCAGCAGGCCTTCGGCGTCGAAGCGCGGCATCAGGAAGAGGTCGCCGTCGAGCGCCAGGCAGCCGGAGGAGTAGGCGAAGGTTGCGCTGTGATACATCGGCCCGGTCATGACGGCGTTCATGCCGCTCCACTGGCCGAACGCGTCGGCCATCATCGCGCTGCCGCGCTCGATCGCCTCCGCGCCGGTGGATTCGCGGGTCACGCCCTTGGGCTGCGCCGTGGTACCGGAGGTGTAGATCATGCTGAAGCGGCCCGCGGGCGGCCCGGCAGCCGGATCGAAGCCTTCGAGCCAGTCATCCCAGCGATCGAGACCGTCCGGCGCGCGCGCGGCCTCGTCGGCAATCCGGTAGGCGGCGATCATGGACGGCGACGGCTCGACCGCGAGAATTCGAGCCTTGTCCGGCACGAAAGGCTGGATTTCGGCCAGCAGATCGGCATGGACGACCAGCACGTCCGCGCCGCAATCGGCCAGGATCGCGCCCACTTCCGCGCCGCGCAGGTGCCAGTTGACCGGCACGATATAGGCGCCGGCCCAGTTGGCCGCCAGCACCGTCTCCAGGAACGGAATGTCGTTGCGCAGCACCATGGCGACGGCGCTGCCGGGCCCGAGGCCGAGCGCGCGGAACCCCGCCGCGGCCCGGCGCGCGTTGTCGAAGAGCGCCGCCTTCTCCAGCACCCGGTCGGGCGTCGCGACGGTTCCGTTCGGGGGGGCGAACGTCATGGCGGTTCCTGCTGGATCGCTTGCGGCCCGCGATACGGCGCAGAGCGCGTCCCGAGCGAAGCCGCGGGGCGCCTGCCCGCGGCGTCGCGGGCCTCAACCCTAGGCCCCGCTACACTTTTCGGCCCGCTCCCGGTACCGAACGGGGCCGGTCGAACGCCCGGACGCGTCGCAGGCCGTGACTGTGGCGAGAAATCCGGGCTAGCCCTTCGACATCGCATGGGGCAGGACGAAGTTGGCGAAGTGGCCCTTGAACTTCAGGCCCGTCTTGAACACCACCGGCTGGACCTGCTGATAGAGCGGGAAGACATAGGCCTTCTCGGCGATATAGCGGTTGACCTTCTGCCAGCCGGCAATCCGCTTGGCCTCGTCCTTCTCGCCCCACAGCGGGCCGATCATGCCGTCGAGATCCTTGGTGTCCCAGGTCGAGTGCGGCGACGGGCCGAACATGGCGTGGCCGGTCGAGGTCGTCGGATCGCCGATCGAGTTGCCCCAGTTGTAGAAGGCGGCGGGCGCCAGCTTGTCCTGGGCGCGCAATTCGAAGTGCTTGGCGACCTCGTAGACCTCGATCTCGGCCCGGATGCCGACCTTGCGCCACATGCCGACGATGGCCTGGATGACGTCGTAGTCCTTGGCGATATATCCGCGGGTCGTCTGGATCTTGAAGGTGACCGGCTTGTCCTTGGAATAGCCGGATTTCGCGAGCAGCGCCGCCGCGCCCTTCGGATCGTAGGGCGTCTTCACGTTCGGATCGAAGCCGGTGTAGGGCGGCGCCAGCAGGGTCTCGATGGGCACGCCGTAGCCGCGCAGCAGCCGGTCGACGATGGCCTTCTTGTTGACCGCCATCACCGCCGCCTTGCGCACGTTGATGTCGGTCATCGGCTCGACATCGTTGAAGAAGATCATGGCGATGTCGGAGACCGGCGTCGCGACGCCTTCGAGGCCGTCCTTCGCCCGCAGCCGGTCGTATTCCTCGAACGGGATGTTGAGGGTGAGGTCCGAACGGCCGCTTTCGATTTCGGCGATGCGCGCCGCCGGATCGGTCACGAACTTGAACACGACGGTCTTGAAGGCCGGCTGATCGCCCCAGTAGTTGGGGTTCGCCTTCAGACGCACGAAGGAGCCGCGCTGGAACTCGTCCACCGTGTAGGGGCCGGAGCCCATCGGCTGCTTCTCGAAGCCCGCCTTGCCGACTTTCTTGTAGTGATGCGGCGGCAGGACATAGGCCGTCAGGAACGCCATCCACTTGAACAGGTCCGGCGTATACTGCTTGACGTCGCCGGTGACGACGTTGCCGTCCGCCTTCAGGTTGGCGACCGAGGCCCAGACGAAGGATACCGGATTGCCGGTCTTCGGGTTGGCGACGCGCTGCAGGTTCCAGACAATGTCCTGCGCCGTGATCGGTGTGCCGTCCGACCATTTGGCGCCCTGGCGCACTTCCATGCGAATCTTCGTCTTGTCGTCGTTCCAGCCCCACTTGGTCAGCAGGCCGGGCCGGAAGCTCAGGTCGGCGTTCTGATCGACATACTGGTCGAAAACGCATTTGTAGATCGACATGAGCTGCGGGTTGACCGATGACAGGCCGGTCGTCGGATCCCAGGCCGGCAGCGGCACGTGATAGGCGATGGTGAGCGTATCGCCGATCGCCGCCGCCGCGGCATGGCTGAACAGCAGAGAGCCGAGGCCGGTCGCGGCGCCGGCGGCGCCCGCGGTGTGCAGGAATTGCCTGCGGTCGAGTTGGGTCATCGTTTCCTCCCTCGGAAAATGTGTTGTCGGCGGTAGGCCGGCCTATTCGGCGGCTTCCGCCGGGGCGCTTTCGGCCCAGCGTTTCATGAGCGTGTTGGACGGCTGCGTCTCGTCGAGCATCTTGTCCGCCGTCGCCCGGCCGGCGGCCGGCAGGTCCGCCGCGTCGAGCAGGCCGATCTGGACCAGGACGGAGGCCTGATCCCAGTAGATGTGCTCGTGATAGAGCTTCGGGCCGCGGAAGTTGATGATGGCGACGAGCGGGATGCGCACCCGCTTGCCGGTCGGCGCCACGCCGGGCAGCATCCAGTCGATCTCGCGGTCGTGGGTGAACTCGAAGATCATCTCGTCGACCACCCGGTCGGCGCCGACAGTGCGCGACACCGGGATCAGCGCCGTATCGTCCGGGTTCGCGTTGACGAAATGGTTCTTGTAGAAGCGGTGCAGCTCGGTATAGCCGACGCCGCCGGTCATGGTCGGGATGTGGTTGACGTAGGGCTGCGCCACCATCGTCGCCATCGTGGCGTCGACGTCGCGGGTCGCGAACTCATAATAGCAGTGCATGTCCCACAGATGCTCGAGGTCGTAGCTGGGGCCCATCGTGCCGCGCAATAGCGCGATGGTGCGGGAATGGGCCATGCCGGCCGCCGCCTTGTCGTAGCTGACGCGGAAGCGGTTGGCGAAGCCGTGGGGCGCGCCTTCGTAGACGTTGACCAGCACATGGTCCCTGCCGGCGAAGGCCTCGCGGATCTGTTCGACCGCCTCCATCGGGACATGCTCGTCCTCGCCGCCGAAATGCAGCACCGTCGGGCAGTCGATCCTGTCCTTGAGATCAAGCTGCTGCTCGATGCGCACGCCGTAGTAGCTCGCCGCCGCGGCGACGCCGCAATGGGCCGCCGCCTGGTAGGCCAGCGCGCCGCCCAGGCAGTAGCCGAGCGTTCCCACCTGGGTCGCCCCGCCCTTGCCCTGGCCCTTTACCGCGTCCATGCCCTTGAGATGCTCGACGGTCGCGGTCATGTCTTCGACCGACTTGGCGAAATCGAACCGGCCGAAATAGTCGAACGCCTTCGTGCGTTCGGCATCGGAATAGCCGAGATCGACTCTCGCCTCCATGCGGTGGAACATGTCCGGCGCGAGGACGACATAGCCTTCTTCGGCGAAATAATCGCAGGTCGCGCGGATCGATTCGTTCACGCCGAAAATTTCCTGCAGGATCATCAGGCCCGGCCCCTTGCCGCCTTCCGGCAAGGCCAGATAGCCCTGGAATGTGCCGCCGTCTCCGGCGGCAATGTCGATGAATTCGCCGGCCATGTCGCTCCTCCCGATGCGCCGCGGCTGTCTCAGCAGCGCGGCGGCGTGCCGATGCAGTGGTATGGCCGGATCATAGCCCGCCGGTCCGGCGGTGGCGAGGGTGGCTGCGCCCGGCAATCGGACGCGCCGTTTCGGCATCGGAGCATTTCCGGCTAGCTGGAATTTCCCAAAAAATCCTTGTGTGCCGCCCCGGACGAAGCGCAGCGGAGATCCGGAGTCCAGGAGCCTGCCCTGAGCTTGTCGAAGGGGCCACAGGCGAGGCCTTTCGGGTCGGCCCTTCGGCTTCGCTCAGCGCAGGCTCCTGGGCCCCGGATCAGGTCCGGGCGGCAAGGGCGTTGGTGATTCGACGGCCCGGGTACGCGGGAGCGATGCAGGCGCGCGGTTCCGCCGGCTACTCTTCTTTCTTGTCCGGCGTTTCCGCGTCGCCGGCCTTTTCCTTCGGCGGCGGTTTCAGGATGTCGGCCATGGTGTAGCGCATGAAGCGGGTTACCGTGGAGGAGACCTTGTAGGCCCAGCCGGCCGTCCGCGCCTTGATCGCTGCCGCTTCCTTGCGGACCGCGTCCGCCGCTTTCAGATCGGAGCCTTTCTTCGGCTTTTCCTTGAGCAGCGCCGCTTCGTCGACGCCGGCCTCGAAGGTCATCCAGTATTTGTCGTCGTCGTCGGGCTTGCCGGTCCGGGCCAGCGTCGCGGTGACGACCAGGCCGTCGAAGGTCCGGAATACGGCGCGGCCCGCAGCCTTGCCGGCAAAATCGATCTCGCCCGCCGGCTTGACATCCTCCAGCGTCAGGTTATCGAGGCTCTCGCCGATATAGCGCAGGAAGCGCTCGCCCTTGATCTCGCGGCCTTCCGGCTTGTTGCGCAGCGTGAATTCGGCGTCCGCGGGTTTGTCCTTTCCGACGATAACCTCTTCGGTTCCGGCGCCGATCTGGACGACCTTGCCGATCCGCCCGGTCTTGACGTCGAATATGCTGCGGTCCAACCAGTCGCCGATCTCGGCGGCCAGCTTCGGGTCGCCGACGGCGAGCCAGCTCTGCTTGTCGTTCGGCAGGCGGACGTAGACCAGCGAACGGCCGAACAGGATTTCCTTGGAATTGCTCTTGCCGACGATCACGTCGGCCACCGTCTTGTCGCCCGTGAACGCGGTCAGCCGCTTGGACGACGCGCCCTTCCCGGCCGGGTCTTCCAGATCCAGCTTGTCGTAGCGCGCCGGGTCGCTCGTCTTGCGCTCGAACTGCTTCAGCTGCGAAAGCGATACCAGCGCCTCTTTCACCTTGGCGAAGGTCGCCGGATAGCCGCCCTTCTCCCGGGCGACCCATTTGCCGGCCTTGCGCTCCAGCGTGAAGCTCTTGCCTTCGGCGGTAATGCGGATGCGGTCCACGGCGTTGACCGCCCCGGCGTCGAGCGCCGGGAAGAACCGGGCGCCGGCCGACGGGGCCGCCGCGTCGGTAACGGGCCGCAGCGCTATGGCGCCGGCGATCAGCGCGGCGGTAATGCCGGTGAGGACCAGGAAGCCGGTTTTGTTCATGATGGCATGGTCATTGTGGGGCAATCCCGTTTCGAACGGCGCAATCAGGCAGTTTCGTAGCGCCGCCGCCGGCGCCTTGCACGCCAGATGGCGACCAGGATGGCAAGCACGGCGATGACCAGCGGGATCAGCGCGATGTTGAAAAACTTGGTTCGCGCTTCCAGCGCATCCACATCCGCGCGCAGGCTGGCGAGCACGGCGCGCTGCTCCTGCCGGACGGCGATGAACTTGGTCAGATAGCCGGCCAGGGTTTCCTGCTGAGCCTCGGTAAGGACGGTCTTGCCGTCCTCGCTCGCCGACCTGGCGTCCGCGATTTTTTTCTGCAGGCCCTCCAGCTCGCGCGCCAGCTCCAGTTGCTTGGCCCGCAGCTTGTCCTGGGACGCCTTGCGCAGATCCTCGACCACGGTGAACGGCCGGGCGGGTGCGCCGCGCCCGCGCAGCCCGGCCAGCGGGTTTGCGCCCGTCAGGTCGTCCAGCGCATTGACGACGAAATCGGCATTGTTGGCGAACGGCGTGTAAACCGCGCCCTCGCCGACAGTCGACGTTTGCGCCCAGAATCCGGTTTCCAGAAAATCGGCATCGGCGACCAGGATGAGGTTCAGCGGCTTTTGCGTCTTGGCGATGTGCGCCGGTTTCGCCTCTGCCTTGCCGTCATCCTTTTCCGCATTTTCCCCGGCTTCCTTTTTCTTGGCGTCCTCTTTCTTGGCATCCGGGTCGGCAGGCCGGCCCTTGGGGAAGGCGGTGGCCGCGTTGCCGGTCACGCGCACCGCCAGCGACAGTTTCCTGTTGCCCGGCGCGTAGGTGCGATAGAGGTCGAGCAGGTCCGGCTCCTGCCGGTAATCCGCCGCCTTGCGCACCATCGCGACGTCGGTCGTCGTCGCCAGCGGCGTAACGGTCGTCCCGCCGCCCTCGGCCTTGGCCAAATGGCCGGGTATGCCGAAGATCAGCAGCTTGATCCGGGCGGTGACCGGGTCGCCGGCGTTCAGGTCCGGCTCGCTGAGCTGCACATAGGCGATGTTCGGAACCTTGTAGATGCGGCCCTGCTGGCGAAACTCCATCTCGATGGCGCGCCTGGCGTCGGTCGCCACGGCAGCGCTGTCGTAGGCGATGCCCCAGGCCTTCAGCAGCTTCGGCAGGTCGGAGCCGGGCGGGACCGGCCCGGCGCCCATGAAGGTCCGGCGGCGCGGAGCGGACAGCGGCACCGGATCCACCATGACCAGGGCCCTGCCGCCCTTCAGGACATACTGGTCGATGGCGTAGAGCGTCTTGTCCGACAGGCTCTGCGGATGGAAAATCATCAGCACGTCGATATCGTCCGGGATGCTGTCCCTGGTCTCGTCGACCGTCTCGACCTCGAACAGCTTCTCGATCTCTTTCATGACCGGCCAGGGCTGCTGCATGCCGCCCTGCATGCTGAAAGTGCCGTTGATCGGCAGGCCGGCGATCAGGCCGACCACCTTCTTTTTCACGCCCAGGCTGTGGACCAGCCGGGTGATATCGTATTCGATGAAGCGCTGCCGCGTCGGGTGGAAGAAGGCGATCTTTTCTTCCGCATCCACCGTGTTGGTGCCGGCGAGGCCGAAATAGACGACCTCGCCGCTGGCGTCGATCGGAACGCCTTCCATGCCGTAGGCCGCCGCCTTGTCCTCGTCCACCGAATAGGGCTCGGGCCGGTAGGTTTCCAGCCGGATCTTGCCGTCCGACAACGCGACATACCGGTTGAGCAGATTGCGCACCCGGTCCGCGGCCGCGCCGTAGCTCGGCACCCGCTCGACCAGCGACGGCGACAGGAACAGGCGCAGCACGATCGGCTCCTGCAGCGACTTCAGTACCCTCTCGGTGCCTGCAGAGAGGGTGAATTCCTTGTCCGCGGTCAGGTCGGCCGAAACGTTGCGGGCCGCGTTGCCGACAAAGGCGTTGAAGGCGAACAGGAAGATGAAGGCGACGATCAGGGTTGCGACCGTCAGGTTGCGCCGCTCGTTGAAGAACGCCATTGCCTATGCCCCCTTCTTCAGGTCGAGGACCAGGACGGTCGCGAACAGGAACACGCCGATCACCGAGAGGAAATAGAGCAGGTTGCGCAGGTCGATGACGCCTTTGCGCATTTCGGCGAAATGGTTGAGGAAGCTGAAGGAGGAGACGAGCTCGACGGAGCCCGCGGGCAGCAGTTCGCGGATCGGGCCGAGCACGACTTCCGCGCCGGCCATCGAAAATACGAAGCAGACGATAGCCGCCAAGACGAAGGCGATGACCTGGTTCTTGGTCGTCGCCGACAGGCAGGAGCCGATGGCGAGATAGCCGCCGGCCATCAGGAAACTGCCTATATAGCCGGCGAGGATCGGGCCGTGGTCGGGCGCGCCGAGCGTCGCCACGGTGATCCAGATCGGGAACGTCAGCGCCAGCGCGATGCCGGCGAACAGCCAGGCCGCCAGGAACTTGCCCATAACGGCGTGCCAGGTCGCGATCGGCAGGGTGAACAGCAATTCCACCGTGCCGGTCTTGCGCTCCTCGGCCCACAGCCGCATGGCGATGGCCGGCATCAGGAACAGGTAGACCCAGGGATGGAATACGAAGAAGCTGTCCAGATCCGCCTGGTTGCGCTGGAAGAAGCTGCCGAAGAAGAAAGTCATCGCCCCGGCCAGCGCCAGGAAGACGATCAGGAAGACATAGGCGACGGGGCTGGCGAAATAGCCGGTGAATTCGCGCCTGAAGACGACGGCGACGGTGCGGGCGGCGGTCATCGGGCAGCCTCCCTTCCGGCATCCCCGCCGGCCGCGGCCCCGCCGGTCGTGATTTCGCCGGTCGTGATTTCGCGGAAAACGTCGTCCAGCCGGCCCTGCTCCAGGCGCATCTCGTCGACCTCCCAGCGATGTTCGGTGACATAGGCGCTGACCGCGGGCAGGACGGCGGCGCCGTCGCGCGGGATCACCCGGAAGGACGGCATGTCCGTCTCGCCGTCCTCCTCGACCTTCAGCACGCCGTCGAGCCGGGCGAGGCCGGCGCGTTCGGCCGACGGCGGCAGGGCGCGGGTCCGCAGGGTGACGGTGTTGTGGCGGTGCGCCAGGGCTTCGAGTTCGGCGGGGGTGCCATCGGCCAGCAGCCGCCCCTGGGCGATGATCATCGCCCGGCTGCACACCGCGTGGACCTCCTCGAGGATGTGGGTGGAAATCACGATGGCCTTGTCCGGCGCCATTTCGTCGATCACCTGGCGCACATGGTGCTTCTGGTTCGGGTCCAGGCCGTCGGTCGGTTCGTCGAGGATGAGGACGTCCGGATCGTGCAGCAGCGCCTGGGCGAGGCCGACCCGCCGGGTAAAGCCCTTGGACAGGGTCTCGATCGGCTGGTCGAGCACCGCGGACAGCTGCGCCATGTCGACGACCCGGTCCACGGCCTGCGCACGGCCGGCGCCGCTCAGGCCCCGGCTGGCGCCGATAAAGTTCAGAAAGCCGCGCGCCGTCATGTCGGCATAGAGCGGCGCGCCCTCCGGCAGATAGCCGATGCGGGTCTTGGCGGCGATGGCGTCATGGCGGATGTCGTGGCCGCAGACCACGGCCGTGCCCGAAGTCGGCGCCAGGAAGCCGGTGATCATCTTCATGGTCGTCGACTTGCCGGCGCCGTTCGGGCCGAGGAAGCCGAGAACCTCGCCTTTCGCCACCGAAAAGGAAACGTCGTCGACCGCACGGATCGGGCCGAAATGCTTGGTAAGCGACTGAACTTCGATCATTCGGTTCAACGCCTCGCAGGTATGGCGGGCAGGTGCAGCGATAGATGCAAAAAACCCGGCTGAACGGTCTGGCCCCCGATTGTCGGGCCAGGCCGGCCGGGCGGCGGCGACCGGAACGAAAACCGCCCCGGACCGGACGCAGGTATCGCGCCCGTTCACCGTGCCGCCGCTATAAATGCGCCGGACTTTGGCAATTTCAAGATGGATTTGTACCCGTGGCGAAGGACGCGGCGATGCGCGGCAGCCACAGGAACAGGATCGCCGCCCGCGCGATCAGGAAGATGTAGAGCGACAGCCACAGGCCGTTGTTGCCCCAGAGCTCCAGCAGCGTGTAGCCGGCGGCGAGATAGACGGCGAGCGCGAACGCCATGCCGTTACGCATTTCGCGGGTCCGCGTCGCGCCGATATAGATGCCGTCGAGCTGGAAGCTCCATACGCCGGCGAGCGGGATCGCGATCGCCCAGGGCAGGTAGACCCGGGCGAGGTCGCGGACCTTTTCGATATCGGTCAGCGTGTCGATAACGAGGCCGCCGGCCGCCAGATAGGCGAGCGCAAAGCCGGCCGCGACGATCCCGGCCCAGACGGTGGTCAGCCGGATGGCCTCGCCGTAGCGGGTGCGGTCCCTGCGGCCGATGGCGCTGCCGACCAGCGCCTCGGCGGCGAAGGCGAAACCGTCCAGGCCGTGGCCGATCAGCAGGAAGAAGTGGAAAAGGACGGCATTGGCCGCCAGCACCGTCTCGCCCAGTTTTGCGCCCTGGGCGGTGAACCATGCGAAGGCGAAGATCAGGCACAGGGTGCGCAGGAAGATGTCGGTATTGGCGCGCAGCAGGCCCGCCGTCTTGCTGCGGTCGGAAAGCAGCCCGCGCCGGCGCCAGCGCCCGCCGAGCGGCCGGTGCAGCCAGGCGATGACGGCAATGCCGATAACCGCTGTCGAAACTTCCGCGATCAGCGTCGCCAGCGCCACCCCTTCGATGCCCCAGCCGAAGACCGGCACGAACAGCAGGTCGAGAGCGATGTTCAGGCCGTTCATGTAGAGCGTCAGCGCCAGCACGGCGCCGGTCCGCTCCATGCCGATCAGCCAGCCGATGCAGACATAGACCAGCAGGGTTGCCGGGGCGCCCCAGATCCGGATGTCGAAATAGGCGCCGGCCAGCGTCTCGACCCGCGGCGTCGCCTCGACCGCCCAGAAGGCGAACCACTGCGCGGGCGCCTGCAGGGCGACGATGGCCAGCCCGAGCATCGCCGCCAGCAGGCCGGCGCGCAGGGCGACATCGCGGATTTCCTGATGATCGCCGGCCCCGCGCGCCTGGGCGATGAAGCCCGTGGTCGCCATGCGCAGGAAGCCGAAGGCCCAGTACAGGAAGCTGAAGATCAGCGCCCCGATGGCCACGCCGCCGATATAGGCCGGCGACGGCAGATGCCCCATCACCGCCGTGTCGACCGCGCCGAGCAGCGGCGTGCCGATATTCGCCAGAATGATCGGCACGGCGAGCCGCAGCACCCGGCGGTGGGTGACGGCGTCGGCGGGGTTTACTGCGGTGGCAGGGGATGGAGGCAACGGAGCGCCTGTTATCTCTTTACCAAATCGCTGTAAGTCCTTCGATACGCCCCTTCGGGCCTACTCAGGATGAAGGAGAGTGTTGTAGGGACGGAAATTCAATCCCCAACTCCCCTCATCCCGAGTAGGCCCGCAGGGCCGTATCGAGGACGCCTCGGTCCGGCAAGAAAACGACATGCTTCAAACAGGCTGCAGAAAGCAAGGAGCCTGCTGCGTCGCGAGGACAGGCGCGATCCCTACACCCGCTTGGAAATCCAGATGGCGGTGCGAGAGATGTCCCTGATCGCCCGGGTCAGCAGCGGATAGGCCGGCGCGGCCTCGGCGTTGCGGGCGAGCGCGGTGTCCTTGTGCGCCAGCTCGTCGGCGCGGAACTCTTCGACCGTTTGCTTGAGTTCCGCCTCGCTCTCGTCGAGCCTTGCGGCCTGGTCGGCGTAATGCTCGTCGATCACCTCCTCGACCGCGACGGTGCAGGCCATGGCGGCTTCCCGGCCCATCAGCGCGGTCGCCGCGCCGAGCGCGAAACCGGCGAGATGCCAGACCGGGGTCATGACGGTCGGCCGGACCTGCCGCTCGACGATCATCCGGTTGAAGGTGTCGAGGTGTTTCTGTTCCTGTTCCGCCATCTCGCGCAGCACCGGCCCGTCCGCGCTCTCGCCGAGCACGGCAAGCTGGCCGGCATAGATGCGCGCCGCACCGTATTCGCCGGCCTGGTTGACCCGGATCATGCTGTGGACCAGCGCCTCGCCGGCCGGTTCGCCGGGCATCGGCCGGCGCGGCTTTTCGGGCCCGTCGCCGGTCATTGCGCCGTCTTCCCCAGGGCGCGCGCGCCGGAAGCCAGCGCGAAGATCGCCATCGCCGCCGAGATCAGCGCGTTCCAGCCGGCCATCGAGATCCCGGCCAGCGACCACGGAATGGCGTCGCAGCGTGCCGGCGGCGCCGCGCCGATCATGTCTTTCAGGCTGCCCGCGGTGACCTTGCCCGCGTCGAACCCGCCGCCGCCGCTGCAGGTGCCGGGGCCGGTCCACAAGGCATATTCCACGCCGGCATGATAGACGCCGACCCCCGCCGTCACCGCCAGCGCCGCAGCGATCGCGAGCAGCAGAAGACCGGGCAAGCGCCCCCGCAGCACGAACAGGCCGAGCAGCGCGAGCGCGACGACAACCATGTGCGGCCAGCGCTGAACGTGGCACATCGGGCACGGCGTCAGGCCCTCGATATACTGGAATTCGAGGGCGGCGAGCAGCATTCCGCCGCTGCCCAGCAGCAACAGGTAGAGGGGTGTCCGGCCGGTCATCATCGCCTCGAATACATAGGATCGGCGGCCCGTCCGGCCTGCACGCCGGATCGCCGCATCGGGGTGTCCGGCGGACGGGCTGTCCGGCGGGCCTACGCCCCGCAATTCTGATCGGGGTCGGGCGCAACCCGGATCATGCGCTTGCCGCGATTGTCGCCGCCCAGCAGGCCGATCAGCCCCTTCGGCGCCATCTCCAGCCCGTCGAGAATGTCCTCCTCGACGACCATTTTACCGTCCCGGAACCAGCGGCCCATGTCGCGCACGGCCTCGGCGTCCCGGTCCGCGAAGTCCATGACGATGAAGCCCTCCATGCGCAGCCGCTTGAACACATGGATGCCGGGCACGCCGCGCGGGCTGGTCATCTCGGTGGTGTCGTACTGGCTGATCGCGCCGCAGCACACGATCCGGCCGTGCATCGCCATGTTGAACAGGGCGGCTTCGAGGACCGGCCCGCCGACATTGTCGAAATAGATGTCGACGCCGTCGGGCGCGAGCTCTGCGATCCGGTTGCGGTAGGGCTCGTTCTTGTAGTCGATGCAGGCGTCGAAGCCGAGCATGTCCGTCACCCAGGCGCATTTTTCCGGCCCGCCGGCAAGGCCGATCGCCCGGCAACCGAGATTTTTCGCAATCTGCCCGACGAACATGCCGACCGAGCCGGCGGCGGCGGAGACCAGCACGGTCTCACCCTCTTTCGGCCGCCCGACCAGGACGAGGCCGTGATAGGCGGTCTTGCCGGCGATGCCGTAGAGCGAGACCAGGTGGCTGAGCGGCTTCGCCTCCTGCGGCGGCTTCTCCAGCCAATGCGCCTTGTGCACGGAATAGTCCTGCCAGCCGACCGCCGCGCCGACGATATCGCCGGCGGCGAACCCGTCCGCTTTGCTCTGCGTGACGACGCCGATGCCGTAGCCGTCCATCACATCGCCGGCGCCGACCCCCTTGCGGTAGGTGTCGCCGTGCATCCAGGCCCGGTTGGCGGCGTCGAGCGACAGCAGCAGGCTGCGCACCTGGACCTGCCCGTCCTGCGGCGCCGGAATGTCGCCGGCCCGCATCTCGAAATGGCTTTCCTGCAGCTTGCCGGCCGGCTTTTCGACCAGGAAGATCTGGCGGTTCTTCTCGGGCATGGGGAATATCTCCGGGATGGACGGGGTTCGTGCGCACTTAGCGAGAGGCGCAACGCGCGGTCAACCGCGCCAACCCGCCATGCGCCTTTCGCGCGGGCGCCAATTGACCGGGCGCGAATTGACCGGGCGGGCGATTTCCTCTTGATCGCCGGCCCGTCCCGCTCTTTGACACGCCCCCATGCCGGAAGAATCGTCCGACAAGCCGCTCATCGGCCGGCTCTGGGTGCTCTGCCTGATCGTGTTCATCGACATGGTCGGCTTCGGAGTCATCATCCCGTCCCAGCCGTTCTGGACCAAGTCCTTCGGCGCGACCGCGTTCGAGATCGCGCTGATCATGTCGGTCTACGCCGGCTGCCAGTTCGTCTTCGCCTTCCCGCTCGGCTGGCTGTCCGACCGGGTCGGGCGCAAGCCGATCCTGGTGCTCAGCCTGTTCGGCTCGGTCATCAGCTTCACGCTCGTCGGGCTGGCCGATTCGCTCTTGATGATCGTGCTGGCGCGCGCCCTGGGCGGCGTGATGGGCGCCAACATCGCCGTCGCCTATGCCTATGTCGCGGACGTCACGACCGGCGAGGAGCGCGCCCGGGCGATGGGCCTGCTGGGCGCGTCGATCGGCGCCGGCTTCGTGCTCGGCCCGTTTATCGGCGGCGCGGTGGCGGGGCCGGACCCGGCCAATCCGGGGCAGATCGGCTTCTTCGTCGGCGCGGCGATCAGCGCGGTCGCGGTCATCGCCGCCATCCCGTTGCTCAGGGAGCCGGCCAGCCACCGTTCGAGCGCCGAGACCGGCGGTTTCCGGGCGCGCCTGCGCGGCTTCGGCCTCGCCCTCTCGATCCCGATCGTCCTCATCCCGATCGTCGTGGCCGGCATGGCCGGACTCGCCATGACCGGGCTGGAGGCGACCTACGCCCTTTGGGTCAACGAAGTCCATGGCTGGGGCGCGCAGGAGACCGGCCTGTTCTTCGGCTATATCGGCGTCATCCTGGTGATCGTGCAGGCCGGGCTGGTCGGGCCGGGGGCACGGCTGATCGGCGAGCGGCGCATGCTCTATCTGGGCCTCGCCTTCGCCGCGGCCGGCATGGTGCTGATCGCCGTGTCCGATACCGTGTTGCTGGTCTTCATCAACGGCGCGCTGATTGCTTTCGGCTACGGCTTCATCGATCCGTCGATCAGCAGCCTGATCTCGCGCAATACGCCAGCGGGCCGGCAGGGCGCCATCATGGGCGTGGCGCAGTCGGTCGCCAGCCTCGCCCGGATCGTCGGGCCGGCGGTCGCCGGCCTGCTGTTTTACAAGCTGGGCCACGACGCGCCCTACGTCGCCGGGGCCGGCGTGCTCGCCCTTGCGCTGGCCTTCGCCGTGTGGCGGCTCGCCGGCGTCGAGATGCCGCCCTCGGCGCGGGCGCGGGCCGGCGCGCAGGCCGAAGCGCAGGCCGAAGCGCCGGCCGGCGCGCGCACCCCGCCCCGCTGACCCGGCCTATCTAACCGGGCCTCGCGAACCGGACCCGGATTTTACTGGCGGGCGAATCGCGCTATGAACCCGCCGGGACGCTAACGCCGGCGCCCGCGAAAGGGGCGGCCGGGACTTTATTGCAAGCTTTGGGAGGGAACCCGATGGATCTGAACGGACATTCGGCAATCGTGACCGGCGGCGGCTCCGGTCTGGGCGAGGCGACGGCGCGCCTGTTCGCGGCCAAGGGCATGACGGTCGCGATCTGGGACCTGAACCTGGACGGCGCGAAGCGCGTCGCCGGCGAGATCGGCGGCGTGGCGATCCAGTGCGAGGTGTCGAGTGCGGATGCCGCCGAAGCGGCGATCGAGCAGACCCGCGCCGCCGTCGGCACCGCCCGGGTGCTGGTCAACTGCGCCGGCATCGGCCCGGCCCGCACCATCGTCAGCCGCCAGGGCGAGCCGATGCCGCTCGAAGCCTTTGCCAAGGTCGTCGAGGTCAACGTCATCGGCACCTTCAACTGCCTGCGCCTCGCCGCGGCCGACATGTCGAAGGCCGAGCCGCTCGACGGCGGCGAGCGCGGCGTCATCATCAACACCGCCTCGGTCGCGGCCTTCGAGGGCCAGATCGGCCAGGCGGCCTACGGCGCGTCGAAGGGCGGTGTGGTCGGCCTGATGGTGCCGGCGATGCGCGAGCTCGGCCGCCACGGCATCCGCGTCCTGACCATCGCGCCCGGCTATATCCAGACGCCGCTGATGGATCAGGTGCCGGAGGATTTTCAGGAGAACCTGAAATCGTCGCAGATCTTCCCGCGCACCCGCTTCGGCCAGCCGGAGGAATACGCCCAGCTCTGCGTCCATATCTGCGAGAACCAGATGCTCAACGGCGACACCATCCGCCTCGACGCCGGCACAAGAATGCCGCCGCGGTAGGGGGGGCGCCCCTCGATACGGCGCTGGCGCGCCTGCTCGGGATGAGGTTTTCTTTGCGAAGGCATCCTCGCCACAACAATCCCTCACCCTGAGTAGCCCCGAAGGGGCGTATCGAAGGGCGGCCCGTTTCGCCGCGTTGCCATCGGGCGGTTCCCTGTCTATGTCGCCTCCTGCCCTGTATGGGTCCGCGCGCCAGTAGCTCAGCTGGATAGAGCGTCGCCCTCCGGAGGCGAAGGTCAGGGGTTCGAATCCTCTCTGGCGCGCCATTTTCTCCGGCCCTTCCCGAAATCCCGAACGCCGGCGCGCCGATTGCGCCGGCGGCCGCTTTCGTGGCATGGTTTTGCCTTGCAGCGCCGCGCTTCGGTCCGGTGCCGGTCCGGCTTCGGCCCGGCTTCGGACAGCGGCGGCGCGCGACGGCCTTCGACGGACGGGAAAGGAGAAGGCGCATGACTCAAGCGACAGCGGCAACGAACGGCGGCCACCCCGGTAATGGACACAAGGGCACGGCCATCGTGGTCGGCCCGGAAGAGGGCGACAGCTTCTGGCAGCCCCTGCCCTCGACCGGGCATATCACCGCCAAGATCACGCCCTATACCGCGCCCTACGACGATTTCGCCTCCGGCATCCAGGTGCTGGAGCCGGGCGCGGCGATCCGCGAGCACGGCCATCAGCGCGCCCACGAGCTGATCTTCGTCTACCAGGGCACCGGCCACGCGATCATCGACGGCGAGCGTTACGAGCTGAAGCCGGAAACGCTGATCGTCGTCGGCCGGCGCGTCCTGCACTATCTGGAGAACGAGGGCGACGACCAGATGCGCATGCTCTGGGTCATCTTCCCGCCCGGGCTGGAGGACTGGTTCCGCGCCATCGGCCGCCCGCGCACTCCCGGCGAAGGCCCGCCCCCGGTCTTCGAGCGGCCGGACAACGTGCGCGAAATCCAGGACCAGCAGAAATTCCTCCGCCCCGAGGATGCGGCGGCCGGCTGAGCGGCGGCTGAGGCGCTCCGGCTGCGCCTTCGACGCCCTGACGCCGGCCTCAATCCCCCGCGAACGCGATCAATCGCCCACAGACGAGCGCGCCAAGCCAGCACACCGTCGAGAGGATGGCGTGACCGGCCAGGCGGGCGCGCGGGGCGTCCTTGAGCAGGAACCCGTGGGTCCAACACAGGGCGAGCGTGGACAGGACCCCGACCGCGATGAAGAGCAGCTTGAGCTGCAGGAATTCGACGCCGCTGTATTCCCGCGCCCGGACCGCGAACAGCAGCGGCCCCGTGAGCAGGGCGAGGATCAGCCCGCTCGCCGCGACGGGCGCGAGCACCCGCACCACCGCTTCGCGGGAAATCCCGCGCCACACGCCGAGAAGCCGCAGATTGAGCGGGATAACGGAGCCGATCAGCAGGGCGATGGCGAAGATGTGCGCGGCGTTGACGCCGGCATAGAGCCAGCGGGAGCTCCGCAGGATCTGCGCCAGGGCCGTGCCCTCGAGCGCTGCGAACAGGGCCTCCAAGGTCTCAGTTGCGCCCGGGGTAAAGGATGTATTCCCGTTTGCCCAGGAACAGCCGTTCCACCTTGACCCGTCTTTCCGACAGGTCGGCGGCCGGCTCGCCGATCACCCGGATCTCGACCCCTACGGCCAGATCGCCGTCCTTGAGGCCGGCGCGTCGGTTGCGCCAGGGCTGACCGACCTCGACCCGCCACTCCTCGCCCTCCACGTCGACCTTCAGGATGCCGTGGGGATTGCCCAGGCGGACGGCCTTGATGATGCCGGTCAGATCGATGTTGCCGCCGGTCGTCCACGACCAGCCGTGATGGGCCAGGGCGCCGGCCGCCGGAGCCGTGAGTCCCAGGGCAAGGAACGCAATGAACAACAGCCTTCTCATCGTGCGTCTCCGATGCCTCGAGCGTTGCCGGGAAGGTTGCGTCGCACGACCGGACATTCAAGCCGGCCCGTCCCGGAAATCCGTCAAGGCGATGGCGATCGTACCGGACCCGGTCCGGAACGGGATGTCCCGATGTCCGACATCGGCTATTGGAGGGGCTGACATCGCCATAGCCCGGCCCGGCGAGGGCCGGGGGCACGGGCAGGGCCGAGTCCGGGAATTCGATGGACGCTCGGCCGGGATCCGGCGAATAACGCGGAGCTGTCCGGATCACGTCTCCGCTCGAAGGCGAACCGATATCGATGGAGCAATCTTCAATGACCGAATCCCGCCCCAGACTCACGATTCCGGATCTCGCGGCCAGGAAGGCGGCGGGCGAGCGCCTGGCTATGGTGGCGGTTGGCGAATGCCTGACCGCGGCCTGGGCGGAGCGGGCCGGAATCGACATTCTGGGCGTTGGCGACAGCCTGGGCATGACGCTTTACGGGCACGAGAACACGCTGCCCATGACCGTCGATCAGATGATCGAGCACACCAGGGCCGTCCGCCGCGGCGCGCCGAACACCTTCTGCCTCGTCTCCATGCCCTACGGCTCTTACGCCACCGCCGACCTGGCGGTGACGAACGCCGTGCGGATGATGAAGGAAAGCGGCGCCGAGGCGGTGAAACTGCAGGGCGGGCGCGAGATGTTCGACGTCATCAGGGCCGTCGCCGACGCCGGCGTGCCGGTCATGAGCCATGTCGGGCTGCTGCCGCACTATGTGCATCGGTTCGGCGGCTTCAGGATGCAGGGCCGTACGGCGGAGGACGCGCTGAAGATCGTCGACAATGCCCGGGCGATCGAAGAGGCCGGCGCCATCGGTCTGGAGATCGAGGCGATGCCCTACGAAGTCGGCAAGGCCGTCGACGAAGCGGTGAGCATCTTCACCTTCTCCATCGGCGCGGGCTCTGCCGGGACCTGCCAATTGTTGAACGCCTACGACCTGATCGGCGCGTTCGACACATTCAAACCGAAATTCGCCAAGCGCTACGGCAACATCAACGAAGTTGCGACCCGGGCCTTTGCCGAATATGCCAGGGAAGTGCGATCCGGCGTCTTTCCGGACGAGGATCACAGCTACAAGATGAACGCCGGGGAAGCGGCAACGCTGGCCGAAGCCCTGAACGACGGTCCGTGACACGCCGGCAAGGGCATTCGATCCCGGGTTTCAGATAGAATTCGGGCGCTGCCGGCCAGAAAGCCGGCCCCGATCGCCAGGCCATTGACGAGGGCCCCTGCCATGAAAGACACAAACAAACGCGGTCTCGACGACTCCTATAGCTCAGGCTCGGCGGACGACAACCGCCGCGTCTATCGCGACTGGGCGGAGACCTATGACGAGGAATTCGCCGGGCGCAGCGGATACCGGTTCGGTCGGCTGATCGCCGACGCCTTCGTCGCTGCGGGCGGACAGGGCCCCGTCCTCGATGCCGGGTGCGGCACGGGCCTGGTTGCCGATCATCTGCCGGCCCCGATCGTTGCAGACGGCGTCGATCTTTCGCCGGACATGCTTGGCGTCGCTGAGCGCAAGGGGCGGTACCGGAGGCTCATCGAGGCCGACCTGACGAAGTCGTTGCCGTTCGAAGATGGCGCGTATGGCGGCCTCACCTGCGCGGGCACGTTCACCCACGGCCATGTGGGACCGGAAGCGCTGCCCGGGCTGTTGCGCGTGCTCCGACCCGGCGCGATCTGCGCGATCAGCATCAGGCTGCCTTTTTTCGAGACTGCGGGATTCGCCGAGGCATTCGAGGCGCTTGGCGCCGGGAATCTGATATCCCGGCCGTCAATCCGCGAAGAGCGCGTCTACAGCGCCGGATCGACGCCGCCCGAAGGCCACGAGAACGATCTTGCCTGCATTGCCACGTTTCGGAAGACCTGACTTTCCCGTGCAGGCCGTCAGGCGATCCCGGACAATCCGGAGAGGGCCGCGCGCCCGCGTTCGCGCATGGCGGCTTCGCGAGGCTGGTCGCGCTGCGCTTCGGCGGTCGCCCGATAGGACGCCCGCGCCGTAACCCGCGCCCACCACCTGCCGACCGCGGGGCGTTCGGCGAGCCAGAGGCCGCCGAGCTGGTGGAGCCGTTCGACAAAGGGGGTTATGGCCGCGTCGGCCAGCGACCAGCGCGAACCGGCGAGCCAGTCGTTCCGCCGCACGGCAGCGTCGATCGCCGCGACCATGCCGGCCAGCGTTTTCGCAGCCGGCACAACCTCGGGCGCATCCAGGCCCCGTTCGACGACGCTGATCCGGCGGGCCCGCCGCTCGGGGTCCGGTATGGCGTCGTAATAGGCCTGCAGCTCCTCCGGCGATTTTTCCAGCACCTTGTGGCGGACGAAGATGGCGTAGGTCAGCGCGCCCAGCGCCGGCAGGTAGCTTTCGTCGGCGCGCTTCATCCACAGATTGGCGTCGGCGCGGTCGCCGGGCGCATCCGGCATCAGGCCGGGGCCGGAAAAGGCATCGTCGAGATAGCGCATGATGATGCTCGATTCGACCAGCACTCGCCCGTCATGCACCAGCGTCGGCACCACGCCCTGCGGATTGAGGGCGCGGTAGGCCGGCGTGTTCAGGGCTCCGGCGTCGCGGTCGAGCACCCGCGAAATGTAGCCGATCCCCTTTTCCTCGGCGGCCAGGCGCGCCTTGAGACCGCAGGTCGCCGTCGGGAAATAATAGAGTTCGAGCATATTCGTTCCTCACCTTGCCGTAGCGTTGCCGGTGACCGTTGCCGGTGACCGTAGCGGGAAACCGGGCGGGGTCCGGCGGCATCGCATCGCTCCACCGCGCAACATGCCCGTCCGGACGCGCCGACACAAAGCAGGTTTCGTACAGGGCCGTAATCCCGGCGCAGCGCGCCTCCCGAACGCCGGCTTTCCGCCCGTTCCTTTCCGCACCGGACTAGCGCGTTTGGCATCGGAGGTGCACGAGATGGACTTCGCCGGCCTGGCGGGGCGATCGGCCCGAAAGCGCCGATCTCGCCTTCCCGGCGGATCGCCGCGCCGGTCTGCGATTCATCGCGGTGTGGCGCTTGCGGGTTGACAGCCGGATAAAGAACATTAAACGAACAAATGGCCGGAACGGCTCGGCCCTCGCAACAAGCATCGGAATTCTGCGACGAAAATCCTCCACTGCACCGCCCGTTGGGCGGCACCGGTCGGAATAACGAACGGGGGCAGACGGGGCGGCCTGGAAACCGAACATGACAGACCATGACACGCCCGTTTGTACCCTCTTGTCCATTTCTGTCCCTTCCTGTCCGGTTGTGTCCGGACAGGAAGGGACAAACCGATGATTCCGTAACCCGGCGAATGGGATTAGCGTCATCCATTCTTGGTCGGTCGGTTACGGCCCCGCCGGTCCCCGTCGGTTCAGCCGGTTTTGCGATATTGCCGGAAAGCGGGAGAAATTGCCGGCCGGTCGGCCCGGATCGCGACGGCGACGCTGCCGGCTGCACCCTGCCGAATTGGCGATACGCGTTTCCTGCTGCCCTCGACAGCGGGCAGGTGCGCTCGATGCAGGACCACGGTCAGCACGACTGAGGCATGGTGAAGTTCAGAAACAATAGGATCTCGCGGCGCACCGTCGACGCCATCGCGGTGGAACGGGACACGGTGTCCCGGGACAGCGAGCTTCGGGGTTCGGGGTTCGGTTCTATGCCTCGGGACGGAAGGTCTGCATCGTTCAGACCCGGGCTCGCGGCGAGGCGGGTTGCGGGCGCGATGACGCCGACGCGCTGCAAGTCCTTGGGGATATCCGAAAGGAGATCGATGTAATCCGGCGCTGACGTACGGTGCTCCGGGGCCAAACGGGATTGTTGTCGCCAATGCGCCGACCCCTGCCTATGATGGCCGCCGCCTGTGAAGGCATCGTGCCGGCAGCGTTCCCGGTTCAGCTACATTCGCAAGGCTTGGATCCCCGAACATGGCAACGAGAGCCAGTTTCGCCCAGGCGGTCGATCCGATCGAGCTGGAGATCATCCAGGAGGCTATGATCTCCATCGTCCGCGAGATGCGGGTCAATCTCGTGGCGACCGCCTATTCTTCGATCATCTACGAGGCCTACGACTTTTCCTGCGTGCTGATCGACGGCCGGGGGCAGATCGTGGCGCTGGCCGAGGACAACCCGTCCCACATTTTTCCGGTGCCCTGGTCGGTCAGGCAGATGTTCGACACCTTCGGGGACGACATAGGGCCGGGCGACGTATTCCTGCACAACGATCCCTATACCGGCGGCACCCACCTCAACGACATAGCGATGATGTTTCCGGTCTTCGCCGAGGGGCGGCTGGTGCTGTTTCCGTGCGTGCGCGCCCATTGGGGCGATGTCGGCGGCACCACGCCAGGCAGCATCTCGGGCAAGTCGACGGAGATATTCCACGACGGCGTGCGCCTGCCGATCGTGAAGATCGCCAGCGGCGGAGAGCTCAACCGAGGCCTGTTCGATGTGATGATGGCCAACATGCGCGTGCCGCGGGAGCGGCGCGGCGATTTCATGTCGACCTGGGGCACTTGCCAGGTCGCCGAGCGGCGCATCGCCGAACTGTTCGAACGGTACGGCGTCGCGACCGTCGAGGCCGCCATCGCCGAACTGATAGACCGGGCCGAGCGCCGGACGCGGCAACGGATCGAGGCGCTCGCCGACCGGGAATATGTCTACGAGCACTATCTGGACCCGGTCGGCGCCGATGCAGAACCGGTGATCGCGAAAGCGCGAATCCGGATCGACGGAAGCGACATCGCGGTCGATTTCACCGGCTCGTCCGGCCAGACCAAAGCGGCCATGAATGCCGGCCCGGCCGTGGCGGCAACCGGCGCCTTCATCGTGCTCAAGGCCTTTCTCGATCCGGCCCAGCCGATCAACCACGGAAATTTCCGGCCGATTTCCATAACGGCGCCGGAAGGCTCGTTCTTCAATGCCCGGTATCCGGCCTCCTGCGCGGGATCGTCCGAAGTGAGGCACGCCGCCATTTCGGCGGTTCTGGGGGCCATGAGCCAAGCCATGCCGGAACGCATGGCAGGCGACATCAAGGGAACGTCGAACCACATCTATATCGGCGGCAAGGACCCGGACCGGCCCGAACCGTTTATCTTCTACGAATATCCCGCCGGCGGGACCGGCGCGACCGCAGAAGGCGACGGCGGCGACGCGCTGCGCAATTTCGCAGAGGGGGATTTCGCCTCCATACAATCCGTCGAGCAGATCGAGCACGAAAGCCCGCTGCTGGTCGAACGCTGCGAAATCCGGCGCGACTCCGGCGGGGCCGGGCGGCACCGCGGCGGCTGCGGCCTGCGCCGGGACGTGCGCGTGCTGGTCGACGAAGCGCTGCTCTCGGTTTCCTCCAACAAGAATGTCCTGCCGCCGTTCGGGGTCGCGGCGGGATGGCCGGGTGCGCCCAACAATTTCTCGGTCGTCCGCAACGGCGAAGAGCTGGCGCCCTCCGATACGCCGGGGCAGATTCAGGGCTTTCCCCTGCGCCGCGACGACATCGTGGTCATGCGCAGTTCGGGCGGCGGCGGATTCGGCGATCCCCTGGAGCGCGATCCGGCGCTCGTCCTCGACGACATTGCCGAGGGCCGGCTCTCGGTCGAAGCGGCGCGCCGGGTCTATGGCGTTGCGGCCGACGGGCAGGCATTCGACCCGGACGCGACGGCTGCCTTGCGGATCGGGATGCAGGCGGAGCAGCGGCTGCTGACCGTCGATCCGGTTCCGTCTCCGCCGCCGGGCGGCAGGATCTGGTGCGACCTTGCAAAGGGCACGATTGCCCGGCTCGGCCTGAAAGACGGCGGCGCCCACGAAATCCTCGATGCCGGAGGCCCTGGCCTGCGAGTCTGGATACGCGGCGGCGAGGGAATGGGCGAGAATACACTCAGGCTGCCGGAGCGCCTCTGCCGTGTCCTGGACCTACGCAAAGGCGACGGCGTCGCGCTCCGGCCGCTGTCGGAACCGCTGTGCGCCAAACCGTCATGACCGGCGAAGCGGGCCAGCGCGACCTGATTGCGACCGCCGCGCGGATCTTTCCCGGTGGCGTGCTGAGCCGGCACAAGCTCGACGACGATCGCCAGCTTGTCTTCGTTTCCGGCCGTGGGGCGCATGTCGCCGACGCCGCCGGCCGCGAATTCATCGACTTTACCTGTGCGGGCGGGGCCGTGCTGCTCGGCTACGATCATCCGGGCGTTCTGGCGGCGCTCGACGCCCAGGCCCGGCGCGGCACGCATTTCTTCGGCCTGCTCAACGAGCCGGCGATCCGCTACGGCGCCGAGCTCCTCGACGTGCTGCCCGTCGGCGGGCAGATCCGGTTCTGCTGCTCGGGCGCCGAAGCGACGTTCAACGCGATCCGGCTCGCCCGCGCGTATACGGGCCGTAACAAGATCCTCAAATTCGAGGGCGCCTACCACGGCCATCACGACTACGGCATGTGGAGCTACAACCGCTTCGGCGGCGACGCCTTCTCGCCGGCTCCGAACTCGGCCGGGATGGCCGCGGGAATCGGTGCGGATATCCTGGTTGCGCCCTACAATGACGTCGCCGCGGCGGAGGACGTGTTCCGGCGAGAGGGATCGGCGATCGCGGCCGTGATCATGGAGCCGGTGCAGCGCATGACGGCGCCGGCGCCGGGATATCTCGAGCGCGTGCGGAACCTCGCTTCGGAAAACGGCGCCATCCTGATCTTCGACGAGACGGTCACCGGCTTCCGCCTGGCGCTGGGCGGTGCGCAGGAGCGCTTCGGCGTGCTGCCCGACCTCGCGGTCTATGGCAAGTCGCTGGGCGGCGGCCTGCCGCTCGCGGCGGTCGCCGGCGATCCGGAGATCATGGCGCTGGCGTCGGTCGAGGCCTGGCAGAACGATCCCAGGGGCGTCTTCTTCTCCGGCACGCTGTTCGGCAATCCGATGGCCTGCGCCGCCGGGCGGGCCTTTCTCGCGGCGTTGCGGGAACCGGACGCCTTTCCGCCGTTTCTGGCCCGCGCCGAAGCCCTGAAATCGGGGCTCGCCCGGATCCTCCGCAAGCATGGAGTCGAAGCGCACGTCATTGGCGAGGGGCCGATGTGGCGGCTCCATTTCGGCGATCCGGGACGCATCCACGATGTCCGGGCGACCGCCGACAAGGACCGCCAGCGCGCCTTCGATCTCGGCCTGCTCGATTCCGGCATCTTCGTGCGGCCGGGCGGCGGGCACTATTTCTCGATGGCCCACACGGACGAAGACGTCGAGACGGTCCTCCGGGCGGCGGACCGGATCGCCCCGCGGCTCTAGGGCCGGAAGCGCATGGCAGTCGCAGTCGGCATCGATATCGGCGGGACCTTCACGGACGTCATCGCCCTGGATCTCGAAACCGGCGAGGTGCGCGCCGCGAAATCGCTCACAAGCTACGGGGACGAGACCAAAGCACTGATAGAGGGCCTGCAGGATGTCGGCGTTTCCTATGGGGAAATCGACCGACTGGTGCACGGCACGACCATCGGCACCAACGCCATCCTCGAGCGCCGGGGCGCGCGCACCGCTCTGCTGGTCACCGCAGGATTCCGCGACCTGCTGGTCATCGGCCGGACCCGGCGGATGGCGCCGAACACCCTGTTCGACCTGACCTTCCAGCGGCCGGACCCGCTGATCCCGCGAGCGCTGCGATACGACATCGAGGAACGGGTCGGCGCGTCGGGCGAAACCGTGCGGCCGCTGGACCGCGACGCGCTTTCGGCCGTTCTGGACGATCTTGAACGGCAGGACATCGAGTCGGTCGCCGTGTGCTACCTGCACGCCTACGCAGCACCGGGACACGAGCTGGAAACGCGCGCGGCGATCCGGGAGAAGCTGCCGGGGGTGCCGGTATCGCTGTCCCACGAGGTCGTGCCCGAATACCGCGAATTCGAACGCCTGAGCACGACGGTCCTCAATGCCTATATCGCGCCCGCGCTCGAAGACTATCTGGCGCGGCTCGAGACCGTCCTGCGCGGGCACGGTGTCCGCGGCGCCCTCTTCATCATGGCGTCGAGCGGTGGCGTACTCTCGCTGGATCGGGCCCGCCTATTCCCCGTGACCACTGTCCTGTCCGGACCGGCCGGCGGCGTCGTCGCCGCGGTGCAGGCGGCCGCGGCGGCCGGCGCGCGCGATCTCATCACCTGCGACATGGGCGGCACGAGCACGGACGTCAGCATGATCCGCGACCTGACGCCGACGGTGAAGAAGGACGGCGTCATCGCCGGAATGCCGCTGAAGTCGACCCAGATCGACATCAGCACGGTCGGCGCCGGCGGCGGCAGCATCGCCTGGCTGAGCGACGAGGGGCAGCTTCATGTCGGCCCGAGGAGCGCCGGATCGCGCCCCGGGCCGATCTGCTACGGCCTGGGCGGAACCGAACCGACGATCACGGACGCGAATCTCGTACTTGGCCGCCTCACAGTCGGCCGCAAGCTGGGCGGGCGGATCGAGCCCTCGGTAGAGCATGTCGTGCCAGCGATGCGCGATCTGGCGGGCCGCCTGGGCATCGAGAGCCCGGAACGCATGGCCGACGGCATCGTCCGCATCGGCGTCGCCAAGATGGTCGCCTCGATCCGCGAAATCTCGATCGCCCGCGGCCACGACCCGCGCGGCTGCGCGCTGGTCGCGTTCGGCGGGGCCGGGCCGATGCATGCCACCCAGGTCGCCGAAGCCCTGGCGATCCCGAAGGTGATCGTGCCGCCCCATGCGGGGAACCTGTCGGCGCTCGGCCTGGTCTCCGCCGACCTGCGCATCGATCTCGGCGAAACCGTGCTCCTGCCCAACGAACCGGCGAGCATGCCGGCGGCGCAGGAAGCCTTCGCGCGGCTGGAAGAGACGGGCCGCGACCGGTTCGCCGCGGAGGGCTTCGCGCGGGCCGCCGTCAATATCGAGCGAGTTGCCGAGATGCGCTATGCCGGACAAGCGCACGAGCTTGCCATTCCGGTCGCCGCAGAGATCGGACCTGCCGGTCTCGCCGATGCGTTCAACACCAGCTACGAGCAGGCCTACGGCCATTGCAACCGCGACGAGGCGATCGAGATCGTCAACCTGCGCCTGGCCGCCAGCGTGCCGGTGCCGCAACTGCGCCCGCGGGCACGCCAGGCCGACGATACCGGCGCGGTCGGCGATCGGGCCGTCTGGTTCCGCGACGGTTTTACGGCGACTGCCATCTATGAGCGGCACCGGATTCCCGTCGGGGACTGGCTTCCGGGTCCGGCCATCGTCGAGGAGGGCGGCGCCACAACGGTCGTCTTTCCCGACTGGCGGATACGGCGGGACGAACACGATAATCTGAACCTTGAACGGATGGATTGAATCCGACGCGCCGCCTGTCAGGGGTCTTGTTGACAGGTCAACGTCGCGTGATAGGATTCAAGCAGTGCATGAAAAGAGGGCGGCTCCCATTCCACACGGCCATTGGGGTGTCGCTAAGCGATAGTTTGCACTCCGATGGCCCCGAGCGATGGACTGACCGCCCCCAAATCGAACTTGAAAAAGCGTCCGGAAAGAGGGCGCTGCGAGGAGGGATTGGAATGTCTATTATAGTTCGCTGGTTTGCCGGCCTTTTGGCGCTCGTCATCGCGTCGAGCGTACATGCCGCGCCTAAAAAGACCGACTGGACCATTTCGTCGGGTGTCGACCCGTCCGGGCCGTTCCAGGTGATCGCCGAGGCCATGGGCTTCTTCAAGAAGCAGGGCCTGAACGTCACGGTAAAGAAATACTCGTCGGCGACCCGCGGATTCCGCGGCATGCTGGCCGGGGAGAACGACATGGCGAACTCGGGCTCCTTCGCGCCCGTCAGCACGCTGGCGCAGGGCTCGAAGAAGTTCAAGATCGTCGGCTCGACCCGCAACAGCCAGAGCGGCTTCACGGCCATCGTCGTCCGGC
>MPMX01000078.1 GCA_002238725.1 Rhodospirillaceae bacterium bin65
CGAGCACCGGGTGGCGCCCGACCGTGATCCGCCGTCCCTTGTGCCGATTGTCCGGCCCGTCGGGGCCGCGCGCCTGGGCGACGAAGACCTTGCCGCCGGTCGGATACACCCTGACCCCGAAGCCGGTGAGCTCGCGGTCCCAGAACACCGTGTCGCGCTCGACGGCGAGCGCCGCCACCGTGCGGTTGGAGAGCTTCCTGGTTTGCAGCACCGCCATCGTCCGCGCCCCCTACGCCGCCTCGGCGTGTTGCGGCGCGAGATGGGCGCCGATGCTGTCGCCGGTGCGCGCGGCCGCGGCCTTCTCCGCGTCGTGCACCAGGTGCGCATACCGCGCGGTGGTGCCCACCTTGGAATGGCCGAGCAGCCGCCCGATCATGGTCAGGCTCTCGCCGAGGGCCAGCGCCCGCGAGGCGTGCGAGTGCCGAAGATCGTGGATGCGCACGCCCTCGATGCCGGCATGGTCCTTGATGCGGTTCCAGTAGTAGGTGAGATCGGGCAGGCAGATGCCGGGCTTCTGGCTCCGGATGACCCAGGGGTTGCCCTCGACGCGCTCGATGCCGTCGAGCACCTTCAGGGCGGGCGTGGTCAGCGGCACCATGCGCGGGCCACGCTTGCCGTCGCGGAGCCGGAACTCGCCCGCCGTGCGGTCGACGTCGTCCCATCTGAGCGTGAGGATCTCGGACTTGCGGCAGCCGGTCAGCATCAGCAGCCGAATCGCCGCGATGGCGGGCGGCCACATCGAGCCGCCCGCCTCGACTTCCCGGAGCGCCGCGCCGACGCTGCGATACTCCTCCGGCGTCAGGAACCGCTCGCGGGGCTGCTCGCGATAGTGGTTGACGGCCTTGCAGGGATTGCGGCCCCGGGGCACGAGCTCCCAGGTTTGTGCCAGCGAAAACATCTTCGAGAGCATCGCGACGACGTGGTTGGCCATCGCCGGCGTGTCGCGCATGCGGTCATGGAGTTCGATGACATGACTGGACCGGACGTCCTTTACCGCCATCGTTCCGAGCGCCGGGACGATGTGCCGGTCGATGGCGGTGCGGTAGAGCTTCTCCGTCTTCGGCTTGCAGTGGACCTTCACGTAGGCGCGCATGCTCCGCGCCGCGAGATCGGCGACGGTGGGATCGGGCTCGGGTTTCGGCGGGAACGGCTCCAGGCCGCGCTTGATGCGGTCGATGATCTCAGCCGCCTCGCGCCGGCGCTGGTCGATCGCCTTCCCGGCGACGGGTCCGAGGGTGACGCGCTTGAGGCCGGCGGGTCCGCGGGACTGGACGACATAAGCCTTGCGGCCGTTGCGCTGGACGCGCACGCCGAAGCCGGCGAGGTCGCGGTCCCAGTGGACGGCGTCCCTGCCGGTGGCCGGCAGGGCGGCGACGCTGCGGGTGGTGAGGCGGAGGGTGCTTCTCTTCGGCATGGCGGTCCCCGGCGGCGCTCCGAATCCGTTCGTTCAACGGGTGATGCGATCGTCGGGAATCGCGGCGATTTCGGACCCGTCTCGATACGGTCCGGAATCATGTCATCAAACCGCAAACGCGCGGCATCAACCCGAGAGGATAGCTTAGGGACCGCCTGGCCCCAATTCAAGGGGGAGGGAACGCCGGAGGGAGAAAAAACGCTAAGTAATACGGTCAGTTAGGAACCGTGTGGCACTGGACGGAACTGACTGGCACCGGGAGGAAAAATGCTCCTGTCTTGGCGTCGGCCAGCCTGAGTTCCCTGGCCTCCAGGTCGACCCGGTCCCAGCGCAGCGTCAGGATCTCGGTCTTGCGGCAGCCGGTCAGCAGCAGCAGGCGGATCGCCGCCAGCGCATGCACCGAGGGACCTTTCTCCGTCTCCGCCTCGTCCAGCACCCGGCCCAGCCGCCGGAACTCCCCGTCGGTCAGGAAACGCTCGCGGCGGCGCGTCCGGTACCTGGCGACGTCGCGGCACGGATTGCCGCCCTCCGGGACCGCCCCCCGGTCTTCCGCCCAGCCGTAGATGCGCGACAGCATCTGCACGGCGCCGTTCGCCGCGGCAGGGGTTCTTGCCAGGCGATGATGGAGCTCGGCCACCTCGCCGTGCCCAACGGCCGCCGCCGGGCGCCGGCCCAGCGCCGGCAGGATGTGCTTCTCGACCAGGATGCGGCAGCCCCGCGCCGTCGCCGGCTTGCAACGCACCGCGACATGCTCCTCCAGGTAGGCCGCAGCCAGTTCCGCCACGCTCGGTCCCTTGTCCGCTCCGGATTTGACCGGCTCCAGAGCCGGCTCCTCGCCCCCTTTGATCCGCGCGATCGCCAGCGCTGCGCGCCGGCGCGCCTCCTCGGCCGTGATCACCCCGTGCCGGCCGATCGTCACCCGCTTTGCCGCCTTGCCGCCGGCCCGCGTCTGCACGACATACATCTTGCGGCCCGACGGATAGACCCGCACCCCGAAGCCGGGCAGTTCCGAATCCCAGAACACCGTGTCCTTCGCGACCGCCAGCGCCTCGACCGTGCGCCGCGAGACCGTGGTCCGCTGCAGCTTCGCCATGCCAGACGTTTCCCGAACCTTCCGGGCTACGCCGCCAGCAGGTCGCCGCCGATGCTGTCGCCGACCTTGGCCGCCGCGGCCTTCTCGCTGTCCCGGGCGAGATGGGCATAGCGCGCCGTCGTCGCTATCGCCCTGTGGCCCAGCAGTTCTCCGATCATCGACAGGCTCTCGCCCAGCGCCAGCGCCCGCGAGGCGTAGGAGTGCCGGAGATCGTGAAGGCGCACGTCCTCCAGCCCGGCACGGGCCCGCAGCCGGACCCAGATCGCGTCGAGGCCCTTGAGGCGGCTCCCCGGCTTGCGGCCCGTCACGATCCAGGGATTGTCCCCGATGCGCGGAATGCCCCCGAGCACCCACTCGACTGCCGGGGTCAGCGGCACGCCGCGCGCGCCGGTCTTGCTGTCGCGCAGCCGCAGTTCGCCCGCGGTGCGGTCGACATCGTCCCATTGCAGCGCCAGGATCTCGTTCTTGCGGCAGCCGGTCAGCAGCAGAAGCCGGAGCGCCGCGACCGACGAGGGCCACACCGAGCCTTCGGCCTCGGCCTCATCCAGCACGGCGCCCAGCCGGCGGTATTCCTCCGGGGTCAGGAAACGCTCCCGGTCCCGCACCCGGTAGCGTCTTACCGAGCGGCACGGGTTGGGCCGCGCCGGAGTCATGCCCCAGGCCACCGCCAGCCTGAACATCCTGGCCAGCATGCCGACCGTCCGGTTCGCTTCGAACGGACGGTCGCGAAGCTTGTGATGCAGCGCCGAGACATGGCGCCGGCCCACCGCCGACAGGCCGAGTCCGCCAAGCTCCGGCAGGATGTGCAGCCTGACCGTCCGCTCGACGGTTTCAGCGGTCCGGGGCCTGCAGTTCGCCGCGACATGCGCCGCCAGGTAGCGCGCCGCCAGATCGGCCACCGTCGGCTCCGGCGACTCCGGCGGCGGCACCGCATCCTCGCCCCGCCGTATCCGGTCGATGATGCCGGCCGCCGTCCGGCGCGCCTTCTCGGGAGAAAACTCGCCGTGACGACCCACGCTCACCCGTTTCGGCCCGCCGCCCGGCGGCCGCGCCTGGGCGACGTAGACCTTGCGGCCCGTGGCATGGACCCGCACGCCGAAGCCGGTCAGGTCCGGATCCCAGAACAGTCTGTCTCTTTTCTCCACCGAGAGCGCGTCTACGACCCGCTTGGTCAGCTTGACGGCATCCTTGCGGCCCATGAATGTATTCCCTTGTCCGGTTCCCGCATCGGCCGGCTGCAAAATCCGTCATCAATTCGCAACCGACCGACATCAAATCAGGGGCTGCATATGGCGTTCTCCGCCAACGAGGCAAGGGGTAAATTGTGATTCTTATGCGTCAAAATGCTATTGTTATCAGTCGGTTACTGCGCTCCTGCCGTGCCATTCGCGCTTATGTCCAACCCGCCCGAAATCGACAACGTAATTCGTCATGATTCGTGATGGCCGGCTGCAACCCGATGCCCGTCACGCTTTCCGGCGCGGTCTCGAACGGTCCTGTCGGCCGGTCCCGCCATACTGCCTCCGTGCCGCGCCAGCGAACGAGCAAATGTTCATATATTGTTCTTAATGTGAATGTCAAGCGCTATTGTGCGCAGCGCTGGTTCCGACGGTTCTTGGAATAACGCGCTGCCCCCGTGCGCCGGCCGTGACGCGGACCCCGGCGTTGCGAAGGCGAGCCCTTCCGGCCGGGAGAGTGGATTTCTCCGCCGGCCCCCTGCACCGCGAATTCCCCATGCCTACAAGTCCTTCAGCACCTTGCGGGTCTCTTCCAGCGTCAGCCGTTCGCGCTGGGCGTCGTCGAGATAGGGTATGCCGATGCCGTACTCGCGCCAGCGGGCGGCGACCTTGCGTTCGAGGTCCGGATCGAGGGTGTTGACCGGCGGCCAGCGGTTGCCGTCCCAGTCCGGGTTCGGCGCGTGCTCCCGGCTCCGGGTCGCGTCGATCGGGGTACGGGTCCACTTGCCGGTGCCGTAGGCCCTGACGTCCCGGTCCTCGTGCAAAGCCTCTCGCCTGGCCGAAAGCGCCGATGCGAGGCGCCTTCCCTCCTCATTGCTGAGCCCAGGGCTGGACCGATCCAATGGGGAGAGAATCGCATAACGATTTCCTATCGTCCCCATAGGAAATTCCGTCTGGCTGCGGCGGCGAACCTCCCCACCTGACTCTTAAGCGCCTCCTTTCGGGGAGCGCCCTTGGCATTGCAGAGGAGCATCGCAATGGCCGGAGGGAACACCAGCAGCACCACGAGTACGGCGATCGCGGTCGCCGCCGCGGCGCTCATCCTGCTGGTTCCGTCAATCGCCGCGGCCAGTCAGTGCAGCCCCTCGAAACGGGTGGACCTCAGGGACGCCGAATGCCTGAGCGCCTCGTGGAGGAACCGGGGGATTTTCAAGAAGAGTACGTACCGGGTCCGGAACATGTGTGCGGACTACGGCCGGGTGACCGCCAAGGTCGACCTCAAGATGGCGAGGGACCGGACGGTGAACCTCGACGACGGAAGACCGAGACGCGGCTGGGCATGGCGCCAGATCAGATCGATCTCCTGCTGCTCCGACACCGGCATCTGCAACAGGTCCGACGCGGTCACCGACGCGGGGTGCCTCGCACGGTTCAGGCAGGCGAGCACGGCGCCGCTGTCCTGCTATAGCTATACCGCTTCCGCCACCAGTCCTGGCGAGAACTACAAGTGCACCATCAGAGCCCAGTGCTACGAACGATTTAACCCCTTCTTGCCCAGGCTGATTGCTTCCACGATTACCGTTCCCTTCGTCGCTCTGGGCGATGTGCACAGTTGCGGAGGCCGGCTGCAACGCGGGACCTGCGACGACGATCCAGTCGATACGACCAGAGTGTCGGTGTTCGACGCGTATGCCCACGAGCTCCGCCTCATGCCCCACACCCTGCACTTCAGGGTGTTCCTGAGCCGGCGGTTGCGGATCCCGGTGAGTGTCGACTACGCCACCTCGGACATCACAACCACTGCCGGGGCGGACTACCCGGCGACCTCGGGCACGCTGACCTTCGCGCCGGGAGAGACGGCAAAGACCATCTCCGTGCCGGTGTTCGAGGACAGCCATGACGAGGACCATGAGAGGCTGATGCTGACGCTGTCCAACCCGCACCCGTGGCGGCGGGTGCGCCTGGCGGACGCGACCGCGACGGGGACGATCTCCAACGCCGACCCCATGCCGAGAGCGTGGATCGCGCGCTTCGGTCGCACGGTGGCGGATCAGGTGCTGGATGCGGTGGATGCCCGGATGCGGGCGAAGCCGGTTCCGGGCGTCGAGGCGCGTCTCGCCGGGCAAAGGATCGGCGCCGGTCCATCTTTCGCATCCGGGCCGGGCGGGGATGTGGCGTCCGAAGAGGCCCCTGCGTCGGGGCTCGGGCAATGGTCTAGCGGGCGCGAGCTGCTGCCCGGCACGTCGTTCTCGCTGACCGGAGAAACGCAGGGCAGAGGCTTCGTCTCGATCTGGGGCGGGGGTGCGGTGACGCGCTTCGCGGGCCGGGACGCTGCCGGCGCGGAGGCGGGGGGCGATGTGGCGGTCGACGGCGAGGTGGCGAGCGCCACGCTGGGCGCGGACTGGACGCGCGGGCGCTGGACAACCGGCCTGCTGCTTACGCACAGCCGGAGCGACGGCGGCTACGATGGCGCGGGCGTTGGCGCCATGACCTCGACACTGACGGGGGTATGGCCCTGGACACGCTATGCGCTGGGCGAGCGGCTCTCGGTGTGGGGCGTGGCGGGCTACGGCGACGGCAGCCTGACACTGGAGCCGCGCGCGGAGGACGGCACGCACGCCGGGGCGATCCGGACCGACCTGGATCTCTGGATGGCGGCGGTCGGGCTGCGCGGCGTGGCGCTCGACGGCGGCGATGGCGGTGTCACCCTGGCGCTGACGACGGATGCCATGACCGTGCACACCGCGTCGGACGCGGTCTCCGGGGCAGGCGGCAACCTGGCGGCCGCAGAGGCGGAGGTGACGCGGCTCAGGCTCGGGCTGGAGGGCTCGCGGCCGTTTCGGCTCGGCGACGGTTCGGTACTGACGCCGAGCATGGAGATCGGTCTGCGCCGCGACGACGGGCACGCCGAGACCGGCTTCGGCGCTGAATTCGGCGCCGGGGTCGCCTGGGCCGACGCGCAGCGCGGGCTGGGCGCGGAGCTGCGCGGACGCGGCCTGCTCGCCCATGAGGCGAAGGGCTTCCGGGAGCGGGGGCTTTCCGGTTCGCTCTCCTGGGACCCGCAACCGGCGTCCGACCGCGGACCGAGAGCCTCGCTCACCCAGACGCTGGGCCGATCGGCGAGCGGCGGGATAAATGCGCTGCTGTCGCGCGACACCCTCGGCGGGCTTGCCGCCAATGACAACAGAGATGGCGAGCGGCGGCTGGAGGCGCGGTTCGGCTACGGTTTCGCGGCCTTCGGCGACCGCTTCACGTCGCTGCCAGAGATAGCTCTGGGGCTGTCCGATACCGGGCGTGACTACGGCCTCGGATGGCGTCTGGTGCGCGGCAGCGGCTTCGGAAGCGGATCGTTCGCACTATCCGTCGAAGCGCAGCGGCGCGAGGCCGCCAACCACAACATCGCGCCGGAACACCGGGTCGGGTTCCGGATCGACGCCCGGTTCTAGCCCGGATTTCTCCGCCGGCCCCCTGCACTGCGAATTCCCCACGCCTACAGGTCCTTCAGCACCTTGCGGGTTTCTTCCAGCGTCAACTGTTCGCGCTGGGCGTCGTCGAGATAGGGCACGCCGATGCCGTAGTCGCGCCAGCGGGCGGCGACCTTGCGCTCGAGGTCCGGATCGATGGTGTTGACCGGCGGCCAGCGGTTGCCGTCCCAGTCCGGGTTCGGCGCGTGCTCCCAGCTCCGGGTCGCGTCGATCAGGGTGCGGGTCCACTTGCCGGTGCCGTAGGCCCTGACATCCCGGTCCTCGCGCGGGGTCGACGGGTCGAGCACCGAGCCGTAGGTCGGCCCGACCAGCCAGACGTCGCCGCGGCTCGCGTTGACCCGGAAGGCCCAGGCCCATTCCAGCGCCTCGGGATCGCGGATGTCGATATCCTCCTCGACGACCGTGACGTTCTTGAAGAACCACTGGCCGGCGCTGGTGCCCCACAGCGCCATGCCGATCTGCTGGGCGTGGCCGCGATACTGCTTGCGCACCTGGACGACGATGTTGGTGCCCGTGACGACCGGCGGCATCCAGACATCGGTGACGCCGCTGACGCCGGCGTTCTCCAGCATATTCCAGGCGATCGCCGACCAGGAATAGGCGCAGAGCAGCGAATCTTCGGACGGGAGGCCGGGCCGCGCGCCCTCCAGCGCGCCGCGCATGATCGGATCGTGTCGGTGCGTGACGCAGGAGACCTCGACCACCGGCTTGGGCGAAGGCTTGCCGCCGAGATAGCCGGGATAGTCGGCGAACGGGCCTTCCATCTCCCAGGTCGACGGGTCCGGATCGATCCAGCCCTCGACGACGATTTCGGAGGTCGCAGGCACCTGGAGCGGCACGGTCTCGCAATCGATCAGCTCGACCGGCTGGCCGAGGATCGCGCCCATCATGTCCCATTCGCAGATATGCTTGGGGAAGGGCGAGCCGGCGCAGAAGGGCATGACGTCGTGCCAGCCGTAGGACATGGCGACCGGCATCCGGCCCTTGGCATCCCGGTATTTCAGGAAATGGTCGCCCCAGCCTTGCGTCGGGACGAGCAGCTTGCCGATCTTCGCCGGCCCGAGCACCTGGCCGCGGTAGAGGCCGATATTGGGCCGGTCGGTCGCCGGATCGTGGGTGATGACGCCGCAAAATGTGTCGATGAACTTGCCGCCGTCCGACGCGTGCCAGCGCGGCGCGGGAAACTGCTCCAGGTCGATGGCGTCGCCGGTGAGGATATTCTCCTTGCACGGGCCGTGATCGACCGTCACCGGGCGGACCGGGTTGCGGTAGGCGTCCTTGAGATGGCGCACCATTTCCTTGTCGCCGGCGTCCTCCGGCAGGCCGAGCATCAGGCGCACCTGGGCCTTGTTGGAAATTCCGCAGGTGACGAACTTGGTGCTCGTCGTATCCCGGTAGTCGCGGATATTGCGGAAGAACAGGCCGGGGCCCCGGACGGCGATGTTGACCCGCGCGATGGCGCCGATCTCCTCGTCCCAGTCGACCGGGACGTCGATCCGGCGCAGCTGGTTGTGGGCTTCGAGCGTTTCCAGCCAGGAGCGCAGCGAGGGACCGGCTTCCCGGGGCGGGCCGGCGGCGCCGGCCGGGGGCGCGGTCTCCGGGGCGGGGCGGGAGCGGCGGGCCGAGGCCGCTGCAGCCAGGCCGGCAACGGCAGGATCGACGGGTTTGTTCATCGGGACAGCCTCCGCACAGTGCAGTGAGGGTTATAGCACGGCCGATCGGCGCTTTGCCTAATGCCGCGACCGGACCGGCATGTCGCGCCGGCGTTTCGCGCCGGGTGGCGTCAGGCGTCGCAATCGACCCAGACGTCGGGCGACTGCGGCACGGCCTGGCACAGCAGGATATAGCCCCTCGACTTGTCGCGCTTCGACAGGACAGTGCTCTTGCGCATGGCGACCTCGCCCGACTTCCGGATCACCATGCACGAGCCGCAGTGGGCGTCCTTGCAGGAATGGACGGCGTCGAGGCCCTGCTCCAGCATGCAGTCGAGCAGGGTTTCCCCGGCGAGGTAAGGCACCTCGTGCTCCGCGCCGTCGAGCGTGGCGCGGAATGTTGCAACATTGCCGTCGCCGGCCGCAGGCAGCACCGGATCGTCTTGCGCGTATCCGTCTTCCGGCATCGTGAAGCGTTCGATGAACACCTGCCGGTCGCCGACGCCCAGGCCGCCCAGGACATCCTCCGTCAGGTCCATGAACGGCGCCGGGCCGCAAATAAAGAAATCGCAGTCCAGCCGGCCGCCGACGAAATCCCGTAGGAGGCCGGCATCGGCCAGCCCGGATTGCGCGTCGATGTGATGATGGCACTCCAGCCGGCCGGGAAAGCGGGCGCGCAGGTCGTCGAGCTCGCGCCGGAAGATGATCCGGTCGCGGTCGGTGTTGGCGTAGAACAGGCGCGGCGACAGCGCCGTCTCGTGCAGGGCCTGCTTGATCAGCGAGATGACCGGCGTGATGCCGCTGCCGCCGGCGAACAGGACGGGCTGCCGCTCCCGGCTGCGCAGCA
>MPMX01000079.1 GCA_002238725.1 Rhodospirillaceae bacterium bin65
GCCGCGGCGACGATCCTGCCCGCCTCCGCAACCGCCAGAAACTTCTCGACCTCTCCACGTCGCCTGAACATGGCGCTGCCCTTGCCACGTTCCGGCCGGCGGATCGAATTGGGAATTACATGGAAGAACCCCGCAGCCATAACCTCGGGCCGTGCGGGCGCCGTCTCGATGTCGCTGTGGCCGAGCGGCCTGCCTATCGCCGGAAGGGTCTCGCCGAGCGCCAGCGCGCGGGAACACCGTGTCCCGTCCAACCTTCAGCGCCGCCACCTTCTCTCGGGCCTGATCGATTGCGACGTCTGCGGCGGCCCCATTTCCATGCGCGGCCAGGACCGCGACGCGGCAGCCGGGATTTCGGGGCGCAGCTACTTTCCCTTGAACACGGGAGCCCGCTTCTCCGCAAAGGCCGCCTCGGCCTCGCGATGGTCTTCGGTGAACCAAAGATCGACATATCTTTCGATTGCAAGGGTCTCGGCCTCTTCGGGCGGCCCCTTCGCAGATTTGTGGATCACGGCCTTTGCGACGGCAAGCGCGAGAGGCCCCGCCTTTTCGATCTCGGTGACGAATTTCATGGCTGCGCCCACGACATCGCCGTCCTCTGCGATGGCATTGATGATGCCGAGGCGCAACGCTTCTTCGGCACTGTAGCGTTCGCCGGTGGTGGCGACCTGCATGGCGCGCGTGAAGCCGATATCGCGAACCATACGCTCATATCCTTCCCAGCCGCTGATGATGCCGAGGCGCACCTGGGGCATGCTGATCTTCGCGGTCGGCGCAGCAACCCGGAGATCGGTCGCGACCAACATTTCGAAACCGCCGCCGATGGCATACCCGTTGATCGCCGCGATGATCGGGGCGGGAAAGGATTCGAAGCGCTTGAACGCCCTTCGCGCCAGGCTCATGACTTCGCGCAGTTCGTCCCTGGTCTCCAGCAGGGCGTATCGTTTCACGTCGCCCCCGGTGCAGAAGAACCGATCCCCCGCACCCGTGATAATGACCGCCCTGAGGCTGGTGTCCCCTTCGGCCCCATCGAGAATTTCGATAAAGGATTCGAAGACATCGGCGCTCAGCGAGTTGCCGGCCTCCGGACGGTCGATAGTGAGAATCAGCGCGCTGCCGCGGCGTTCCTGTTTGACAACCTCAGCCATATTTCTTCTCGTAACCGCCGTCGGCCTGAGGCTCGACGAAATGCATCAGCAGGCCCCCTCCGAAATTGGAGGGGTGGACGAAACCGATCAGGGAGCCGCGCCCGCCGGGCCGGCCTTCCAGGTCGATCATGCGCCAGCCGTCATCGGCGAGCTTCGGCAGCATGGCATCGATATCCCTGGTCGCAAAGGCGACATGGGCGAGGCCGGGGCCCCGGCGCGCGACGAACTTGGCGATCGCGCTCTGGTCGCCCTTGGTGTTGCCCTTGTCTTCGCCGAGCCGCTTCTGGGGCGTGTGCGACGAATCGTAATCCATCAGGAACTCCAGCGCGCAATCGCCGATGTCGATGAAGACGTCGCGCAGCCCTCCCAGAATCTCCGCCGGGCGCGAATGGTAGACCAGGTCGTATTTGTCGGAGATGAAGCTTTCCGTGACGACGCGGACTTCCACATCGGTCTGGGTGCTGTCGAGGGGACAGCCGAGATTGTCGATGAATACCCGGACGCCGGCGTCATTGTCGTCGCTGGCGATGCCCAGATGGTCGATCTTATAAGTGGGCCCATCGGCGGACGGGATATCCAGCGGCTCGGTGAACCGCGTCCGGATTCCGACGGTTTCCTTCGGTTCGACGATGGCGAAGCGCTTGCCGCCGACGCCGATCCCTTCCCCTGTCACGCTGAGGCCGTGCCTGGCGGCGGTGGCCGCCGGATCGTCGGCGCCGAGCGCCATGTGGTGAACGCCCGGAAAGAGCGGTTCCTCGAGATAGGGGTCGTCCAGTTCGAAGACGGCGACCGCGGCCTGCCCGACTCCGAAAAACGGAACCGTGCGGGATCCGAGAGCGACGTCCGTCCGTTGGAGCGCCACCGATTCGCCGAGAAACCGGCAGGCCGCCCCGACGTCCCGGGCAACGACGGCGACATAGTTGAGGGCATATCCGGCCACGGTCAAATCTCCTCCCGTTCGACAATATGCATCAGCACGCCGCCGATCGCCGCCGGATGCGCGAAACCGACCAGGGATCGGCGCGAACCGGGCCGGCCGACCGTGTCGATCATCCGGTGGCCCGCCGCGCGGAGCATCGCGAGAGAAGCGGCGATGTCCGGTGTCTTGAAGGCGATGTGATGCAGACCGGCGCCGCGGGCTGCGATGTAACGGGCGATCACGCTGCGGTCGCCCCGGGTGGTTCCGGGCTCGTCGGCGCAGGCTTCGTCGGCTTTCACATCCGCTGTCAGGTCCTGAAGAAACTCGAACTCGGTGTCGCCGACGGTGACAAAGGTCACCATCATGCGCGCGAGGAGTTGCGACGGCCGGGTGTAGTAGATGTAATTGTAGGTATCCGACGTAAAATTCTCCGAGATCGTCTCTACCTCGCTGTCTATCTGCTGGCTCTCGTAAACGCAGCCAAGCCGATCGACGAAAACGTTTCTGGCCAGCCGATTGTCGGCGCAGGCGACACCGAGATGGTCGATCCGCTCGACAAAAGCCGACGTTGCCGGGACATGATCGAGAGGCTCCGTGAACCGGACCCGGACGCCACAGGTCCTGTCCCGCGCGAGTGCCACCTGCGTCTGGCCGCCGAGGCCTTCCGAGGCATCGCCGACTGCGGCGAGACCCGAATTCCTGGCCGCCGATTCCGGATCCGGCGCCGCGATCGCAACATGATGAACCCCTTTCCGGCCGTCCGGCCCCAGAAACGGGTCGCCCGGCTGAAACAACGCCATCGCCGTCGCTCCGACGGAAATCGCCGGCACCGCGCGGCCGCCCGAAGAGAACTCCCGGCGCGGCAGACCGAAATTCTTTTCGAAGATCGCAGCGGTTGCCGCCGGCTCATCGACGACAAGCGCGACATAAGCGAGATCGGGGGCGGTCATGAGTCCTCCAAGGCTCGGCCCCGGTCAGTATGTGCCGCGGGTTCTGCGAGCAATTCTTATGTCTCTTCAAATAGTATTCCTTGAAAACAGCAGATCACAAGCAATTTGAATTGCTGCAAATATAAGGCCACCTAATATAGCGCCGAACGATGAACATTTCCCGTCGCTTCGGCAGACGGAAGCGCGGCACCGGCCTGTGCGCCTCGGCGATTGCCGTCCGAAGCTGGCCCGTCCGCGTCCGCTTCCGCCCATCGGGCCGGTTTTTCCGGGCGCTCGAATGTCTAGAGGCTCGCGCCCATCAGCAGGTTGGGCAGCCACAGGGCGATCCCGGGGAACATTGCCAGAAGAACGATCGACCCGATCATCAGAAGGACAAACGGTGCGGTTCCGCGAAGCACCGTCATGAGAGGGATATCCGGTGCAACGCCGCGGATCACGTACAAATTCATGCCGACCGGCGGTGTGATCAGACCGATCTCCATGTTGATCGTCATGATCACGGCAAACCAGATCATGTTGAAATCCTGCGCCTCCAGGATCGGTTGCAGGATCGGCATGACCATAAGGATGATCGCGACCGGCGGCAGGAAACAGCCCAGCAGCAGCAGGAACCCGTTCACCACCACCAGAAAAAGCCAGGGCTCCAACCCGGTGCCGATGATCCATTCGGCTAGGCTCTGGGTCACATACAGCTTTGACATGGTGTAGGAGAAAAACCCGGCGGCGCCGACGATCAGCAGGATCATGCAGGATTCCCGGGTCGCCGCGGCAACGGTGCTGCGCCACGCCTGGAAGGAAAACTGCCGGTACATGACGATGACCAGAAGGGCCGAAAGCAAAGCGACGATGGCGGCGATTTCCGACGGTGTCGCGATGCCCCCGTACAGCGCGTACAGGACGAACAGGATCAGGCCCAGAAACGGCAGGACGCGGGGCAGGATGACGATCTTTTCCGCCAGGCTGTAGGTTTCGGGTTCCACGCTGTCCTGGCGGCGCTGACGGCTCGCGGAAAGAACCGCATAAACCGAGAAAATCGCGACAATCATCGCGCCGGGAACCACGCCCGCCAGGAACAGGCGCCCGATCGATTGCTCCGTGGCAATCCCGTAGACGATCAGGATGATCGACGGCGGGATCAGAATGCCGAGAGTGCCGCCGGCTGCGATCGCGCCGGAAGCCAGCCCTTCCGACACGCCGCGCCGCCGCATCTCGGGGATGCCGACCTTGCCGATGGCCGCTGCAGTCGCCGGACTCGATCCGCACAGGGCCGAAAATATCCCGCAGGCCAGAATGCTGGCGACGACCATTCCGCCCGGTATCCTGGCCAGCCAGCGGTGGAGGGCTTCGTAGATATCCCGGCTTGCGCCCGACGATCCGATCACCGCCCCGAACAGGATGAACATCGGAATCGTCAGGAGCGCAAAGTGATTGATCTCGTCGAAGAAATGAACGGCGACCGTGCCGAGCCCGGACGGCCCCTCGAAGATCAGGAGAAACAGGGCCGCCACCGCTGTCAGGCCGAAGGCGATGGGCACGCCCGTCAGAAGCACCGCCGTGGTGACGACCAGGACCCAGAAGCCGATCTCGAGTTCGCTCATCCGGCTGGGGCCCGGCGGCCGGGAACGTCCGCTTCGCTGCTTCTAACCTTCAATGACCGCGCTCCGCAGCGACGATCGGCGCGCCGTCCCAAATCAATACGATGTACTGCAGGGCTGTCAGCAGGAGACCGAACGCCATGGTCGACTTGATCGGCCACAGCAGCGGCGCCCAGATCGATTCCGCCACCTCGTCGATCGTGTAGGCCTCGAAGGCAAAATCGGCGCCCTGCCAGGCCAGGAATATGCAGACCACCAACCCCAGCAACGCTGCGGCGGAACGGAGGATTCTGGACCAGCGCCCGCGCAGGACCGTCGGCAGAAAGTCGATGCCGATGTGCCCGGCATGCTTCAATGTGAATGGGGATCCGAGAAATGTCGCCGCGACGAGGAGATAGACGCTGAGCTCGATTTCCCAGTACGACGAATACCCCATTGCCCGCACGACGATCATGTAATTGAGCACAAGCACCGCAACGACCAGCATGACGCCCGCAGCAATACCGACGATTTCGGAGAGCCGGTTGACGAATTTGGCGAGCTGGTCCACGAACTCTATTCTGTTATCGGGGCATCGGGAGGGATCGCCCGGCCCGATCCCGCAATGATGTAAGGCAATCGTCGGCGCGAAGGGCGCCGCCGGCGAAAACTTTTGCCGACGGCGCCTGCGCCTCAGTCAGGTTATTTGACGGCGAGAATGGAATCGAGCAGTTCCTGACCGCGTTTCGCTTTCTTGGCGAAGGCCACCCAGGAAGACTTTTTCCCGAGTTGCGCCCAGGCGTCGAATTCGGACTGCGATAGAATGTGGACCTTGCTTCCCGCCTTTTTGAACCTGGCGACCATCCGGTCACAGGCCTTGTTCTGCGACTCGTGGAAAAACTTGTTGCTGGCTTCCGCAACCTCGGTGAAGATTTTCCGTTGAGCGTCGGTCAACCCATCCCAGTGTTGCTTGGAAATGACCAGCGGCACAATGGTGATGAACAGCGCGAACTTGCCCGGAGCGGTAACGTGCTTCGTCTGTTCGTAGAGACGGAAGCTGAGGAGCGATTCGCAGGTCGTCAACAGGCCGTCCAGAACACCGGTCTGAAGCGCGGAATAGACTTCACTGGACGGCATTGAGTGGATCGAAGCGCCGGCTGCTTTGAGCAGCAGTTCGAAATACGGTCCGGCGCCGCGCATTTTCAGGTCTTTCACGTCACCCGGAGAGCCGACCGCCCTGTCCTTGGTCGCGAAGCCGCCCGGCATCCACCACCACGTCAGGATATGGACGCCGTTGGCGTGGGCGACTTCCTGCAGGATTTCATGAAACCGGGTGTTCTTAAGCCTCCACGCGTGTTCCAGGCCCGACACCGCCGCTGGCATGAGGGTCACGCCGTACTCGGGAATTTTCCCCGATGCGTAGACCAGCGGATACACCGACATTTCCAGCGAGCCCTTCTGCATTTCGACGATCTGGCTCTTCGGATTCTTGACCAGCGACTTGCCCGGATAGATGCGGAACTTGAGGCTCGGGTCGCGCTTCGAGACTTCCTTGGCGAACCACCGCGTCGCCAGATCGCGGCCGTCCTTATGCGCTTTGAACTGGTGTGAGATGTTGAGGTTCTTCGCGTTGGCCTGAAAGCTCCAGACCATTGCCGCAGCGACCGCGACGATACCCAGTGTACGTGCCTTCATGATTTTCCTCCTCTGATTTTACGGTCCGGACCGGCGCCCGCGCCAGCGATATGACAGACGCCAACGCCGGCGCCCGGCCGATGGTTGGGGTCGGACGCGCGAAACAGCCGGGGCGCTGAGCGCCCGACGAAGAGCACCGGGATTTTGGAACCGCCGCAGGCGGAGGCCCGGCGCAGCAGGCCGGAGCTCTTCCCGAAGATCGCGGCGCTTGCCGCCGGCTTGTCGACGACGAGTGCGACATAAGCGAGATCGGGCGCAATCATGCGTCCTCCAATGCTCGGCCTCGGCGAACATGTGCCACTGGCTTTGCGAACAATTCTTATGTCTCTTTCCGATAATATTCATAAGAACAGGGGCTCACAAGCAATTTGAAATGCCGCAATTATAAGGTCATCTTATACTTCAGGTATGGCTGATCGTCGCCCGTCGCTGACATCCATCCGCGCCTTCGAGGCGGTCGCCCGCCACAAGAGCATCAGCAGCGCAGCGGAAGAGCTGTGCGTCAGTCAGCCGGCCGTCAGTCAGCAGCTTCGCCATTTGGAGGACAATCTGGGCTGCTCGCTGACCATACGGCGATCCCGGGGCATTGAATTAACCCGCGAAGGGGAAGTGCTCGCTGCCAGGCTGACCCGCGCCTTTGCCGAACTCTGGGCCGGAATCGAAATTGCCCGCCGTTTCGACGGGCGTGAGCGAAGCGTCAGCGTGTGTCTGCTCGCTGCTTTCGCACAGCGTTGGCTCATTCGCCGGCTGGTTCACTTTCACGAACGGTTTCCGGACATCGGCGTCCGGCTCATTTCCGCGGCGTCGACCGAGGAACTCGAGCGGACCGATGTCGATGTCGTCATCCGGTGCGGCCGTCCGCACGCCGGCGCCGTCCGGGCCGATCGGCTCATGGCCAATCGTTTCTTTCCCGTGGCAAGTCCGGAACTGGTTGCGCGGCGACCGATCGATGCACCCGCAGACCTGAGCAATCACACCCTGATTCGCGTCGAAGCGGAACCCCGCCACCTCGATTGGCCCAGGTGGTACCAGGAAGCCGGATCTGCCGACATCTTGCCCCGCCACAGGATGACGGTATCCAGTTCCAACCACGCCATCGAAGCGGCGGTCGCCGGCCTTGGCATCACGATCGCGCACCTGCCTTTCGTGATCGATGCACTGGCGTCCGGAGCGCTGGTCGCCCCGCTTCAGCCCCATGTCGAGAGCGACGAAGGCGACTATTTTGTGGTGACGGACAAGCAGGCGGCCCCGCATGTCGACGATTTTCGGCAGTGGCTGATTGCACAGGCCGGCGGTACCGACACGTCGCTACCGGCGGGACCTCATGCCTCCGCCAATGCTTCGCCGGCGATGGCGCCGGCGGATTCCAGTTCGGCGATGTCGTCGGCGGAGAAGCCGTAGTCTCTCAAGACGTCGCGGTTGTGTTCGCCAAGCAGCGGCGGCGGCGTGCGCACGGTACCGCCCTCGAAGGCGTCCATGCGCATCGGGTTCGAAAGGAGCTTCAGCGCGCCAATGACGGGGTGCTCGATCTCCTCGACCATGCCCTGCTGCCGGACCTGGGGATCGGCGAATACCCTGTCGAGCGTATAGACCGGACCTGCCGGTATGCCGCCTTCCGTCAGATCCCTGGTCCACGCGATCGCGTCCCGGGTGCGGAACCGGGCGTTCAGCAGGTCGCGCAGTTCGTCCCGGTGCGCCCTGCGAAGATCGTTCGTCGCGAATTTCTCTTCCGCCAGCAGCTCTTCGCACCCCAGGATCCTGCACAGCCGTTGCCAGTGATCCTCGCTGAGCGCAGCCGCATTGATCGGCCCGTCCTTCGCCTCGAAGAGGCCATAGGGATAGATCGTCGGATGGTCGTTGCCGACCTGGCCCGGCACCTCGCCGTTGGAGAGATAGCGCTGGCCCTGCACGCTGAGGAGGCCCACCAGAGCCGCCAGCAGCGAGGTCTCGACCCGCTGACCTTCGCCCGTGACGTGCCGTTGGGCGATCGCCGCCGTGATGGCGATCGCACACCACATGCCGGCGGTGAAATCGCCGATGGGCACACCATAGCGGGTCGGCTCGCCACCCGGATGGCCGGTGACGCTCATCATACCCGACATGCCTTGCGCGATCTGGTCGAGGCCGGGCCAGCTGCCATAGGGACCGGTCCGGCCCATGCCCGAGATGCTGCCGTAGATGACCTTCGGGTTCGCCGCCCTGATGTCGTCGTAGCCGAGGCCCATCGCCTCGGCCGTCCCCGGCTTGAAGTTCTCGACCACGACATCGGCCTGCGCCGCGATCCGGCGCACCGCCTCAAGACCCGCTTCGTTGCGAAAATCGACTCCGAGGCCGCGCTTGTTGCGGTTGATGCTGAGGAAATAGACCGAGATATCGTGGTCGTAGGGGCCTGAGCTTCGTAGGAAATCGCCTTTCGGCCAGGCTTCGACCTTGACGACATCGGCGCCGAGATCGCCCAGGATCATGGTGCAGAAGGGGCCGGCAGCGGCGCGCGTCAAATCGAGCACGCGAATGTTTTCCAACGGCAAGGGCATGGAGCGCCTCCGATGCGTACACGCGAACGATACATGGGCGGGCTGCGCTTTCAACCGCACGAGGACCGAGAGGCCGCGTCCGCCGGATTCCTGAAGCTGCGTCAACATCCGGACGATGTATTCGGACTGAAACGGACTCGGTTATCGAAACCGCGCCCCGACGCACTCCATGTCCGGGAGCATGCGTCCTCTGGTTGATTGGGCTGGCAAGCATATCCCGCGGATTCAACCAAGAATTCTTATATCCCTCTAAATACTATTTATTATTTATGAAAGGATACAAACCATTTTATTTGCACTAAATATAAGACACACTTATGTAAGCAACATTGATACCCTGGGAACGGCTGCGTGGCGGTCCGGGCACTGGCCGACCGCGCCCTTGCGTTGTCGGTCGCACGTCACAAGGCGGTGTTCTTTCCGGAGAAAGGCGCCGCGGGCGACCGGATCGATTACGAGGCAGCCGTTTCCGGCGG
>MPMX01000019.1 GCA_002238725.1 Rhodospirillaceae bacterium bin65
GCGAAGCGCTGCGCGACGGCGAGACGGACCTGCTGTGCTCCCGCGCCGACCGGCCGCAAAACCTTGTCGAGCGGCAGGAAGCCTCGTGGCAGCCCCTGCTGGAATGGCTGCGTCGCCGCCACGGCATTGCCCTGGCGGCGGTCAGCGGCGTCCTCCCGCAACCCCAGGATCCGCATGCCATCGCGAGCCTGGAACATGTCGTCGGCGGCTGTGACGATTTCGAATTGACAGCGCTGCATTTGGGCGTGACAAGCGCCGGCTCCGTCGCGATCGGCCTCGCCACGATCGCGGGCGACATAACGGCGGAGGAAGCTGCGGATGCCGCGTTTCTGGACGACCGCTATCAGATCGAGCACTGGGGCGCCGACGCGGAGGCCGAGGCCCGCCTGGCGCAGGGCCGGGCCGACATCGCCCTGGCGTGGCGGTTTGCGGCGCTGCTTCGCACCTGACCGAACTGCCGGCGGCGGCCGCAACGGACTGGCCTCAATCCGGGGGGAGTGCTAATCCCGCAAGTGGGTTTACCGGATGCGGCCGGGAGGCGGGCATGCAGGAAATTCTTGCAGAACTTGAAAATCGGCGCGAAGCGGCGCGGCTCGGCGGCGGCGAAAGGCGGATCGAAGCCCAGCATGCCAAGGGCAAGCTGACAGCCCGCGAACGGCTCGAGGTGCTGCTCGATCCCGACAGTTTCGAAGAATACGACATGTTCGTCGAGCATCGCTGCGCCGATTTCGGCATGGAAGAGCAACGCGTGCCAAGCGACGGCGTGGTCACCGGCTGGGGCCGGATCAACGGCAGAATAGTCTTCGTTTTCAGCCAGGATTTCACCGTCTTCGGCGGCTCGCTCTCCGAGGCCCATGCCGAGAAGATCTGCAAGGTCATGGACCAGGCGATGAAGATCGGCGCCCCGGTCATCGGCCTCAACGATTCCGGCGGCGCGCGCATCCAGGAAGGCGTCGCCTCGCTGGCCGGATATGCCGAGGTGTTCCAGCGCAACGTGATGGCCTCCGGCGTCATTCCGCAGATTTCCTGCGTCATGGGCCCATGCGCCGGCGGTGCGGTCTATTCGCCGGCTATGACCGACTTCATTTTCATGGTCGAGGACAGTTCCTACATGTTCGTCACCGGGCCGGAAGTCGTGAAGACCGTGACCCACGAGGAAGTGACGGCCGAGGAGTTGGGCGGCGCGATCACCCATTCCTCGAAATCCGGTGTGTCGGACATGGCCTTCGAGAACGATATCGAGGCCCTGCTGCAACTGCGCCGCTTTGTCGATTTCCTGCCTGCGTCCAACCGGGAACAGCCGCCGCAGCGCGATTGGCAGGATCCGGCGGACCGGCCGGAGCCCTCGCTGGATACGCTGGTGCCGGACAATCCTAACAAGCCCTATGACATCAAGGAATTGATCCACAAGGTCGCCGACGACGGCGATTTCTTCGAGCTCCAGCCGGACCATGCCGCCAATATCGTCATCGGGTTCGGCCGCATGGCGGGCCGCACGGTCGGCTTCGTCGCCAACCAGCCGATGGTGCTGGCCGGCTGCCTGGACATCAACTCGTCGCGCAAGGCGGCGCGCTTCGTGCGTTTCTGCGACAGTTTCAATATTCCGATCGTGACTTTCGTCGACGTGCCCGGCTTCCTGCCCGGCACGGCGCAGGAATACGGCGGCATCATCAAGCACGGCGCAAAACTGCTGTTCGCCTATGCCGAGGCGACGGTGCCGAAAGTGACGGTCATCACCCGCAAGGCCTATGGCGGCGCCTATGACGTCATGGCCTCGAAGCATTTGCGCGGCGACGTGAACTATGCCTGGCCACAGGCGGAAATTGCGGTGATGGGGCCGAAAGGAGCGGTCGAAATCATCTTCCGCGAGGACAGAAACGACGCCGACAAAATCGAGGCGCGGACCGACGAATACCGCCGAAAATTCGCCAACCCCTTCATCGCCGGCCGCCGCGGCTTCATCGACGATGTCATCATGCCGCGGAATACCCGCCGCCGCATCTGCCGCTCCCTCGACCTGCTGCGCAACAAGAAGCTGGAAAACCCGTGGAAGAAGCACGCGAACATCCCGCTGTAGGGCGGCCAAAGCAAGGGCGCCGAAGCCTGACGGAAGCCTTGTCGATGCCGGGATTGGCCGATATCGACTTCGACCCGCCGCGGGTCCGCATCGAAAGCAAAGCGGCCGATCCCGATATATCGGCCGCCGAGGCGACCGATTTCCGGTCCGGCGCCCGCCAAGGGTAGCCGGATAGCCCTATCCGAGTAACCGGCCCTGAGGCGCTGTCAGCCGCGCCGCCCGGTCGGTGGGCGCGGGTTCAGCATTCGTTTCAGGGTCGAGCCCCTGTCGACGAAATGGTGCTTGAGCGCAGCGCCGGCGTGAACGGCGACCAGGGCGATGCCGCCGTAGGCCAGGTAGTAATGCAGGTCGATGGCGAGATCGCGGAACGCCTCGGTCTTGCCAAGGACCGCAGGCACTTCGAACAGGCCGAACATGTCGATGCCGGCGCCCTCGGAGGTCGAGATGACGTAGCCGGTGACCGGCACGAGGACGATGAGCGCGTTCAGGCACCAGTGCATGACCGTGGCGCCGGCCCGCTCGTGCGGCCTCAGGTCCACCGCGAGCCCGGGCTTTCGGTCGGCGAACCGCCAGCCGAGTTTCGCCGCGGCAAGCGCGAGGGCGACGATCCCGATTGCCTTATGCAGGGCGAGGGAATCGTTATACCAGGGATCGTAGTAGCTCAGCCCGACCATCCAGACCCCGAGCGCAACGAGCCCGACAAAGGCAAGGGCAATGGCCCAGTGAAAGGAAATCGAGACGAGGCCATAACGGTCGCTGCCGTTCCGCCACATGCCGGTTCCCCCCGGACGCCGGAACGCCGGACTGCAGGCCGGCCCTAATTGCGGATGCCCTCGACGGAGAGGAAGAAATACACAGTGTCGGACGCCGGGCCCAGATTCATGCCCGCGCCGAAGGCCTTGCGGGACAGGGTTGCCGTGCCTTCGAAACCCGCGCGGTAGCCGCCCCAGGGATCCTTGCCCTCGCCGACTTTCTTCACGGCAATGGCGATCGGCTTCGTGACGCCCATCAACGTCAGGTTTCCTTTCATCGTGCCGCCCTTGGCATCGCCCTCATATCCGGTGCTGACGAAGGTCGCCTTGGGGAATTTCCGCACATTCAGGAAATCGGGCGAACGCAGATGCTTGTCGCGCTCGGCATGGCCGGTGTCGACGCTGGCCGTGTCGATCTCGACCGAGATTTTCTGGCCGGCCGGCCCCGCTGCCGGATCGAAGGAAAGGCTGCCCGAAATTCTGTCGAACGTGCCGACCATCCAGGAATAGCCCAGATGGCTGATCTTCAACTGGACGAAGCTGTGGGCTCCATCGATCCGGTATTGGGCGGCCTGGGCCGCCGTCGCCGAACATGCGATGGCGGTGGCAGCGAGAACGGCAGCCAGCGTGCGTGCGATCATGGGTCGAACCTCCATTCGAATATGCCTTTACGTTTGGTATGAGGCGGACGGCATTCGGATCCGCCCCGATGATGGACATAAGCGCCGATGGACCGATGAGCAGGAAGGCGAACTGATTTCTCCAGTTTCAGAAGTTACCAAAATCACGAGTACAGATTGCCGATGCCACAACGGCATAAGAGTTATCCAAGTAATTGCTGTGCTTTTCGCCAATAGTGACAGTGGCGCTGAAATTATCGGCCGAAATTTCAATTCCCGCAGTTTTCCGATCGCCGGTTGCCGGCAATGTCATGCTGCCCGCACGATGCCGGCGACACCCGCTCGACAGCGGCGGCTGAGCCGACCCTTACAGGGACCGTCGTTCGAACCGCGCCGTCCAGCGCTCGCTTCGGTGTACGACGGGGCGGCGGGATTCCGTCGCTCCGCAAGAAGCCTTCTAGGGTTTGCTCAGGGCGGACAGCTTCAGTACGTGCTGGTTGCCGAGCCAGGTCGCATAATCCCTGTGATCGGCGAGGTCGTCGCCGGTCAGCGGATGAAGGAAAACATCGAGATTGCCGCGATTGAGAATCAGAAAGGGCAGAAGCTCGCCGAGCTGTTCGGCCTTGAAGGCGATCTGGTAGCTCCATTCCGGATGCGGGCCGACGGGGAAATCGCGCCACCGGCCCATGACGATATCGAACCGGGCCTCCACCGCCTCGCGCAGCACCGCGGCGGCCGGCTTCGACTCTGCCGTGTAATAGACATGGGCGTGATAGCCCTCGATTGCCCCGGTATCGGCTGTCTCGGTGGTCATGGCTGCCGTCGGTCGCTCCGTTCGGTACCGCGCTGACGATATAGTCTCGCCCGTCCGGCGCGGCGACGGCGAGTCTGTACCTGAAAGGCGGCAGGGGATAAACAGGTTGGCGCTTCTCTTGTTCCCGGATGTCCGCCATGTTCGAGAAAATTCTGGTCGCAAACCGCGGCGAGATCGCCTGCCGGGTGATGAAAACGGCAAAGCGGATGGGCATCGGCACCGTCGCGGTCTATTCCGAAGCGGACCGGGATGCGCTGCATGTCGCGATGGCCGACGAGGCGGTCGCCATCGGGCCGGCGCCTTCCGCCGAATCCTATCTGGTCGCCGAAAGGATCGTCGGGGCCTGCAAGGAGACCGGTGCGGACGCGGTGCATCCCGGCTACGGCTTCCTGTCCGAAAACACCGCCTTTGCCGAAACCCTGGCTGACGCCGGCATCGCCTTTATCGGCCCGCCGCCGGCTGCGATCGCGGCGATGGGCGACAAAATCGAATCCAAACGCATCGCGAAGGATGCCGGCGTCAACACGATTCCCGGCCATGTCGCCGTGATCCGGGACGAGGCTGAAGCGCTGGAGATCGCCCAGGGCATCGGCTTTCCGGTGATGATCAAGGCGTCGGCCGGCGGCGGCGGCAAGGGTATGCGCATTGCCCGGGCCGCGGACGAAATGGCCGAAGGATTCCGGCTGGCGACCAACGAGGCCCGCAGTTCCTTCGCCGACGACAGGGTCTTCATCGAGAAATTCATCGAAGACCCGCGCCACATCGAAATTCAGGTGCTGGCCGATACCCACGGCGGCGCCGTCTATCTGAATGAGCGCGAGTGTTCGATCCAGCGCCGGCATCAGAAGGTGATCGAGGAGGCGCCGTCGCCGTTTCTCGACGCGGCGACGCGGCGCGCGATGGGCGAGCAGGCGGTCGCTCTGGCGAACAGGGTCGCCTATTGCTCGGCCGGGACCGTGGAATTCATCGTCGACAAGGATCGCAATTTCTATTTCCTTGAGATGAACACGCGGCTGCAGGTCGAGCATCCGGTGACCGAGTTGATCACCGGCCTCGACCTGGTGGAGCAGATGATCCGCGTCGCCGCCGGCGAGAAGCTGGCCTTCGGTCAGGACGACGTGACGCTGACCGGCTGGGCGATGGAAAGCCGGGTCTACGCCGAGGACCCGCTGCGTGGCTTCCTGCCGTCGGTCGGCCGGCTCGTCCGCTACATTCCGCCCGAGGAAAGCGAGACCGTCCGCGTCGACACCGGAGTCGGCGAAGGCTCCGAAATCTCGATCTACTACGACCCCATGATCGCCAAGCTGGTCAGCTACGGCGCGACCCGGGACGAGGCGATCGCAGAGATGCGCCGGGCGCTCGACGGCTACTATGTCCGCGGCGTCAGCCACAATATGCAGTTCCTCTCGGCGGTCATGCAGCATCCGCGGTTCGTCGCCGGCGACCTGACGACGGGCTTCATCGAAGAGGAATTTCCCGACGGGTTCAAAGGCGTGGCGCCGGGCGAGGCGGAGACCGGGACGCTCGCCGCCATCGCCGCCGCGGCGGCGCAGATTGTGCGCGAACGCGAAAGATCGGTCGGCTGCGAGGAGCCGGCTACCGAAGACGCGTCCCATTGGACGGTCCAGCTCGGCCCGGACTACATCGACGTTGCTCTCGAAGGCGAACCCGGCGATGTCCTGGTGATAATCGGAGCCGCATCGACGGATAGCGCCGACCGGCGCCCGGCAATTCCCGTGTTGACCGGCTGGCGACCGGGCGAACCCCTGTTCCGGGCTCAGGTCGGCGGCGCCCAGGTGATCGCCCAGATCGACGCGACCGGCACCGGCTGGCGTATCGCGCAGGGCGGCACGGCGGTCGAAGCGCGGGTTCTCCGCCCCAGGGTTGCACAGTTGGCTGCAACCATGCCGGTCAAGGAACCGCCGGACATGTCGAAATTCCTGCTTTCGCCGATGCCGGGCCTGCTGGTCTCGGTGGCGGTCGCCGGCGGACAGTGGGTGAAGGCCGGAGAAGAACTGGCGGTGATCGAAGCCATGAAGATGGAAAACGTTCTGCGGGCCGATCAGGATGGCGAAGTGAAGGCGATCCACGCCAGCCCGGGCGATTCGCTGACGGTGGATCAGAAAATCGTCGAATTCGTCTGACGCGCTGCCGGCCACAGCCGGCATTTTGCAGATTTCTGCTGCGTCTCTTGCAATCCGCGGCCGGCCGATGGGAAAAGGTACACCGGAAACAGCCGTTCATTTGCGCATATCCGGCAGGGTCCAGAATGTCTGGTACCGCGGTTGGCTGGCAGAACTGGCAGACAGCGCCAGGATTCGGGGCTGGGTCCGCAACCGGTCGGACGGCACCGTCGAGGCGTTGTTGATCGGACCCGAAAGTCTCGTGCAGGACGTCGCCGGCCGTTGCCGGTCCGGTCCGCGGGCCGCTGTCGTCGATAAGGTCCGGGCCACGCCGGGGCGCGATGACGGGTCGGCCGGATTCCGGCTGCGTCCCACTGTGTGACAAGGGGCGATGGCCGGCCCGGGAAGCGAGTTGGTGCGCATGGGCCGTTTATTGATCGAGGGAATTCCTTTCCATGTCGACACGATGGGGGGGTATGTCGGCAAGCCGCTCGGCGAGAGCGACTGGATGCCGATCGACCAGAACCGGATCGACCTGTTCAGCGAAGCGACGGAAGACCGGAATCCGTTGCACGTCGATCCGGGCTGGGCCGAGGCCAACGGCCCCTTCGGCGGCACCGTCGCCCACGGTTTCCTGACGCTCTCCCTTTTGAGCCATCTTTCCCGAAGCGGCGAATTGCAGCCCGACGGCGTGGACTATGGCATCAATCTCGGTTTCGAGCGGATACGCTTCCTCGCGCCGGTGGCGGAAGGCGACCGGATCAGGCTTCGGCTGTTCCTGATGGAGATCAAACCGCGCGGTCCGGGCAAATGGCAATACAAGCTGCGCTGTACGATCGTGACCGAAAAGACCGGCAAGACGGCGTTGAGCGCGGTCTGGCTGGTCATGTTCGTCAGCGCGGCCCTCGCGGGAGAAGAAGGCCGACCGTTCGGTTGAACGTGGCCTTCAACGCTGCGTCCAGATCGGCCATCGACGCACAGGTCCCGAGTTCTGCAAGCGACGTTACCCCATAGCGCGGATCGTCGATGCCGCAGGGCAGGATGCGCTCGAATTCAACCAGATCGGGCGCAACGTTGATCGAAATGCCGTGGTAGCTCACCCAGCGGCGCAGCCGGATGCCGAGGGCGGCGATCTTGTCTTCGCGGCCCGGCCCCTTGTCCGCAGAGCGGTCGACCCACAGGCCGACCCGGCCGTCCCGGGGCGACGCCTCGACGCCCAGTTCTCCCAGTGCTGCCGCGACCCAGGCCTCAAGGGCCCGAACCAGCAGCCGGACGTCCCTGCGCCGCCGGTTCAGGTCGAGCATGACGTAGACGACGCGCTGGCCGGGCCCGTGCCAGGTGTAGCGGCCGCCGCGGCCGACACGATAGACGGGCAGGCCGCCGGGATCGCGCAATTCGGCCGGGTCGGCGCTGGTTCCGGCGGTCAGGACAGGTCGATGCTCCAGCAGCCAGATCGCTTCGGGCGCCTGCCGCGCCAGGATCGCCTCGACCCGGCATTCCATGTCGCGCAGCGCCGGACCGTAATCGCGCGGCCCGGCGAAGACCGACCACTCCGGCGCCGCTGCGGCCTGCCCCGCCGTCTCCTGCCTCTCGTCCGGATTAGACACCTGCGCCCTTCGCACCAGCGGCCCGTCTTGCGCCGATTTGGTCACCTTGGCGACCGGCGCAACCGCTTATATAACCCGTGTTCGTTCGCCGGTCCCCGGAATCGCGGATCGGCGCTCTACATAGGCGGGCCTTTCGATCAGACAGTTTCGGTCGGACGGGGCGCCGCATGCGGTCGTGGCGGAATTGGTAGACGCGCAGCGTTGAGGTCGCTGTGGGCGAAAGCCCGTGGAAGTTCGAGTCTTCTCGACCGCACCAGATCATCCGAGGGCCGGCAATCCGGCCACTTGCGAGACAGGCGGCTGGTGGCCGGCGGTTGGTTCGTCGCCTCGCCGGGGAAATCCGGATATGGCCGACACCATCGACAAGCCGGCAAAGAAAAAGAAAAAGCGCGCTGCAGAGCCGCTCTACGGCCTGCGCCCGGCCGTGGTCGATGCCGTCTCTGCAGCGGCGCGGGCCGGGCAGGCCAAGCAGGTGCGCCGCCTGATCCATCCCCTGCATCATTCCGATGTCGCCGACCTGCTCGAGCGCCTGCCGTCGGACGTCCGGTTTCGGGTCGTCGATTTTTCGCGCCGCACGTTGCCGCCGGAAGTGCTGCCCGAACTCGACGACGCGGTGCGCGACGAGATTCTGGATATCCTCGAGCCCAGGCAGGTCGCCGCCGCGGTCAGCGATCTGAGCACGGACGACGCCGTCGAGATACTCGAAGACCTCGATCACGCCACCCGGCAGGAAATCCTGACCAAGGTCGAGCCCGAAGACCGGTTGCTGATCGAGGACAGCCTGTCCTATCCCGACGACAGCGCGGGCCGGCTGATGCAGCGGGAATCGGTCGCCGTCGCCCAAAGCTGGACGGTCGGCGAGGTGATCGACCATATGCGCGAAAGCACCGATCTGCCCGACGATTTCTACGATATTTTCGTGATCGACAGCGCGTCGCGCGCGCTGGTCGGCAGCCTGCCGCTCAACAAGCTGCTGCGCACCCGCCGGGCGGTGCGCATCGCTGCGATCATGGACAGGGACATCACCCTCATTCCGGCGGCAATGGACCAGGAAGATGTGGCGATCCTGTTCCGCGACCGCGATCTGGTTTCCGCGCCGGTCGTCGACGCAGACAATCGCCTGGTCGGCATGATCACCGTGGACGATGTGGTCGACGTGATCGATGAGGAGGCCGAGGAAGACCTGCTCAAGCTCTCCGGCGTCAGCGAGACGGACTTCTACCAGGACATGATCCAGACGACCCGGCGCCGGTTCAGCTGGCTCGGGGTCAACCTGGTCACGGCGATCGCCGCGTCGATCGTCATTGCGATCTTCGCCCGGACCATCGAGCAAATCGTGGCGCTGGCCGTGCTCATGCCGATCGTCGCCTCGATGGGCGGCATCGCCGGCACCCAGACGCTGACGGTCGCGGTCCGCGCCATCGCCATGCGCGATTTCGGGCCCGGCAAGGCGTCGCGCTTCATTCTGAAGGAAGTCTCGGTCGGGCTGGCGAACGGCGTTCTGTTCGCCGTCATCATGGGCCTGATCGCCGGCCTCTGGTTCGCCGATCCCGGCCTGGGGACGGTCATCGCCGTTGCCATGGTCCTCAACCTGGTGATCGCAGGCCTGTCCGGCGCAATGGTGCCGTTCCTGCTCGACCGCCGGGGCGTCGACCCGGCGATCGCCTCGCCCGTCATTCTCACAACGGTCACCGACGTCATCGGCTTTCTGACGTTCCTCGGTCTGGCGACCGTCTTCCTGCTCTAGCCCGGGTCTGACCGCGCATGCGGATCGTCTTCGACACTTGGCAGTTCGTCCGCGTGATGGTGCGGCTGGAGAAAACCCGGAGCCGGGATTCTGCGCGCCGCGCCCTTTGGGTCGCGTGGGCTGCGGACTGGCATCGGCTGGACGGCGATCTGGAGAGATTGCGCGCCACGGAATTCGGGCGCTTTGCCGAAGCGATGATGGATCAGGAGGTGACCTTCGATCCGGTCGATGCCCCGACGATCCGGACGGTTGCCCGGCTGTCGCGGGAGGTTGCCGGCGAACTCGGCCGGGCGCAGAAAGCGGCCGCCGCCGCAGACCGGGACAACCTGGCCTTCGAACGCGACGGCCTTTCCGATCTGGCAGAGCGACTGGAGGAACTGGCGCGGCAAGCCTCCGGCAGGTGGCCTGGCCGCGGCTAAAGCTTCGAGAGGTCCGCTTTAGGGTGCGGGCTAAGGACCTTCGGATCCGGTAGTTTTAGTCAACGAAATGACCGCGTTCCGGCGATTATGCCTTGCGGGGATTTCCCTTCGATCCGGCAGTCGCTCGGCCGGCATCGTCCGGCTCGCCGCGCGGCTCTTCGGCATCTTGCTCCAACCGGTCGACTCGCTGCCGCAGCCGTCGAATTTCGCGCACCGCCTTGCCAATCCGCAGCTTGTCCCTTTCCTGCGCCCATACCTGCCTGATCGGCCGGGCGAAATATCCGGCGTAGACGGCCTTCGGTTCGATGTCGGAAATCACGCCTGCCTTGGCGGCGATCATCGCGTCGTCGCTGATCGTCTTGTGGTCCGCGATACCGGCCTGGCCCCCGATCACCACACGGTCGCCGACCGTTACGCTGCCGGCGAAGCCCACCTGGCCTGCGATCAGGGCATTCTCGCCAATGGTCCCGTTGTGACCGATATGGACCAGATTATCGATCTTCGTCCCGTCGCCGATTCGGGTCGGCCCGAGCGTGCCGCGGTCGATGCAGGCGCCGGCGCCGATTTCGACGGCATCGCCGACGATCACGTTGCCGAGCGAATCGATGCGTAGGATATCGAAATTGAAGGGCGTGACCTGACCGGTCTTCCGCGCCCGCTCGATGCCATCCTCGTCCGGCGATACGAAGCCGAATCCGTCTGCGCCGACGGACGCGTTGTGGTGCAGGATACAACCGTGGCCGATGCTGCAGTTCTCACCGATCCGCACACCCGGATGCAGAATGCTGCCGGCCCCGACCTCTGCCCCGGCCGCTACGGTGACCTGGGAGAGCAGCACCGCGCCCGGTCCGACCGTTGCTTCGGGTCCGACGACGCAGAGCGGTCCGACCGAGGCGCCGTCGTGGATGTTCGCCGCCGGGTCGACAACGGCGCTGGGGTGGACACCGGGAAGAAAGTGCAGGGCGGGCGACAAGAGTTGCGTCAGCCGCGCCAGCGCGACCCGAAATCCGCTGCCGATCGTCAGTCCTCCGGCGAACCGGTCTGCATCGATCTCCATGCCGCGCGCGACGATGGCCGCACCGGCGTGGGTGCGGTCGAGCAGGGCGTGGGAACCCTTGTCCATGGCCAGCGCCAGGGTTTCGCGATGCCGGGCAAAAACCGGGTGGGCGATCGCTGTGACCGTAAAGTCGCCGTCGCCGACGACCTCTGCGCCCAGCAGTTCGGCGAGATCGTTCAGGGTATGCGGATCGGGCGGAGAGAGCAGGGGCATTGGTTGCGGTCTATGGACGGCGGCGATGCGGCGGAACAACGACGGCCGCGTGGATTGCGACAGACAGTCAGATAAGCCGGCAGCCGGCGCGGCGGCAACTCCCGCCGATGCCGCATCGGCAGTTTCCGGCCTGGATCAGGCGGCGCGGCCGAAGCGGCGAAGGCAGGCTTCCACGGCGTCCCAGACGTCCTCGGAGCGCTCGATCTGCAGAAAATGGGTGCAATCGTCGATCATGGTGTAGGGCAGGCCGTGCCCCTCCGCCAGCGCCCGGCCGAGAAGGGCCGGCGGCTGCACCTCCGGCAACGACGCATCGGCGCCGATCACGGCGATATCGCCGGGCATGGCGCCGACTTCCGGCCAGATGGTCGGGTCGATGTTGGCGGCGAATATCTGCGCTTCCAGCCGCTTGGGGCACGCGAGCACCCAGCCGTCTGCCGTCCGGCGCGTCGTCGCCAGCGCGAACAGTTCGTGCGTCCCCGGCTGCCAGCGGCGGAATGCCCGCCGCGCCCGCAGCACGGCGGCCAGTTCCTCCGGATCGTCGAATCGGTCGGGCCGGCGCAGGGCGATGGCCTCCATCTCCTCCATATGGAAACTTTGGCGCTTCTCCAGGTTGTGGCCCGGCGGCGGGAAGATCGGCGGGTCGACCAGGATCAGTGGCGACCAGCGCTCGCCGAACGCCCGCGTCTGCAGCAGGGCCGAAATGGCGGACATGGAGTGGAAAACCGCCGCAACCGGCCTGGCGCCGAAGATCTCGTCGATGCTGCATCGGATGGTTTCGAAATCGTCCTGAAACCGGTCCCAGTTGTGGTTCTCCACGCCGTCGGCCGGATTCTGTCCATGGTTTCGGGTATCGAACAGAATCACGTCGTAGTCGGCGAGCATCAGGCGCCAGAACGGGTAATAGGCCTCGATCGCCATGCCGTTGCCGTGGCTCAGCGCAATCCTCGGCCCGTCCGGGTTGCCGTGGCGACGCAGGATCATCGTGGCGCCGTCGGACAGCGAGACGGCATGGGTTTCCTGCGGTTCCGGCGGGATCAGGGACAGGAACAGGCGCGTCGAGAAATTCATGCCGACCGGCTAGACCGGTTCGGCCGGCCGGTCAACGCCGGCGTCACGGTGCGCCTGCCTTCAGAGCATTCCGATGGACCGATACGGCGTTCCCGAAGACGTGGCGGCCGCGGCAGTCGATCCCGCCGCCCCCGCCATACGGCAGGTTTCGCCTCATGGAGGTTGGCGTCGGTAGCGTATCGAGCGGCGGTTCTATCGTTCCCTGTCCGGTGCGACGGTTCGGTCCCGGTAGTCGAGCCACCATCCGTAGGGTCTGGGCCACAGGCGGAAATCCGGGTCGACCCCCAGTTCCCGGGCGGCGTGAAGCGCCCAATAGGGGTCGTGCAGGGCCTCGCGGCCGATCGCGACCAGGTCGCATCGGCCGCGTTGGAGGATGTCTTCGGCCTGCCGGGCGCCGGTGATCAGGCCGACGCCCATGGTGCGGACACCGGTGCGCCGGCGTATCTCTTCTGCCAGGCCGACCTGGAAGCCCGGCACCCGCCGCCCGCGAATCGCGAAGCCCTGGGCCCCGATGCCGCCGGACGAGCAGTCGATGACGTCGATGCCGCGCTTCTGCAACTCGCCGACGAAAACCGCGACTTCGTCCATGGTCCAGCTGGGATCCCCTTCGTCGCTCGCCGAAAGGCGCAGGAAAACTGGTTTTTCCCGCGGCCACACCCGGCGCACCCGCTCAGCCACCAGCAGGGGAAAACGCATCCGCCCCTCAAGAGCACCGCCCCAGGCGTCGTCGCGCCGGTTCGAGACGGCGGACAGGAACTGATGCAACAGGTAGCCGTGCGCGGCGTGGATCTCGACGACCTCGAACCCGGCCTGATGCGCCCGCAATGCGGCGCTGGCCCAGGCTTCGACGACGGCGGCGATCTCTTCCGCATCCAGGGCATGGGGCGGGCCGGCGCCGTCGAACGGGGGGAGGGCGCTCGGCGCCACGGTTTGCCAAGGCGGCTCGCTCGCCTCGGCGTCGCTGTCGTCGAGCGGCGCGCCGCCGTCCCAGGGCCGCCGCGCGCTGGCCTTGCGCCCGGCATGGGCAAGCTGGATGCCGGGGACGGCGCCCCTGTCCTTCAGGTAACGAGTAATGCGCCGCAGCGCCTCCGCATGATCGTCCGACCAGATGCCCAGGTCGCCGAAGGTGATGCGGCCGCGGGCCTCGACGGCTGTGGCCTCCGTGAAGACCAGTCCGGCGCCGGCGAACCGGCCCAGATGCTGGAAGTGCCAGTCGTTGGCCAGGCCGCCGTTTGCCGAGTACTGGCACATGGGCGAGATGGCGACGCGGTTGGGAAGCTCGACTTCGCGGAGCTTGAGCGGCGTGAACAGCAATGGCGTCTCGGGACGTTCGGACACGTCAGGACCTCCGGAACAGGGCCAATGCCGAGGCAAGGCTCGGTCGTCGCCGGCAAAGCAGCCCTCGCACCATTTTGAAGCCGCCGCCGGGCCCGTTCCGCCAAGCCCGTTTCGCGCGCGTCAGACCTCGCCGAGATAGGCCTTGCGGATATTCTCGCTCTTCAGGATGTTCTCCGCCGTGTCGCTGATGACGATCCGGCCGTTCTGAAGCACATAGCCCCGGTCGGCCACGGACAGCGCCATGGTGGCGTTCTGCTCGACGATGAACATGGTCGTGCCGGTGGCCTCGATCTCGGCGATGATCTCGTAGACCTTCTCCACCAGGGCCGGCGCCAGGCCCATGGACGGCTCGTCCATGAGGATCATTTTCGGGCGCGCCATGAGGGCGCGGGCGACGGCGACCATCTGCTGCTCGCCGCCGGACAGCGTGCCGCCGATCTGGCCCAGGCGTTCGCGGATGGCCGGAAACAGCTCCAGCACCCGGTCCATGTCCTCCTGGGTCCGGTTGCTCTTCTCGCGGCGGTGGACATAGGCGCCCATCAGCAGGTTCTCGCGCACGGTCATGGTCGGGAACAGGCGCCGCGCCTCGGGCACCGGCGCCAGGCCCATGGCGATCACCTCGCCCGTGGACAGGCCGTCGATGCGCTTGCCGCCGAACCAGACCGCGCCGGACACCGGCTTCACCAGGCCGAGGATGGTTTTCATGGTCGTCGTCTTGCCGGACGCGTTGCCGCCCAGCAGCGAGACCACTTCGCCCGGGTAGACCTCCAGGTTGACCTCCTTGAGGATTCTGATCGACCCGTAGTAGGTCACCACGTCCTCAAGTTTCAGCAATGGCTGCGCGGCATCGGTCTCCGTTGCCGCGGCGGTGGCGCTTTGCTGCATCTGTCCGGTTCCGGGGTCCGCCTCGCTCTCCGAAAGCATAGTGCCCGGCCCTGTGACGGCACAAGTTCTCGTTATCCGGCTTCGATGCCCGGCCCGCCGAAATCGTTCGCGCCCCGGCAATGGTCCGTTGATCTCGAATTGCCGCGGCACCAACTAAGGGCCGGGACCCCGGCGACCGGTCTCGGCCGGCCCGGCTTCGGCGTGTCTGCGATGCCCGGAACGCCGGCTCGATACGATCTGCGTGGAGAGACAGACCTTGCCCCTGGAAAACCTCAACCACTTTCTTGTGGCCGCCGACGATCTTGAGGCGACCCGCAAATTTTACGTCGACGTCCTGGGCCTTAAGGAAGGCTTCCGCCCGCCCTTCGATTTCCTCGGCCACTGGATCTATCTGGGCGACCGCGCGGTGGTCCATCTGGCCGATCAGCGGGACTATCTCGACAAGGTCGACCATATCCGCGACGGCTCCGGGGACAGCGCCACGGGCCCGATCGACCACATCGCCTTTGAGGCGACCGGCCTGCGGGGCATGGTCGAAACGCTCGAAAGACACGGCGTCCCGGCCCGCCACCGCAAGGTGCCGGACGTCAACCTGCACCAGGTCTTCGTCCACGACCCGAACGGCGTTCTCATCGAACTGAACTACCCGGCGGACGAAGGGGCCGGCCTGGACCTATCCGGCTAGGGTGCAAATACGCTATTCGGAAGCGCAACCGGCAATTCTGAAGTAGTTTGCGCATTCGGCCGGCGGCGCCTGCCTGCGGACCGAAGCGCGAAGGAGGGAGGAGACCATGGTACTCGGACATCGCATTCACGGTAACGGCCCCGAGAAGGCCTTCCTGTACAACGACTGGCTGGCCAGCGCGGAGAGCTGGGACCCGACGCTGCCCTATCTGGATACGGAGCGTTTCACCTACATCCTGACCGACCTGCGAGGCTACGGCGAATCCCTCGACCAGACAGGCGACTACAACGAGGTGGAGGGAGCGGCCGACACCCTCGCGCTGGCCGACCACCTGGGCTACGAAAAATTCCATCTGGTGGGCTTTTCCATGACCGGCATGGTGGTCGAGCGCCTCGCCATCGACGCGCCGGAGCGGATCAAGAGCGTCGTCGCCATCGGCCCCGTGTCGGCGGCCGGCATCAAGATGAGCGAGGAGGAGCGCCAGTTCTTCGTCGACGTTATCACGAACGACGACAAGGCGCGGGAACTCGCCGACCGCATCACCGGCGGGCAGCTCTCCCGCCAATGGCAGGACGTGAAGCTGCGCCTCGCCCGCGAGACCCGCACCCCTGTGGCGGCGCGGGGCTATCTCGACATGTGGACTCTGCACGACTTCTCCGACGAGGCCGGGGCCCATAACGTGCCCTTCCTGGTTATCGGCTGCCGCTACGACCAGCCGAATTTCCTCGAAGACGACATGCGCAACACCTTCCTCAAATGGCACAAGAATATCGAGCTGGTGATGATGGATTGCGGCCACTGCCCGATGCAGGAGATGCCGATCCGGCTGCAGACCCTGATGGAAGACTTCATGAACAAGCACGCCGGCTGAGGCGCCATGGCCGGTCCCTTCGCCGGCCGCGCCGATGCCGAGGAAGGCATTTGCGCCCTACCGGAAATGCGCTGGCCCCGGTTCGAAGACCGATTGCGGGCTGGTAAATGAAAAGCCGCTTTGCCCGGTCTGTAGGGGCGGCAACGAAGGGTGCGTCGGGAGCCTGCCTTGAGCGAAGCCGAAGGGGCGGCCGGTCCGATCGGGCGACTCCGGTCCCCGGATCGCGGTCCGGGACAGGCCGCTCCGTCCGGCGCGGTCAAAGACTGTACCATTTGGCCTTCCGTCAACCATTCTGGATAAGCCCCGTTTCAAACCCTCCCCTACGCCGATTGATCGAATGGCATCCGCTATGCAGCGCGCGCACCGACCGGCGATATCGTCCTGACCCGCCTCAATGCCTGGCCGCCCGTTTGCCGAGATAGGCCTCGATGACGGCGGGGTGGGTCGAGACATCGCGGAAGGAGCCTTCGGCGATCTTGGTGCCGTGGTCGAACGCGAAGACCCGGTGCGCCACGCCCTCCACCAGCTTCATGTCGTGTTCGATGAGCAGCACCGTGTGGCCCTTCTCGTGGATGCGCTGGATGTCCTCGATGACGCCCCGTGTCTCAGTCGGATTCATGCCGGCGACGGGTTCGTCGAGGAGGATCAGCCTGGGCTGCGAGGCGACGCAGCGGGCGATCTCCAGGCGCCGGCGGTTGGCGTAGGAGAGCGACGATGCCGGCTCGTTGCACATGCTGATGAGCCGCGCCCCGAACATGGAGAGCGTCTCCAGGGCCTTCTCTTCGGCGTCCTTGTCCTGCTGGCGCAGCGATTTCGGCTTGACCAGCGCCGAGAGAAACCCTGCGTTGACGTGGGAACTCATGGCTATCAGCACGTTCTCCAACACCGTCAGATTCGGAAACAGGCGCAACGTCTGGAAGGTCCGGGCCAGGCCCTGGGCGTTGATCTTGTGGGTCGGCAGATCAAGCAGGTTGCGGCGCTCGCCGCCGAACAGGATTTGCCCCGAGGTGGCGTCGTAGAGGTGCATGATCAGGTTGAAGAATGTCGTCTTGCCCGACCCGTTGGGCCCGATGATGGCGGTAATCTCGCCCTCGCGGACTTCCAGGCTGAGGTCGTTGACCGCCAGCACGCCGCCGAAATTCTTGGTCAGGGCCTCGCTGGCCAGCAGGGTCGCGGCGGTTTGGTCTGCAGCCATGCCGTCCGTCCCCGCCGCCTTACACTTTCACTTCGTCCGGCAGGCCCGGGGCCTCGGCGTCGTCGCGTCCGGACTCGGCGATGAGCGTATTGATCTTCTCGGCCTGCAGTTCCCGCCGCCGGCGCGAGTTGGGGAACAGGCCCTGGGGCCGGTAGATCATGATCAGCACCAGGGCGCCGCCGAACAGCAGCATGCGCAGGTCCTCGAACTCGCGCAGGCGCTCCGGGATCAGGGTCAGGGCGACGGCGCCGACCACGACGCCGGCGATGTTGCCCATGCCGCCGATGATGACCATGGCCAGGATCATGATGGATGTCAGCAGGACAAAGTTGTCCGGGTGCACGAAACCGATCATGTGCGCGAAGACCGCGCCGCCGATACCGCCGAAGAAGGCGCCGGTGGAAAAGGCGATGATCTTGAGCCGCCGCACGTTGACGCCGAAGCACCGGGCCGCCACCTCGTCCTCGCGGATGGCCTCCCACTGCCGGCCCAGGTTGGAATCCCGCAGGCGGATGCTGACGAAGACGGTCAGCACCGTGATGATCAGGGCCAGGAAGTAGAAATTCATCTGGAACGGCAGCTCCAGGTCGCCGATCTCGATGGGAGTGACGAAATCCCAGCCGAAAATGGAAGGCGGCGGGATGTTGATGACCCCGTCGGTGCCGTGGGTCAGGAAGGTGAAGTTGCGGTGCAGCAGGTTCATGATCAGCCCGTAGCCGAGCGTCACCAGAGCCAGATAATGATCGCTGACCCGGAGCGCCGGCCAGGCGACCAGGAACCCGAAAAAGGCAGCCGTGAGCCCGCCTATCGGCAGCCCGATCCAGAAACTGACGTCGAAGATCACCGCAAGTTGCGAACTGGCATAGGCGCCGGCGGCGAAGTAGACGGCGAAGCCCACGTCCAGCAGGCCGCAGAAGCCGAGCGTGATGTTGAGCCCCAGGGCCATGATCGCGAAGATGGCGGCGAGCGCGCCCAGGTGGATCAGGTAGGGATTGTCGAGAAAGACGAACGGGAACAGCACAAGCAGAGCGAGCAGGACAAGCTGCGCGAAGCGCTTGTCTCTCGCCAGATGATTCCGGGCCCAACTGTTGAGCTTCGGCATGCGGCCCCAGCCGACCGCGCCGGCGACGATGAACAGGAGGAAGCCCGTCACCAGGATGGCGTCCTCCAGGGCGATGCCGACCAGGAAGGCCGCGAACAACGCCACCTGGCAGCCGCCCAGCGCCAGACGGTCCCTGGCCTTCTCCGCCAGTGTCCGCGTGTCCTCGCGCGCAACCTGGGTATCGATGAAATCGACTTCGGGCACCGCGCCGGCTCCTCCGCCTCAACCCACTTTCTGTTCCGGCGCCCGCAGGAGGCCCGAGGGGCGGAACACCAGGACCCCGATCAGGAGCAGGAACACGAAAACGTCCTTGTAGCGCGAGCCTTCGGGGATCAGCGCCACCACCAGAACCTCCACGGCGGCGACGATATAGCCGCCGAACATGGCGCCATAGATGTTGCCGAGGCCGCCGACGACGGCGGCGGTAAAGCCCTTGATCGCCATTACCCAGCCCATGTCGAAGCGGATGGACAGGTACAGGAGGCCGTTCATGACCCCGGCGACGCCACCCAGCGCAGAGCCGAGGAAGAAGGTGTTGCGGATGACGATGTCCACGTCGATGCCCATCATCCGCGCTGCATCGAGGTCTTCCGACGTCGCCCGCATGGCGCGGCCGACCCAGGTCTTGGCGACCAACAGGTAAACTGCGTAGACGAGGACGATGGAGGTCAGGATCAGCCCGATCTGCGTATAGTCGAGGACCACCGAGCCGAGATTGAAGCTGTCGTACTTGAAGGGCGAATAAAAGGCGTGGGGGTTGGCTCCCTCGGGGAAGAACTCCTTGACCGCCTCTCGGACGACGATGCCCACGGCGAGCGACGTCACCAGCATGATCAGCACCGGCATGCCGCGCACGGGACGGTAGGCGAAGCGTTCCATCAGCGCGCCGATGACGGCGCAGACCGCCATGGAGAAGACGAACATCAGGAAGATGATCAGGAGCCCGCTTTCGATCCCCAGATCCTCGGCCAGCCAGGCCACGACCAGGCCCGTGAACCCGCCCAGCATGAAGACCTCGCCGTGGGCGAAGTTGATTAGCCGCAGAACCCCGAAGAACAGCGTGAAGCCCACGGCCACCAGGGTGTACATCCCCCCGATGGTGAGGCTGTTGACCAGCTGCTGAATCCAGGTCTCGAACACGGGCGGAGGTTATGCTTTCGCGAGTCGGCACGCACCCGGGCCGGACCCGGGTGCCGCCGATTTGAGCCGGACGCCGGGGGAGGGCGGCATTCCCTCCCCGCGGCTCCGGACGATCGGTTTATGTTACTGGAAAGCCCGGCGCCGGTTTCCCGGCAGACGGGTCAATCCGCGATCTTCTGGAACTTCGTGGCCGCCCGGTCGGTCCGGTAGAGCAGCTTCCACTTGGCGTTCTCGACCCGGAAGATGCCGATATGCAAAATATCGAGCATGCCGTGCTTGTCGAAGCCGAAGTCCCCGATCGAGGTCTTGTACTGGCCCTTGTTAAGCTCGGCCAGAAGCGCCTTGCGGGTGACCTTGCCGGCCTTGGCGAGGCGCGCAACGGCCTGGACATAGACCTGCCCCGCCGCATGGGCCATCGGCCCGAAGGACTCGTACGGATCCTGGAACTTGGCCGCTGCATAGGCCTTCTCGAAGGCCGTGCCGCGGCCTTCCGGATAGTGGTCGAGCGGCAGTCCCCAGAAGCTGGCGAGCGTTCCCTCGGAAGCCTTGCCGGCGACCTTGATGTAGGTGTTGGAGAACACGCCGCCGGAGCTCATCATCGGCACCTTGAGGCCGAGCTTCAGCATCTGTTGGCGGAACAGCGCCGCCTCGACCATGTGGCCGGCATAGAAGACGGCGTCCGGGTTCATGGTCTTCAGCTTGGTGATCAGGGGCGTGAAGTCCTTTTCGCCCAGTTGCACGCTCTCGCGGCCGATGATGCGGCCCTTGCCGTGCAGCTTGATGGCCGCCTTGGTGAACTCGTTGACCTGGGTCACTGAAAACGCCGTGTTGTCGTCGATCGTGAAGATGCGTTTCAGCTTGGCGTAGTTGGTGGCGTAGGTCGCCAGCATCTTCATGTTGATGAGATCGTAGGGCGAATTCCGGAAAATGACCGCGCTCTTGTGGAACGGCCGCGTCGAGCGGTGGTCGTTGGAGCCGCCGAGTATGGTCGGCAATCTATAGCGGTTGTAGATGGCGTGGGTGGCCAGCGCCAGGCCGCTGCTCCAGCAGCAGAAGGCGCCGATGACCCTGGAATCGGCCCCCGCCTTGGTCGCCAGGCTCGCCGCCTGGGCGCTGTCGCCGGCATTGTCGCCGCGCACGACCTCGAGCTTGACCTTGCCCATGACGCCCGAGGCGTTGCCCTGGTCGATAGCCAGCTTGAACGAGTTGAACATGCCCTCGCCGAACGACGACCAGGGTCCGCTCAATGGCAGGTTGACGTAGAGTTTGTAGGTTTGTGCCTTGGCGTGGCCGCCTGCCAGCAGGCTCATCGCCAGCACGGTCGAAATGGCCCAAACAGTCCGTTTCAACATGGGTAATCCCTCCCTTTTTCAGGCTCCCGGCTCCTCGGCTCGGAGCGCAAACGCATCATCTTGTACCTGCACGCACAAGAAAAGGCTGCGAAGTTCCGCGAAGCGGAGCGACCGACGATTCTAGACCGGGAAAAAATATTGTATACAACTTACCGGAACCGTCAAGCCGTCGCGGATGGCATTGGCGAGGGGCCCGGCGCCGAGGCCGATTTCGGTTCCGTTCGCCCTATTCGGTTCGCATCTGACGGTCGCCGTCCGGCGCGCCGGAGTCCGGGAAAGTTAACGCTGACCCCAATACGCGACCCGATATATAGTAGCGTCAGGTTTCCGTTGGTGCGGGACCGAATCCGAATTGGAACAATTTTCCGAACACATACCGGCCGCGCGAATCCGGCCGATGCAGGATCAGCCGTTCAAGGAGGTCACGTCATGGCGGCCGTTGCCGAAGCGAGAACCTGCCGGCACATCTCCGTCAGGCCCATCAACCCGGCGATCGGCGCCGAGATCACGGGCGTCGATCTCAGCCGGGAACTGGATGCGGCGACGGCGTCCGGGATCATGGACGCCATCCTCGACCATCTGGTGGTGTTCTTCCCGGGCCAGGACATCACGCCGGACCGGCAGGCCGCCTTCGCGCGCCATTTCGGCGACGTGCCCATAGTCCCTGATTCCATGTTCCGTGTGCACGCCGATAATCCCCATGTCTCGGTGCTGGAGAACGACGCCGAGCGGCCGCCGACCGTCAACAACTGGCACTCGGACTATTCCTTCGCCGCAAAGCCCGATTTCCTGTCCATCCTCCACGCCCGGTCGATCCCCGACGTCGGCGGCGACACCATCTGGGTCAACATGTACGCCGCCTACGAGGCCCTGACCGACCCCATGAAGGCGCATCTGGCGCGCCGCGAGGCAACCCACGATTTCATGAAGCTCTACGAGCGGCCCTTCAAACGGCATCTCTGGGAAGGCGAGCGATTCCAATGCATGGAGGCGGCCAGACTCGAACATCCGCCGGTGCGCCATCCCGTCGTCAGGACCATCCCGGAAACCGGGCGCCGGGCGCTGTACATCAACGAGTCCTTCACCCGCAACATCGAGGACCTGGACGAACGCGAAAGCGCCAGCCTGCTCGCCTACCTGTTCGAGCACACCCGCACGCCGGAATTCCAGATCCGGTATCGATGGGAACCCGGCACCCTGGTCGTCTGGGACAACCGGGTAACGGTCCATTACGCAGTCGCCGACTATCACCCGCGGCACCGGCTGATGCACCGGGTGACGGTGCTCAACCACGAGGTGCCCCAAGCATGAATGTCGTCCATGAGTGCCGTCCGAAGAAGATCGCCCCATGAAGATCATCGGGGCCGAGACGATCCTGGTCTCCGTCCCGTTCGAGGCCGGCGGCATTCCGCCGTGGAGCTTCGGCGGCGATCCCAAATGCGCCTTCGACACGCTTTTCGTGCGCCTGGAGACGGATACCGGCCTGGTCGGCTGGGGCGAGGCCTTTTCGCGCAACGAGGACACGGCCCTCAAGAGCCTCATCGATACCCGGGTGCTGCCGCTGGTCGTGGGCCGCGAGGCGGCGGAGATCGCCCGGATCAAGTTCGATCTGGAGTTCGAGCTGCAGAATTTCGGCCGCGTCGGCCCGATCGTCTACGGAATCTCGGCCATGGACACGGCGCTCTGGGACATCCGCGGCAAGGCCTGCGGAGAGCCCTTGGTCAATCTGCTGGGCGGGCCGTTTGCCGGCGAACTCGAGGTCTACGCCAGCCTCCTGCGCTACGGCAATGTGGACGACGTCGTGCGCATTACCCGCCAGGCCGTGGACCGGGGCTACCGGTATATCAAGCTGCACGAGATAACGATGCCGGAGATCGCGGCGGCCTGCGAGGCGGCCGGCGACGACGCCGTCGTCATGCTCGACACCAACTGCCCGTGGTCGGTCGAGGAGGCGCTGCGCTACGATGCCGAGCTGGCGCCGCTCGGCCTCCATTGGCTGGAAGAGCCCGTTTGGCCGCCGGAAAACTACCGCGGCCTGGCAAGAGTGCGGGCGACCGGCCGCCACCGCATCGCCGCCGGCGAGAACGCCGGCAGCCTTTACGATTTCGTGGCCATGGTCGACGCCGGGGCCATCGACATTGCGCAGCCCGACGTGGCCAAGACCGGCGGCGTGACGGAACTGGTGAAGATCGCCGCCTTCTGCGACGCCGCGAGCATCGAATACGTCCCCCACTGCGCGCTGTTCGGCCCCGGCCAGGTGGCAACCCTGCATCTCAACGCGGCCCACCGCTCAACGCCGATGCTCGAACGCCTCTATTGCGATTTCGAGGCCGAACTCTACGGCGGCGCGACCCTGCCCGTGGACGGGCGGCTGAAGGTGCCGCAGGGGCCCGGGCTCGGCCTGGAGCCGGACCCCGATATCATCGAGCGCTATCGCGTCGCCTAGGGTGCCACTCCCCATGACCGTCCTGCTCGAACACCGGGCCAAGGAACTGCTGCGCCGTTACGGCATCCCGGCGACCGAGGCCCGCCTGGCCCGGACCGCCGATGAGGCGGCAGCCCTGGCCCGCGCGGCAGGCGGCTCCGTGGCCATGAAGATCGCGGCGCCCGGCATCGTCCACAAGGCCGCGGCCGGCGGGGTTCGGCTGAACGTCGAGGCGGTGGACGCCGAGGCGGCGTTCGGAGAGATCGTCGACGCGGCAGGTGCCGAAGACGTCGAAGGGGTCGTCGTCGAGCCGATGGCGGCGCCCGGTCACGAGGCCGTCGTCGGCGCCGTCCGGGACCCGGTGTTCGGCCCCGTGGTCATGTGCGGCGTCGGCGGGACGGGCGTCGAGGAAGCGGCGAACGTGGCGTTCCGGCTGGCGCCGCTCGGCGCGGCGGATCTCCGTTATCTGGCGCAGGCGGCGGCGTACCCCGATGGCGCCGACGCGCTGACGGCGATCCTGTCGGCCGTCGGCGGTCCGGAGGGCCTGCTCTTCAAGGAAAACATCGCCGAGCTGGATATCAACCCGGTCATTCTTTCCGGGTGTGCCGCCGTCGTGGTGGACGCCCATATCGTGCTTTCCGAAGACGAGCCGGCCGAACCGTCGGCGTTCGGGTGTCTCGATCCCGCGGCGCGCAAAACCTTGCAAAAGGACATCCACGAATCCCTGCGCCCGATCTTCCACCCGGCGGGCATCGTCGTGGTTGGGGCCTCGGCGCAGCCCGGCAAGCTGGGCTTCCGGATCGTCCAGAACCTGGTCGACTTCGGTTACGCGGGGACGCTCTATCCCGTCCATCCTAAGGCCGAAAGCATCTATGGCTGCAAAGCCTTCCCCAGCGTCGGCGACCTGCCCGAAACGGTCGACCGGGCGATCGTCGCCATCGGCGCCAGGGGCGTTCCGGAAGCGCTTCGACAATGCGCCGCCAAGGGCGTCAGGGTCGCACAGATCCTGACGGCGGGGTTCGCCGAATGGGACGACGAGGGCGCGAAGCTCGAAAATGCCATCGGGGACGTGGCCGAGGCCACGGGCATGCGCATCGTCGGGCCCAACACCATCGGCGCCTACTGCGGCGCGGCGAAGATCACCATGAGCACGCCGCGCCACGCGCCGGAGAGCGCGGGCGGCATCACCTTCATCTCCCAGAGCGGCACCTACGCCTGGGACATGATCCACCGCGCCAAGGTGCTGGGCCTGCCGCTCGGCAAGTCCCTGTCCTGCGGCAACTGCGCGGACGTAACGCCGACCGACTATCTGCTCTACGCTGCCGAAGACCCGGACACCGACATCCTCGCCATGTATCTGGAGACGGACCGGGACGCCGGGCGCTTCTTCCGCCTCGCCCGCGAGATCGAAAAGCCGCTGGTGCTCTTCAAGGGCGGCCGCTCGGCCGCCGGGATGCGCGCCGCGACCAGCCACACGGGCGCGCTCGCCGCCGACGGGAACCTGTGGCTGGCGGCGGCCCGCCAGGCCGGCGCGGTCGTGGTCGACAGCATGGACGAACTCCTGGACGTGCTGCTGGCCCACGCCGCTTTCGGCAGGGCCGACGGCCGGCGGCTGGCGCTGTTCGGGTCCGGCGGCGGGGTCAGCGTCGTCTCGGCCGATGTCGCCGAGGCCAACGGCATGACTTTCGCCGACTTCGGCGGCGAGACCCGGCGGCGCCTCGCGAAGTTCGGCGTTCCGGGAACGAGCGTCGACAACCCCATCGATATCCCCGTGTGGGGCCTGAAGCGCGACGGCACCTTCATCTTCCACGAGATCGTCGAATTGCTGGCCGCCGATGCCGGGGTGGATTCGATCATCGCCTATGTCGAGATGAACTCCATTTTCGAGTTCTCCGACAACGTCGCGTCGGGGCAGGCCGAAATGGAAGCCATCGTCCGGTCGCTGCTGCGCGCGGACACGGCGGGCATCGCGTTGTCGGCCGTGCTTCGCACCGCAGGCGACAAGGCTCAGGACGACATCCTGCGCGTCGCGCGGCCCCGCCTGCTCGAAAACGGCATCGCGGTCTACCCGACGACCGCCCGGGCCATCCGCGCTCACGCGCGCATGGCCCCATCACAGGTCCATCCGTAGATCCGCTCTACGCCGCGGCGGCTCCTGATTCTTCCGCTTCCAGTGCAGTGAACAGCTTGCGGATGCTCATCACCGCCTTGTCCGTCTTGAGCGGGACTTCCGAATAGCCGTCATCGTCGTATTCGAACATCTTCTGCTGTTTCTCGAGCGCCCAGCGATCCTCTTCGATGACCGTCGGGAATGTCTCCGAGAATCTTTCTGCAACCGACTTCGACGGATTGCCGGCGTGCTTGTAGTAGGCCGGCGTGTTGACGATCCAGTGCCATTCGACATTCTCGCGGTCGATGGGAAAATGCGTGTGATAGAGGACGTAGCCGCGATCCTCTCCCGCGCCCAGCTTTCCCGGGGGCGCGACACGAATTTCGACCCTCGTCAGTCCGGGGTTCATCATGTGATGGGTGTGGTCGCGGTCGACGAACTCATAGCCGAACCAGTCGACCATCATCGGCGGCTGCTCATAGCCTTCCGCCTGCCTTATCGATTTGATCGTGTGATTGCCGTCGATGATATCCTCTTCGAACCGGACGGGAATTCGGCTGTTCGCCTCGTCGCCGATATTGCCGTCGTGCAGCGGGTAGAAGTGCGTGATATCCAGCAGGTTTTCGATGACCAGGCGGTAGTTCGCGTTCACGCGAATCGCTTCGGAGCTGACCGTATCCCACTCGTCGCTGACCAGTTCCGGCGTCCGCGGCGGCCGGCAATTGCCGATCTTTACCGGGTCGCCCGGCCAGAGCCAAACGAGCCCCTCCTGCTCGACGACGGGATAGGGGCGCAGTTTTGCCCTAACCGGGATCGGCCCATCGGGCTGGGACGGTATCTTAACGCAGATCCCTTCGGTATCGTAGCAAAGGCCGTGATATGCGCATTCGAGAAGTCCGTTCTCCAGCAAACGGCCGGCCGACAGCGGCATGCGCTTGTGCACGCAGCGATCGTCGAAGGCGGCAACCTCGCCATCCGCGGCGCGCCACATGACCATCGGTTTTCCGCCGATCACGCGACCCTGTAATTCGCCAACCGGGAACTCCGAAGCCAGTCCGGCCGCATACCAGGCGTTCAGTATCAAACTGTTCGCGATCATCGTCACCTCTCAGTAACCGGCCTGCACCGATGAACGATCCGCATGTTGTGCGATTGCGTCCCCATCCGCAATGCCGATAACGAAGGTTGCTTCCGCCGCGGGCCCATCGGTGCCGCCGGTCTGTCCGAAAAGGCGGGACCGCCTCAGCCCAGTCACGGGTTCTCCAGCAGTTCGATTTCGACGAATACGAACTCGTAATCGTTGGCGTTGATCACATCGTGGTCGACGCCGCGCGGCCGGTTGTAGGGCTGGCCGGTGACAAGCTCGGCGTCGCGCGTGCCGTCCGGCTCGACCAGGCGGAGGGTTCCGGTGGTGATGGGCACGACGACATAATCGTACTCGTGAACGTGGCGTCCGGTCGCTGCGCCCGGGGCGAAGCGCCACTCGGTCACCCGGACCCGGTCATTCTCGATCATTACCGTCGGTACCGCCTTAATCTCGCTCATGGCTTCCTCCAAAGGGTGCAGTCTGCATCGGCCCGGCAGGTTCCGCCGCCGATTACAAATCGTCCCGGATATCCCAGAGTTCCGGGAAGAACTTGTGCTCGGTCACGCTGCGCAGCCAGCCGACGCCGGCCGAGCCGCCGGTACCCGGCTTGTAGCCGATGATCTTGTGGACCGAAGTGAAATGCCGCCAGCGATAGAACGAGAACTTTTCGTCGACCGAGACCAGGGCCTCCGCCAACCGGTACAGCAGGTTGTCCGCCGCCGGGTTCTCGTACACTTGCAGCCATGCCGCGCGAACCGAGGCGTTCGGTTTGTATTCTTCGGACCAGTCCCGGTTCAGGGCCGCATCGTCGATCTCGTACCCCGCTTCGCTGACGGCCGCGATGGCGGCATCGTACAGGCTCGGCGAATTCAGGGCTTCCTCGATTGCGGGCCAGACATGAGGCACATTCCTGTGTGCGCTGGCCAGGCGCATGTTCTTGTTGCCGAGGATGAATTCGACGTGCCGGTACATGAAGGAAAGCTGCCCGGACGCCGTCGACAGATAGTCGCGAAATTCGTTGAAACCCTCGGTCGTTATGGTGGTCAGGACATTCCATGAGTTCGCGATGTAGTCGATGAATGCGCCGGCCCGCGAAAGAATGATCAGCGCATCGGCCAGGTTTCCTTCCCGGATTTGCGCCCGCGCATTGTAAAGCTCGAAATGCAAGCCGCGGAACAGCAGCTCCTTGGTCTGCCCCATGACGAAGAAACACATCTCGTCGTAGCCGCCGCTGCGCGGGTGCTGCAGCGAGAGCAGCAGATCGATACTCTGATAGTCGATATAGGGGTTGGTCCTGCCGTCGAAGGTCACCGTCGGCTCGCCGCCGGTTTCCCGGGCGGCTGCAAGGCGCGATTCCGCGCTGGATTTGCCCATCGGCCGCGGATCGACCGACGCCACAACCCGGGAGGCGTCGATCAGATCGGGAAACACGGGTTTGTATCTCGGCATTCCTTGTCTCCTCAGACACCGGCCAGAGCGGCCAGCTTTTTTCCGAGCGCCGTATCGTTTGCGATGTCATCGACGATATCGAAGTGATTGCGCGCTTCCATTTCCAGGGTCTCGACCTGACGGCCGGCAGCTGCCAGCAAACCCGCAAAATACCGGCTCTGGCGCTTGAATTCGTCCGTTTCCTGCCGCCCCCAGGAGATCACGGCCTTCGGGAATGCGCCCAGGTCCGCCAGCGCCGGACTGTTTCGATCCGTCGTTTCCCGATCCATCCCGAGAGCCTCGTTGACGTAGGTGCCGAGTAGCGGGGCAAGCTCGTATATCCCCGACATAAGCACAGCGCCCGAGGGGCGAAGATGCGGCGGCAGTTTCAGGCAGCACATTGCGGCCAGATGAGCCCCGGCGGAACTGCCGGTCACGACGATGCGCTTAGGGTCGACCCCCAGCTCCCCGGCGCCGGCGGCCAGGCGGGCGAGCGCAGCGCAGCATTCTTCGACGATGTCGTCGATGCCGGCATCCGGCGCCAGCGTGTAGTCCACCGCGGCAAAGGCCATGCCGCGCGACAGGGTGTCGATTGCCGGGAAGAACGACTCATTCTTGGAAAGCTCCTGCCAATAGCCGCCGTGGATGAAAACATGAAGCGGCACGGCAGAGGCGGAAGAGGGCGCAATGACATCGATCGTATTCGACGGACGCGGGCCGTAGCCGATGCTTCGCACGTTCGGGCACGCGGCATAGGCTGCCGCGCTCTTGTCGACATAGCCCTGGATATACGGATCCAGGTCTCCGTCGAGCGCGGAGCTGGGCGAATAGGCGATCGCGCGGGTCTCGGCATCCATGGAACGCCACAGGGGTTTCACCTTCGCACCTCCGTTGACCCGCCTCGGTCGGCGACGCCGGGATTACTCGCCCAGAATCAGATCGACCATCAGGTCGAGGCAGCGCTCGAGCCTTCGGGACGGCCCGACAAGGACGTAGTTCACGGCGAATCCGTCGAACGCCATGAACAGGATATGGGCCAGCGCGGTGTCCTGCATCTGCCGTGCGCGCGCTTCCGGCAGGCACGAAACGATGAGGTCGGTAATGCGGCGCTCGGCCCAGCGCAGCAGGTCGCGCGAATAGCGGCCTTCGCTGCCCGAGACCGCCAGCCCCTCGACAAAAGTGTTGCCGAAGGCGCCGTCGGCCGCCGGAAACGTCTTCCACAGCGTCGCGACGATCGTGCGCAGCCGCTGCCGCGGATCGGAGATCGCCGCCGCCTCGGCTTCGAGCGCCCGGATCTGCCCGCGCAGCCACGGATCGTAGATCGCGAACAGGATGTCCAGCTTCGAATCGAAATAGACATACACGTTCGACGGCGAAATGCCGGCCCGCTTGGCGATGCCGCGGATCGTCGTCGCGGCATAGCCCCCTTCCTCGAACTCCCGGCGGGCGCTGTCTACGATGCCGGCGCGAACGTCTTCTTTTTTGGTTTGCGCCATGGCCGAATCGATCTTGACTTGCCTGCCCGGTAGACCGCACCTTGGGGCCATAAACGAACAGTGTTCTTTTATGCAATGCCCCCTTTGTGCAAGCAAGGGCCGGCGACCGAGGGAGTAGGAGCATGGTGCATCTCAATCAGCGCGCGCAAGAGGTCAATCCGGCCAAGCTGGCCATGCTGTACAAGCGCCAGTTCGAGCTGTGCCGGGTGCAGGAAGGCGAGACCATCGCCTGCGTCTCGGACCTGTCGACCCGGCGCGAATATATCGAGGCCGCGTTCGCCGCGGCTGACGAGCTGGGCGCGGACATCTACGAGATGTGCGTCAACAGCATCCCGTCCTGGACAAGGGTCGGCGTCGCCACGATCGGCCAGTGCAAGGGCACGCTCGAAGCGGCCAAGGCGGCCGACATGATCGTCATCTTCCATGTTCCGCTGTTCACCCGATGGCTGAAGGACGTGACGGAGGCCGGCACACGGGTGCAGATGATCATCGATTCGCCGGACGACCTGGAACAGCTCATGGCGCCCGAAGGCCTGAAGGAAGCCTGCCTTTACGGCGACGCCCTTTATGCCAAGACGAAGACGGCCCGGGTCATCAGCGACGCCGGCACCGACCTGACGTGGGAATGCGGCGAATACCCGGTGATGACCCAATACGGTTTTGCCGATGCGCCCGGGCGGTTCGACCATTGGGGCGGCGGCCATATCCACACCTTCCCGAACGAGGGCTCGGCCAACGGCACGGTCGTCCTCGCGCCGGGCGATATCGTGATCCTGCCCTACTGCCGCTACATCCAGGACGAGGTCCGCCTCACCGTCGAGGACGGCTACATCCGCAAGGTCGAGGGCGGGCTCGACGCCAGGCTGATGCAGGACTGGCTGGACGACAACCGGGAAGACGAGACCGACATGGATCCCTATGCGATCTCGCATCTCGGCTGGGGCCTGAACCCGCAGGCCCTGTGGTATGGCATCGCGCTCAACGGCGACGAGCCGGAGCGCAGCCGGGCCGCGGCGCGCACCTTCCCGGGCAATTTCCTGTTCTCGACCGGGCCGAACACGCAAGGCGGCGGCAAGCGCACCACCCGCGGCCACTACGACGTGCCGATGCGCGACTGCACGATGATGCTGGACAACAAGGTGATCATCGAGAAGGGCCGGATCGTCGATCCGGCGATGATCGTGCCGCGGGAAATGCGCTAGCCGCTGGCGCCGGCGCGCCGGGCCGCCGATTTGCGCCTATGAAGATTGCCGGCAGTTTCAACGTTGCGGCGCCTGTGGAACTGACCTGGCGGGCGATCACCGACCCGCAGGTCGTCGGCGCCTGCCTGCCCGGCTGCGAGGAGATCGAGGCCGTGTCGCCGACGCTGTACCGCGCCCGGATCGGCGTGAAGCTGGGCCCGATCTCGGCGACGTTCGCTGCGGAGGTCGAGGTGCTCGAGGAGGAGCCGCCCGTCAGGGTCGTATCGGTGACGCGCGGCGAGGAAGGCGGCCGCGCCAGCCATATCCGATCCGAAAATACCCTGACGCTCGAACCGGCGGATGACGGCGGGACGCGCGTGTCCTATGAAGCGGACATGACGGTCACCGGGCGGCTTGCCAAATTCGGTTTCGGCGTGATGAAGAAGAAGGCGCAGTCGCTGGCCGCGGATTTTGCCGGCAATCTCGAAGCCCGGCTCAACGAAGCGGCAAGCGGCGGATAGACGGTCATGGAATTCATCAGGCCGGACAGCATCGACGCCGCGGTCGCCGCCCTCCAGGCGGAGAACGCGGCCTGCCTCGCCGGCGGCGCGACGCTGGTCGCCATGATGAACGCCGATCTGGTGGCGCCGGAGCGGCTGGTCTCGCTGCGCGACGTGGCCGCCTTGCGCACTGCAATGCGGCAGCCCGACGGCAGCGTGGTCATCGGCGCCATGCGCCGCCATCGCGAGACCGCGGAGGAAACCGACCTGCGCGACGGCCAGCGTGTGCTGAGCGATGCGGCGGGGCAGATCGCCAACCCGCCGGTCCGCAACATGGGCACCATCGGCGGCTCCTGCGCCTTCGCCGATCCGGCGGCCGATTATCCGCCCGCCCTGGCCGCCGCCGATGCGCGGATTGCGCTGGTCGGCGCCGAAGGCCGGCGCACCCTCCCGGCCGACGCGTTCTTTGTCGACTGGTACGAGACCGCGCTCGAGCCGGGCGAGCTGATCGAATCCGTCATCCTGCCGCCGGCGCCGGCGGGAACGGCCGGCAGCTACACCAAACTGGCACGGGTCGCCGGCGATTTCGCGATTGCTTCGGTCGCGCTCGTGCTTGGGATGGAGGGGGATGCCTGCTCGCATCTGGCGGTTGCGGTCGGGGCCTGCGGACCGGCGCCGGTCCGGCGGCGCGACGTCGAAACCGAATTGCTTGGCGGTGGCCTAGGCGATTCTGAAATCCGGCGGCTCACCGACGCTCTGGCAGACGGGCTCGACCCGGTCGACGATGTGCGCGCCAGCGCGGACTACCGCCGCAGGGTCGCGCCCCGGCTGGTCCGCCAGGCCATCGCCGAAGCGAAACAGTGTTTGTCGGGGACGCAATGACTGGCGCTTCCATTACCCTCAAGGTCAACGGCGCCGACAGGCCGGTCGCCGCGGTTGCGCCGTGGACCACGCTGCTGACCGTGCTGCGCGACGAACTGGGGCTGACCGGCGCCAAGCGCGGCTGCAACCAGGGGGTGTGCGGCGCCTGCACGGTGACGATCGACGGCGAGCCGGTGCGCAGCTGCCTGTCGCTGGCGCTGAACTGCACGGACTGCGAAATCGCCACCGTCGAAGGGCTGGCGCCGGCAGGCTCGCTGGCGCCGGTCCAGCAAGCGCTGGCCGAGGGCAACGCGTTGCAGTGCGGCTTCTGCACCCCCGGTATCCTGATTGCCGCCCACGCCCTGTTGCGGCGCAATGAGCCGTTGTCGGTGGACGAGGTACGGGCCGGCCTGTCCGGCAACCTGTGCCGCTGTTCGGGGTACAAGAAGATTGTCGAAGCCGTCGTCCGGGCTTCGGAGGCGCGGCCATGAGCCCGCCCGATACCGCCGCAAGCGGCGTCGGCGCCAGCCTGCCCAGGCTCGACGCGCGGGAGAAGGTGACCGGTCGCGCGCAGTATATCGCCGACATGGTCCGGCCGAACATGCTCCACGCGGCGATCCACGCCAGCCCGGCCGCCCATGCGCTGATCACGGGCTACGACACCGCCGAAGCGTCGGCGGTGCCGGGCGTCGCCTGCGTTCTGACCGGCGACGACTTCCCGGACGGCCGCATGGGCGCCTTCATCAAGGACGAACCGGCCATCGCGAAAGGCAAGGTCCGCTATCCCGGCGAGCCGGTCGCCGTCGTCGCCGCGGAGGACGAAGAGACCGCGCGCCGGGCCGCTGCCCTGATCCGGGTCGACTACGAGGACCTGCCGGTCGCCGCCACGCCGGACGACGCGATGGCGCCGGACGCGCCAGTTATCCACGAGGACCTGCCGGACTATTTCAAGGTCTTCCCGGCCATCTGCGGCGGCAATGTCGCCTCGGAGACCGAGCTGTCCGAAGGCGATGTCGACGCCGCCTGGGCGGAGTGCGACGTCATCGTCGAAGGCGAGTTCGAGACGCCGGCCCAGGCCCATCTCTCCATCGAGCCGGTCGGCGCCCTGGCGGAGGTCGATGCCGACGGGCGCGTTACACTCTGGTCGGCCAACCAGTCGGTCTTCCGGGTCCAGGCGAATGTCTGCGAAGCGCTGCAACTGCCGATGTCGAAGCTGCGCTGCCTCACGCCCAAGGTCGGCGCCGGCTTCGGCAACAAGATGGAGCCGCATGTCCAGCCGCTCGTCGTCCAGCTGGCGCTCAAGACGGGCCGGCCGGTCAGGCTGATCCTCAACCGGACCGAGGATTTCGAGACGGTGCGCGCGCGCCATCCGTTCAAAATCCGCTGCAAGACCGGCGCGAAGAGGGACGGCACGCTGGTCGCGCGCGAACTCAGCGCGATCCTGGATTGCGGCGCCTATGGCGACGACAGCCCCGGCGTGCTCGGCTACAGCCTGCTCATGAGCCGGGGGCCGTACCGCATCCCGCACTGCCGCACCTCCGGCAAGCTGGTCTACACCAACCGCATGCGTTTCGGCGCGTTCCGCGGTTTCGGCAACCCCCAGGTCACCTTCGCGACCGAAAGCCAGATCGACGAAATCGCCGGCCGGCTCGGCATGGACCCTCTCGACCTGCGCGTGAAGAACATGATGCGGCCCGGCGACCGCTGGTTCGGCGGCGGCGAGGTCGCCTCGAACGGGCTGGCGGAATGTATCGAGAAAGCAAGCGCGGCGTCGGGCTGGCGGCAGGGCAGGGCGCGGGCGGCCCCATCCGGCAAGCGACGCGCCCTGGGCGTTGCGGCCTGCGCCCATATCAGCGGCCTGCTGGCGACCGGCGCCATCGTCCGGCTGCTCGAGGACGGCTCCGTCGTGCTCAACACCGGCGCGGTCGATATCGGGCAGGGCTCCGATACCGTGCTGACCCAGATGTGCGCCTCGGCGCTCAGGGTCCCGGCCGACCGGGTGGCGATCGCCAGCCCGGACACCGACGGCTCGCCCTACAACTGGGGCACGACGGCGAGCCGCGTCACCTATACGACCGGGCGCTCCGTGGTCGCCGCGGCGGGGCATGTCGCCGAAGAGATCAAGCGCCACGCCGCCGAGATTTTCGAGTGCGCCGTCGGGGATCTCGAACTGCGCGACGGCGGCCGGGTCGGCATCAAGGGCGTGCCGGACAAGGAGCTGAGCTATTTCGAGGTCTCGGCCCGGGCGCACTGGGCCGCCGGCGGGCCCATCGTCGGCGCCGACACCTGGGTCTACAACCAGCCGAGCGTCGATCCGAAACGGGCGATCGCCCGCGGCCTGCCCTTCCCGCAGATCGGGGTCTACAGCTTCGGCTGCATGATCGCGGCGGTCGAGATCGACGAGACGACCGGTAAGGCCGACGCTGTCGAGGTCTGGTCGGCGATGGATGTCGGCAGGGCGATCAATCCCGGCTCGGTCGAGGGCCAGATCGAGGGCGGATTCGTCCAGGGCATGGGCTTCGCGCTGACCGAGGAGATGGTGTTCGACGGGCCGCGACTCGTGAATCCGTCGATGATGGACTACAAGGCGCCGACGTCGCTCGATGCACCCTTCGACATCCATTCGATCATCGTGGAGGCGGCTGAGCCCGACGGGCCGTTCGGCGCCAAGGGGATCGGCGAGATCGGGCTGGTGCCGGCGCCGGCGGCGATCGGGAATGCCGTGGCGGCGGCGACCGGCGCGCGGCTGCGCCGCTTGCCGCTGACGCCTGAGCGGGTGCTGAACGGATTGCTGGAGAGCGACAGTGAAGATTGAAGACTACCCGCCGCAGGAGCCGCTCGCGGACTACGCCCGGCCCTATCACGAGGAGGTCCAGCGCCTTGGCGCCGGCATCGCCTACGAGGAATTCGCCTACGGCGGCGACGCCTATCAGGGCGTGCTGGTGGCGCGGGCGGCCGAGCCGACCGGCGACGTGCTCGCCTTCATCCACGGCGGCGGCTGGACCAACGGCTACAAGGAATGGATGGCCTTCATGGCGCCGGCGCTGACCGGCCGCGGCATCACCTTCGCCTCCATCGGCTACCGCCTCGCCCCCGGCACGCTGTTTCCGGACGGTTACACCGATGTGCTGGACGGTTTCGCCGCGCTGCACGGCCGGATCGGCGCGTTCGGCGGCGATCCCGGCCGGATGTTCGTCGGCGGCCATTCCGCCGGCGGCCACTACAGTTCGCTGATGGCGGTGACGGACGGGTGGCAGGTGGCGCGTGGGCTGCCGCCGGATGTCGTGCGCGGCTGCCTGCCGGTTTCCGGCGTGTTCGAATTCCGCGAGGGCAGCGGCATGAAGGTGCGGCCGCGCTTCCTAGGCCCGGCGGAGACCGGCGCGGAAGTGCCGGCCAGCCCGATCGCCAACATCGCCCACACGCCGCCCTTCCTGATGGCCTGGGGCAGCGAGGATTTCCCGCATTTGCGGCGCCAGGGCGAGGAGATGGCAGCCGCGCTCGAAGCGGCCGGCGGTAGCGCCGAGACCATGGTCTTCGAAGGCTGCGACCACTTCCACGCCAACTACGAGGCCGGCAACCCGGACGGCGCGTGGCCGGAACGCGCTACGGCCTGGATGGCGGAGCAAGCGTAGGCCGGGGCCTTCACCGGCGGCGCCAACGGCCCCCGCGGCGGCCGGGGTCCGGCGTGTCATGAAATGTCATGATCCATGCCGCTTCGCCTTCTCCCGTCATTCCGACCGAAGCGATCCCAAGGATCGCGTAGTGGAGGAATCTCGTCGCCGGCGGCCGGTGCCTGTTTCCAATACCCAGCCGAGGTCCCTCCACTCGCACGCGCTCGGTCGGGATGACGGGCGAGGAGGCGAAAGTGTCATGATTTGTCCCGTTCGGTCGGGTCCAGCCGCAGCAGGAACTGGACAGACCATTCTGTTTTTAGTGATTTTTTTTGCACACCGGCCTTCCTGCTCGAAGCTGCTGGTTTGTTCATATTATGTTCCTGAAAGAGTGTCAAGCCATTTCACCGGGAATGTCGCGGTCGTTCAGGACCGCTCCACGTCGCGCCATGCGCCGCTTTCCGCGGCCGAGCCCGTCATCGCTTCCATCGCGGCGACGTTGGCGATCGCTTCTTCAGGCGTCACGGCGACCGTGCCTTCGCCGCGAACGGCTGCCGCGAACCGGGCCAGTTCTTCGGCGACCGTGTCGACCGGCTCGAGCGGGAACGCCGTCACGGCGCCATCCAGGGCAGCGTGGGTCAGCCGGGCGAAATCCTCGCTTGCGGTGTAGATCCCGTTCGTGGTGCAGACCCGCAGCCAGGCGTCGAGCGAGGTCGCGAACAGGCTGGTGAGGGTCGCCGTCAGCCCGGACTCGAACTCCAGCAGGGCGGTCGTGACATCGTCGATATCGACCGGCGCCGCCGCCCGGCGCGCCAGGCAGCTTACCCGGCGGACCGGGCCGAAGAGCCATTGCACGGTATCCACGATGTGCAGCCCCATCGACGCGAGCCCGCCGCCCGGCGCCTCTTCGCGCTGGGCGCGCCACATGTCCGGCCGGTAGCCGAGCGCGCTCGGGCTGGAAAAATGGCCTTCGAGATGCAGCACCGTCCCGAAGGCCCCCTCCTCAAGCAGGCTGCGCAGCCGCACCGCCGCGCCGCTGAGCCGCCGGTTGTGCCCGACGGTCAGCACGACGCCGGCGTCGCGGCAGGCCTCGGCCGCCGCCCGGCCGCTCGCCGCGGTAAGCGTGAACGGCTTTTCGACGAAGACATGCCTGCCGGCCCGCGCGGCGGCCACGACCTGTTCGGCGTGCAGCGAGTGCGGCGTGGCGATCAGCACGGCCTCGACCGCCGGATCGGCGAGCGCATCGGCGAATACCGGGCCGGCGGGGCAGCCGAAATCCTGCACGAATGCCTCGCGCTCCGCGGCCACGGGCGAGACGCCGGCGACAAGATCGAGTCCGGGAACGCTTCGGGCCGCCTGCGCCAGTTCCCGGCCCCACCAGCCCAACCCGATCACGGCAACCCCGATCGCCACGGCTCGCCTCCTTCGAACGATAATTTCCGAACCCGCCGGCCGGTCGCAGGAGCATGCCGGTACGGGTCCGAATTTCTGCCGCCACCCTTATAGCAGCACCCGCGACCGGAAATTCTCAAAAAAGAACACTGTTCTGTATTGACCCCGGACGCCGAACCCGGTGAACTGCGAACGGAACGCTGCGCGGCCGAAAACCGCATGACGGCCGGACCAGAAACGGGAGGATCCCACATATGAAGAAATTCGTTGGAGTATTGGCGGCTTCGGCGCTTGCTGCTGCCGCCTGGGCCGCGCCTGCGCAGGCGGCCGAGGTCAGGATCGGCTATTCGATCGCCAAGACCGGCCTGTTCGCGCCGGCCGCGCCGTCGCAGATCAATGCCTACAATCTGTGGGCGGAGCAGGTGAACGCCCGGGGCGGCCTCGACCTCGGCGGCAAGGAAAGGCGCAAGGTCAAGCTGATCCAGTACGACGACCAGTCGAACCCCGGCAACGCCGTGAAGATCTACGAGAAGCTGATCACCCAGGACAAGGTGGACCTGCTGCTCTCGCCCTGGGGCACGCCGCATCATTTCGCCATCGCGTCGGTGCTCGAGCGGCACAAGTTCCCGATGATCGGCAGCACCGCCTCGTCGGTGCAGCTGCGCAACATGAAGCCGGGCAACATCTGGTTCACGACCGCGGCGGTGGCGGACAAGCTGGCGACCGCGATGGTCGGGCTGCTCCAAACGGCCGGCGTCAAGTCCGTAGCCGTCCTGACCAACCAGCTGCCGTTCGGCCAGGAGAACAAGAAATTCCTGATGCCGGCCCTGAAGGCCGCCGGGATCGAGGTTCTCGTCGATGCCGACTATCCGCCCAACATCAAGGACATGACGGCGATCCTGGTGAAGGTGAAGGCGGCGAAGCCGGACGGCGTGATCGGGCTGGCCTATCCGGGCGACTCCATCCTCTACATCAACAAGGCGCGCGAAATCGGGATCGCCGCGAAATTCCAGTATCTGCTGGTCGGGCCGGCCATCGGCTTCTTCCGCGGCATGTTCAAGGGCGCGGCCGACGGCATCGTCACCCTCGGCCACTGGTCGCCGCACGGCGACAACGCCCGCTCCAAGGCCTTCTATGCCGCCTACAAGAAGAAGTTCAAGCAGGAGCCGGACTATCTCGATTCGGTCGAAGCCTGGGTTTCTGTCGAAATCCTCGAGCAGGCGGTCGCCAAGGCCGGCCTGGACAAGGACAAGCTGCGCCAGGCGATTTCGACCGGCACCTTCGACACCATCATCGGCAAGGTCCGCTTCGACGGCGTCCAGAATGCGGTGACGCCGACGGGCTTCCTGCAGATCCAGAAGGGCGAGTTGCACGTCGTCTGGCCGAAGGACCGCCAGACCGCGCCGCTCGCGCCGAAGACCGGTTGGAAATAAAGCCCGCACAGGTCAAACTGAGCCTTGTTGGAGCGGCCTTCGAGCCGCTCCCACTTTCTGGGACCCGGACCGGATAGCGGATCGTGGAATTTCTCCTGTCGGGGCAGTTGCTGGTGGCGGCCCTGATTATCGGCTCGATCTACGGGCTGGTCGCGCTCGGCCTGAACCTGATCTACGGCACCATGCGCCTGCTCAACATCGCGCATGGCGATCTGGTCATGATCGGGGCCTATACCGGATACTGGCTGTTTACCTTGGCGGCGATCTCGCCGGTGCTCGCCATGCTGGCCGCCGGGGCGCTCGCCGGCCTGACCGGGGCGGCGCTCTATTTCGGGCTGTTCCGGCGGCAGCTCACCGGCAGCCAGCCGATAGAACGGATCGAAGCAAACTCGCTGCTGATCTTCTTCGGCATCTCGATCATCATCCAGAACCTGACGGCGCTCGCCTTCACCGCCAGCCCGCGGACCTACCAGGCGCTCGATACCCTCGTCCGCATCGGTGAGGTCAGCATCGCGCAAAGCCGGCTCGTGGCGCTGGCGGTGTGCCTCGGCCTGTCCGCCGCGATCGTGCTGTTCCTGCGCTTCAGCGCGCTCGGCCTGTCGATCCGGGCGCTGATCCAGCACCGGACGGCGAGCCGGATCGTCGGCATCGACGTCGACCGGGTCCAGGCTTTCCCCTTCGTTCTCGGCCTTGCCGGCACCCTGATCGGTGTCACCGAACAGATTTCGCCTTTCATGGGCTTCCCCTTCACCATCGTCGCCTTCGTCGTGATCATCCTGGGCGGGCTGGGAAACCTCGCCGGCGGTATCGCGGCCGGTATGGTGCTCGGATTGATCGAGACCTATGGCGTCGCCCTCACTTCGGCGAACCTGCGCTCGGTGCTGATCTACGGCGTCTTCATTCTCGTCCTGATCCTGCGGCCCGAAGGCCTGCTGCAACGGCGCCGCCTGACATGAGGCTGCCGGCGCCGCGCGAAACCGTTCCGCTGCTGCTGGTCGCTGCGATCGCTGCGATCCTGCCCGTGTTCGGCAGCGACTATTACCTCGGCGTCGGTTTCGCCCTGTTCGGCTGGATTGCCCTCGTGCAGAGCTGGACAATCGTCTCGGGGCTGGCCGGCTATATCTCCCTCGGCCATGTCGTGTTCGCCGGGATCGGCGGCTATGTCCTGGTGCTGACCTGGGGCGCTGTGCCGGTCTGGGCGGGGGCCGTGCTGGGCGCCTTGGCGGCCGGCCTGTTCGCGCTGCTGGTCGGCCTGCCGGTGCTCCGGGTGCGCGGACCCTATTTCGTCATCCTGACTTTCGGCCTCGCGGAATTCGCCAAATATGTCGTCATCAATATCGAGAACGCGCTGGGAAAATTCGGCCGGCTGATCCTGGGCGGGCCGCAGGTCGAAACCCTGTACTGGGCGATGGCAGCGGCCGCCCTCGCCGGAACGCTGGCCGTGATCGCCACCCGGCGCGTGCGCCTCGGCGCCGGGCTGGCGGCGGTCCGCGAGGACGAACTGGCGGCGGAAACCATCGGCGTCCCCACGGTGCGCTTCAAGCTGTTCGCCTTCGCCCTTTCCGCCCTGCTGCCCGGTTTCGTCGGCGCCCTGTTCGTGCTGCGCACCGGCTATTTCGAGCCCGCGCAGGCGTTCGACCCGGTGATCTCCTTCACCATCGTCACCATGGCGATCATCGGCGGCAGCGAGGATGCGCGCGGCCCGGTCCTGGGCGCCCTGTTCCTGGTCGTCCTGTCGGAGTTGCTGTGGGCGAGCTTCCCGCAGGTCTACATGATAATTCTCGGCGCATTGCTGATCGGCTTCGTGCTGTTCGCGCCCAACGGCGTTGCCGGCCTGCTGGATCGCCTCCGGTCAACCGGCGGCGCCCGGGCGGCGACATAGCGCCATGCTGACGGTCGACCGGATCGGCAAGTCCTTCGGCGGCGTCCGCGCGCTGCACGACATCTCCTTCACCGTTCCCGAAGGCAGCATCTACGGCATCATGGGGGCGAACGGCGCCGGCAAGACGACCCTGTTCGCAACCATCGCGGGCAATCTGGCGCCGAGCGCCGGCGAGGTGCGGTTGCGCGACCTGCGGTTGACCGGGCTGCCGCCGCACCGGATTGCCGGCGCCGGCGTGGCCCGCACCTTCCAGATCGTCCGGCCGTTCCGCGGCCTTTCCGTTCGCGAGAATGTGGCGACGGGCCTGCGCTTCGGCGCACGCAACCGGGCCGGCGCCGCTGCCCTGGACGCGGCCGGCATTCTCGGGCTGACCGGCCTGGCGCCTGTGGCGGACCGGCCGGCCGGCGCCCTGACGCTGGCGCAGCAGAAGCGCCTGGAAGTAGCGCGGGCCTTGGCGACCGGGCCGCAATTGCTGCTGCTCGACGAAGTCATGGCCGGCCTGACGCCCGCCGAGGTGCAGCAAATGATCGCCATGGTCAGGAGCATCCGCTCCGACATGGGCGTCACGGTGATGATCATCGAGCATGTGATGGGCGCATTGATGGCGCTGTCCGACCATGTCGTCGTGCTCGATCACGGCGAGACGATCGCCGCCGGGCCGCCGGAGGACGTCGCCGACGATCCGGCGGTCCAGACCGCCTATCTGGGGCGTCGGCGATGAACGATGGCGCGCTGCTCGATGTCCGGGGGCTTGCCGGCGGCTACGGCCCGGTCAAGGTGCTGCACGGCATCGATTTTTCCTTGCCGGGCGGAAGGATCACCGCGCTGGTCGGCGGCAACGGCGCCGGCAAGACGACGGCCATGGCGATGCTGGCGGGATTGCTGGAACCGGATTCGGGAACGATCCGCTACGGGGGCAGCGCGGTCGAAGGCTGGGGCTCGGCCCGGCGTGTCGCCGCCGGCATCGTCCTGGTGCCGGAGGGACGTCTGGTCTTCCCCGATATGACGGTGGAGGAAAACCTCCGCCTCGGCGCGATCAACCGGCAGGCGCGCCGGCATACGGCGGACGGCATGGAGCAGGTCTACGCGCAGTTCCCGCGGCTGGGCGAGCGCCGGCGGCAGAGCGCGGGCACGCTCTCCGGCGGCGAGCAGCAGATGCTTGCGCTGGGCCGGGGCCTGATGTCCCGGCCCCGGATACTCCTGCTCGACGAACCGAGTCTGGGACTGGCGCCGATGATGGTCGATCTGATTTTCGAGGCCATCGGGGCGCTGGCGGCAGGCGGCATGACCATCCTGCTGTCGGAACAGAATGTCGGCCTTTCGCTGGAACTGGCCGACCGGGCCTATGTGTTGGAAAACGGCGCAATCGCGCTCTCCGGTTCCGGCCGGGATCTGCTCGGCAATGCCGAGGTCCGGCGGGCCTATCTGGGGCTGTGACCGGCCGGCGGCAGGGTCAGCGGCCGGACAGGAAGTCCAGGATTTCCCGCGCCGTCTCCTCCGGCGCTTCCTCGGCCAGGAAATGGCCGCAGTCCAGCGCCCGGCCCCGCACGTCCTCGGCCCGCTCCCGCCAGCTGTCCAGCATGTTCAGCGCCGTGCCGGTCTGCCAGCCGGGGCGCCGCGCCATGTCGCCGGCCCACAGCACCAGCATCGGACAGGCGATTTTCCGGCCCCGGTCCGCCTCGTCATGGACGAGGTCGAGTGCGATGGCGCGATAGTCCATGCAGGTCGAGCGGATCGTCTCGGGATCGCTGAAGCAGCGCAGATATTCGGCGTAGGCTTCGTCGGTAATCGCGCCGTCGACCGCCGTCCACTGCCCGAGCAGGAAATCCAGGTAGAATTTGGCGCTGTTGCCGATCAGTGTTTCCGGGAACGGCGACGGCTGGCGCATCAGGTGCCAGTGGAACCACGAATAGGCCAGATCCCGGTCCATATTGTCGAAGGCCGCCTGGGACGCCACCACATCGAGCGACGTGAAGCTGCGGACGCGCTCGGGATGGTCGAGCGCCAGGCGATGGCCGACCCGGGCGCCCCGGTCGTGGCCGACGACGTGGAAACGCTCGAACCCCAGCGCCGCCATGACCTCGACCTGATCCTGCGCAGAGGCGCGTTTGCAGTGGTCGGCCTGATCGTCGGAGGCCGGCTTGCCGCTGTCGCCGTAGCCGCGCAGGTCGGGCGCCACGACGGTGTAATGCTCGGCGAACCGCGGCGCCACCTTGTGCCACATCGCATGGGTCTGGGGGTATCCGTGAAGCAAGAGCAGCGGCGGGCCCGCGCCGCCATGCATCAGCTCGATGCCGACGGACGAAACCTCGATCCGGGTCCGGGTGAAACCTTCGAACATGGGAGATTCGTTCTTTGCCGATGGAAGACGGTGACCGGAGAATATGCGGGTTTTCGGGGGAACTGCGAGTCTCTATTCGCCTCCGGGCCGGGCCGCCGCGGCGGCCGTTCGCAGTACGGCGCGACGTTGAGAGGCGGCCCGACCTGTCCTATGACGAACCGTGCCGGCGACAATGGATTTGCGGAAGGGTGAGGGGGTTTTCTTGACCAGATCGAAGCAGCGGCGTGGCCAAATCGCCGGGCGGATCGCCGCAAGCCTCGCCCGGTCTCCGGCCGACCCTGGCGACGCTAGACCGCCGGATGTCCGAGGCAGCCGCCGAAATTGGAATTACCGTTATCGACGCCCAAGCCTGAAGGGGTTCGCGAACTGCCCGGCCGGGCTACTCCGCCGGCGCGACGGCGCCCAGTTCCGCGCCGGAGCGTGACGGCAGAAGCAAGGCGGCAGCGATGACGACTGCGGCGGCCCCGGCGACGATCAGCATGACGGTTTCGAAGGAGCCGTCGTTCGCCAGCACCCAGCGGGCGGCCATGATCGCCAGCGCTCCGACTCCGAGATTGAGCAGGAATTTGACCGACAGCACCTTGGTGCGCCACTGGTCCGGGACATAGCGGGCAAGCACGGCGTCGGTAATCGGGATCTGGCCGAACACGAAGGCCATGGCGAGCAGCGTGGCGGCGAACAATGCGTAATCGGTCTGCAGCGCCATGACGGCGAGGAACAGCGGCTGGGCCAGCGCGACGGCCACCAGCACCGGCTTGATGCGGTGCCGGTCGATGAGCCGGCCGACGGCGAGCTGCGAAAAGGCGGCCGCGGCGTAGACGATTGCGGCGAGGGCGCCGGTCAGCGCGATATCGTCCGTAATGCCGGTCATGCGCACGTCGAACAGGCGCGGCACCAGGAAGGTCATGGCGCCGAACACGAAGCCGCCGGCCCCGGTGACCAGGGCGAGCGCCACCAGCGCCCGCTGCCAGCCCGCGGCGAAGGAGACATGGGCGCGCTCCTGCGGCGTGCCGGGCGCCGGGTCGGCCCGGCCTGAGCGGATCATGCCGACATAGGCGAGGCCGAGGGCGACAGACATGACGCCCGGCACATAGAAGGCGGCGCGCCAGTCGATGAAGGACAGGATCAGCCCGGTCAGCAGGGGCGCGCCGGCCACGCCCATATTGCCCCACACGCCGTTGACGCCGAGACGCCAGCCGACATTGCCGCCGCCCTGGATGACCATGGAAATGCCGACCGGATGATAGATGGCGGCGAAGACGCCGATGACCGCCAGCCCGATGCCGATCTGAAGCGGAGATTGCGCCAGGCCGGTTGCCAGGGAGGACAGGCCGATGCCGATGAAGAACACCGCCATCATGGTGTTGCGGCGCCATTTGTCGGCCAGATGCGCGGCCAGCGGGGCGCAGGCGGCGAACAGCACCATCGCCGGGATGCCGTAGGGCAGCATTTCCGCGTAGGCGCCGTTCTCCGCCAGGCCGAACGCCAGCCCCGCGCTGAACGCCGCCTTGGCGAAGATCAGCATGAACAGGTGGTCGGCGAAATGGCCGACATTGAGGAACAGGAAATGGCTTCGGTTGGCGGTCATGCGCGCGGGCTTCAGCGGGGCGGGCCGGCCGCAAGATAGGGGCGCATTCCGCCATTGTCATTGACAACATGCCGGCCGCGAACCCCCAATGCGCAGGCGAATAGGCCGGGAGTGGGGGCGCACAATGTCGGAAACGCTGGTTTATATGACGGCCGGGTCGGTCGAGGAAGCCAGGGCGATCGGCGCCAGCCTGGTCGAGCGGCGGCTGGCCGCCTGCGTCAACATCCTGCCCGGCATGCTCTCGCAATACCGCTGGGAGGGCAGCGTACAGACCGACGAGGAGGCCGTCCTGATCGCCAAGACGCGCAGCGAACTGGTTGAGGCCATGACCGGCCATGTCCGCGAAATCCACAGCTACGATTGCCCCTGCGTCGTCGCACTGCCGATCCGGGGCGGCAATCCGGAATTCCTGCAATGGATCGCCGACGAGACGGCAGGCCCTGAACCCAACGAATAGAGGCCCTCGGCCGTTGCGGCGTATGCCGGGCATTTCCCAAGCGCTTGGGTTATGTTAGATTAAGGGATGCCGACTGTCCTTCGTCTCGATGGCCTGCGCGTCGTCATCTATCCCAACGATCACCGGCCCGCGCATGTCCATGTCGTTGGCGGCGACGGAGAGGCGGTCTTTGACCTGCACTGACCGGATGGGCCGCCGGAGCTGCGCAGGTCTCGCGGTTTTGGAATGCGGGACGCGAATCGAATTGGCGCATCGCTGGCACGGACTTTGCCGATGCTGTGCGCGGAATGGAGAAAAATCCATGGCGGTGACTGAGTTGGAGTTCGAGCGTGCCGAGGCGCGGGCGCAGAAAGAGCGGAAGGCCGGCTATGTTCGCTCGGCCCGATACGACCGGCGCAGGCGGCGCGTAATTCTGCAACTGAACACCGGCGTCGAACTGAGCTTTGCCGCGGAAATGGCGGAAGGGCTGGCCGGCGCCTCGCCCGGCGACCTGGCGCAAATCGAGATCAGCCCGAGCGGATTGGGTCTCCACTGGCCGCGCCTCGACGCCGACCTCTACGTTCCCGCCCTGTTGCAGGGTATCTTCGGCTCCGGAAACTGGATGGCTGCACAAATGGGTGCGGCAGGCGGCAAGGCGAGATCGGCTGCCAAGTCAGAGGCCGCACGGGAAAACGGGCGCAAGGGCGGACGGCCGCGCCGGACGGCGGGCCGCTAGGGTTCCCGACTACATGAAATCCCGTTCGTGGACGATCGCCGTGAGATAGGTTGCGGCGAGCAGGCGGCGGGTATCCGTCATGTCCAGCGGCTGTTCCCGGCGCCAGGCTTCCAGCATGTCGGTCGAGCGATTGTCGGCGACGGTGCGAATTTTGGCGTCGTAGTGCGCCATCCGCGCGTCGTCCTCGGCGGCATCGGCCCGGCCGGAAAGCACACGGGCGATCTCGGCGACTTCCGGATTGTTCGGGCCGAACGCCTGTACCCGTTCGGCGAGCGCGGTTTCGAGCAGGCTGTCGGCTGTCCCGTCCTCGTTCAGGAACAGGTTCGCGATCGCCAGGTTGAAGCGGGTGAGCGCGACTGCGCCGGTCAGGAATTCGCGGTGGCGGGCGCGGCGGACGTCGCCGAAAGTTTCGACGTGGCGTTGTTCCATGCGCTGGTGAAACAGCGAACTGCGCGCGACCGGCGATACCGCCATGCCGCCGGTCCACTCAAGCGCCGCCGCCCAGGCGTCGAGCGCCGACGACAGGGCCGCGGCGGCGCCCTTATGGTCCTGGTCGATCAGGAAGGCGAGCGCGCAATTGTTTTCGCCGGCGGCGCGGCGCGGGTCGCCGGCCGGAAATTCCTGCGCCAGCGCGGCTGCCCGCCGCCACAGGTGAACCGCCTCCTCCCGCCGGGCGGCGCGATAGGCCTCCAGCGCGGCGGCCGAAAGCGCGTCCCATTCCCACTCTGCCGATAAGGTGCCCACGGCCCGGCGATCCCGCGGCGCTATTCGTTCAGGAGATAGCTCTCCATCGAATCGTCCATCGCTTCGACCCACGGCGTGTGGTGGACCGGGGCCATGGAGCCGGTCATGACCGATCTGTACCGGTTATCGCGAAAGGTCATGATGTTCTGCTTCTTGTGCTTCTTCCACTGGAAGAAGGCTTCGGTGGCGCCGTTCACGTCGAAGCTCGGATAGTCGGTCTCCGCGATCAATTCCTTGACGTAGTCGCCCTGGTAGCGGATCGCGCTATAGTCGTCCTCGAGCGCGTCCTCCCTGGCCTCCCGTTCGGCAACGTCGGCCTCCCGGACCTCCCGGTCCGGCACCTGGATCCGGCCCATGATGACGTCGCGGACATACCAAGCCTGGCCGTCGAACATGTTGAAGGTGTACCACTGGTCCTGCATGCCCAGGTAGAACAGCCTGGGGTTGTCGACCCAGACGACACCCTTGTAGAGGTCGGCGGTGGCCAGCCGGTTGGCGGTTTTCAGGCACAGCTCCGGCGCCATGAACGGGAAGTGGTGCAGATAGCCGGTGCACAGGATGATGGCGTCGACGTCCGCCGTCGAGCCGTCCTTGAAGGTGCAGGTGTTGCCGACGACCTTCTGGAGCAGCGGCACCTCCTTCCAGTTGTCCGGCCAGTCGTAGCCCATGGCGGCGGTGCGGTGGCTGACGGTGACGGATTTGCAGCCGTATTTCCAGCATTGGGAGCCGATGTCCTCGGCCGAATAGCTGGTGCCGATGATCAGGATATCCTTGTCCTTGAACTCGACGGCGTCGCGGAAGTCGTGCGCGTGCAGGACGCGGCCGTTGAAGCGGTCGAGCCCGTCGAAATGCGGCACGTTGGGTGTCGAGAAATGGCCTGACGCCACGACGACATGGTCGAAGCTCTCGGAGTTCTCCGTGTCGCTCTCCAGATCGTGGGCCGTCACGGTGAACAGGCCCGTTGCGGCGTCGAAATCGACCCGGCGGACCGGCGTGCGAAAGCGGATCGAATCGCGCACGCCCGCCTTCTTCACGCGGCCTTCGATATAGTCGAACAGAACCTCGCGCGGCGGATAGGAGGCGATCTGCTTGCCGAAATGCTCCTCGAAGGAATAGTCGGCGAACTCCAGCCCTTCCTTCGGGCCGTTCGACCACAGATAGCGGTACATCGAGCAATGGACGGGCTCGCCGTATTCGTCCAGCCCGGTTCGCCAGGTATAGTTCCAGAGTCCGCCCCAGTCCGCCTGCCTCTCGTAACAGACGATCTCCGGAATCTCCGCTCCGCCGACCTTCGCCGACTGGAATGCCCTCAACTGGGCGAGGCCCGACGGCCCCGCGCCGATTACCGCAACTCGTTTGCCCATCGTCTCACTCACTGTCCTGACCGGCGGCCCGACAAGGCCGGAAGCGCCGGCACTGTTATGATTTCCGCATCAGCGGCTGAAACCAATCTTTACCAATATGCACCAATTCAGTCACTCATTTATTCGGCACATCTCGGTAGTTCGGCCCGATGCAGCGATGCACACCGATCGAAACTGCGACATTAGTGCATAATTTGCTTGCATAAAGCCCTTTTTTTGTCATGCTGTGCTCGATTGACCGTAGCCGCGCGGCATTCGGGCGACCTGCCAGGCAAATTGGTCTAAATTGGTCAAGGCGCGATTTGGTTGCTTTGCGGATTCGGTCGTGTGGGTCATCCGGTGTGCCGCCAGGCTTCCGGTTGGCCTCGGGGACGCCGCCGGACGAAGAGCGCCGGCGCCGGTGTTTCAATTCAAGCGCATCAATTCTGGGAGGCAGGTATGGTACGCAAGACACTCGAACGCAAGATCAGCAGGCGGAAATTCCTCGGAACCTCGGCGGCGTCCGGGGCTGCACTAGCCGCGACGGGCACGGGCCTGTCGCGCGTTTCCTTCGCTGCCGGCCACACCATCAAGATCGGTTTCCTGGCGCCGCTCACCGGCCCGGTCTCCGCCTGGGGCAAGCCCGGCCTCGACGGCTGCCTGATATGGGCCGACTGGGTCAACGCCAAGGGCGGCGTGAAGATCGGCGGCAAGTCGTACAAGATCGAGTTCGTCGGCTACGACAACGAATACGATGCCGGCAAGGCGAAAACCGGCGCGACCAAGCTGATCAAGGAAGACGGCGTCAAATTCATCATGATGCTGGGCGGAGATCCCTGGCCGGGCGTGGAGAAGATCGCGGCGCGGGAAGGCATGCTGTTCTCGACGCTCCTTCCCAGCGATCTGTCGCCGGACACGAAGACGCTGCTCGCGCCGTGCGAGGTGCATCCGATCTATAACGTCACCGGCGTCGAATGGCTGGCGGAGAACAAGAAGAATCTCAAGACCGCCGCGATCTGCGCCCAGGACGATTCCCTCGGCAAGCCTTCGGTGGCGACCTATCTGGCGGCCTTTGAGGCGGCCGGGATCAAGATGGTCGACGCGCCGCTGTTCTTCGATCCGGCGACGACCGACTTCGCGCCGGTGATGACCAAGCTGCTGGCCAAGAAGCCGGATATCCTGTGCCTGGACACCTGCTACGCGGATTATGTCCATCCGCTGTGCGAACAGGCGTTCCAGCAGGGCTACAAGGGGCAGATCATCTCCTGCACCGCCGACTTCTACCAGAAGATCATCGAGAAGACGTCGAAGGACTTCATGGAAGGCTTCGTCTTCCAGTTCCCGGATTTCGACGATCCGGCGCTCAACAGCAAGGCCGTGAACTTCGTCAAGCCGAACGAGTTCTACGCCGAATACGCCAAGCGCTACGGCGCCAAGGAATGGGGCGCGGTGTCCTGGGAATATGCCTCGATCATGGACCTGTGGGCAGACGCTGCCGCCAAGGCGGGCAGCGCCGAACCGGGGCCCGTCCTGAAAGCGATGAAGGCCGGCGGCACCGGCAAGCACGCCTTCGGCGACGCCAAATGGTGGGGCAAGGAGCTGTTCGGCATCGACAACGCCCTGGTCGGCAACTGGCCGGTCGTGGTGATCGAGGGCGGCAAGGCCAAAATCAAGGCCTTCAAGTCCATTCCCGCCTGGTGGGACAAGCACAGCAAGCTGATGATCAAGCACATGACGGCCCTGGGCCAGATGTGGAATCAGCGCTGATTTCGCGCTAGGGTCCCTATGGCGCCGTTGCGGCGCCCGGATGGTGTACCGGGGCCGGGCCTTGCCCGGCCCCGGCTCCGTTCTGCAGCCCCGGCACTTGAGGCCCTTTGATGGATCTGCTGTGGCAGACCGCCATCAACGCCATGTATGCCGCCAGCTATATGGCGCTGATAGCGGTCGGACTGGTCATGATCTTCGGCGTCATGGGCGTGATCAACTTCGCCCATGGCGAGCTCTACATGGTCGGCGCTTATTGCGTCGTGTTCCTGTACGCCCACGAGAAGTTTCCCTTCTTCCTGGCGGTCGCCGCGGGCCTGATCTTCGTCGGGATCGTCGGCCTCGTCATGGAACGGGCGATGTTCCGCCCCTTGCGGGATAACCCGCTGGGCGGCCTCATCGCGTCGATCGGCTTCCTGCTGATTCTTCAGACCCTGGCCGTGCTCGGTTTCGGCCGGCGCATGGGCCATGTTCCGCCGGCGACCCAGGGCAAGATCGAGATCTTCGGCGCCATCCTGACCTATCAGCGGCTGTTCGTGATCGTCGCGGCCATCCTGCTGCTGGCGGCGCTTTGGGCCTTTCTCAAGCGCTCGAAATTCGGCTGGGCGCTGCGCGCCTGCGCCCAGGATGCCGAGGCTGCGGCACTCCAGGGCATCTCGATGAACCAGACGGCGCGCGTCGCCATGTTCATCGGGGCCGCGCTTGCCGGGGTTGCCGGGGCGCTGACCGCGCCGCTGGTGAGCCCGACGCCCTATATCGGCCACTCGATCATCGTCACCGCCTTCATCATCATCATCGTCGGCGGCATCGGCAGCCTCGAGGGCGCGGTGATCGCGGCGGTCCTCTACGCCTTCGTCCACACTTTCGTCACGACCTTCTTCGACGGCGTGATCGCCAACATAGTCGGTCTCGCCCTGATGCTCGCCGTGCTGGTGGTGCGGCCGACCGGCCTGTTCGGAGCGAAGGAACGTGCCTGAACCGGCGGGCGCGGCGAATCCGGAAAATTCCGTCTGGCGGATCGCCGGGCGGCTGAAGCTCGTCTTCCTGTTCGCGGCCTTGGCGGTCCTGCCCTACCTGCTGAGCTATTCGCAGCAGGAAATCGCCGTCCTGCTGGTCGTGAACGTCCTGCTGGTCTGCAGCTACCGCCTGATGACGCTCACCGGCGAATGGTCGCTCGGTCACGTCGTCATCATGGGCGTCGGCGCCTATGCCAGCGCGTTGCTTTCCAAACGCCTTGGTATGCCGGTGCCGGTTTCCATGCTGGCGGGCGGCATCGTGGCGGCGGGCACCTCCGCCATCCTGAGCTTTCCGCTGTTCCGGATGAAGGGCTTCTATTTCCTGATCGGGTCCTTCGCCGCCGGCGAGATCATCCGGCTGATCTGGAAGCGTTTTACCGATCCGTTCGGCGGCCCCAAGGGGCTCAAGCGGATCGACGCCTTTCCCGACATCGACACCGGTTTCCTGTCGATCGATTTCTACGAGCCGGTCAACTACTACTTCTTGGCGCTGGTCGTGGTTTCGGCGTCGCTGTTCGTGCTCTACCGGATTGAGCGCTCGCGCATCGGGCTGACCTTCCACGCGATTCACTGGCAGGACAGGCTGGCCGAATCCGTCGGCGTCGACACCTTCCGCTACCGCACGCTCGCCTTTGTCATCGCCTCCTTTTTCGCCGGCATCGCGGGGGGCCTTTACGGCCACTATGTCGGGGCGGTGAACCCGACCCGCTTCGGCGTCGACCAGATGGTCTATGTCCTGGTCTGGGCGATCGTCGGCGGCACCGCGACCTTCCACGGCCCGATCCTCGGCGTCGTCGTGCTGACCGTCATTAACGAGATCGTCCTGCGCGGGCTTGGCCTCGACACGGTCCGGCCGCTGATCTACGGCGCCATCCTGATCCTGTCGGTGCTGTATCTGCCCGACGGCCTTGAGAGCGTCGGGCCGAGGCTGCGGGCCTGGGTGCAGCGGCGCCGGGCCGGGCCGGCCGCGGCGGGAGGCGGGGCGGCATGAACGCACCGGGCGAAGGGCCGATCCTGGAAGCGCCCATCCTGGAAGCAAGGGGGCTGACCCGCCGCTTCGGCGGCCTGGTGGCGGTCGACGATTTCAGCTTTACCGTCCGCGAGGGTGCAATCCACGGCCTGATCGGGCCGAACGGCGCCGGCAAGACGACGACCTTCAACGTGATCAGCGGTTTCTACGCGCCGACCGCCGGCCAGGTGCTCTATCGCGGCCGGGACATTTCCGGCCGCAAGACCAGCGCGCTCGCCGCGATGGGCCTTGTGCGAACTTTTCAGGGCTCGACCCTGTTCCAGGAATTCACGGTTCTGGATAACGTCCGGGTCGGGCGCCACCTCAGCGCCGGCGCCGGTTTCGTCAGCCGGCTGCTCGGCGCCGACCGGGCGTCGGAACGGGCCGCAGACGCCAGGGCGCGGGAGAATCTGGCCTTTTTCGGTCTGCAGGATTTGGCCGACGAACCGGTCTCGAACCTGCCGCACGGTCACCAGCGCATGCTCGGCATGGCGGTCGCCCTGGCGGCGGAGCCGAGTGTGTTGCTGCTGGACGAACCCTTCACCGGCATGAATCCGGAGGAAACCCGGCGCATGATGGACCTGGTCCGGCGCATTCGCGACCGCGGCGTCACCGTCATGCTGGTCGAGCACGACATGCAGGCGGTGATGAACCTGTGCGACATCATCACGGTGATGAATTTCGGCGCCCTGCTGGTCGAGGGCGCGCCGGACGACGTGCGCAACGACCCGGCGGTCATCGAAGCCTATCTCGGCGCCGCCACGGACAACGGGGCGGGCCATGCTGCTTGAGCTCCACGACATCGAGGTGCGCTACCAGAAGGTGGTTGCGCTGAAAGGCGTCTCGATGGCGGTGCCGGCGGGCGGCATCGTCACCATTATCGGCGCGAACGGGGCCGGCAAGACGACGACCCTGCGCGCCATATCGGGCCTCGAGCCGCTGACCCGCGGCGAAATCAACTTCGACGGCGCGCGCATCGACGGCCTCGTGCCGGAGGAGATCGTACGCCTGGGCGTTGCGCACGTGCCGGAAGGACGGCGGGTGTTTCCGGACCTGACGGTCGAGGAGAACCTGCGCACCGGCGCCTTTCTCCGGAAGGACAAGGCGGCGGTCGACGCCACCCTGGCGGAGGTCTTCGAGCGCTTCCCGCGTCTCGCCGAGCGGCGCAAACAGTGGGCGCGCTCCATGTCCGGCGGCGAGCAGCAGATGCTGGCGATCGGCCGGGCGCTGATGAGCGCGCCGCGGGTGCTGCTGCTCGACGAGCCGTCGATGGGCCTGTCGCCGGTCATGGTGCAGGAGATCGCCCGCATCGTCACCGACATCTCGGCCCAGGGCACGCCGGTCGTCCTGGTCGAGCAGAATGCGGAAATGGCGCTGCTGCTGGCGCAATATGCCTATGTCCTCGAAACCGGCGCCGTGGCGCTGGAAGGCCAGGCGGAGGATCTGCACGAGAACGACCACGTCCGCCGCGCCTATCTCGGCGGGTAGCGCCGGCAGGGCGCCGCCGGTAGGGTGGGGCGTCGCAGACCGGGAGCCCTGCCATGCCTGACGGCCCGAACGCCCGACCGCCTTCGAATTCCGGGGGTCGTCCCAACAGAAAATTGCGCTCGCGCATCACGACCGACGGGCTCGACCGGGTCGCGCACCGCGCCTTCATGCGCGCGATGGGGCTGGACAGCGCGGCGATCGCCCGGCCGATGGTCGGCGTCGTGACGACCGAAGGCGAGATGACGCCCTGCAACATGGGCCTCGCCAACCAGGCCGATTACGCCCAGCGCGGCATCGTCGAGGCCGGCGGCACGCCGCGGGAGTTCCGCACCATCTCGGTCTCCGACGGCATCTCGATGCAGCATCAGGGCATGAAATTCTCGCTGCTGTCGCGCGAGATCATCGCCGACAGCGTCGAGGCCGTGGTGCGCGGCCATGCCTACGACGCGCTGGTCTGCTTCGCCGGCTGCGACAAGACCCTGCCCGGCATGATGATGGCGATGGCGCGGCTCAACGCGCCGTCGGTCTTCATCTACGGCGGCTCCATGCTGCCCGGCACGCGCGGCGGCGAGGACGTGACGGTGCTGACCGCCTACGAGGGCGTCGGCGGCGTGCTGGTCGGCACGGTGCCCGAAGAAGAAGTCAACGCGCTGGAGCTGGTCTGCGCGCCGACAATCGGCGCCTGCCCCGGCCAGTTCACGGCGAACACGATGGGCATGGTCTCCGAGGCGCTCGGCCTAGCGCCGCTCGGCTCGTCGATGATCCCGGCGGTCTTCGCCGAGCGTCAGGGCATCGCCCGGCGCGCCGGCCGCGCCGTCATGGCGGCGCTGGAGCGGGGCGGGCCCCTGCCGCGGGACCTGGTGACCCGCACGAGCCTGGAGAATGCCGCGGCCGTCGTCGCGGCGACCGGCGGCTCGACCAACGCGGCGCTGCACCTGCCCGCCATCGCCAACGAGGCCGGCATCGGCTTCGACATGGACGATGTCGCAAGAGTGTTCGACCGCACGCCCCTGGTCGCCGACCTGCAGCCCGGCGGGCGCTTCCTCGCCAGGGACGTCCACGGCATCGGCGGCGCGCCGGTCGTTTTCCGCCTGCTGATGGAAGGCGGCCTGTTCGACGGCAATGCGCTGACTTTCACCGGCGAGACGATGGCCGACGCGCTCAAGGGCGTTCCCGATCCGGACGGCGAGATTATCCGCTGCAAGGGCGACGAACGCTCGCCCGACGGCGGCGTGATCGTGCTCAAGGGCAACCTGTGCCCGGACGGCGCGCTCCTGAAGGTCGCCGGGCTGAAATCGGCGTATTTCAAGGGCCCGGCCCGGGTGTTCGACGAGGAGGAGAGCTGCAACGCCGCCGTCAAGGCCCAGGAATACACCGATGGCGAGGTCATCGTCATCCGCAACGAAGGCCCGGTCGGCGGTCCCGGCATGCGCGAGATGCTCGGCACGACGGCGCTGATCTACGGCCAGGGCCGCGGCGAGAAGGTGGCGCTGCTGACCGACGGCCGCTTCTCTGGCGCGACCCGCGGCATGTGCATCGGCTATGCCGCCCCGGAAGCCGCGGTCGGCGGCCCGCTCGCCCTGATCCGCGACGGGGACGTTATCGAGATCGACGCCGCCGCGCGCTCGATCAACGTCCTGCTGTCCGAGGAGGAACTGGCCGCCCGCCGCAAAGCCTGGCAGGCCCCGGACCCGCGCCGGCTCGGCGGCGCGCTGGAGAAATACGCCCGGCTGGTCGGCCAGGCCAACAAGGGCGCCGTCACCCATTCCGGCGGCGTCGAGTGGGACTGGGAGGAGTAGGGCGCGCCATTTGCGGCGCCGCCGTTTTGACCGGGGTTCCGCTGCAAAAGGCGCGCAAACATCCGGAACCCCCTTGAATGCCGCTCCGGATTGAGGCCGTCGCGCCCCGTAGAATCTCCATTGTTTCCCCGGACGGAGCGCAGCGACGATCCGGGGACCAGGGCTACAGGCTGAAGCCTTTCGGGTCGACTCTGGTCCCCGGAACAAGTCCGGGGCGGCAATTGTGTCAGGGTTTCGACAGTCCGATCCGGCCCGGCATCGGCAGTCGCAGCGCCCTTCGGTTTCGCCCCCGACCCAATCTCCTTTGTTTCCCCGGAGGGAGCGCAGCGACGATCCGGGGCCCAGAGCCACAAGCAGAGGCCTTTCGGGTTGACTCTGGTCCCCGGATCGCCCCTGCGGGGCGTCCGGGGCGGCACTGTGGGATTCGAGTCCGGGGCGCACCGTTCTTGCGTTTTCCGCGCTCCGGAAAAGCCGCGTCGGGCGAGTCCGTTGCGCCCCGTAGAACCCCCGTTGTTTCCCCGGACGGAGCGGTCTGCCCTGGAACCCGGCTCGCCCTTCGGTTGGCCGGGGTGACAGCTATGGAATTTTCCGACGTGGCGGCAGCGAGGAGAGGTCTCAGGATGCCCGGTGCCGCCGCCAGGTCCAGACGATGGTGAAGACGGCGGCGGCGAGCAGCAGGGCGCCGATCGGGCGGGTCAGGAACACCGTCGCGTCCATGTCGTTGGCCGTTAGTGCGTTCCTCAGGTTGGTCTCGATCATCGGCCCGAGCACGAGGCCCAGGACGACCGGCGCCATCGGGAAACCGAACCGGATAAGGACGTATCCGCCGAGGCCGAGCACCGCCATCAGCCCGACCTCGAAGGTCGTGTTGTTGATGGCGAAGGCGCCGGTCGCGCACAGCACGCCGATAATCGGGATCAGGATGCGCGGCGGCAGTTTCAGGATCGCCGGCAGCCAGCGCCGCGTGCCCAGGCCGATGACCAGGATGCAGAGGTTGGCGAACAGAAGGATGAGCAGGATCTGGACGAACAGGTCGCTCTTTTCGGCGATGAAGAACGGGCCGGGGTCGATGCCCTGGATGAGCAGGGCGCCGATCAGGACGGCCGTCACTGTGTCGCCCGGAATGCCCAGCGTGAGCAGCGGGATGAGGGCGCCGCCGGTGACAGCGTTGTTGGCGGTCTCCGCCGCAATCACGCCGCGCGGATCGCCCTCTTCCTCTGCGTTCGGCACCTTTTTCCGCGCCGATTCGCCATAGGAAATCCACGCGGCGATGGTTGGCCCGGTGCCGGGCAGGATGCCGATGCCGGTGCCGATGAACGCGCTGCGGATCGTCAGCCACTTGTTGCGCAGATAGTGCGAAAGGACTTCCCCCATGCCGACCCGCCGCTGCGCCGGCAGGGTCGCCAGGCTGTCCTTGCGCGCCGCCTGGACCAGCATTTCGGACACGGCGAAGAAGGCGATCAGCGCCGGCATCAGGGGAACGCCGCCGAGCAGGTTCGGATCGCCGAAGGTCAGCCGGGTCATGCCGCCGACCGGGTCGATGCCGCTGCAGCCGAGCAGCATGCCGAGCGCGGCGGCGATCATGCCCTTAAGCAGCGAGCCGCCGGAAACTGCCGCGACGCAGACCAGCCCGAAGGTGCCGAGGGCGAAATATTCCACCGAGGTGAATTCGAGCGCAAAGTCCGCGAGCCTGGGCGCGGCGAGCATCAGGACGAGGATCGAGACGAACCCGCCGATGAACGACGAGATGACCGACAGGCTGAGCGCGAGATCGGCCTTGCCGCGGCGCGCCATCCTGTAGCCGTCGAGCGCCGTCGCCGCGTTGCCCGGCGCGCCGGGCGTGTTGATCAGGATGGCCGGGATCGAGCCGGCGAAATAGCCGCCGCAATAGATGCCCAGCAGCAGGGCCATGGCGACCTCGAAGGAGGCGCCGAAGGTCAGCGGGGTTGCGATGGCGACGCCGGCGGTCGCGGTCAGGCCGGGCGCGGCGCCGAAGATGAGGCCGACGACGACCCCGATCAGGATCCAGAGCAGAATCATCGGGTCGGCGATTGCGCCGAGCGCGGCGCCGATCGCGGAAAACGGGATCAGGTCCATGTCGGCAGCAGAACGGTGAAACCGTAGCGGAAGACCGCGTAGACCGTCGCCGAAACCGCGATCGGGATCAGGGCCAGTTCAAGCGGCTTGCGCGAGCCGAGAATCCACAGGGCGAGGATTGTGAACGCCCAGGTGCCGAGCCGGAAATCGACATAGCGGAACGCCAGGCAGTAGAGCAGGAACAGGGCGGCGATCAGGACGCCGCGGCGCCGAATCAATCCTGAAACGGCGTCGGCCGTGGCGAGCGCGCCCGGCTTCAGGGTGAGCAAGCCGCCGAGCAGCACCAGCGCGCCGGCAATCAGGCCGGGGAAAAAGCGCGCCGAAAGGGTGGACTGACGCTCGTTGATCTCGATGTCGGCGACCAGCAACGCCAGCACAATGCCCAGCGCCACGACCGCCAGCCCGACGATCCGGTCCGCCCGTTTCGGCACGCGCCCTCCGCGGCCTCTTCGACCGGCCGGACTCGCAGTCCGCTACTTGATCAGGCCGATGTCCTTCAAGACGACCTGGTGCTTCGCGACATTGGCGTCGATGCGCTTCTGGAACCCTTCGCCGTCGAGGAACGCCTCGTTGAAGTTGAATTTCTTGTAGAGCGCCGACGTCGAAGCCTGGTTGGCCACCGTCTTCACGACCGCGCGGAGCTTGCCGACGACGGCGGCCGGCGTGCCCTTGCGCGTCAGCAGGCCGAACCACACGGCGACCGTGAAGTCATAGCCCTGTTCCTTGAAGGTCGGCACGTTCGGGAAATAGGGCACGCGCTTGCCGGCGGCGATGCCGATCACCCGGAGCTTCCCGCCCTTGGCGAGTCCCGTGTAGTTCGGCGCGCCGACGAACACGAAATCGACCTCGCCGGAGAGCGTCTTGGTGATCGCGCCTTTACCGCCCCGGCCGCCGATATGCTTCATCCCGATGCCCTGGGCCTTGGCGAAGATCTCCATGTTGATGTGCTGGGTCGCGCCCGGGCCCGGCGTGGCGTATTTGATGCCGCCGGGCTTGGCCTTGGCCGCCGCGACGATGTCCTTTACCGACTTGAACGGGCTGTCCGCCTTGACGGCGAGGCCGATCGGCACCTCGACGAGCTGCGCCAGCGGCACGAAATCGCTCGTCACATAGCCCGGTTTCGAAATCAGCGGCCGGGCCGTCAGCGCGCCGGTCGAGCCCATCAGCAGGGTGTAGCCGTCGCCCTTCGCCTTGTTGGCTTCGGCGGTGCCCTTGCCGCCGCCGGCGCCCGGAATGTTCTGGACTACGAAGGGCACCTTCAACGCCTTCTTGAGCTGTTCGGCGATCACCCGGGCGGTGCCGTCGAGGGAATCGCCGGCGCCGAACGGCACGACGATCCTGACCGGTTTTTCCGGATATTCCGCGACGGCGGGCGCGGCGACGGCAACCGCTGCGATGCCGGCGGCAACGGCGAGCGGACGCGTAAGCGATAACGACAATTTCATAACCATTTTCTCCCGATTTTCGGCCCGTGCCCGGTCCCGGTTTCCGGCGGAACGGATACGTCGAACCGGATGGGGCGAACCCTGCATGGACTTGCCGAAAGCGTATTTCTATCATCCGACCCGGTCAACGGCGGCAGGGACGGCTCATGCCCGACATCTCGATTTCCTATCTCAACGGCAGGGACGTCGACGCCCTCGCCATGACCGACGGGGAAATCCTCGCTGCGGTCGAATCCGGCCTGCGCGCCCAGGGCAACGGCGAGACGGTCCTCGAACCGCGGGTCCACCTGGTGCCGGAATCGTCGGACAAAGGCCATTTCAACGTCTTGCGCGGCTACGTCAAACCGCTCGGATACGCCGGCTTCAAGATGGTCGGCGACTTCGTCGACAACTACAAACAGGGCCTGCCCTCGGAGATGGCGATCCTGTGCCTGTTCGATCCCGAGACCGGGATGCCGCGGGCGATCGTCGACGCGACGGCCATTACCGAAATGCGCACCGGCGCGATGACGGCGATCGGCGCCAAGTACCTGGCGCGCAAGGACTGCCGGGTCCTCGGCCATATCGGGGCGCGGGGCACGGCCTACTGGAACGTCCGATTGCTCGACAGCCTGTTCGATTTTGACGAGATCCGAGTCCATTCCCGCCGGCCGGAGAGCCGGGACGCCTTCGGCGCCCGGCTGAGCGAAGACCTGAACAAGACGGTGATCGTCACGGACACCTGGAAGGACTGCCTCGACGGCGCCGACATTCTGGTCGAGGCTTCGCGCCTACCCGCGCCCGAGCCGCTTTTCCTGACGGAATGGGTCAAACCGGGAGCCTTCGTCGTGCCCTACGGCACGATGAGCAGCGTCGAGCTTTCGCTCACCGACATCATGGACAAGATCGTGGTCGACGACTGGGGCCAGTGCAAGCCGGGCAAACCTTTCGGGTCGCTGCGCCGCCATGTCGACGAGGGCAGGCTGACCGAAGAGACCCTGCACGCCGAAATGGGCGAGATCGTCGCCGGCCTGAAACCCGGCCGGGAGAGCGACGGCGAGACCAACCTGTTCTGGCACCGCGGCCTCAGCCTGAGCGACATCGCGCTCGGCGCGGCCATGCTGGAAAAGGCGGAACGGACGGGCATCGGCGCGACGCTACCGTTCGCCTGATCCGCTGTCGCGACGATGCAGCGGGCAACTGTCCCATGACCCTGATTGCCTGTTCGCGCATGTACAATGCGGCAGCCGGCGTCAAGGCGGCCTGGGACAGCCTGTTCGGCCGGGTGAGCGCGCAGTCCGGGATCGCGCTCGACATTATCGACCATGCGCCGCCGGCACCGCTGGAAGCGCTGTGGCGGCGTCCGGACGCGGGCTGCGTCTTCATGTGCGGCTGGCCGTTCGCCCTGGCCGAACGGCAGCCCCGGATCGTCTGCGCGCCGGTCCCGAAACTGCCGCGCTACAGCGGCAGTCCGGTCTGTGTCACCGATTTCGTCGTGCGGGCCGACAGCGGCTTCGCGACACTGGAGGACACCTTTGGCGGCCGGCTGGCCTGGACGGTCGAGAATTCCCATTCCGGCTACAACGCAGTCCGGCATCACTTGTTGCCGTACCGGACGCGCGAGCGGCCCCGGCTCTACCGCGAAACCGTGGGGCCGCTGATTACGCCGCGGGCAATCGTAGAGGCGGTCGCGGACGGACGCGCCGATGTCGGACCGGTCGACGGCTGGTATCTCGATATCCTGCGGCACAACGATCCGGAGGCAGTCGCCGGACTGCGTATCGTCGCGACGACCGCGCCCGCGCCGATCCCGCCGCTGGTCGCCCACCCGGATCTGCCGGAGCCGGACCTGATGCAGCTGCGACAGGCTTTTCTCGATATCCCGCACGACCGTTCCCTGTCGCCGGTTCTCGAAACCCTGCTGATCCGCCGATTCGCATTCCCGGAGCCAGGCGACTACGGCGTGATGCTGGACCGCGCCCGCGCGGCCGTTGAGGCCGGATACGCCGCACCGGCGTAGCGAGACGCCTTGGCGCCGTGTCATTCGCCCGGTCAACGGTATTGGGGCAGTCAGGCCAAATTCGACCTTGCCCGATCCATACCCGTCATTCATCCCGAATTGCCACCCCGGCCGACCGGAGGGAGAGCCGGAGTCCAGAGCCAAACCTGGAATCGGCGCCCATAGCTCTGGGCCCCGGATCTGCGCTTCGCTCCGTCCGGGGCGGCAATGAGAGTGAATTGAAGTAGCGGCAAGGGCGGTCAGCGCCCGCTTTGTCGGTCCGATCCCGTTATCCCGCCAAGGTTTCCAGAAACCCGCATATCCGCTCCACCGCCGCCGCCATGTTGCCGGCCTCGCTGTGACCTGAGGCCTTGCGCGGCTTGAAGCCGTGGTCGCCGTCGGGCAGCCATGAAAGCGCGATGGCGTCGGAGAGGTTGTAGCCAGGCACCTCGTCGGCCCGGCCCAATGGATCGCGTTCCCCCTGCAGGATCAGCGCCGGCGTCCTGAGCGTTTCGAGATGTTCGGTGCGCAGCTTCTCCGGCCGGCCAGGCGGGTGGAAGGGATAGCCGAGGCAGATCAGCCCACGCACCCCGGCCTTGTCGGCGACCATGGTCGCCATCCGGCCGCCCATGCTCTTGCCGCCGATAACCAGCTTTTCGCGCCCGAACCCGGCGATAACTTCGCGCCATGTCTCGATCAGGGCCGGCGCCCGGTCCGGCGGCTTTTTCGCACCGGTCGCGCGCCGGGCGGCCATATAGGGGAACTCGAAACGGACGACGCGCCATCCGGCGGCGGCGACGCCTTCGGCGATCCGGTTCATGAAGGGGCTGTCCATCGGCGCGCCGGCGCCGTGGGCGAGGACCAGGGTGAGCGGCGCTGCCGCGGGACCGTCCGTCAGAGTTGGAACCGTCACCGCTTCTTGCGGAACGTGTCCAGGTTGACGACCTCGCCGGTCTGCGGCGCGTCGTCCGCGGCCTCGTCCGCGCCGCTGTCCTCGTTGCTCGCGGCCGGTGCGGCTTCGACGGCGTCGGGGAGATTGCCCGCCGGCGCCTCGTCGTCCGCGCCCGGCTCGGGCGCATCGTCCCCTGCCGCCAGTTCGAATTTCAGGCCGAAGGGAACGGACGGGTCAGCGAAGGAGGTGACGCAGTCGAACGGCACTTCCAGCCTTTCCTGGCGCCGGTTGAAGCTGAGTTCGACGGAAAACAGATCCTCGCCGACTTCAAGGTTCCAGAACTGGTGCTCCAGAACGATGGTCATCTCTTCCGGATAGGTTCTGGTCAGCCGCTCGGGTATGACGACGCCCCGGCCGGCGGTCAGGAAGGTGATGTAGAGCCCGTGGCCTTCCGGCAAACCGAAGGTCGCCACCTGCTCCAGCGCGGTGCGCACGACGCTGCGCAGGGCGTCCTCGACGATCTTCTCGTAATGCAGGAGTTCCGGCTCCATGGTCCTGGCCGTCTTGCCTCGCCGCCCTGGGCAGCGCTCCCCGCATTATGAAGCGCCGGGGGCCTGCCGCAAGCGGGGAATGCGGCGCAGAGCCGGGTTCGAAGCGCGGGCGCCATAACAGGCGTTCACGATATCGTCGGTCGGGGAAGGTGGGGGGCTTCTGTTGCCCGGCGCCCCCCGGGCCGCGCTTGCCTAGAAGCTAGGCAGCGAGTGCCATACGATCGTTGTCGTTAGCATTTGTAATGGCAGCCCGATAACGGTGGTACAATGCCGGGCGAAAAGCGAACCTTTTACTGCACGTCGATCCTGTTTCGCCCCCAGGAAGGGCCGGGCCGCCGGCGGTGGAACGCCGACCGGGCCCGGCGAAACTGGTGGAGGCGCCGGGTACTGCCCCCGGGTCCGCAACAGCTATTGCGCACGCCGTTTATCGCCATAGTCGCCCGAAGGCGACAGGCGAAAGATAGGACCTGGCGTCGGGAATTGAAAGAGGGGCGAGGCAGCGAAATCCGGTGACGCGGCAGGAGCGAAACGCTAGTTTCGCCAACCGTAGCGACCGCAACGAACGCCGGACATGCCGACCGAGCCCGACAGCCTGCCGCCGCCCAACGTTACCGCGACCGCCGAACAGACCGCCGAGATCGAAGAGGCGCGCGCCCGCACGGCCGGGACGCGGCGGGTCACGGCGCCGGGCCTGGAGGAAATCCTCTACACGGCCTTCCCGGTGCTCGATCACGGTTTCGTCCGGGTGGTCGACTATATGGGCGACGACGCCGCGATCGTGCAGGCGGCGCGGGTGTCCTACGGCCGGGGCACCAAATCGGTGCGCAACGACGCCGGCCTGATCCGCTACCTGCTGCGCCACCGCCACACCACGCCGTTCGAGATGTGCGAGATCAAGCTGCACGTGAAACTGCCGGTGTTCGTCGCGCGCCAGTGGATCCGCCACCGCACCGCCAACGTGAACGAATATTCGGCGCGCTATTCGGTGCTCGATCGGGAGTTCTACATCCCGGCGCCGGAACATCTGGCGGCCCAGTCCGCCGCCAACCGGCAGGGCCGCGGCGACGTGCTGAAAGGCGACGAGGCGGCGCGGGTCCTGCAACTGCTGCGCGACGACGCCGCGGCCTGCTACGACCATTACGAGGAAATGCTGAACGAGGGGCCGGACGGCGATCCGGCCGATCCCGGCCGCCAGGGCCTGGCCCGCGAGCTGGCGCGCATGAACCTGCCGCTCAACGTCTATACCCAGTGGTACTGGAAGACCGACCTGCACAACCTGCTGCATTTCCTCAGCCTGCGGGCCGACGCCCACGCGCAATTCGAGATTCGCGCCTATGCCGACGTCATGCTGGCGCTGACGGAGAAATGGGTGCCGATTACGGCGCAGGCGTTCCGGGACTATGCGATGGGCGCGGTCAGCCTGTCCGCCACGGCGCTCGCCGCCGTCCGGCGGATGATCGCCGGCGAGACGGTGACACAGGCGGACAGCGGCCTCAGCGCCCGCGAATGGCGCGAGCTGATGGCTGCGCTGGAGCGGTAGGGGCTTTGCGGTGTTTCGCCCCTCCGGTGCCTGCGCCGGTCCTGGCGCACATCGCGGCCGGTCGGGTGATCGACAGATTTCCGGAGATTGATTGAAAATGGCGACCGATCCGGCACTGATCGACACGCTGCGCGGCATCTCGACCGCGACTCTCACGATGCAGCTTTTGAAGCGCGGCATCCGGCGCGGCTGGATGGCGGGAACACGGCCGCTTCAGCCGGGCGGGCCGCGGCTCGTCGGGCCGGCGTTTACCCTGCGCTTCGTGCCGGGCCGGGAAGACATCTCGACCCGGGAAAGCTACGCCGCGCCGGATTCGCTGCGCGACGCCATCGAGGACATGCCGGCCGGCGCGGTCGCCGTGATCGACAGCCGGGGCGAGCAGGGCGCCGGGACGGTGGGCGACATCCTCGCCGGCCGGATGAAACGGCGCGGCGTCGCCGGCATCGTCAGCGACGGCCCGATGCGCGACGTCGCCGGTATCCGCGCCGTCGATATCCCGGTCTGGTGCAGCGGCGTGGCTGCGCCGCCGTCGATCGCGGGCCTGTGGTTCACCGGCTGGCAGGAGCCGATCGGCTGCGGCGGGGTGGCCGTGTTTCCCGACGACATTATCGTGGCGGACGACGACGGCGCTGTGGTGCTGCCCCGGGCGCTGGCCGCCGAAGTCGCCGAAGAGGGCGCGGAGCAGGAAGACCTGGAAGCCTGGATTCTCTCGGAAATTGAGCGCGGCGTCCCGGTCAAGGGCCTCTACCCGCCGGACGAGGCGGCATTGGCGCGGTATCGGGCTTCGAAGCTAAATGACGGCTAATCGGGCTGTCGCGTCGTATTTGGACATCGATGTGCAGCGCATCATTCTGCTGCAATTTTATCATGAAATGGGCGTAGAGATCAATTAATTGACAAAAAATATATAATATTGACAAAATAACTAGCTATTGCTATGTAACTTCCGATCCAGCGAGGAGGTTGCAATGTCAATGCAAGAGGAAATGGAAGCGATAGCCGAAGGGTTGCCAACGAAGTCCGCAAAAATCCGGGCGCTGGACGCTGCCGGCTACAAGCGCGCCGATATCGCGCGCTTCCTCGGTATCCGCTATCAGCATGTCCGCAATGTGCTGATCCAGGGGCCGCCGAAGAACGAACGTCCAGTCGTCGCTGCAGAATCGGACGGTAGAAAGGCGGTCTCCAGCGCCAATGACCGGGTCAAGGTGAAGATCGGTCCCGCCGGTCGCATCGTCATCCCGGCGGCGTTCCGCGAGGCGATGGACGTGGACGAGGGCGACACGATTGTCGCAACGGTCGACGAAGACGGGATCGTTCGGCTGACCAGCACATCGGCGGCCGTGCGCATGGCGCAGCGCATCGTTTGCGCGGCGGTTCCGCCCGATGTCAGCCTGTCCGACTCGCTGATCGACGACCGGCGGCGCGAAGCGGCGCGCGAGGCGTCGCTGCATCCGGAGTAGGGCCGTGCCCGACGCGATACTCGACGCGTCGGCCGTGCTGGCGTTCTTTCACCGTGAACCGGGCGCAGAAACGGTCCGGTCCATCCTGGAAGACAGCGCCATTTCCACGGTCAACCTGTCGGAAGTCATCGCCAAGCTCGTCGAAAGCGGCACCGATGGCGACACGGCAGTCCTGCTGACGCAAGCGCAGCCTTTCCATCCCGTAGATCACACGCTGGAGCAGGCGCAGGTTGCGGGCACTTTGAGGGCGGCGACGTGGCAGGCCGGCTTTTCGCTCGGCGACCGCGCCTGTCTTGCCCTTGCGCTCGCATTGGATCTGCCCGTCTACACGGCCGACCGGGCATGGCGGAACCTGTCGCTCGATGTCGATGTCCGCTTGATCCGATAGCCCTGGCGGACAGGAACTGTTTTCTAGCGCTTGCTGCGGAACCCGGTCTGACATAGATTTAAATTCATGACAAAAAATAAGAAACCTGACTTCGAAAGCGACTTTTGGCGCGTATCGATGAGCGCCGGCGGGCGCGTTGTGATCCCGGCCGCGGTTCGGGAAGAGCTGGCCTTCGCCGAGGGCGAGCCGCTTGTGCTGACCGTCGACGACGGGACAGCGCGGATCGAAACCTACAAGCGCAGCGTCGAGCGAATCCAGGCACAGGTCCGAAAGATGATCCCGCCGACCGGCGACCTCGTCGACCGTTTCCTCGCCGACAAGCGGGCGGAAGCAGCGCGCGAGGACGCGTGGGTACAGGCCGACACGCCGGTCGATCGGGCTGCGGAGTAGCCCGTTGAGCGGCGAGCGTGTCGTCCTCGATTCGTCGGCGATCCTTGCCATGATGTTCGGCGAACCGGGCGGTGAAACCGTTCCTTCTCTACTGCCCGGTTGCACGATGTCGACCGTCAATCTTGCCGAAATCGTAACCGATCTGGTCAATCGCGGCGGCGATCCCGAAGGCGCTGCGGAAACCGCTTCACAATTGCCGGTCGAATTGATCGCCCTTGACCGGGATGTTGCGCTTGCGGCAGGCAGATTGCGGGCCAGCACTTCGCGCTTCGGGCTGTCGCTTGGCGACCGGGTCTGCCTGAGCCTTGCAGGAAAACTGGAGTTGCCGGTTGTCACCTGCGATACAATGTGGCGCGAACTTGCCATCGGTGTCGACATCCGTCTGCTCCGATAGCCGCCTGAAACTGCCGGGAGTTTTGCCATGACCGCCACAGCCGAATCCGATCCCGTCGTCATCGTCGACGGCGCGCGCACGCCGATGGGCAGCTTTCAGGGCAGCCTGAAGGACATAACCGCCACCGCGCTCGGCGCAGTCGCCATTGAGGGCGCGCTCAAGCGCTCCGGCGTATCCGGCGAGGAGGTCGACGAAGTCATCATGGGCTGCGTGCTGCCGGCCGGACTCGGCCAGGCGCCGGCGCGCCAGGCGGCGCACGGCGCGGGCATCCCGTGGGACGCCGGCTGCACCACCGTCAATAAGATGTGCGGCAGCGGCATGAAGGCGACCATGCTGGCTCACGACCTGATCAGGGCCGGCGTCAACGCGGTCATGGTGGCCGGCGGCCTCGAGAGCATGACCAACGCGCCCTACCTGATGGACAAGGCGCGCGGCGGCCTGCGCATGGGCCACGGCCAGGTCTGGGACCACATGTTCCTCGACGGGCTGGAGGACGCCTATGAGCCCGGCCGCCTGATGGGCGCCTATGCCGAAGACGCCGCACAGCACTACCAGTTCACCCGGGACGCCCAGGACGACTTCGCCATTACCTCGCTCAAGCGCGCCCGGGCGGCCAACGAGGACGGCTCCTTCGACCATGAGACGGAGCCAGTGACCGTGCGGACCCGCAAGGGCGAGGTCACGGTCGAACGGGACGAGCAGCCGTTCAGCGCCGATCTGGCGAAAATCCCGAAGCTCAAGCCGGCCTTCCGCAAGGAGGGGACGGTGACGCCGGCCAATTCCTCGTCGATCTCCGACGGCGCAACGGCGCTCGTGCTGACGACGCTGTCGGAAGCGGCGCGGCGCGGCCTTGAGCCGCGCGCCCGCATCGTCGCCCACGCCACCCATGCCCAGGACCCGGCCTGGTTCACCACCGCGCCGGTCAGCGCCATCGAGAAAGTGCTGGAGAAGGCCGGCTGGCAGAAGGGCGATGTCGACCTCTACGAGGTCAACGAGGCCTTTGCCGTCGTCACGATGGTGGCGATGCGCGATCTTGGCCTGCCGCACGATATCGTCAACGTCCATGGCGGCGCCTGCGCCCTCGGCCACCCGATCGGCGCGTCCGGCGCGCGCATCGTCGTGACTCTGCTCAACGCCATGGAACGGAAAGGCGTCGACCGCGGCGTCGCCTCCCTCTGCATCGGCGGCGGCGAGGCGACGGCCATCGCGGTCGAGCGGCTGCACTGAGCGGCGTTCCGACGCTGCCCGCTCCCGGCTCGCATCCGCGATCGCCCGGGCGACGCGCACGCAGCACCTGGCCGGGCGCAACGTGTAGAGGGCCGTGTTGGGCGGATACCGGCTATCGAAACGCCCCGGTTGCCCCTATAACGAACCCCCGACCAGCTTTGCCCGCGCCGGGCCCGGAGGATCTCGATGAGCCAGGACAGGTACACCCCTTTCGAAGCGCCGGTGGTCGATCATCTGTCGGTTCGGGTCGTCGTCGACTCCCATCACGAACTCTTCCTCCCGAAGGCCAGCCATCCGCATGTCAATATCGAGCATGTCGGGGTCATTGCCGGGCAGCATATGACGACGCTTGCCGGCGAGTGGGGCCTTTCCCTGCATCTCGAATCGGCGGCGGACGGCCGCCGGGCCGAATACCTGCTCGATTTCGGCTATACGCCGGAGATCATCAACCGGAATTTCGGCCTGCTGAACATCGATCCGGCGCGGCTTAACGGACTGATTCTCAGTCACGGCCATCGCGACCACTATGGCGGGCTGGGCGGCTTCGTGGACCGCTACCGCAGCGAAATGGGCGACGATATGAGCCTCTATGTGGGCGCCGAGGAGGCGTTCCATGTGCGCTGGCTTCCGGCCGGCCCGCCGAAGCCCGGCGAGAAGCCGGAGATGCTGCACTGGGGCGCGCCGGACCGCGATGCTCTGGTCGCACACGCGGTCATACCGGTCTGCTGCAACGGACCGTCGGCACTCGGCGGCCCGTTCACCACCGGCTACATCGAGCGCGATTCGTTCGAAGAGGTCACCGGTGGCACCATGCTCGAAAGCCCGGGCCATTTCAGCGAAGCCGAAATGCGCGGGGAGCTGGTGTTCGATAGCCATCCCGAAGAGCACGCGACCTGCTATCTGGTGCGCGGGCGGGGACTTGTCGTGATCTCGTCCTGCGGCCACTCCGGCATCGTCAACTCGGTCCGGACCGCCATGTCGATCGCCGGCACCGACCGGCTCCACGCGGTGATCGGCGGCTTCCATCTCGGCCTGGCCAAGCCGGAATATATCGAATTCACTATCGACGAGCTGCAGAAGATGCAGCCGGATGTCGTGGTTCCGATGCACTGCACCGGGGCGACCTTCATCGAATCCATGCGCCGGCGCATGCCGGAGCAGCTCGTGCGTTCCTATCTCGGCACCAGGATCACCTTCGGCGTCTGAGGCCGCCGGCAGAGCCGGCGAACCTGAAATTCGCGGATTGTTGTTTCGCCGGGCCTGAGTCCTCACCCGCCGCCGCGCGGCCGTCCGATCCGCCGGCGCCGCTCGCAACTGCGTTCAAGCGGGCCGCTGGCGAAACCAGGCCGCGCGCCGCCCCGACGGCGACGACTGGCATCGCCGATCCGGCCGTCGAAACACGCTTCGACTCCCAGCGCCCCGACCCATCACTGAATTTTTACCTTCTGCATAGCTGGGGGCACATTCTCCGGTTGGCCGCGCTCTTACGTTACCGATTTGCCTGGCTTGGTAAATTGTAACCTGCCCGAACCGGACATTAGCTTGCCAGACGGCCGACCGGTCGGTAACATCTGTTACGGGAGTTTCGAGTAGACGGATAGTTCGCCTAAAGTTGCCGCAACGCGCAGGGCGGAAGCTGCGGGCGAATATAATATTCATGCCCTTGAATCCAGCCTTTCCCGACAGAGGAACCGAATAGGTTTCGTCTGTTGGCGATGCGCAAACGATCTAGGTATCCTGTCGACTGCGAGTATACGGAATGTCCAGACCAACTCTTAGTCACATTGCCGAACAGCTGGGCGTCTCGACCGCTACCGTATCGCTTGCCATGCGCGGCAGCCCGAAAATTTCACAAAAGACACGAGAACGAGTTTCAGTCGCGCTGAAGGAAACCGGCTATATCTATCAGCGCAGCGCCGCCGGACTGCGAACCGCGAAGACTCACACGGTCGGGGTCATCCTGAACGATATCTCAGATCCGTTTTGCAGCACGCTTCTGGCTACGATCGAAGAAGAGCTGTCGAAGGCCGGACGGACTGTATTTCTGTGCAACAGCAATGAATCGGTCGAAAGGCAGACCGAATTCCTGCGGGTCATGGCCGAGTACAATGCGGATGGCGTCATTGTCTCGCCGGCAATCGGGTCCACCCCCGGCGATTTTCTCGATTGCACGGGTTCATCGCTGCCCATGGTCTTCGTATCGAGGGCGATGTTCGAGCTCGACGTCGACCATGTGGTCGGCGACGATCGGCAAGCCGCCCTTCTGGCAGCAAGACGGCTGCTGAAAATCGGGCACCGCCGGATCGCGTTCGTCGGCGGCGACCCCAGCGTCAGTTGCTTCGCGTCGAGGCTTCAGGGCTACAAGGAGGCGCTCGGCGAGGCATCCATCACCTTCGACGAAGCGCTCGTGCGGGCCTGCATTCCCAAACGTTCGGCCGGTTTTGCGGCGGCGCGCTGGGTCGCCGGGCTCGATCCGAGACCGACCGCCGCAATCTGCTACAACGATACGGTCGCGCTCGGGTTCTGTTCCGGCCTGCAGGGCGAAGGTCTGTTCCCGGGCACAAATTTCGCGCTTATCGGCCACGAAGACATCGAAGAAGGGGAATTCGTCAACCCGCCGCTCAGCACGACGGCGGTGTCGGGTCGGGAGATGGGCAGGATGGCAGCCGCCATACTTGTCGAGCGAGCGGCAAAGCCCGATGCGCCTCCGCAACGCCTCGTGCTGCCCTCCGAGCTTGTTGTCCGGGAATCGTGCACGATCTCCGATGATGTTCTTCATTCCGGCAACGCGGCCTGAAAACGACAAGGCCGGTCGTTTCCGGATCGTCCGAGCATCGAATGGGCCATTGGCCGGACGCTGAGGAAAATGTACTTCATTTCCGCCGGACGAAAAATTGCGCAGTCGCAATCTGGCTGAATCCCCAAGTCCGCAATGTTTCTGCCGTATTTGATACCGGGTCGAAACGCCAGTTGACCTACTCTGCAATTTCCGCAATCGTTCCCCGATAGTTCTTGTCAGGATATCCGCCCGCCAGGTGCTAAAGGCCCGGCGGCTCCAATTCTGAAGTCAAGTAACCGATAATTTTGAACCCGATCAGATCCAGGTGTTCACTTTATTGCGGACCGCAATTCCATAAAGTGAACTTTTTCGATAATTTTTTCATATACAGCGGGTATCAAAGTGAAGAAATTTTCCTTCCTTCGTTTGGATCCACATGCTCGTCGGCGGTGACGACGAATGTGGCACTTATTCGGAATTGTTAATTTCGCAGGGGGAACTTGCGTCGACCGGCATTTTATTGCGTCAAAATCATTCGCGACAGGCTTACCGACCGGCGCAATCGGGCCGATCGGATGTGCAATCGATCGTGCAGCCCTTTTAGCATTTTACGATGGCATATTTCCTAAAATGCATGGCCGGATGCGAAAAACAGCAGTTTGGGCAGAGGGCAGTATCGGTCATGCATTGGGCCGCCGCCGAAACGCGCAACGGCGCCGGACGGACGCTATGTTGCCGTTTGCCGAATTCATCGCATATCGCAGCGCAGGCACCGGAACGAACAGGCGCCGCTTGCATCCGGAGACGGCTCAATGGGCATGATGATCGGCGGCGAATGGCACCGGGAAGACCGGGTCGCCACCGCGGCGGACGGGCGTTACGAGCGCGCCACCACCTCGTTTCGCGACTTCGTTACGGCCGACGGATCATCCGGCTTCAGGGCCGAGCCGGGCCGCTATCACCTGTATGTGGCGCACGCCTGCCCCTGGGCGCATCGGACCATGATCCTGCGCACGTTGCGCAAGCTCGACACGGCGATCTCGGTTTCGGTCGTCGATCCGCATCTGAGCGACGAGGGCTGGCATTTCAGCGACGGCCCCGGCTGCGACCCGGACAGCGTCAACGGTGCCCGCTTTCTGCGCGACGTCTACAAGCGGGCGCGCGACGACTTTACCGGCCGGGTTTCGGTCCCCGTACTGTGGGACAAGAAGGAAGCGACCATCGTCAACAACGAATCCCCCGAAATCGTCCGGATGCTCAACACGGCCTTCAACGAATGGGGCGATGGCGAGCCGGACTTGTATCCGGAACCCCTCCGGCGCGAGATCGATGCCGTGAACGAAGCAGTCTACGAGCATGTCAACAACGGCGTCTACAAGACCGGCTTCGCCACGACGCAGGACGCCTACGAGGAGGCTTTCGAGGCGCTGTTCGCGACCCTGGACGAGCTCGAGGCGCGGCTGGGGCGGCAACGCTACCTGGTCGGCGACGGCATCACCGAGGCGGACTGGCGGCTCTTCCCGACCC
>MPMX01000080.1 GCA_002238725.1 Rhodospirillaceae bacterium bin65
GCGTAAACCCGGTCGCCCATCACGCCGGTAAAGGCGACGAACACCTCGTCGACCTCTTCTCCGCGCATGCTCTTGACAGGATAGCGCCAAATGCTTTCCAGCTTACCCAACATCGATCAGCCCTCGCAGTTAGTGAATTGGTACGCGCCTCCGTCCCGAGGGCCCGCTGCGGGCACGCGGCGCAAGCCGCCCATTCCTTCGGGTCGGATATTCGTCGCGATCGCCGGACTCCGCCCCGGTTCGATTGTCCGCAGGCAATCGAACGGCGGCCGGTCGGTCCTGGCAGGGTGCATCATGTGCATACCCGACGCCGAGCCCGGCAAAAGGGGACGGCGCGATGCACCGGCCTCCGCCATCCGAGGAACCCGATGCGAATCAGCGGCTTGTCGGAATCGAAACGGACTCGGGACCGGAAAACGGTAGCATCGGGTTAATAGAGTGTACAGACACTTAATCCCGGCCGGGGGCATCCCGGACGGCGGTTTTCGCAACGATGAAAACGGTTTGCGACAGGCAGGCGCGCCCGGGCGGGCTCAGGCCGCCTTCTCCTCCTCCTGCTGCAGGGCGAAGATGGAGGTGTAGCCCTTCGACCAGTCGGGCGGGATCAGGCAGGCGCGCGGGTCGAACTCGGCCCAGCGCGCGGCCTCGCCCCGGATCACGCTGTTGGACAGCGCGATGTTGTCGACGATGCCGGGGAACAGGGTGACGGCGTCGGCCGCGGCGTAGGTGTGCAGCAGGAGCGGGCGCGAGCGGCTGGACTCGTTCGGCATCGAGCCATGGACCATCCGGCAGTTGTGGATCGTGACCGAGCCGCGCGGCCCCTTCAGCCAGGCGACGTCGCCGAGCCGCACCTTGGGCAGGTCGCGGTCGTGGATCGCGCCGACCCACTGGCCGTCGTCGCCGTACAGGTCGAACAGCTCTTCGTTATGGCTGCCGGGGATCACGCCCATCGGCCCCATCTCGTCGTCCACATCCTCCATGTAGACGCCGATGGTGAGCGGCGAATAGTTGGAATGGGGCCAGAACTGGATGTCCTGGTGCCATTTCACCTCCTCGCCGCCGTCGGCCCATTTGAAGTTCAGCTTGGAGTGATGGAACTTGACGTTCGGGCCGAGCAGGTCCTCGGCCAGATCGACGATCGGCCCGCGCAGGCCGAAGTCCTCCAGCACCGGGTCCTGGGTCACCGGATGGTTGAGCCGGCGCAGCCGCGGATTGTCCGCCGTGTGGGCCGGTTCCAGGTCGAACACGTCGTCCGACGCCGTGCGGCGCCGGCTCTCGTCGATGAAGCAATTGGTCACCGCCCACAGCCGGTCGAGCCAATCGCCGGAGACAAAGCCGTCCAGGTGCAGATAGCCGTGCTCGAAATAGAACCGGCGCTGCGCATCGCTCAGCACCTTCGCCGGATGTTCCAGAACCTTCTCGGGTGTCATGGCGTTTCCTCCCTGCGGCGGCGTCGGAGCCTTCTTCGTGTCTCGGCGATGCGACTATGCGAGCATCAGACGTTCGCCCTTGGGTTCCGGAACGGCACGCCCCAGTTCCCTGGCCCTGTCGATCCAAAATTGGATCGCGTCGTTGATGTTCCGCAAAGCAATTTCCTGATCGTCGCCGTGCGCCATGCAACCGGGTAACTCAGGCGCTTCCGCAACGTATGCCTGGTCCTCGTTGCTCCAATAGAGAATGATCTCATACCTGTGCATCAGCCTTCATCCCCCAATTTGTACTTCAGGATCAACTGCCGAACCTGTCTCACCTGATAAGGTTTCGCCTGTCCGCCGTGGCTCTGCAGGTTGACGATTTCTGCAATACCTTCCTTGTCGAAAAGATGATGGCTGCCCCGAATCCGCTCAGAAAAACCGAGATGGGACAGCAGAGCTCGAAGGTCCGCGAAGCGAATGTTTGCATCCGACCGTCCGCGGAGAATCCTCTCCAGCAAACGCTCGTACCGGCTCAAGGAAGCACTCCCGCAGCCCGGCCCGTATCCTACACCCGCAAAATCTTGCCCGGATTCATGATGTTCTCCGGGTCGAGGGCCTTCTTGATCAGGCGCATGAGCGAGACCGCCTCGCCGTGTTCGGCGATCAGGAAGTCCATCTTGCCCATGCCGATGCCGTGTTCGCCGGTGCAGGTGCCCTCCATGGCGATGGCGCGGTGGACCAGGCGCTCGTTGACCGCGTTGGCCCGGGCCATCTCGTCCGCGTCGTCCTGGTCGGCGATCAGCACCAGATGGAAGTTGCCGTCGCCGACATGGCCGACGATGGGCGCGATCAGGTTGTTTTCCCGGATGTCGTTCTGGGTCTCGACGATGCATTCGGCGAGCCGGCTGATCGGCACGCAGACATCCGTCGCCCACACTTCCGCGCCCTTGCGGATATTCTTGGCGGCGTAGGCGGCGTCGTGGCGCGCCTGCCACAGCTTCGCGCGCTCCTCGGCGCTCGCCGTCCACTGGAAATCGCCGCCGCCCCATTCGTCGGAGATCGCCTTGACCATCTCGGCCTGCTCGGTCGTCCCCGCCTCGGTGCCGTGGAATTCGAACCACAGCATCGGCGCCACCGGCAGGTCGGTGCCGGAATAGTCGTTGGTCGCCTTCATCTGCACTTCGTCGGCGATCTCGATGCGCGAGACGGGCACGCCGAGCTGGATGGTCTCGATCACCGTGTTGACCGCGGCTTCCAGCGAAGGATAGGCGCACAGGGCCGAGACGATCGATTCCGGAATGCCGTAGAGCCTGAGCGTGATCTCTGTAATCACGCCCAGCGTGCCCTCGGAGCCGACGAACAGGCGGGTGAGATCGTAGCCGGCCGAGGATTTGCGGGCGCGCTGCGCCGTCTTGACGATGCGGCCGTCGGCGGTGACGACGGTCAGGCCGAGCACGTTCTCGCGCATTGTGCCGTAGCGCACCGCATTGGTGCCGCTCGCCCGGGTCGCGGTCATGCCGCCGATCGAGGCGTCAGCGCCCGGATCGATCGGGAAGAACAGGCCGGTGTCGCGCAGATATTCGTTGAGCTGCTTGCGGGTCACGCCGGGCTGGACCCGGCAGTCCAGGTCTTCGGCGTTGACCTCCAGCACCGCATCCATGCGCGTCAGATCGATGGTCAGGCCGCCGTGCAGCGCCGCGACATGGCCTTCCAGCGAGGTGCCGGTGCCGAACGGGATAACCGGCATCTTGTATTCCGCGCAGATCTTCACCGCCTCGGCCACCTCCTCGGTCGATTCGGCGAAGAACACGCCGTCCGGCGGCACGACCGGATGATGGTCCTCACCCTTGCCGTGCTGCTCGCGGACCGACTCGGAGGTCGAAAGCCGGTCGCCGAAGCGCTGCTTCAGGACGCCCATCGCCTCGTCGATCCGCGACTCGGGCCGATGCTCGACCGTCCGGTGTATCTGCAGGCCCATTCCGGGACTCCCCCCTGCTCTCCGGGTTCGAGCGAACCCGGTTTCCTTCCCCTCTTGATTAAGCCACCACCGCCGATGCGGCAAGCCGCAGGGCTGCGCCGCGGCGGCATTCCCGCGATTCGGCGCCTGCCGATCGCCATTCGTGCTCGGGCACAGCGGGGCTTTCGGATAGTAACCAGGCGCCCGCGCGCGCCTGAAAATCAGCCATATGGCATTCGTCTATTTCGCTTCCGATATCGCAAACCTCCAATTTTCTCGATCCCACATGAAGGCGCATAAGAAATTTCATAACTGCTGTCGCAGGATCATCGTCATGAATCGAAGACCGCCTTTTGGCAACGGGCCGAAATTTCTTCGGTGGACCGCCTTGGTATCGGTCAGCGCTTTCGTGGCCGTCTTCGCCTTCATGTCCAACGGAATCCAGTTGCTGGGCGGGAAGATACCGTTCCCGCAAGTCCAGGAAGCGCACGGGGACGGGGACGGAGACGGCGACGGGGACGGCGACGGGGACGGCGACGGTGACGGAGACGGCGACGGAGACGGAGACGGTGACGGAGACGGCGACGGAGACGGAGACGGGGACGGCGACGGAGACGGCGACGGCGACGGGGACGGAGACGGTGACGGAGACGGAGACGGAGACGGAGACGGGGACGGCGACGGAGACGGGGACGGGGACGGCGACGGAGACGGAGACGGGGACGGAGACGGTGACGGAGACGGAGACGGAGACGGAGACGGGGACGGCGACGGAGACGGGGACGGCGACGGCGACGGCGACGGCCTTGGGGAGGTCCGCGGGGACCGTAGCGGCGATAAAGGCTGGAGCGGCCTCGACGCCCTCGACATGCGCTAAACTGCCAACGCCCGATCGGCGACCTGCTTCGAATTCAAAGCCACATGCTGTATTTCACCAAGATCGCAGAAAAAATCGACATTTCGTTAATTCTGGCCGAATTGGCGCAAGCGCCGGAAATGTGGCATGCAGACCGGAGCCGCCAACAAAAGGTCCGCTGCCAGCGAAACACTCTGAATATTTTTCTTCGCGCGCCCAGGAAACCGCTGCCGGCCGGTGCAAAAAACGCAAACGACGTTCACGAAAGCCGCATCGCGCCGGCAGCGCGGTTTTTTCCTGCCGCGCTTCGGTATTGCGAATCGATCGCCAAAAATATCGCCGGCGAAATCGGGCGCGCAACTCTGGTGTCGCTATCGCCGAACGCCGAGGTATTCCCGCATATCGATACCGGCGCTTACTATCGGATCAGAGACCGGTATCATCTGGTCTTGCAAAGCCGGCAAGGAAGCCCTCTCACAGCCGGAAACGAGACAGCGGTTATGTGGCCGGGGGAACTCTGGGCATTCGACAACAAGGTAACGCATTCGGCGTACAACCGGTCGGCGGAACCGCGAATTCATCTTATTTTCGATATACTGCCGCAGGCGGGTTGCGGGTTACACGTTTATCCTCCCGAAAATTGAATTCGGGCGGCGGGAGGATTCCCGGCAGCGTAGGCCGAATCACGACCCCAGTGTTGTATTCTGCATTGATTTGAGCCGACCGAGCTCCATTGGCCATAGTATCTTGACAGCCGCCGCCAGGGCATGTGCCGCCGAATCCACGCGGATGGCGTTGTCGTATGCCTCCGTGCGCAACGCGCCGAGAACGCATTTCTTTTTTGCAACGTAAAATGCATCTCTCTTGTCGCGGAATTGCAGTTGCCGCAACGAACGCAGGCCCCTTTGCAGCACCCGTTCATAAGTCGACTCGCGTGCCCGGTCGCCGAGCGCGCGAGCCAGCGAAGCGGCATCGGCCATTCCTTCCAGGTATGCCCCGGTCGACGCGGCGTGCGGCGGTCCGAACTCCGGTTTCTTCGGATCGTAAAACCGGCCGCGAAGATCCGGCGCAACGCTTTCCCACTGCTGCATCGGCAGCAACCAATCGTTCATCTCGAAAACGAAGTCGGAAAATTCGCGCCGGCCCGTCTGGGCGAACAGCGAGGCGCAGGCCTGGGTGTGCCACGGAACGAATGCGGGATTGCGGTTCCTGTAGTGCCGCGCCCGGCAGCGCGCGAAGGCCGTCGCGCACCGCTCGACGCTCGGCGCGTACGCCGATCGCCGGCGCGCCAGTTCGGCCCAGAACAACAGGGCTTCGCCCGAATAGAAATTCCAATTCTGGCCGTCGCGCGCCTGCGGAAAGAAAAATGTCCGAAATCCGCGCCCATCGTGTTCGAGCGAACCGACTCCGGCCGCCAACAATGCCAGCACATCGTCGAATTCGCCTGGAGCCGGACATTCCAGGATGGCCAGACCGGCGACCGCCGCCGCGCCGAGTTTGGCGACATTTCCTTCCACGATGGCGCCGCGCCCATTGCCGATATTCCGAAAGTACCGCGACAGGTTAAAACGAAGATTCCTGTGCCCAGCATCGCGAATTTCCGTGCGCCCAGTGCAATTTCCGTACCGCAGGAGAGCCGCCGAGGCCAGAAACCGGCGGATCGCATTGTCCGCCGGCGACACGGCGCCCCGGCTCGGCCAGTATTTGTATGGCAGTCCTCCTTCGGACGACAGGTTGGCAATCATCCATTGCGCGATACCGTCAGCCAGCGCCTCGGCGCGGCTCCTGAATGCCGATTCTTCGGGCTCGACGGCCGGAGAACCGCGATACAGCTCCACAGGTTCATCATCGTGTCCTGAAAAAAGAAGATATTGCATGGCGGAGAAGGCGTGCAATTTTCCCTGCGCAGAAAATTCCTTCTCGCGAATTCCGATTTTCTCCAGAAATCCTTCGTAGGCGCGATCGAAGCTCAGATTGGCGGCAATCATCCTTGTTGGCGGCAGGCTGACTACCTCGTCTTGCAATGCGATCTCCATGCCAATAACACCCCGAACTCTATTGAAAAATACCGCGGAGAAATTCCGAGGTTCGACATGGCGCAAATCATTGGCGAGACAGACCTCTATATCGGTATCGTCGGGGGCTTCTGTCAGCTTGCGGATTTCCTGCAACGATACGCTGTCTATCCATCCGTCGCGCTGCCGAATGCCGTTCTTTCGAACGCAATACCAAATCATGCCGTTTTTGATGCGACCGGGATGTAGTGCCAATCTAACCGTCCTGAGTTTCTTCACCGTTGTTTTCTGAACTTTCGGTAGCGGACAATAGTAAAGGCAGGAGCATTTCAGCGACAAATTCGGCGCGCCCGCTGACGGCGGCTTTAGCATAAAGCGAGGTTGCCTGTAACCGAGCCGTGCTTTCTTTGACATTCCGGATTTCGGCAATCTCCAAGAATCTATATCCCTTTATAATCAGCCATGCGACGTCCTTTTCGCTTCGCGTCATCTCCCATTCGTCCATTTGTTCTTCGATACTCTCGGCGAGCTGCTGCGAAAAGAACTTGGTTATCTTTTTCTCGGCTTCCAACCGGCGCCGGACTCTTCGAAGGTCCCGCGCACCGAATACGAGCGCCGTCGAAACGCCGGCGAATACAACGAGTTCGATAAAGAAATGTGCCGTGCCGAACTCGCCTTCGAGAAGCACGTCGACGACAAGATCGTAGATGAAAAAGACGATCGCGCCAGCGAGCGCGATCAGTGCAACCTGCTGGCGCCGAATCGTTCCTCTGGAAACTTTTTTCATCCCGGCAACTCCCGGCCGAAGCGCTGCCCACGTGAGTCCGCCGCCTCGTCGGCCGGATTTTTCAGTCGGCGCCCAGCCGTTGGATGTATTGGCGATCCCGCCGCCCGGCCCTGTCGCCGCGTCCGGACCATGGTCGACCCGTTCTCCGCTGCCCTCCTGCTTAAGGCACCGCCCCCGGTGCGGCAAGCCGCGCGGCAGTCTTTCCCATCGGACTTCCGCAGCGGGCGGCGCTTGCCGTATGAAACCTCCGGTCGATAGCCCGCCGGAAGCCCGACCATGCCGACCCTGCCAGACTTCGCCGAACGGACGCCCGACAAGCCGGCCCTGGTCATGGCCGGCAGCGGCGAGGTCGTGACCTATGCCGAACTGGAGGCTGGCTCCAACCGCTTCGCGCATTTGCTGCGCGCGCTCGGCATCCGCGCCGGCGACCACATCGCCTTCTTCGTCGAGAACCATCCGCGCTTCTTCGAGCTGTGCTGGGGCGCCAAGCGGGCCGGGCTCTATTACACGGCGATCAGTTCCTACCTGACCGCCGGCGAGGTCGCCTACATCGTCAACGATTGCGGCGCCCGCCTGTTCGTCTCGACCGGATACAAGCGGGATGTCGCAGTCGCGGTGCCGCCGCACTGCCCGAAGCTGGAGCATCGCCTGCTGATCGATGGCGCAGCCGGGGGCTTCGATTCGTACGAGGACGCGGTCGCCGCCCAGCCGGTGGGCCGGATCGCCGACGAAGTCGAGGGCACGGACATGCTCTATTCGTCCGGCACCACCGGGCGGCCGAAGGCGGTCAAGCGCCCGCTCCAGGGCATGGCGTTCGGCACCCACGAACCGGCGCTGGCCATGCTCGCCGATGCGGTCGGCCTGCACCGCGACATGGTCTACCTGTCGCCGGCGCCGCTCTATCATGCCGCCCCGCTGCGCTACAACATGGCCTCGGTCTCGCGCGGCGCGACCAGCATCGTCATGGAGCGCTTCGACGCCGCGCACAGCCTTGAGCTGATCGAACGCCACCGGGTCACCCACAGCCAGTGGGTGCCGAGCATGTTCGTGCGCATGCTGAAACTGCCCGAGGCCGAGCGGACGCGGCACGACCTGTCGAGCCATGTCACGGCGATCCACGCCGCCGCGCCCTGCCCGATCCCGGTCAAGGAGGCGATGATCGACTGGTGGGGGCCGATCCTGCTGGAATATTACGGCGGCACCGAGAGCAACGGCCTGACGCTGATCAACACCGAAGAGTGGCTGCAGCATCGCGGTTCGGTCGGCCGGCCGGTGGTCGGCGTGGCGCGCATCGTCGGCGAGGACGGCACGGAATTGCCGCCGGGAAAAACCGGCACGATCTATTTTTCCGACGGGCCGGCGTTCGAATATTTCAACGATCCGGAACGCACCGCCGAAGCCTACGACGCGCGCGGCTGGTCCACCCTCGGCGACATCGGCTACCTGGACGAAGACGGCTATCTTTATCTGACCGACCGCAAGTCCTTCACTATCATCTCCGGCGGCGTGAACGTCTATCCGCAGGAGATCGAGAACCTGCTGATTACCCATCCGAAGGTCGCAGACGTGGCGGTGATCGGCGTGCCGAGCGCGGAGTTCGGCGAGGAGGTCAAGGCTGTCGTCCAGCCGCTCGCGATGGCCGACGCCGGCGACGCGCTCGCCGACGACCTCACTGCCTTCGCCCGCCGCAATCTGAGCGGGATCAAGGTGCCGCGGAGCATCGACTTCATGGAAGCCCTGCCCCGCCACCCGACCGGCAAGCTCTACAAGCGCCTCCTCAAGGACCGCTACTGGGGCAAGCGCGACAGCCGGATCGTTTAGTTCGATCGAGCAAAAAGGGGGGACGGCTGACGCGCCACCGTTCCAGACCATTCGTCGTAGATTGGGCTCCCTGCCACCCGGGACCGCGGTCCGGGGACCGGAGTCGCCCGATCGGACCGGCCGCCCCTTCGGCTTCGCTCAG
>MPMX01000020.1 GCA_002238725.1 Rhodospirillaceae bacterium bin65
TGATTCCACAGCGCCGGGGACCGCGCGGCGCGCACAAGATCACCGCCGAGATCCTCGCCTTCGTCGAGGAGTACAGGACCCGCCACGGGCCGGTCGGCAGCCGCAAGCTGGTCCCGCTCATCGCCGAGCGCTTCGGAGTCACCCTGCATCCGCGCGGGCTCGACAAGGCCATCGCGCGCACCAAAAAAAACTCGCCCCGCCGGTCATGACGATGCCGTGGCTCGATACGGAGGGGCTCGAGCGCTACTGCACCTGGCGCCGGCAGTGGAGGGCGAACGTCGACAGCCAGGCGATCGCCATACTCCGTCATCACGGCATGGCGCGCGCCCTGGAGCTCACCGCCAGCGTGCCGCCGCCACCGGCGCCACCGACCGGCGCGCAGCCCACGCTCGACCTCATGCCGGTCATGCAGGAGGCCGCCGCCATGGTCCGCGACCTGCTCACCCATGAATGCAACGTCGAGGGAATCTGCCATGTCTGACGTCCCGACTTCGTTCAAGGTCGCCGAGCATCACCGGCGCCGCGAGGCCTGCCTCTACGTCCGCCAGTCCTCGCCCAAACAGGTCGTCAACCACACCGAGAGCACGCGGCGCCAGTACGGGCTGCGCCAGCGCGCGATCGCGCTCGGCTGGCCCGACGAGGGCATCCGCACCATCGATGACGATCAGGGCATCTCCGGCGAGCACAGCGGCAACCGGAGCGGCTTCCGCGACCTCATGGACCGGGTCGCCGCCGGCGACGTGGGCATCGTCCTCAGCCTTGAGGTGTCCCGGTTGTGCCGGAACGCGGCGGACTGGCAGAGACTGCTCCAGATCGCCGCCTTCTGCGACACGCTGATCCTCGACGAGGACGGCCTCTACGATCCCAACGACAGCAACGACCGGCTTCTCCTGGGGTTCAAGGGCGCACTCTCGGAATACGAGATGCAGAGCATCCGCGCGCGCCTGCTCGGCGGACAGCGCAGCAAGGCGCGCCGCGGCGAGTTGAAAATGCGCCTGCCTCTCGGCCTGGCCTACAACGACCGCGACGAGGTCGTGCTCGACCCCGACCGCGCTGTCGTCGAGGCCATCTCCCTGGTGTTCGCCACGTTCCGTCGCACGGGATCCGCGATGCAGACCCTCAAGTGGTTCCGAAAGAACGCCGTGACGCTGCCGTCGCGGCCCTACAGACTGCATGGCGAGCTGATGTGGTCGGTACCCAATCACAGCCACATCCTGTTCATCCTCCACAACCCCCGCTACGCCGGATGCTTCGTCTACGGGCGCTCGCGAACCCGGAAACTGCCCGACGGCAAGGCCCACTACACCAAGCTGGCGATGGAGGAATGGCAGGTCTGCATCCCCGAGGCCCATGCCGGGTACATCGACTGGGACGAGTACTGCCGCAACCAGGAGACGCTGGAGAACAACCGCACCGGCTTCATGCCGGGCGCCGGGCGTCAGCCACCGCCGCGAGACGGCCTCGCCATGCTCCAGTCGCGGGTCGTCTGCGGCCATTGCGGGCACCGGATGACCAGCCACTACAGCCCGGCGCGGCCGGACCGGAACCAGACGGCCCGATGGTACTACTATTGCAAGCACAACATCGTCCGCCATGGAGCCCGCACCTGCCAGAGCCTGCGCGGCCCGGAGGTCGATGCGGCCGTGTCGGACTTCATCGTGGCAGCGGTGAACCGGGAGAATATCGCCCTCGCCCTCGCCGTGCGCGACCAGGTGCGCGCCGACTTTGAGGCCTCCGATCGCCAGCACGCGAATAGGATCGAAGCGCTGCGCACCGAAGCGGACATGGCGCGGCGCAGGTATCTGGCGGTCGACCCGTCGAACCGCCTGGTCGCCGCCACTCTCGAGGCCGAGTGGAACGCCCGCCTCGAGGCGCTCACGCGCGCCGTCGCCGAGCGCGAGCAGCTCGGCAAGGCCCACCAGAAGGCCATATCGGCCGAGCAGGACAAACGGGTTCTGGAGATGGCCCGCGACTTCGGACGGGTCTGGAACGCGCCCTCGACGAGCAACCTCGACCGCAAGCGCCTCCTCGCGCTGCTCATCGAGGATGCCACCCTGACCCGCGAAGGCTACCGGGCGACCATCGGGCTGCGTCTGCGCGGCGGCAAGACCCACACGCTCCAGGTCGAGCTGCCGAAGCCATACTTCGTGAAAAGGCAGCGTATGCCGTGCGGGGAAGAAGCGAGGATCGAGATCAAGGCCCTCGTGGACCAGGGCCATGACAACGACACGGTGGCTGAGGAACTCAACAGGCGCGGACGCAGGGATGCTCAAGGCGACCCCTTCACCGCACGTTGCATCCAGGAGTTCCGCGGCAACTGGAACTGGCCCAGCTGCACCCAGCTGCATCGGGCCAGGCTTCGCGAGCAGGGCTATGTCAGCGAGCAAGAACTCGCGTCATCCATGGGAATCCACCCGTGTACAGTGCGCCAAAGGGCGCACCGCAAGCGCGGCATCGAGGCCCGTCGCTTCAAGGTCGGGGGCAGAAACTTCACCATGTACAAAGAGGTGCCCCACAGCGCAGACAACGATCATGGAGACCTTGATTGCCCTTCCGATCCGGGCCTGTCACAACAAAACGAGGGAGTTGCGAAATGAATCCTTCGTTCTGATAAGGGGCTCCCGCGAGGGTCGTGGAGTGGACGATGCCGAGCCGGTGCAGCCCCTCCTCGACCTCGCCGGCGATCATCGGCGAGCCGTTGTCGCTCATCAGCGCGCGCGGCAGGCCGCGCTTCATGAAGGCCTGGCAGAGCCCGTGGACGAAGACCTCGGCGGTCTCCGCCAGATACCACTGCAGGTGGCAGCCGAGCCGCGAGCGGTCGTCCAGGAACCCGAGCAGGATCGGCGTCTTCCATTCGCCGGACGGCGTCAGCACGCGGCGCTTCGCATGGTGGAAGTCGCAGTGCCAGAGGCCGTGGCTGCGCTCGACCTCGTAGCTCAGCACCTCGCGCGTCTGCGCGACCGGCTCGGGCTCGCGCTCGAAGCGCCGGCGCCGGCGCTTGCGGACCAGGCCGCGGCTGCGCATCGCCCGGGTCAGCGTCGCGTAGGACGGCATCGGGCCGAGCGCGGGGTCGGCCTCGGCCAGCGCGCCGAGGTTCTCGTAGTGCAGCTGCGCCGACCACGACGGATGCGCCCGGTACTGCTCGCGCAGCGCCTCGATCAGCGCCGGCGACATCGCCCGCTCGCGCCCGGCATCGGCGCGCGGCCGCCGCTGCAGCGCCTTGACCGGATCGTGCTCGGCCGCCCGCGCCTGGTAATACCAGCGTTCGATCGTGGAGGCCGCGAAGCGCACCGGGCCCCTGCCCGACGGGTGCTCCCAGTCGCGCCGCGACAGCCGCTCAAGCTCCGCCCGCAGCCGCCCTGCCGGCGGCGGCGAGGCCAGCAGCGGCCCGACCACCGCGAAGCGCAGCCGCGCCCACCGGTCGCGGCGGCCGTTCCCGTCGTTGCTGTCCATCCCGGCATCCCTCCCTCGCCGTCCTGGGGAGTTGCCGGTGTAGAGCGGCCTATCCGTTCATAAAAGAAACGCTTTCTGCGGGAGATCCCGGCCCGGCGCCGAGCGTGCAAAAGCCGGTCCACGGCATCAGCCAGACCAGGCTGCGCAACAGCCGCGAGCGGAAGCTGGCGCCCCGCATCGAACCCAGCAGCCAGCGCAGCAGCGCCTCGCCGGGCGGCGCTGCAAGCGCGCCCCGCTTGGCCCGCCATTCCCGGGTGAGCGGGAAGATCTCCTGCCACCAGCGCCGCCAGCGCCTCAGCGTCGACGCCGGAACCCCGCACCGCCGCGCGATCGTCTGCAGCCGCACGCTGCCGGCCAGAGCCAGAGCGCTCACCAGGAGGAACACAGCCCCGACATAGAACCGGCGCCCGAAGAAACGCACCGACGGAGGATTCACGCGGCGCCGGCACACCGAACAGCACAGGCTGAAGCGCCGGGCATCGTCCCGAAGATCGGCCGACAGGCCGTACGGCTTGCGCGGGTAGGTCGCGCTGTGAAGCGCCCCGCCGCAGCGCGGACAGCCCGCCGCACGGCAGGTCTCCGTCTCCGCCGCGTCGACCCGCTTCAGGAAAGCCCACACCCGGGCATCGGAAAGCATGGAGTGACGGAACAGCTTGTGCGACATTGGGGCGTCTCAGATGATTTCACCGTCACCGAGACAAGCCCTCCGGCGGCCTTCTTGCAAGATCGCCGGGGGGCACCCTCCCCAAACCCTCGATTAATCCGAGCCGATCAGCCCCAGATCGCCGCTGAAAGCGTGCGCCCGCTCACCAGGCCGTCTTCTCCCGGATCGCGGCCTCGCGCCCGGCCTCGTCTTCGATCGCCTCGAAGTCCTTCTTCCAGATGATCCGGGCGGCGCCTTCGAGTCCCATGCCGCCGAACTCGGCGGTCGGCCAGGCGACGAGCAAGGCCGGGTCCAGCGCCTTCGAACCCATGACATAGTAGCCGAGGCCGTAGGCCTTGCGCATCACGACGGTGAGGCACGGGATCGTCGCGTTGGCGAGCGCGACCAGAATCCGCGCGCTGTGCCGCACCAGGCCGGTCGTCTCGACCTCCGGGCCGACCATCAGGCCCGGCGTGTCGCACAGGATGACCATCGGGATGTCGTGGGCGTCGCACAGCTGGATGAAGCGGGCGATCTTGTCCGAGGTCGGGCTGTCGACGGCGCCGCCGAGAAAGGTCGGCTGGCTGGCGACGACGCCCACCGGCAACCCTTCCAGCCGGGCGAAGGCGGTGAGCGCCGCGCCGCCGAATTTCGGCCGCAGCTCTTGGACCGAGCCGATATCGAACAGATGGTCGAGTACCCGGCGCACATTGTAACCCTGCATCGGGTCTTCCGGCACGATATCGCGCAGCTTCGCGACGTCCGGCGCGCGGCCCGGTTCGGCAGCGCCCTGGAAAAAGCCGAGCGCGCGCCGCGCCATTGCCGTGGCTTCCGCATCGTCCTTGCACAGGATATCGACGGCGCCGGCCCGGACATGGACATCGACCGGGCCGATCTCCTCCGGCGTCGGCGTGTAGCCCAGCGCCTGCTGGACCAGCGCCGGCCCGGCCATGCCGATCACCGCCCGCTCGGTCGCGATCAGGATATCGCACATGCCGGCGAGATTGGCATTGCCGGCGAAGCAGCGCCCGGCGACGACGCCGATCGTCGGCACCAGGCCGGACAGGCGCGCGAAGTTGACGAAGGTCCGCGTATCGCCGCGGGTCGAGGCGATCATGTCGTGGGGCCGGGCGCCGCCGCCCTCCAGCCAGCTCACCATCGGCCAGCGCTGCGCCGCGGCCAGCGCGTAGATCCGGTCGGTCTTGCGGTGGTTGGTGAAGCTCTGGGTGCCGGCATGGACGGTGTAGTCGTAAGCCATGACGGCGACCGGTTTGCCGTCCGCCAGCCCGTGGCCCATGACGACGCCGTCGGCCGCGCCGGCCATGTCCTCGCGCGCCGGCTTGGACACCCGGCCGTATTCGACGAAGCTGCCGGCATCGAGGAAGGCGGCGAGGCTCTCCCGCGCCGTCATCTGCCCGCGCGCGTGCCGCTTGGCCGTCGCCTCCGGCCGCGCCCTGTCGAGCGCCCCCTGCCGCACGCGCCAGACCGCCTGCAAGTCGGCGCGTGCCGGGGCGGATGGGGCAGACGCGGAGGGCTTCTTGCGTGCGGTCATGCTGAGAATGTTACGCTGACCGTGCCCAGGATACCGAAATCGGCCGTTGCCGTGCCCCCGTTCGGGACATATTGCATGCCGGTGCAGGTACCGGTCGTCACGACCTGTCCGGCCAGCAAGCCATAGCCGCGGCGGGAGAGATCGTTGGCCAGCCAGGCCAGCGCCTCCAGCGGGTGGCCCAGCGCGTCGCGCCCGCGGCCCCGGCCGGTTTCCGCGCCCTTGATGGACATGACGATTTCGGCCTCCTCGAGATCGACCGCCGCCCAATCGGAAACGGCATCGCCCAGGACGAGCCCGCCATTCGCGCCGGTGTCCGCCGTCAGCCTGAGAATGCCGGCCTCGGCGAAGCGGGTGAAGCGCGTGTCGATGATCTCAATGGCCGGGAAGAGGCCGGCGACTCGTTCGGCGACCTCCGCGCGGATCCAGGGATCCTGGCGTGCCGGAATGTCCGCCGCCAGTTCGAAGGCAAATTCTCCTTCAACGCCCTGCCGGATGAAACTTCCCGCCGGCACGACCGCCGGCGACCGGAACAGGAAGGGGCGGAAGACGCGGCCGGGAAAGGGCCTGTCCGTTTTCAGCATCTCCTGGGCGGCGGCTGTGGTGCAGCCGATCTTGTAGCCGGCAAGCGGCCAGCCGCACAGGCCGACCATGGCCTCCTGAATGGCACGACAGTCATCGGTTGTTGCCGGAATACAGCCTTCGGGCAGATCTTCCAGCGCTACCGCCTCGTTCCGGGCGTCGATCAGCGTTTTTGCGGCCAGTCTGATGGTGTCGGGTGTCATGGCGCGGCCCTATTCTTCGAATGTCACCTGGACCGTGCCCGCCGGTCCGAAATCGCCCACGGCCGTCGCGCCGGTGTGGCATGGCGTAATGCCGGTCATGGAGCCGGTCGTGACGACCGCGCCCTCCTCCAGCCCGATGCCGCGCCGGGAGAGGTCGTTGGCCAGCCAGACCAGCGTGTTCAGAGGATGGCCGAGCACGTTGGCGCCGCTGCCGGTGGTGGCGACTTCGCCATCCACCGTCAGGGTCACGGCGGCGGCGGCAAGGTCGCGCTCGCGCCAGTCGCCGATCGGGTCGCCGAGCACAAGCGCGCCGTTCGAGCCGTTGTCGGCGACGAAATGGGCGGCGCCGAGCGCCAGCCCGTCGACCCAGTAATCGTTGACCAGCTCTATCGCCGGATAGGCGGCGGTGACCGCATCGCGGATATCGTCCATCCCGTAATCGGCCTCGCGCGGCGGCAGGGCGCGGCCGAGCCGGAAGGCGAACTCGCACTCGACGGCGCATTTGTGCAGGGCGGCAGCAGCGACGGTCGCAGGGCTTTGCAGCAGGTAGGGCGCGAAAACCCGGCCGGGAAATGGCTCGTCAGTGCGGAGCATTTCCATCGCCGCCCGGCTCGCCGCGCCGACCTTCCAGCCGGCGACGTCCAGGCCCCAGAGCTCGGCCAGCGCGTTTTGGATGGCCATGCCGTCGTCGACGCTCTCCGGCGTGCACTCCGGCGGCAGGCGCTCCAGCCGGCGATGGTCGCCGCGCGCTTTCAGCAGCAGTTCGGCGGCGGTCCGGGCGGCAGATTCGCTCAACATGTCGGGGGCCTGAAGCAGCTATCCTTGCGGCGGGCGGTGCCCGTGGGGGTCATAGCACAGACGCCCTGCGGCGCCAGACCTTGAAGGCCCGCCGGGAGCGACCCCATATCGGCCGGCCCTGCAACCCGATCCGAACGGGAACCGGCCCACCATGACGGCGCCACGGCACGAAGTGTGGTTAGTGGAAGCGCGGCAGACGATCCGTCTCGCCTTGCCGCTGGCGCTGATGCAGCTCAGCCAGATCGCCATGTCGACGATCGACGTCCTTATGATCGGGCGGCTGGGCAAGGAGGCACTGGCCGGCGCGGCTCTTGGCGGCACGCTGATCTTCCTGTGGTCCGTCACCGGCATGGGGCTGGTTACGGCAGTCGCGCCGCTCGCCGCCCAGGCCTTCGGCGCGGAAGTCCCGGTCCGGGTGCGCCGGGTGACGCGCCAGGGACTGTGGGTGTCGGTGCTGATCAGCGTCCCCGGCCTGTTCGCTCTGCTGGCGATGGAGCCGGTGCTGCACTGGATGGACCAGCCGGCCGTTGCCGTCCGTGGCGCCGGGGAATATCTCGCTACGGTCGCCTGGAGCCTGCCGATGATCGTCGGCTTCGTCGTGCTGCGCTGTTTCGGCGCGGCGCTCAACCGGCCGCGGCCGGCGCTGTGGATGATGCTGGCCGGCCTGCCGCTCAATGCCCTGCTGGATTATGCGCTGATATTCGGCGAACTGGGCGCGCCGCGCCTCGAACTGGCCGGGGCGGGGCTGGCGACGACGATCGTCCAGACCTTCCTGTTCCTGGGTCTGCTGTGGTTCAGCACAAGGAGCCGGGACCTGCGCGACTATCGCATCCTGATGCGCTTCTGGCGCCCGGACTGGGCGGTCTTCCGGCGGATCTTCGCCATCGGCCTGCCGATCGCCGGCATCTATCTGATCGAGATGGGGGTCTTCTCCTTTGCCGTGGTGATGATGGGATGGATCGACGCCACCGCCATCGCCGCCCACCACATTGCGATCCAGGTCGCCGCCGTCACCTTCATGGTGCCGATGGGCATCGGCCAGGCGGCGACCGTCCGGGTCGGACAGGAGATGGGACGCGGAAATCCGTCCGGCATGCGGCGCGCGGGTTTTGCTGCGCTCGCAATCGGCATTGCCTTCATGTCGGCCATGAGCCTGCTGATCGCGCTGTTTCCCGCCTTCCTGGCCGGCCTGTTCCTGGACCGGGGCATGGCCGGTTCGGCCGAAGTGCTGGCGCTGGCTGCAAGCCTGCTCTACGTCGCCGCCGCCTTCCAGATCGTCGATGGCATGCAGGCTATCTGCGCCGGCGCCCTGCGCGGGCTGAACGATACGCGGATCCCGATGGTGGCCGCCGCCGTCGGCTACTGGATTGTTGGGTTCGGCGTCGGCTGGACGCTCGGTTTCGCTGTCGGATGGGGCGCGGTCGGAATCTGGATCGGCCTCGCCCTCGGCCTCGCGGCGACCGGCACCTTCTTCGTCACCCGCTTCAACCGGCTGACCCGGTCCCGCCTGCCCTCGCCAGAGGCCCCGGTCCGACGCTAAAATGGCGCATGGCAGGGCCGGCAGCCAAATCCGTCAGGAAGCGTGTGGACCAGTTGCTTGTGGATCGTGGCCTGGCCGATTCCCGCAACAAGGCGCAGGCGCTGGTTATGGCCGGGCTGGTGTTCCACGGCGAGCGGCGGATCGACAAGCCGGGCGCGGCCGTGCCGGACGACGGTGCGCTGGCGGTGCGCGGGCGCGATCATCCCTGGGTCTCGCGCGGCGGCTTGAAGCTGGCCCACGGCATCGCGCGGTTCGGCGTCGATCCGGCAAGGCGGACCTGCCTCGATATCGGCGCCTCGACCGGCGGTTTTACCGATGTCCTGCTCCATCACGGCGCGGCGAAGGTCTACGCCGTCGACGTCGGCCACGGCCAGCTCGCCTGGAAGCTGCGCAACGATCCGCGCGTGACCGTACTGGAAAAAACCAACGCCCGGCATCTGAGCCGCGATCTGGTCCCGGATCCGCCCGGCGCCATCGTCTGCGACGCCAGCTTCATCGGGCTGGAGACCGTGCTGCCCGCCGGCCTGGCGCTGGCTGCACCCGGCGCCTGGCTGATCGCCCTGATCAAGCCGCAATTCCAGGCTGGGCGCGAGCAGGTCGGCAAGGGCGGCGTGGTGCGCGACCCGGCGGTCCATGAAGCGGTCTGTCTTGAGGTGCGGACCTGGCTGGGCGCGCAACCCGGATGGACGGTGCGCGGGATCGCGGAAAGCCCCGTCACCGGGCCGGAAGGCAACCGGGAGTTCCTGATCTGTGCGGACTTTCGGGCCGAAGCGGCCGATAGCGCATGACCGCTTTCCGGGCCGACGTGACCATCGGGAGCATCGGCCGGCGCGGCGACGGGGTCGCCGCCGTGGCGGGCGGGACCGTCCATGTCCCGGCCACCGCGCCCGGCGACCGCGCGACGGTCGCCCTGACCGAGACCGGCCCCGGCCGGTTCCGCGGCCGGCTGCTGGACCTCCTGGAAGCCGGACCGGACCGGCGCGAGCCGCCGTGCCGCCATTTCGGCGCATGCGGCGGCTGCGCCCTGCAGCATCTGACGCCGGACGCCTACGGCGCGTGGAAGATGGACATGTTGCGCGGCCTCCTCGCCCGCAACGGCCTGGACGGAGCAGTCGTCGAGCCGCTGCACCGCAGCCCGCCCGGCAGCCGGCGGCGCGCAACCTTCGCCATCCGGCGGCGGCGCGAGGACGCCATCGTCGGCTTCAACGAGCGCCACAGCCATCGCGTCGTCGATCTCGCCGCCTGTCCGGTGGTGTTGCCGCAGATCGCGGCGCTGATCGGGCCTTTGCGCGGCTGGGCGGAATCGGCGTTGCGGGCCGGCGACCGGGCCGACGCCCATGTCGCCATGACCGACAGCGGCCTCGACCTGACGATCCGCACGTCCGCGCGGCTCGGCGGCGCGGGCAGGGACGCGCTGGTCGCCCTGCTGGCCCGCGAAGACCTGGCCCGGGTGGCGCGCGCCCATCCGAAGCAGGAGGGCGCCGAGGTGCTGGCCGAAGCCCGGCCGATGCGGGCGGTCCATGGCGACGTGCCGGTCGCGCTCGCGCCGGGCGCTTTCGCCCAGGCGACCGCGGACGGCGGGGCGGCGCTCACCGGTTTCGTTCTCGAAGCGGCGGACGGCGCGGCGCGGGCCGCCGACCTGTTCTGCGGCTCGGGCGCCTTCGCGCTGCCGCTGGCGAAGCGGGGCTGCGCCGTCTACGCCGCCGATATCGACAAGGCCGCCATCGCCAACCTTGGCGCAGCGGCGCGGCAGGCCCGGCCCCCCCCGCCTCCGGCCGGGGCGCGCCACCCCATGCGCCACGCCCCCCGATACCCACAAGCCCGCCACCCCCAACCTTGGCGCAGCGGCGCGGCAGGCCGGCCTCCCGGCGCTGCGGGCCGAGGCGCGCAACCTGATGCGCAGGCCGGTCCCGGCGGCCGAGCTGGCCGGGGCGGATTTCACGGTCTTCGACCCACCGCGGGCCGGGGCGAAAGACCAGGCCGTCGAGATCGCGGCGTCCCGGGCGCCGGTCGTCGTCGCGGTGTCCTGTGACCCCGGCACCTTCATGCGCGACGCGCGTATCCTGACCGACAGCGGCTACCGTCTGACCCGCCTGCGGCCGGTCGACCAGTTCACCTGGTCGGCGCATCTGGAGCTTGCGGCACGCTTCGACTTTGCCGGATGATGCCGGGCGATGGCCGGACATCCCCACAACAGCGATGATGACGGCGCCGAAGAGCGGGCGCCCGAATTGGCTGATGCGCGGCTCCGCGCCCGCAGGGTGCTGAAGCTGCTGATCCGCTGCTACCTGTTCGGCGCGGCCGTCACCTTCGTCGTCCTGCTCCTGAGCGCCGACCGCGGCCTCGGCCAACTGGTGCTCGATACGCTGTTCTGGCCGAGCACGCTGGGCGAATTTGCGACGACATTATAAACAAGAAATCATAGTGTAAGTCTGTATAACTTTATGAAACTAGATTTTTTCAATCCCGTATTTTTTGTAAAATAAGAAGAAGAAATGGAATAACAATTCGTGTAGATAGACCGCATTTTATTTTTGGTAAGTGAGTTTATCAAAACTAAAATACATAATTTTGACATGTTATCTGAAATTTGAATAAATTTTACAGGTCATATATCGAGTGTTTGGACCAAAATTATTTTGATATTTCTAATCTTTTCAGCTACAAAATAGAGAGAAGTCGAATAAACTATTCTGAAGCAATTAGGTTCATCTTATTATGGACTTAAGAGCCAGTTGCATGTCTTTGCTAGGGGCTTTATTGCTTCATTTAAGCCGGTAATATTGAAGATAGCTGCTATTGGACCTCTATTGTAGGGGGTGGTCTGTGCAACCAAGCGTGTGTGTTTAGTCCATTTTCGGATTAAAGAAATCGGTCTATGAGCAAATGTGGCCGTCCCTGATGTGCTGTGTGACCAACTTTGACTCTGAGCGGTTCCCGAGTCTAAACGAATCACTACTTTTTGACTCGATGCATGTCGACCCAATCCTATGAATTCATGCCATAAAATCAAAACTTCAGTCTTATTGTTTTGACAGCGGAAGATCAATTGTGACTTTCTCCCGAATCGATTCTGTCCTCCTATTGCGTAAGTATAAATGGTTATTATCGGAGTGTCGTCGATGGGATTAGTTTTTTGAACCGATCGCCAGTGCTCAGGACGTGAAGTAGGTATTTTTGATGCATTTGTTGAAGATAAGCGCCCCGATAGTTTGTCATAACACTTGAGACGTTGCATTGGTGCGGCGATCCCGGCGCACTTACTCAGGTCTACAGATTTTTCGGCCGATTCAGTGGGCTCGGCAGCTTGAGTCGCAAACGTGTAGGTGTAGAAAGTAAAAACGGATAGCACGGCGGAGACTAGGGTGCGCATTGTGTTAGGTTCAGATTGTGTAGTGGAAGGTAGGCACGTCGAGAAAACGGGAGACAAGAATTGCCAAGACCGTTTGTATCGCAACGCGTTTCTCTCACTGATGTAGAACATTGCATTCTGCATTTGCATTGAGTGACACACAAGCGCGCCATTTGTCGTCGCCTACGCCGTAGCCGCCGCCCTCTGCCCGGCCGGGCCGTCGGCATCGCCGAACAGGGCGGCGAAGCGGCGGCGGGTCCAGCCGCTGGTCGGGCGGCGTTCGGTGCGTTCGGCGATCAGGGCCCTGGCCCGGGCAGTGCGGCCGGCCCGGATGTTGGCCTCGATCATCATCTGGACGAACAGGTCGCGCTGGGCGTGGCTGCCGCCGAGCCGCCGCAGGTCGTAGCGCACAGCGCCCAGCAGGTCGGCGGCCCGGCCGTAGTCGCCGGCGCCGTAGGCCGCCCCGGCGTCGCACACCGGAATCGCGACATCCCGGTAGACCGCCGCTTGGGTTCCGTCAGCTTGCGCCGCTTCCCGGATGCCCGCTCGCAGGGTCGTCAGCGCCGCGCTGTCGCCGGTCCGGGCAATGGCGATGGCATAGTGGGCATCGACGAAGGCGAGCAGCAGGTCGGTGGCATGATCGGCGCAGTGGCCGGCGACTTCCTGCCAGCGGTCGCCGACATCGACGCCTTCCGATTCGAGGCGCCACAACAGGGCGACCGCGTTGGTCAGGTCGAGATAATCGCCCGATTCCTCCTCGCGCACGCCGCGGTCGTAGAGGTCGAGCACCGCGTCGCAATCGCCGAGTTCGATGTGAAACAGCGCGCGGTGCCACCACAGGTGAAAGCGGAAATTCTGGACCTGGGTCCAGTGCGGCTCCAGGGCGGACAGCCAGGCGATGCCCTCGGCCTGCCGGCCTTGCATCTCCATGACATGGGCGACGGCATGGGTGCCCCAGGGATCGTCCGGGTTGATCCCGACGGCTTCCCGGCCGCGCTGTTCGGCGCGGGCATAGTCGCCGTCCTCCTCCAGTGCGAAGGCATAGCAACCGGCGACGAAGCCATAGTCCGGCACCGTCGGGTCCCAGGCGTGCATGATCCGCGCCATCGAATCGCGCATGGCCGCCGAATCGCCGCTGTAGAAATGGGTGTAGTGCGCCAGCCGCATGGCGAGAAGGTCGTGCGGATGGTCGGTCAGGATGCCGTCCCACAGCGCGGTCGCGCCTTTCATGTCGCCTTCGACCCAGCGATCGAGCGCCGCGATATGCGCGGCTTCGCGCTCGGTGACGGGTCGGGCGGCAGCGGCCTGTTGCGCCGCCGCCAGCGACTTGCGCCCGCTGGCCCAGCGCTTCGCCTCGCTGAACAGCAGCATGAAATAGCCGCGCAGACAGTGCGCCATCGGCATGTCGGTATCGGCAGCGTAGGCTTCCTTGAGGCGGTCGCCGGTGTCGCGCCGCATGCCGAGATAGCTGCGGACCGTGCGGTCCCAGGCCTCGGCGGCCTCGGGCGATCCGGCCGTCAGCGCGAGGCCGCGGCTGTCGGGATAGGAATTCGGCATGCGTGCTCTCCTGACCGGGTTGGCGCGTAACCGGGTTGGCGTCGACGGCGCTCAGGTCAGCGGCAGCATGACATGCTTCTCGAAGGCCGGACGCTTCTCGAGCCGATCCATCCAGTCCGCGATATGCAGCAGTTCGGGCCGTTCGATATGCAGGTTGAGATAGCGCCAGGTCGCCGCGCCGACCGGGATGTCGCCCATGGTGAAGCGGCTGCCGGCGACATAGTCCCGGTGCGCCAGGGCGGCATCGAGAATCTGGAAGACGTGGCAGCACTCGTTCGCCTTCTCGGCGATCAGCCCCATGTCGCGCTGGTCCGGCGGCGTGCGCACCAATCCGGCGAACACCGGGATCAGCGGCCCGATGACGGTGGTCTGGAGCCAGTCCATCCACATGTCCGCCGCCGCCCGTTCGGCCAGGTCGGTCGGCCACAGATCGCCCTCGCTCCATTTGGCGGCGACATAGCGCACGACGGCGTTCGATTCCCAGATCACCGTATCGCCGTCGATCAGGGTCGGAACGCGGCGGTTGGGGTTGAGCCGGCCATAGCTCTCCGTATCGAGTTGGCCGAACTCGAGCCCGGCGTCGATCCGGTCGAACGGCACGCCCGCTTCCTCGAGCGCCCAGATCGCCTTTTGCACGTTGAGCGAATTCTTGCGGCCCCACACCGTAACCATGCGGCAAACTCCTCCCTGGAATGACTTTCCTCGCGACGATAGCGCCGCTGCGGCCGCCGCCCAAGGGAAATACCGACCTGAAATACACGTTTGACCTGCTGCATCGGCACCGGGCATGGTCGGCGGGGATCGCGGTTCGGCGACAACGACTTGCCCGGGAATCCGGAACCTTGGACTTCTGCCTGTTCCACCTGCCGACCTGGCGCAGCGCCTATCCGGTGACGCTGAACCGGTTTTACGAGGAATTGATCGCTTCGGTGAAGCTGGCCGACGCGCTGGGCTGGCGCTGCTACCGCACGACCGAACATCATTTTCACTATTACGGCGGGGCGGTGCCCAACCCGGCGCTCTATCTCACCGCGCTCGCCCGCGAGACCCGGCAGATCCGGCTCGGCACCGCGGTGTCGCTGCTGCCCCTGCGCCACCCCTTGCAGGTGGCCGAAGACCTGGCCTCCCTCGACCAGTTTTCCGGCGGCCGGGCCGAGATCGGCATCTCCCGCGGGTTCGTGCCGCACGAGTTCGCCGCCTTCGGCGTAACCCGGGAGGACAGCGCCGAGAAGATGTACGAGGGGCTGGAGGTCATCGAGAAATTCTGGGCCGGCGAACCCTTTGCCCATACCGGCCGGTTCTGGTCGTTCGACCGGGTCGAGCCCTGGCCGGCGCCGGTGCAGCCGCATCCGTCGGTCTGGGTCGCGGCGTCGAACGACCGCAACAGTTTCGAGGCGGCTGGCCGGCGCGGCTACAACCTGATGATGAACCAGTATCCGATGAGCCCGGAAAGCCTGGCGCAGAAGATGGCCTGGTATCGCGACGCGCTGACCGGCGCCGGCCATCCCGATGTCGGCGCCCCGAATGGCGTTAAGGGGCCGCAGGGCCGCAAGGCCATGGTTGCGCTGCTGACGGTGATCGCCGATACCGAGGAGGAAGCCGTCGCGATCGGCCAGCCGGCGGTGCAGGAGCATGTCGCCGCCTTCGGCAAGGTTCTGGCCGGCGACACCTGGAACCGGGATTTCGCTGCCAGCGAGGCGGCGCTCACCGGCAGCACCGGGATCGAAGACCTGACTACGCTGTTCCGCGAGCGTTGCCTGATGACGACTGCCGAACGGGCGGCAGAAAAGATCGCCGCTTATCGCGAACTCGGCTTCACTGAAATCGGCTTCATCGCGCGCTTCACCAGCATAAGCGCCGAACGGGAGCGCGAGACCATCGAGCGGCTGCACCGGGATGTGCTGCCGATGCTCGGCGCGGACGCCGTAGCGGCCTGATCCTGCGCGCGCCGGCACGGCCGGTCTATTGACGCCCCTGCTTGCGGTTCCTACGCTCGCCTTCACCCAGCCTCCGAGGAGGCTTGCGAGGAAGGGAAATCCATGCCGCTCGATACCGCGCTTCCCGCCGCCGGGGTGACAGCGGCGCCGGCCGCCGGGGCGGTCGCGACCGTCCGATCCGCCTGCCCCCACGATTGCCCGAGCGCCTGCGCGCTCGAGGTCGAGCGCCTGTCGCCGACGCGCATCGGCCGCATCCGCGGCAACAAGGAACTGCCCTACACCGCCGGCGTGGTCTGCGAGAAGGTTTCCCGCTATGCCGAGCGGGTGCATCACCCGGACCGTCTGGGCCGCCCGCTGCGCCGGACCGGGGCGAAGGGCGAGGGCGCGTTCGCCCCGATTGCCTGGGACGACGCCCTCGACGAGATCGCCGAAGCGTTCCTGCGCGCCGCGGCGCGCCACGGCAGCGAGACGGTCTGGCCCTATCATTCCGGCGGCACGCTGGGCATCGTGAGCCGTTGGGGCCTCGACCGGCTGCGCAACGCCAAGCGCTATTCGAAGCAGCGCTCGACCATCTGCGTCGGCCCGTCGTCCTCCGGCTGGCAGGCCGGCGTCGGCATGCTGACCGGCCCGGACCCGGCGGAAGCGGTGAAATCCGACCTGGTCGTCGTGTGGGGCGGCAACCCGGTCGCCACCCATGTCAACCTGATGAGCCACATCCAGCGCGCCCGCAAGGAGCGCGGCGCCGAACTGGTCGTGGTCGATGTCTACGACACGCCGACGGTGCAGGCCGCGGACTGGGCCCTGATCCTGCGCCCGGGCACCGACGGCGCGCTGGCGCTCGCCATGATGCAGGTGATCCTGGCCGAAGGGCTGGCGGACCGCGACTATCTCGCCCGGCTGACCGATTTCGACCCGGAGGTCGAGCGCCACATTCTCAGCCGGACACCGGCCCGGGCGGCGGACATCACCGGCCTGCCGGAACAGGACATTATCGATTTCGCCCGCCTGTACGGCCGGACGAAGCGGAGCTTCCTGCGCCTCGGCCTTGGCTTTACCCGGTCGCGCAACGGGGCCGTCGCCATGCACGCCGTGAGTTGCCTGCCGGCGCTGACCGGGGCGTGGCAGGAGGAGGGCGGCGGCGCCTTCTATGCCCGGCTGGAGGACTGGGGCCTGGATCTGAACCTCGCCCACGGCCTCGATCTTGCCGATCCGGCGATCCGCTCGCTCGACCAGTCGCGCATCGGGCCGGTCCTGACCGGCGAGCCCGGCGCGCTGGAGGGCGGCCCGCCGGTCACGGCGATGTTAATCCAGAACGCCAATTCCGCCGAGGTTGCGCCGGACAGCCGCGCCGTCCGCGCCGGCCTGGCGCGGGACGACCTGTTCCTGTGCGTCCACGAGCAGTTCATGACGGCGACCGCGCGCTACGCCGATATCGTGTTGCCGGCGACCACCTTCCTCGAATGCGACGACTTCTACATGGGCTGGGGCCATTCGGCGCTCACCGTCGGCAAGCGCGTGCTGGAGCCCTTTGCCGAGACCCGCAGCAACCACGACGTCGTGTGCGGGCTGGCGAAACGGCTGGGCGCCGAAAGCCCGGCCTTCGGCATGAGCGCCTGGGAATTGATCGACGCCACCCTGCAGACTTCCGGCAAGGGCGGCGCCGAAGCGGCGGCGGCCAAGGGCTGGATCGACTGCAACCACGCCTTCGACGACGCGCATTTCCTGAACGGCTTTCCGACTGCGGACGGCAGGTTCCATTTCCGGCCGGACTGGGCCGCCGTCGGTCCCTACCATGTCGGCATGCCGGCGCTGCCCGACCACTGGGCGGTCACCGAGGCGGCCGACGACGCCCGGCCGTTCCGCATGGTGGCGCCGCCGGCCCGGACCTTCCTGAATTCCAGTTTCACGGAAACCGTCGGTTCGCAGCGGCGGGAGGGGACGCCGACCGTCCTGATCCATGCCGACGACGCTGCGGCGCACGGCATCGCGGAGGGCGACAGTGTGCGCGTCGGCAACGGCCGGGGCGCGGTGACGCTGACGGCGCGGCTGACCGACGGCGTCCGGCCCGGCACCGTGATCGTCGAAGGCATCTGGCCCGCCGACAGCTACCGCGACCCGGCCGGCGAAGGCATGGGCATCAACCAGCTCGTCTCCGCCGAAGCGGTCGGGCCGGTCGGCGGCGTGGCGTTCCACGACACGGCGGTATGGCTGAAACCGGCGGGCGAAGGGGCGGCCGGCGCAGCCTGACCCCCTCCTTCGTGCGGCAGATCGGGGCTTGCGCCCCTCCCGGCCGCGCGACATGTCAGGGGCCCGACCGCTAACCGCCCTCCCGCCATGTCCGAAACCGCCGCCAAACCGCCGATCCAGGCGGTAATGATTCCGGTCACGCCGTTTCAGCAGAACTGCTCGCTGCTCTGGTGCACCGGGACGATGCGCGGCGCGGTGACCGATCCGGGCGGCGACCTGGAGCTGATCGAGAGCGCGATCGCCGAACAGGCGGTCACGGTCGAAAAGATCCTCATCACCCACGGCCATCTCGACCATGCCGGCGGCACGAAAGACCTTGCCGAGCGATTGCAGGTGCCGGTCGAAGGCCCGCACGAGGCGGACATCTTCTGGATCGGCCAAATGGAGGAGCAGTGCCGGATGTTCGGCTTCGCCGGCGCCAGGACGTTCGAGCCGGACCGCTGGCTGAAAGACGGCGATACGGTGAGCTTCGGCAACGTCACGATGGACGTGATCCACTGCCCCGGCCACACACCCGGCCATGTCGTCTTCGTCCATCGCGATGCCGGCTTTGCGGTCGTCGGCGACGTGCTGTTCCAGGGTTCGATCGGGCGGTCCGATTTTCCGATGGGCAACCACGACGAGCTGGTCGCCAGCATCCGCAACAAGCTGTTCCCGCTCGGCGACGACATCGCCTTCATCCCCGGCCACGGCCCGCCCTCGACCTTCGGGCAGGAACGGCAGACCAACCCCTTCGTCTCCGACACCGCGCTCGGCCTGGCCTGATCCCGTTCGCCGGACCGGGCCGAATCCCTCCACCCGCTACGCCCGGGATAACGAACGGGACGGCGGGACAGGCGTCTGCGGATGTCATGATGTGTCATGAAATGTCATGATTCGTCATGGTCCGGTTCTCTCCGCCCGTTCCGCCAATCCTGTCACGCCGGCCGCCTGCCCCGACCTGCCCCGGACACCGAAACCGCTCCCCGGGCCCGCCTGGACTGGACAGACCGGTCTATATTTCGAAAAAAATTCCGCGCACCGGTCCTCCTGTCCGGTTTCCGTCCGGCGGAAAGCGTCCGCCCTCTTGCCGGAAGCGGTTGTTTTGCGCCGCTTTCCAACCAGGCCGCCGCCGTCCGCGCCCGCCGTTCCGGGCCCAGCCCGGCGCAAAATTGGGTACAAAATGAATCAACAAAGGAATATTATCTCCTGAATGCCGTCATGTTTGTCATGACCGGGCCTCCGCCGGGCCGGAGCGGCGGCGGCCCTGCAAGGCAAGGCATCGCCGGAACAGGCAGAATGTTCATATAATGTTCTTTCCCGGCAAGTCAACCCGGCGTCGGGTAGTGTCTCGGTTAAATTTCAGCGTCGGCCGCAGCCGATCCCTTATCCGTCATTTCGACCGGAGCCCCGGATTCATCCGGGGCGAAGCAGCCTGCCCTGAGCAAAGTCGAAGGGGCCGTGAAGCGGAGATTTCTTTGGGTATTATATACCAGACTATGCGGTGCCGGGCTTCCGGCTGACGGCGCGGACAGTCCGGTGGCAATGAGCGCCCGCCGCACCCTCACCCCCATCGACCCCGGATTTCATCCGGGGCCACTTCCCCCTCTGAAGAGGGGGAAGGAAAATGGAGGTTAAGCTCTTGTTCTGGCTTGTTTTTACCTCCCCCTCTTCAGAGGGGGAGGTCGGTCCGCGCCCAGTGCACTGGGCGCGCACCGGGTGGGGGTGGCGCGGCGCCAGCCGCGCGCCGCCGCCCCGGCGGCATAGTCAGATAAATGATACCCATTTCTTTCGCCAGCAGTGCTGGGGCGAAAGCGCTGAGCGTGAAAGATTTCTCCCCCACGCGGGTGCGCCGCTTCGGTCGAAATGACGGAGAGGGGCGAGGAGAGGCGAGCGGGTTCGTGCCGCCGCATACTCTGTTCTTTCAAACTGAGACACGACCCGGCGTCAGCGTTCTGTATATTAGCGAGTCGAAACTATTTGAGGCCTGACTGTTTGGCCGGCGGACAATCCATGCTATGCCCCGGCCTCATGAATGCCCCCGACTCGCTGAACGACCCCGCTGCCGGCCCGGCTGCGCCCGGCCGGGAAGCGGTCGATCTCGGCCGGCTCGCGGCCCTGCTGGGCTACCGGCTGCGCCGGGCCGAGGTGTTCGCGTTCCAGAATTTCGCCGCCCATCTGGGCGCCGACGGCATCAGCCCAGGCCAGCTCGGCGTGCTGCTGCTGGTCCAGGCCAACCCGGGCTCCAACCAGACCCGGATCGGCAAGGCGCTCGGCATCGACCGCTCCACCCTGGTGTCGATCATCGACATGCTGGAGAAGCGCGGCCTGATCCGGCGCGAACCGTCGCCGACCGACCGGCGCTCCCACGCGCTGAAGCTGTCGGAGGACGGGGCCGAATTCCTGCGCGCGATCCGGCCGCGGCTCGACGCCCACGAGGCGGAGATCGCGCGCAACCTGTCGGCGGCCGAGCGGGCGCAACTGATCGATCTGCTGCAGCGGCTGGCGGCGCCGTGACGGCACGAGAATTCGGGGACTTCCCGCAGACCTTCGGCGCCCTGCTGCGCGAGAGCGCGATGCGCCATCCCGGCAGGGCGGCGGTCGTGGGCTATCGCGGCGGCGAACGGCTGGCGCTCAGCTATGCCACGCTCGACCGGGCGGCCGACCGGCTGGCCAATGCGCTGGTCAGCGAAGGCTATGCGAAAACGCCGGACCGGCCGGGGCGCTGGCTCGCGATCCTGTCGCCGAACGACGCCGACTACGCGGCGGTCCATTTCGGCGCGGCGCGCGCCGGCTGCCCGCTCGCCCACGTCTCGGTGCGCGCCAACGAAGCCGGCCGGGCCGAGATGCTCGCCCGGGTCGGCGCGGAACTGCTGTTCGTCCATGCCGGCCTGGCGGACGAGGCGTGCGCCCTGCTCGCCGCTTCCCCGACGCTGAAGCGGGTCGTCGTCATCGGCGGCGGCAAACGCACGGAGTTGCTGGACGCTTTCGTCGCCGGCGCGCCGGAAGCCGACCCGCCGGTCGCCGTCCTGCCCGACGATCCGGCTTCGGTGACCTTTTCCAGCGGCTCGACCGGCGCGCCCAAGGGCGTGCTGGTCTCGCACCGCAACCGCACCCTCGCCTCCTGCCTCGGCGCGCAGGCCTTCGAACTGGCCGACGACGACGTCATGGCCTGCACCACGCCATTGTTCCACGTCGCCGGCCTGTTCATGTGGCTCCAGATCGGCATAAGACGCGGCCTCACCGTCGTGCTGCTGGAGAAGTGGGCGCCGGACCTGTTCGCCGACGCCATCGAACGCGACGGCGCGACCGCGGCCTTCCTGGTGCCGTCCCAGGTGACGGCCCTGCTCGACGATCCGGCGGCGGCTGCGCGGGTGCGGCAGGGCGGCGGCGGCCTGCGCCATCTCAACATCAGCGGCGCGCCGATGCCGTCCGGCCTGCTCGACCGCGCGCTAGGCGCCTGGCCCGGCCTCGACATCGTCGAGCATTACGGCCAGTCGGAAAGCTGCCCGCTCGCCTACCGGCCAGCCGCCTTCGCGCGCGCCAAGCCGATGAGCGCCGGGCGGCCCTGCGTCGAGATGGCGGTGCTCGACGGGACGGGCCGGCCCCTGCCGCAGGGGGAGGCCGGCGAGGTCGCGAGCCGCGGCGAACACACGCTGCTCGGCTATATCGGCAACGATATCGGCGGCGATACCGGCGACGGGGCGGGGCTGGCGGACCTGCGCGCCGGCGACGGCTGGCTCCGGACCGGCGACATCGGCCGCATCGACGAAGACGGCTTCCTCCATCTGATCGACCGCTCGAAGGACGTCATCGTCTCCGGCGGCGAGAACATCTTCCCCGCCGAGGTCGAGCGCGCGCTCTACCGCCATCCCGCCGTGAGCGAATGCGCCGTGTTCGGTGTGCCCGACGACAAGTGGGGCGAGGTGCCGGCCGCCCATGTCGTGGCGAACGGCGCGGCGTGGGACGGCGCTGCCCCGGACGATGCCCGGGATACCACGGGGCTGCCCGATGAAGCCGCCCTGATCGACTTCGTGGCGACCCAGATCCCGCGCTACAAGCGCCCCCGCTTCGTCAAATTCGTCGAAACCCTGCCCCGCACCGCCATCGGCAAAATCCAGAAGAACGTGATCCGGTCGGAATACTGGAAAGGACGGGAGCGGGCGATATGAGGGGGCGGTCGGTGCTCTATCCGGGATTTATATGCTTGACGATGCAGCGTCGAATTTCCCTCCAACGGCGAGACGAAGCCTGAGGAAACTGCAAAGGCCGCTCGTTTGTCGGTGTTCAAAAATACCATGCCGCCCCGGACTTGTTCCGGGGCCCAGGGCCGACCCGAAAATGTCTTTCCTGTGGTCCCTGGACCCCGGATCTCCGCTGCGCTCCGTCCGGGGTGGCAACTTTGAGAATTTGAGATCGGCGCGCAAAGTTCCTACTGGTGGCGGGCGACCCGAAAGGCCTGTGCCTGTGCCCCCGCACCCTGCATCGTGGTCCGGGGCAGGCCGCTCCGTCCGGGGCGGCATTGAGGGGAATTTGCGGCATCGGCCATCGGAGCAGCAGTGGGCTGCGAACGCATAATCGCAGATATGACGCCCTCTGTTTCACCCGCCACCCGCCACAACTCCCTCCGCTACCGGCAGCATCGGGACATGGTCCGGCATCGCCGCCACGCGGGCGAGCCAGGCGGTGACGGCGGGGTAGCCGGCGAGGTCGAAGCCGCCTTCATGGGCGACGTGGGTGTAGGCGTAGAGGGCGATGTCGGCGACGGTCAGGGCGTCGCCGCCGAACCAGTCCGCGCCGCCGAGATGCCCCTCCATTACCGCGAGCGCGGCGTGGCCGCCCTCTTGCTTCGCCGGAAGCTGGGTGCGCTGGGCGTCCGTCATGTCGGAATGCCGGATCCAGTGGCGCGCGACGGCGATGTTGGGCTCGTGGCTGTATTGCTCGAAGAACAGCCATTGCAGGGTCAGCGCCCGCTCCAGCCGCCCGGCCGGCAGGAAGCGCGAGCCCTCGGCGAGGTAGCACAGGATCGCGTTCGATTCGGCGAGCGGCGTGCCGTCCTCCAGCACCAGCAGCGGAATGCGCCCGTTCGGGTTGAGGGCGAGAAACTCCGGCGTCCGGGTCTCGCCGGTCATGATATCGAGCTCGATCCGCTCGTAGCTCAGGCCGAGATGGGCCATCAGCAGGCGCGGCTTGTAGCCGTTGCCGGAAAGATGGTTGTCGTACAGGCGAAGCATGGGCGGATTCCAGCAGGCAGGGTCGGACATCGGGACCGGCATTGGGACGGGCATCGCGACTGGCATCGCGACTGGCGCGGCGCGCCATGCCGGCGCGCCGTGCATCTGCCCGATGGACGGCGGGCGTGCAACCGGACCATAGTCGCGCCCCCATCCCCGCCGCGCCGACAGGACCGCAACCATGACCGCGCAACCATGACCGGTGAAATCGACCCCGCATCCGGCCCGCTCGGCCGCTTCGTCCGCGCGTTCTACGACGCTCGCCGCGCCGCGTCGCGCAGCGGCGGCCTGTCCGCGCTCGAAGCGTACGTCGCGCCCGACGTGGACTGGCAGGAACCGGATGTCGGCGACCATATGGGCGACCTGCGAGGCCGCGAGGCGGTGCTCGACATGATCCGCCGCGCGCTCGGCACGACCGGCGGCACGTTTGCGCTCAGCGTCGTCTCGACGGTCGAAACCAGGAGCCATGTCGCCGCCCTGATCGCCTGGTCGGCGGAGAAGGACGGCCGGCGCATCGAAGGGCGGGAGCTGGCGGTCTACGAAGTCCGCGGCGGCCGCATCGCGGCGGCATGGTTCCACCCGGACAATATCGCCGACGACCGGGCCTTCTGGGGCGAGGAGGCCGCCTCGAAGCCCTGACCCGCGTTGCCCGGCAGCGGCGACATGGATCGGGCAGGGAATTGCGGCAGCCGGCCCTTCGATGCGCCGCTTCGCGGCTACTCAGGGTGAGGGCAAGTCTGGAGCTTGAGGGACAACAATACCTCCCTCCTCCCGAGTAGGTCCCGCAGGGGCCGTTGCGGCAGCCGGCCCTTCGATACGCCGCTTCGCGGCTACTCAGGGTGAGGACAAGTTTGGAGCTTGAGGGACAACAATACCTTCCTCCTCCCGAGTAGGTCCCGCAGGGGCCGTTGCGGCAGCCGGCCCTTCGATACGCCGCTTCGCGGCTACTCAGGATGAGGGTAAGTTTGGAGCTTGAGGGAAAACAATACCTCCCTCATCCCGAGTAGGTCCCGCAGGGGCCGTATCGAGGGACCGCCGGCCCTACTCCGGTTTCCGGCCAAGAAGGAAATACATCGGGCTGAAAATGCCCAGCCGGCCGGCCTCGGCAAAGGCTTCGCCGGCGACGTTCAGGAACGCTGCGACCTGCGCCGTGCCGCGCGGCACGATGCGCAGCCGTTCGAGCAGCCAAAGCGAACCGCGGGTCAGCCGGCGGCCCACGGGCGAACTGCGGGCGCTGGCGAATGACAGGCCGGAACCGACCAGCGGCTGGTACCAGGGGATGCCGGGCGGCGCGTCGGCCGCCAGGTCGCGCGCGTCCAGCAGGTCGAAACCGACCCGGCGCATCGCGTCGTCCATCTCGTGCGGCCGGGCGATGTCGGGCAGGCCGCCGCCATACTCCATATCGGCCTTGAGCTTCAGGTGCAGGGGATCCTGCGCATCGAAAAGGTCTGTCAGGCAGAAATCGTAGGCGCCGAAACGGCCGCCGGGCTTGAGGAGGCGGAACGCCTCGCCGAAGACGCCGGCCTTGTCGGGCGCGCAGCAGGTCGCCTCGATGGCGTAAACCGCGTCGAAGGTGTTGTCCGGCGCGTCGACATTCATGAAATCGCATTTGAGATATTCGACCCGATGGCTCAGATATTCCGCCTCGGTCAGTTTTGCGGCGCGCTTCAACTGATACTCGTTGTTGTTGACGCCGAGGATTCTGGCGCCGGAAAAGCGCGCGATCTCGCGTAACGAACCGCCGATCCCGCAGCCCAGGTCGACCGCCGTCATGCCGGGTTGCAGGTCGAGGCGGTGCGCCAGGTAATGCTCGTGCCGCGCCAGAGAAGCGGCAAAGCTTTCCCCTTCGATACGCGGCGCAAAGTGGAACGACCGGCCCCAGCCGTATTCGTAGAAGTCGGTCACCAGGTCGTAATAGGTATTCTCGAAATCCTTGTAGTCGGACTTGCGCTCGTCCCGGCCGCCGCGCGCCGCGCCGCCGTAGCGCCGGTCGTAGTCTTCGGCGCGGGAGGCGACACCGTCACCGGATTTTGCGTCTTTCAGAATGTCGGTGAGTTTGACAGCCATTGCGAAAGACCGGTCCGCTGCGCCGGGAGCAACCTCAACGCGCGGACAGTAACGGCGCAGACGCTGCGAGTCATGGCAAATGCGCGGAAAGGAAAAGGTTCCGGCGCGCGAGAATTCAACCTTGTCCGGATTGCGATGGCCGAATTACCCTTCCCGGGGAGCGGTCCCGGGCCGGGCGCACCGGTCGCAGCGGCGCGGGCCGGCGGCAGGGCGCCGGGAAACGCCCGTACCCGCACAAGGGGCCTCATGGTGGAGAACGAAGATGGCCTATCTCGACGACAGCGCCTGGCGCTATTTCTGGCATCCGGTCTGCACCCTGTCGGAGCTTGCCGCCGCCAGCGCCGACAAGCGGGCACTCCCGGTCACGCTGCTCGGCGAGCCGATCGCAGTCGCCGAGATATTCGGCACCGTGGCGGCCTTTCCCGACCGGTGCATCCATCGCTCGACGCGGCTGACGGTCGGCTGCGTCGAGGCGGGCGGACTGCGCTGCGCCTATCACGGCTGGCTCTACGATGCCGGCGGCGCGTGCGTCGAAATTCCCTCGATGCCGAATTATCGCATTCCGCCCGGCTTCCGGCTTCGGAAGATCGAGACCGCCGTCGCCTACGACCTGGTCTGGCTGCGCCTCGATCCGGAGGCCGGCACCGACATTCCCGGGTGCCCGGCCTGGGGCGACGAGGCGTTCCGCTGCGTCGAGGGCGAGCCCTATACCTGGCCGACATCGGCCGGGCGCCGGCTGGAAAATTTCGTTGACCTGTCGCATTTCCCCTTCGTCCATGACGGCTCGCTCGGCGACCGCCGGCACACGACGGTTCCGATCGCGGATATCGCCCGCGTCGGTGGCGAGCTCCGGTTCCGCTTCGAACCGGAGCCGGACATGGACCTGCCCGACGTCGCCCTGATGGCGCCGACCGACTACCGGATCTGGATGCCGTTCACGGTCAATCTCGAATTCTTCTTTCCGGACGGCGAGCGTGGCCAGCTCTGGATGACCGCCTCGCCGGTCGAATCCGGAACCTGCCGCAGTTTCTGGTTTACCTGCCGCACTGCCGACCGGGACGGCGACGACCGACCCCATCTCGACTTCCAGGATCTGGTCCTCGCCGAGGATCTTCCGGTGATTGCGGCCCAGGATCCGCCTGAGATCCCGGGTCCGGCCGGGGAGCAATCCGTGCCGGTCGACGCCGTCTCGCTGGCCTATCGCCGGTGGCTGCGCGAACTCTCCGCAGCCGCACAGAAAGGGGCCGGGGCCGTCGCCCGCGGCCTCGCTTCCGAAAAACGCTCGGGAAAGCAGGGGTCAGGCGCCGCGCGCAGCGCCTGACCCCGGGGCGCTTCAGGGCGCTTCGGGGCGGCCCGGCCGGTCCGGCCCGTCAGCCCCCGATTTCCTCGGGCAGCACGGCGTTCAGAATCGCCGCCGTGACACCCGAAACCACGATGCCCGAGACGAACAGCGGCAACGACCAGGCCGGCAGGACATCGGCCGGCAGCGGTCCGAAGCCGGCGGCGCCGGCAAGCTGCTGGACCTGCCACAGCCCCATGCCGAGGCCGAGGGAGATCGCCGCGATCAGCATGTTGCGGGTCGAAAGTCCGTCCCGCGCCACCAGCTTGAGGCCGGCGGCGACGATCAGGCCGAACATGATCACCGCAGCGCCGCCGAGCACCGGCTCGGGCATCGCGCCGATGACGGCGGCCAGTTTCGGGATGAAGCCGCAGAGGATCAGGAAGACTGCGCCCACCGTCACCACATGCCGGCTCATCACCCGGGTGAAGGAGACCAGGCCGACATTCTGGCTGTAGGACGTGTTGGGCAGACCGCCGAAGAGCGCGACGATCGCCGAGCCGAGGCCGTCTGCCATGATGCCGCCCTTGAGCTCCTTGTCGGTCGGCTCGCGATCCGCGCCGCCAACCGTCACGCCGGAGATGTCGCCGACCGTCTCGACCGTGGTGATGAACGCCATGATGACCATGAGGCCGATCAGCCCGAGCGCAGTCGGCGTAGAGAATTCGAGGCCGAACCACTGGTCGGGCAGGCCGATCCAGTCAGCCTTGGCAATGCCCTCGACCTTCCGCGGGTTCATCATCCCGAACGGGATCGCCACCAGGTAGCCGATCACGATTCCGATGAAGACCGACGCGGTCGACCAGATTCCCTTGCCGTATCTGCGGATCGCGAGAATGGCGAGGATGACGAACAGAGCCATCGCCCAGTTGCCGACGTCGCCGAAGCCGGCTTTCTTGCAAAAGCCGGCGGGGTATGCGCCGCAGCCGGCGGAGTACTTGATGCCGACCGGCAGCAGGGTGAATCCGATCGTCATGACCACGACGCCGGAAACGAGGCCCGGGATGAACTTGCGGACCTGCGGAATGAAATATCCGAGAAGAATCTGGAAGAGCCCACCGACGAGGCTGGCGCCGAAGACGGCGGCGAGGCTCGCACCGCCCTTGATCGCCGCGGTCAGTATGCCGACGTAGGCAAAGCTGGTTCCCTGGACGATCGGAAGACGGGACCCTACGGGCCCGATGCCGATCGTCTGGATCAGCGTTGCGACGCCGGCCGCCAGCAGGGCGATCTGCACAAGTACGGTGATGTACTGCGGCCCCGCGGCCAGGGCGATCAGCAGCGGCACCGTGATGTTGCCCGCAAACATGGCGAGGACATGCTGGATGCCGAGAGGAACGGCCTCGCGCATCGGCGGCCGGTAATCGGGATTTTTGAGTTGTTCATCCATGACCAGCGTTCCGTGGACTGAGTGACGGGAGGCGCCGGAACATGTCCGAAGCGCCAGCTGTTGACACCGAACTGGGCCAAGCCTGCCATCGTCGCATGGCCGGCGGCGGCGAAGCAAGATACCGGCCCGAGCCGTTTCTTCACTATTCCGACAGAGACCGGCGGCGGGGCCGATGGAAAAATCCTGCTTGCCCAACATCGAAGGGCCGACTTACGCTGTCGGCCTCTGAGCGGCGGGCCTTGCGCGACAGGGCAAATCAGCAACGGACGAGGTGAAGCCGATGCCGGTCGAACAGGCGGGGACCGGCGATCCGGCGGAAGGGGCCCAACTCTTCGCCGGCTACGGGACGGACCCCGCTTTCTACGATGAAATGTTCGACGCTGCCGGCGCGCCGCGCGCCCATTGCCGCGAGCTGTGGGAAGCCCTCGGCGAAACCACGCGCGACGAGATTGCGACCATGCAGGAGCGGGCCGAGCGGTCGTTCCTGCACGAGGGCATCACCTTTTCCGTCTATGGCGAGGAAGGGGCGCAGGAGCGGATCATCCCGATCGATATCATCCCGCGGCTGATCGCGGCGGAAGAATGGGATTTCCTGGAGCGCGGCCTGCGCCAGCGGCTCGAAGCGCTGAACCTGTTCCTGGCGGATATCTACGGTCCGGGGCGGATCGTTGCCGACGGGGTCGTTCCGGCCGATCTGGTCCGCGGCTGTCCGCAATTCCGGATCGCGATGCGCGGCGTGGAGGTGCAGCACGGCGCCTATGTCTCGGTCTGCGGAACCGACCTGGTCCGGACCCATGACGGTTTCCTGGTTCTGGAAGACAATCTGCGCGTGCCGTCGGGCGTCTCCTACATGCTGGCCAACCGCCAGGCGGTGAAGACCAGCCTGCGCAACGTGTTCCGCCGGCACCGGGTGCGCGGGATCGAGAATTACGGACGTTTGCTGCGCCAGACCCTGGCCGAGCTCTCGCCGCGCGGCGATGCCGATCCCACCATCGTCCTGCTCACTCCCGGCGTCTACAATTCGGCATTTTACGAGCACATGTTCCTGGCCCGGGAAATGGGCGTGGAACTGGTGCAGGGCAGCGATCTGGTTGCCCGCAACGATTTCGTCTACATGCGCACGACCGGCGGCCTGCGGCGCGTCGACGTGATCTACCGCCGGATCGACGACGACTTCCTCGATCCGATGGCGTTCCGGCCGGATTCGGTGCTTGGCACGCCGGGACTGTTCAACGCCTACCGGCTGGGCAACGTCGCCATCGCTAACGCGCCGGGCACCGGTGTGGCCGACGACAAGAGCGTCTACGCCTTTGTGCCGGACATGATCCGTTATTTCCTTAACGAGGAACCGCTGCTCGCCAACGTCGAGACCCATCTCTGCCGCGACCCCGAAGGGCTCGAATTTACGCTCGACAATCTCGACCGGCTGGTCGTCAAGGAGGTCGGCGGCTCCGGCGGCTACGGCATGCTGGTCGGGGCTCATGCGACACCGGAGGAGCGCACGGCCTTTGCCGAGCTGATCCGGCAGAATCCGTCCAACTACATTTCCCAGCCCACCCTCGACCTTTCCTGTGCGCCGTGCCTGACGGATGACGGCGCCGCGCCGCGCCATGTCGATCTGCGGCCCTTCGTGCTGCGCGGGCAGGAGACCCGCCTGGTTCCCGGAGCCTTTTGCCGGGTCGCCCTTACGCCCGGTTCGCTCGTCGTCAATTCGAGCCAGGGCGGCGGCGGCAAGGATCTCTGGGTCTTGTCGGCGTAACGGCATGCTATCGCGCAGCGCCCAGGGTCTCTACTGGATCGGCCGCTACCTCGAGCGGGCGCAGCACGGTTGCCGTCTGATCGCCGACCAGTTCGAAACGATGAAGGACCGGCCGGTCGATGAGATCGACAAGAGCTGGCGGCGGCTTTATCTCGGGCTCCAGCGCGCCCCGGTCGGCGGCGAACTGCGCTCGAACCTGGACGATGAGCAATTCATGCTGGTCGACGCCTATACGCTGGCCGACGACCTCACCTTCGAGCCCGGCAACCCCGATTCGATCCGCAACAGCCTTGCCAACGCGCGGGAGAACGCCCGCCAGGTGCGCAATGTGGTCGACGAGGATCTCTGGACCTGCCTCAACCTCGCCTTTCTGGAAGTCCGGGATATTGAGATCGTAGATATCTGGCGAGACCGCCCGAACGAATTCTACCGCCGTACCGAGGACGCGGTCCGGACATTCTTCGGCATCGCCGACGGCGCCATGTACCGCGACGACGGCTGGCACTTCCTGCAGCTCGGCCGCTTCGTCGAACGGGCGCAACTTCTTGCCGGCCTGATCGACGCCCAGCTCAGCGTCTATTCCGCCGGTGGATCCCAGGCCGACCGGGCGACCGATCCGGACTGGCTGTCCCTGCTGCGGATCTGCGCGGCGCAGGATGCCTACGGCCGCCTGCATTCGCTGCAGTTCGAGCCGGCCGCCGTGGTCGATTTCCTGGTCGCCGACCCGCTGCTTTCCCACTCGGTCCGCTACGCCCTGGCCCGGATTTGCGAGGCGCTCGACGCGGTCTCCGCCGGCCGTCCGCTTCTTGTCGAGGCCGGGCGCCGGGCCGGCCGGCTGGCGGCAACGATCGACTACGATTGGCCGAACCGCGATCCCGGCGACGACAGCACCAACCGGGCGACTCTCCGGGAGATCGGCGACTCCTGCCGCCGGCTCCACGACGATATCGACGCGGCATATTTCAGCTACGGGGTGGAAGACAGCCCGGAGGCGTGAACCGGCGCCGAAGCCGTCTTACTCCTTCGGCAGCTCGATAGTCATTTCGGTGAATTCGCCGGCCTCGGTCTCGACCCGGATGTGGCCGCCGTGCTGGCGGACGATGTCGCTGGAAAGCGCGAGGCCGAGGCCCGTGCCCTGGTCGGTCGGCTTGGTCGTGAAGAAGGGGTGGAAGATCTTCTCGACCAGTTCGTCCGGAATCCCGCTGCCATTGTCCCGGATGCGGATCTCGATGTTGTCCCCGGAGCCACGGGTGGTAAGCCGCAACTGCGGCTCGTAAGCCGCGCCCCCTTCTTTCAGCTTGACGGAGTCCGGGTCGGCCTCCTTCAACGCCATGCGTTTCTCGTGGGTCGCATAACAGGCGTTGGTCACCATGTTCAGGAACACCCGGCTGAGATCCTGGGGAACGATCTCGATTTCGCCGATGCCGGGGTCGAAATCCTCCTGCAGGTCGATGTTGAAGTCCGGATCGCTGGCCCGTGCGCTGTGATAGGCGAGCTTGGCATGTTCCGAGAGCAGCGCGTTGATGTTGGACAATCGGCGCTCGCCGGAGCCGCGGCCCATCTGGAGCATGCTCTGAACGATATTGTTCGCCCGTTCGCCATGTTCGTGGATCGTCTTGAGGTTCCCGGTCAGGTCGCCGGCAATCTCCTCGATCACCTCCGCGGTGTCGTCGTCTTCCGGCTCCTCGGCCCCGTCACCGTTCTCCGCCGCCTTGCGGTCGCCGGCGAGGGTGCGGACTTCTTCCAGCAGTTCGTCCAGAAGCTCAACCGAGACTTCGGAGAAATTCTTGATGAAATTCAGCGGGTTCTTGATTTCGTGGGCCACCCCGGCGGTCAGTTCGCCGAGCGCCGCCAGCTTTTCGCGCATGACGATCTGGTCCTGGGCCTTCTCCAGGTCGCCGAGCGCCGTCTCGAGCTGGTCGTTCTTGCTCGTGAGCTCTTCGGCCAGCTTCTCCACCAGGTTCAGGCGCTGGACTTCGAGGGCGTGGCGGCGAAAGACTTCGAGCGCAGCGGCCATTTCGCCGACCTCGTCGCGTCCGCCGATATCCACCTCGGCCTCCAGGTCGCCCTCGGCCATGCGCCGCATGCGGTCGGACAGGCGTCCCAGCCGGCGCGACAGGAACCGGCCGACATAGATCCAGGACAGCAGCACCGCGCCGACGACGCTGATCGCGCTGATCAGCAGCAGGAGGTTGCGCCCTGTCAGTATCGCCTCGGCCGAGGCGAGCGTCGCCTCCTGGACGCTGGTGCTGGCGGCGCGCACCAGACCCTCGGCGCCGGCCACCAGCTCGACGGCGAGGCTGCGGTTGCGCTCCAGAAGGTTGCGCTGGCGGCTGTCGAGGGCGAGCTCGTCGGCGCGCAGCCCGAACACATTGCCCGGCCCTTCGCCCAGCCCGATCAGCCGCGCGAACGGCGCGGTGAGCCGCTCGCCCAGCGAAGCGGCGTCGAGCCGCGACAGGCGCCGTTTGATCCCGCGGGAAGTCGCTTCGAAGCTCTCGCGCAACGGTTCGAGCAAAGAGGCGTCGGAAATGTTCAGTGCGGTCGCCAGCAGCTGGACGCCGGTCGTCGCGTCGGACCTCAGCTCGGCGAGACGGCGGTAGCGGGTGATCGCCGCCTCGGAGGCATGTTCGGCCCGCGGCGCCGGCGGCTGGCCGATCCGGCGGTACCCGGTCACGGCGTAGAACAGTTGATCGTCGATCAGCGGAATCAGGTTGCCGACCAGCCGGCTGCGCAATTCCGTCAGTTCCCGGAGCCGCGCCTGGCGCTGTCCGGCCAGTTCGAAGCGTTTGGCCATCGAGACCTCGATCGCCTCGATATTGGTCATCAGGGCTTCGCCGCTCCGGCGCAGCGATTGGGAGCGCGACGCATCGCCTTCGATGCCGGTCAGCGCTTTGAGCTGCGCCTCGAATGACTTTCGGTCCTCGGCGATTCTACCGGCAATCCGTGCCAGTTCGCCCGGCGTGGCGGCGGCGGTCAGGCGCGGCGCGGCGGCAACCAGGGTACCGCTCTGCTGGGCGACGGCGAACGCGGCGGCCATTTCGGGCACGCTGCCTTCGTTGACCCGGCTTTGCATGTCGCCGACGCGGTCGAAGGATATCCAGCCGACCAGGCTGGCGACAATCGTGAAGAAGACGGCCCCCCCGATCCCGAGATAGAGCTGCGTTGACAGGCTTTTCGGAAAGCGGATCACTGCGCCGCCGAATCCCGGAGCGTCTCGACCGGGCGATACCGGCCATCGCTGCCGATGACGGTCAGGAAGACGCGGTCCGATCCCTGGTTATCGTCCGTGTCGTAGCGCAGTTTGAAGCCGTCCAGGTCAATCTCTTTCTTGCGCCTCAGGCGGTCCAGAAAACAGGCCCGGTCCGGTTGCAGGCCGCAGTCCCGGAGCGCGGCGATCGCGAGGCGCCCGGCCAGATAGCCTTCGAGAGAGACGAAACCGGGCTGCCCGCCCTTCGGATGCCTGGCCAGCGCCCGGCGGTAGGCCTTGAGGACGGGCGGCCGGTCCGCCGTCGGAAACGGGACGACCTGGGTGACGAAGACGCCGACGCCGCGCGAGCCCAGTTCGCGACGCAGGGCGTTGCTGCCGACGAAGGAGATGGTCATGAACACCGGATCGAAGCCGATATGCCGGGCCCAGGCGATAAACGTCGCCACCGGCTTGTAGGCGCCGACAAGAACGACCGCGCCGGGGTCGGCGCTGCGCAGATCCAGCAGGGCGGTTTTGACGGCCGTGGTATTGCGCGGATACACGCCTGTGCCGACCGGCTTCAGGTTGCGGCTCTTGAGGGCCCGGAGCACGCCCCGATAGCCCGCCCGGCCGAAAGTGTCGTCCTGATACAGCACGGCGATCCGCCTGATGCCGCGGTCGCCGATCAGGCGCGCCACCATTTCTTCGGTTTCCTGATAGTAGGAGGCGCGCATATTGACGACGATCCGGAGTTTCGGATCGCGCAGGAATTCGGCGCCGGTGAACGGCGCGACATAGGGAACGCCGGCGGCGGCGGCGACCGGCACAGCGGAGCGCGAGGTCGGCGTGCCGACCGCCCCGATCAGGGCGAAAACGCCGGTTTCCTTTGCCAGCCTGGCGGTATTGGCGATCGCCGCTTCCGGCTCGTAGGCGTCGTCGAGCGACGTGAGCTTGAGCCGCCGGCCGTGGACGCCGCCGTTTTCGTTTACCTCGGCAAACGCGGCCTCGATCCCGCGTCGCATATTCGTGCCCAGATCCCGCGCCGGACCGCTGAAGGCAGCGGACTGGCCGAACAGAACCCGTTCGGCGGAAACCCCTTTTTCCGCTGCGTTCGCGGGTGCCGCCGCGCCCGGTGCCAATCCCGTCAGCGCCGCAGCCAGAAAGGCCGCGGCGCGCCGGCCGGGCAGGCGCCTCATTCCTCTCTCCGCTTGACCAGGGTCAAACGGTTCAACGGGCCGTCCCGGCGATAGCTCACCTCATCCATCATGGTCAGGACCAGATGGACGCCGAGGCCGCCGATCGACCGGTCCTCGATGGCCGATGACGTGTCGGCCTCCGGGGTTTCCACCAGGGGGTCGAACGGCTTTCCTCCGTCGGCCAGTTCTATGGTCAGCCGGTCGGGTTCGGACTTGAAATCGATCTGTACGGTTTCGCCGGGGCATTCGCCGTAGTTGACGACATTGGTGAACAATTCCTCGACGACCAGTTTGACCTCGAATTCGAGTTTCGAGGTCCAGCCGTCCTGCTTTGCAAACGCCTCGAGCCCGTCGTGGAGTTTTACAATGTCATCGAGCGTTGCCGACAACTGCAGGGACAGTTCCGCGCTCACCCACGCCCTCCACCGCGCCACAATGTCAGGCAGGTAATGTCGTCGAACTGGGGTGCGCCGTCGGCAAATGCCGTGACGGCTTTCAGGACGTCGATCGTGGCGGTGCGGGCGTCGCCCGGCGGAGCCTCGGCAAAAACGTCGTACAGCCGATCGAGTTCGAACTGTTCCCCCGCATCGTTTTCCGCCTCGGTCACGCCGTCGCTGTAAAGGATTGCCGTATCGCCCGGGGCCAGCGTGATCGTATTCTCGCGGAATGAGATGTCGGGGAAGATGCCCAGCGCGATCCCGTCTGTGGTCGGCAGCAGGCTGAAGGTGCCGTCGGACCGGAATATCACCGGCGGATTATGCCCGCCGTTGGCATAGACCAGTTCGCCGGTCGCTGGATCGTAAACGGCCAGAAACAGCGTGACGAACATTGCGGTGTCGTTGTTCTCGCACAGCAGCTGGTTGACTTCTCTCAGTATCTTGGAAGGGTCGGACTGGCCGATGGCCGCGCCCCTGAGCAACGTGCGGCTCGACATCATGAACATCGCCGCCGGAATGCCCTTGCCGGACACATCGGCAACCGCCAGGCCGATTCGGCCGCCCTCCATGGGCAGCAGATCGTAGAAATCGCCGCCGACGTCGCGCGCCGCCTCCATGCTGGCGAAGACCTGATACTGGTCGGTTTCGGGAAAGGTCGTCGGGAGGATCGACTGCTGCATCCGGTTGGCGAGGCTGAGCTCGCTTTCCAGCACAACCAGCTTGTCGCGGGATTCGAGCGCCGCACGCCACAATTCGATGGTTTCCAGGGTGCGGGTGATCGTGATCCGCAGATCGTCGAAATCGATCGGCTTGGTGACGAAGTCGAAGGCGCCGCGGTTCATTGCCGTGCGGATATTCTTCATGTCGCCGTATGCCGAGACGACGACGGAACGCACGTTGGGATCGACCGAAGGGATTTGCTGGAGCAGCGTCAGGCCGTCCATCTCGGGCATATTGATGTCCGAGAGGACCATGTCGATGTCCTGATGCTCGCGTAGCTGCTCCAGCGCTTCGATGCCGTTGCCGGCAAAGACGAATTCATACTGGCCACTGCGAATCTCGCGGCGCATGCGCTGGCGCACGAGCCGCTCGACATCCGGCTCGTCGTCCACAACCAGGATCTTGTTGGCTGCCCGTTTGATGTCGCCCTCCCCGCTATCTGACGTGCGATGTCCCGCTTCGGAAACGGCCCGCGCAAGAATTGTCGGAGGCGGGCTCGTTCAAGCAAGTGCGCTGGCCGCCGCATGGATTGCCGGCGGCTGCGGGATTGCCGTTCACCGACCACCGGAAATTGCGATGTCAATCTTCTGTTCGGAATAACCTCATCGCGCGTTGAATCGGATATCGGGCGCGAGCGGCGCGGCCGACGTCAGCGGTCCAGCGAGGCGAGCGCTTCGTCCTTCGACGGGTGGATCGGCAGGATCTTGTCGAAGCCGCTGATCTCGAAAACCTCGCGGATCCGGTCGGAGAGGGAGCACAGCAACAATTTGGCGTCGCGGTTCTGGAGGGACTTGGCCGTCAGCAGAATGGCGCGCAGGCCCGCACTGCTGATGTAAACCAGCTTCTCGAAATTCATAATCACAGCGCGATCGCTGTCTTCGATGGCGGTCCTGACCGCCTCCTCGAACTGGACGACATTGGAGCCGTCGATGCGTCCTTCGACATCGGCGGACAGAATGTCGTCAATCCGTTCGGTCGTTACATTCACCATCGTTTACCCTCCGCAAAACGCCTGTTGCGCCGCACACCCGCTTCGTCCGGCGGCAGACGGAAGCCAATCTATTTCGCCGGGACAGTTCGTCCAACTCTCAATCGTCGCTTTCCGGTAGGAGGACGAATTCCGGATAGGCTTCGATCCCCAGTTCCACCACGTCCTGACCCAGATCCTCGGCCGCAGGCGCGATGCGCACGCCGATTGTCAACTTAAGCACCGACCATATAGCCCATGAGGTGGCGAAAACGAAAGCGCCGATGGCCGCAACGCCGATCAGTTGTACTAGCAGATCGCCTCCGCCCGCAATGGACACGGCGAGCGTGCCCCAGATGCCGGCAAACAGATGGGCCGGCACGGCGCCTACGACATCGTCGATTTTCAGCCGTTCGAGAACCCTCAGGCCGACCACGACGATCACGCCGCCGACTCCGCCGATAACGACGGCCCAATAGTGCTCGGCGATATCCGGCGCCGCGGTGATCGAGACCAGGCCGCCGATCGCGCCGTTCAGGCTCGCCAGCAGGTCGACGCGACCCAGCAGGGGCCGCGACAGGGCGATGGCCGCCATAACGCCCGCCCCGGCGGCGAGATTGGTGTTGGCCAGGATATTGCTGAGCGCCACGGCATCGGCCGCGCCGCCGAGCGCCAGTTGCGATCCGCCGTTGAAGCCGAACCAGCCGAGCCACAGGATGAAAACGCCCAGCGTGACCGCCGGCACGTTCGACGGCGGCGTCGCCTTGACGCTGCCGTCCTGCCGGAACTTGCCCTTGCGCGCACCGACCACGAGGGCGCCGGCCAGCGCGGCCCAGCCGCCTGTCGAATGGACGATGGTCGATCCGGCGAAATCCTTGAAGCCCATGGCCGAGAGCCAGCCGCCGCCCCAGGTCCAGGCGCCGACGATCGGGTAGACGACCGCGGTGAGCAGGGTGATGAAGGCGAAGAAGGACCACAGCTTGACCCGCTCGGCCAGGGCGCCGGAGACGATCGATGCGGTCGTGGCGACGAACACCATCTGGAAGAACCAGTCGGACATCGTCGAATAGCCGTTCTCGACCACGGCGGCGGCGGCCGCCGCCTTGGCCGCCGCGTCCTCGCTGGTCAGCAGCGTCACCTCGTCGGCCGTGGTGCCGTAGAACAGCGAGAGGCTGCCGAACCAGCCGCCCTCGGGCACGCCGACATACATGATGTTGTAGCCGACGAAATAGAACATCAGCCCGGCGATGGCGTAGAGGCCGATATTCTTGAGGCAGATCACCGACGCGTTCTTGGTCCGCACCGAGCCCGATTCGAGCATGGTGAAACCGGCGCACATCCACATCACCAGCGCGCCCCAGATCAGGAACGAGAAGCTGTTGAGGACGAACTGCGTTTCGTCGTTCAGGGCCGCGTACGCGTCTGTTGGAATGAGCGCGAGGAATCCAGCGGCGACAAGGCCGAAGGCTGCCGGGTGACGCACCCGGGAACCGCGCCGGCCAAAATCGTGGAGAATCATCACGGGTTCGTTTCCTGTCGGTTCACCGTATTGAGCCCGGCGTCCAAATCGGCGCCGAAAACCGGTCTGTTTCGGTGCTTGGCAGACGGGAAAAGGTGCGTCTGCGCCGTACGGTGTGGCACGCATTACGGCGCGACCGGACAACGCTGTCAAGCGAAGACGCCACCGAAAACACCTAAAACGGAGCATTTCCGGCCCGATCGGGCGCGATTCCGCGCCGGTCTTGCCTTCCCGGCCGTCAGCCCTGCATCCGTTCGGAAGAAATCGGGTCGTCCGCCGAACCTGCCGGAACAACCGGCTGCCGCGCCTGAAATATTGCAGAATTCCGGCCGATACGGTTTTGGCGGATGGGGTGGGATTCGAACCCACGATACGGGATCACCGTATACACACTTTCCAGGCGTGCGCCTTCGACCGCTCGGCCACCCATCCGCTTGGCCCGATATGTAGCAACCGGCCCCCGGCGCGCCAAGCCCCGCCGGCCGGCCCGTACTGGCGGCCCGTACTGGCGGCCCGTACTGGCGCAGGGCGGCCGAACCTGCTAGCAAACCGGCGGGTTCGCAATGCCGGCACTTTCAGCGAGGCGCAATGATCGTTTTCCGCATACTCGCCTGGCTGCTGCTTCTGGCCGGGATCGGGATCTTCGGCCATGCCGCGGTCGAACTGCTCAAGACCGGCGCCTTCGAGCCCGTGGTCTTCGCCCAACTCTGGTTTTCGATCGACCAGTCCTCCCAGCTCGGCGCCAACCATTTCCTCGAGCAGACTTTCGGCGCCGATATCCAACAGTCGTTCCTCATCCCCTATTTCTGGGGCGCCGCGGCCTACGCCGTCTTTCTCGTGCCGGGCGTCCTGCTCTGGATGATCTCCCGCCCGCGCGACTAGGCGGCGGCCGGGATGCCGCCTGGCGGACCCGGAGCCGGGCGGAACCATTCGCTAGGATCGCGCTAAGGAAAGTTTTTTACTCAATCCTCCCCCATCCTGAGCGCTTCGATGAAGGCGCTCTGGGGGATGTCGACCTTGCCGAACTGGCGCATCTTCTTCTTGCCGGCCTTCTGCTTCTCCAGCAGCTTGCGTTTGCGGGTGACGTCGCCGCCATAGCATTTGGCGGTGACGTCCTTGCGCAGGGCGGAGATGGTCTCCCGCGCGATCACCTTGCCGCCGATCGCCGCCTGGATCGGGATCTTGAAGAGCTGGCGCGGGATCAGCTCCTTGAGCCGGCCGCAGATCGCCCGGCCGCGCTGTTCGGCCGACGGGCGCGGCACGATCATCGAGAGCGCATCGACCGGCTCGGCGTTGACCAGGATCTGCACCTTGACCAGGTCGCCCTCGCGATAGCCGTCCATCCGGTAGTCGAAGCTGGCATAGCCGCGGGTGACGGATTTCAGCCGGTCGTAGAAATCGTAGACCACCTCGTTGAGCGGCAGCCGGTAGACCAGCATGGCGCGCGACCCGGCGTAGGTCAGGTCGATCTGCTCGCCGCGCCGCTCCGTGCACAGGGCGAGCACGGCGCCGAGAAAGTCGTCGGGCGTCAGGATGGTGGCGCGGATCCACGGCTCCTCGATCGCGGCGATGCGGGTCTCATCCGGCATGTCGACCGGGTTGTGCAGCTCGAGCGCCGACCCGTCGTTCATGTGGAGCCGGTAGACGACGCTCGGCGCCGTCGTGATGAGGTCGAGATCGAACTCGCGGGCAAGGCGCTCCTGCACGATCTCCAGATGCAAGAGGCCGAGGAAGCCGCAGCGGAATCCGTAGCCCAGCGCCGCCGAGGTTTCGGGCTCGGCATGGAAGCTCGAATCGTTCAGCGCCAGCTTTTCCAGCGATTCGCGCAGATGCTCGAAATCGCCGTTATCGACCGGGAAGATGCCGCAGAACACGACCGGCAGGCTGGGCTGGAAGCCGGGCAGCGGCTCGGCCGTGCGGCGCCGGTCCTCGGTGATCGTGTCGCCGACCTTGCAGTCCGCCACCGTCTTGATGCCGGCGGTGATGTAGCCGATCTCGCCGGGGCCGAGCGCATCGATCGGCGCGCGCTTGGGCGTGAAGACGCCGACCCGGTCGGCCTCGTAGACGCCGCCGGTCGCCATCATGCGGATGCGCTGGCCCTTGCGCAGCCTTCCCTCGCGCACCCGAACCAGGATGATGACGCCGAGATAGGGGTCGTACCAGCTGTCCACCAGCAGCGCCTTGACCGGCGCGTCCGCGTCGCCCTGCGGCGGCGGCACCTGCGCCACCAGGGCGGCGATCAGCTCTTCGACGCCGGCGCCGGTCTTGGCGGACACGGGCAGCGCGCCTGCGGCGTCGAGGCCGATGACATCCTCGATCTGCTGCCGGACGCGCTCGGGCTCCGCGGCCGGCAGGTCGATCTTGTTGAGCACCGGGATGATCTCCAGGTCGGCGTCGAGCGCCAGATACACGTTGGCCAGCGTCTGCGCCTCGACGCCCTGGGAGGCGTCGACGACCAAGAGCGCGCCCTCGCAGGCGGCGAGCGAGCGGCTGACCTCGTAGGAGAAATCGACATGGCCGGGCGTGTCCATCAGGTTCAGGAACCAGGCCTTGCCGTCCGGCCCGGTCCATTTCAGGCGCACGGTCTGGGCCTTGATGGTGATGCCGCGCTCGCGCTCCAGGTCCATGCTGTCGAGGACCTGCTGCGTCATCTCCCGGTCGGTCAGCCCGCCGGTCTGCTGGATCAGCCGGTCCGCCAGCGTCGACTTGCCGTGGTCGATATGGGCGATGATCGCAAAATTGCGGATCTGCGCGATGTCGGTCGGGGAATCGGTCATCTGGGGCAGGGCTGCGGAAAAATCGGGGCGCCGGGCCGGCCGGGAGTTAGCACCGCGCCGGCGCGCCGCCAATGGCGCAAATGCAGCGCAGCGCGGCGGCGCCTACCCCATCCGCATGCCGCCGGAGATGGAGATGGTCTGGCCGGTCATGCCGTCGGATTCCGGCGAAGCGAGGTAGACCGCGATATGGGCGATCTCTTCCGGCTGGAGCAGGCGGCCCGTGGGTATCCGGGCCGTCATGGCGGCTTTGAAAGCCTCGAAATCCATGCCCGCCCGCTCGGCGTGGCCCTCGAACTCACCGATCATGTCGGTCTCGACGAAGCCGGGGCAGATGGCGTTGACCCGGATTCCGGCCGCGGCGTTCTCCAGCGCCGCGCAGCGGGTCAGCGCGACGACGGCGTGCTTGGAGGCGTTGTAGGCCGCCTGGTTCGGGCTTTCCCATTTGCCGGCGGTCGAGGCGATGTTGACGATCTTGCCGCGGCCCCGGCCCTGCATGTGGCGCAATGCCTGCTGCATGACGTGGAAGGTGCCGTAGGCGTTGACCCGCATGACCCGGTCGAACTCGGCTGCCGTGTATTCGGTAAACGGCTTGCCGGTGTAGACGCCGGCATTGTTGACCACGATGTCGACCCCCCCGAAGGCGTCGACCGCGGCGGCGAACAGGGCCTCGACACCCGTTTCGTCGGAAACGTCAACGGCGCCGGCCGCGACCCGGCGCCCGGCCGCCGCGACTTGCGCTTCGACATCGGCGAGGTTTCCGCGCGACGTTGCACTGAGGAACAGGTCGGCGCCTTCCCGGGCGAAGGCTTCGGCAATCGCCCGGCCGATGCCGCGGCTGGCGCCGGTGATCAGCGCGGTCGCCCCGGCGAGGCGTCCGGTATTCGGTGAAAGGGCGGTCGGCGTGGCGGGTTCGTTCGTCATGGCGGCACCATACGCCGGCCCGCTGAAATGGCCAGCTTCGCCCGTGACGCAGCCCTTGCGGCAGGGGCTCGCGGTCGGCCATGCGGCGCCCCATGCGATATCAAGTCGGTTGGCAGGGCTGCTGCGGCGCGCTTACCTGTCGGACATGACAGACCGGGCAGACAGCAGCGAGACCGCCGATTTCGGCTTCCGCACCGTGGCGGCGGACGAGAAGCAGCATCTGGTGCGCGACGTGTTCGACAGCGTCGCGGCGCGCTACGACCTGATGAACGACCTGATGTCCGGCGGCCTGCACCGGCTGTGGAAGCGCGAATGTATCGCGATGCTGCGCCCGTCGATCGACCGCACCCTGCTCGACGTTGCCGGCGGCACCGGCGACATCGCCTTCCTGTGGCGGCGCAGGGGCGGCGGGCCTGCCATCGTGTGCGATATCAACCCCGCCATGGTTGCTCAGGGGCGGGACCGCGGCATCGACCGGGGAATGCTCGACGGCATCGAGTGGCTGTGCGGCGACGCCGAGCGGCTGCCCTTGCCGGACCGGAGCGTCGATGCCGCCACCATTGCGTTCGGCCTGCGCAACGTGACGGACAAACCCGCGGCGCTCGCCGACATTTGCCGGGTATTGCGGCCGGGCGGGCGGTTCCTGTGCCTGGAATTCAGCGCGGTTTCCGTGCCGTTGCTGGGAGAACTCTACGATCGCTATTCCTTCGCCGTGCTGCCGCGCATCGGCGAGATCGTGGCCGGGGACGGCGAGGCCTACCGCTACCTGGTGGAAAGCATCCGCCGCTTTCCGCCGCAAGCCGAACTGGCTGACATGATGCGCGAGGCCGGGTTCGGGCAGGTGAGCTGGCGCGACCTCAGCGGCGGCATCGTCGCGATCCATTCCGGCTGGCGGCTGTGAGGCGCCGGCGAACCCGATGTTCCGCTCCGTCCGCAACGTCGCCCGGCTGATCGCCATCGCCGCCACGCTGGCGCGGCACGATGCGCTGTTCCCGCTGGAGCGGTTGCACATCGCGCCGTTCGCGCTGTGGATCGGCCGCCGATTCCGCAAGCGGCAGTTCGCGGGCCGGCCGGGCGAGAGGCTGGCGCTGGCGCTGCAGCGCCTGGGGCCGACCTTCATCAAGCTGGGCCAGATGCTGTCGACCCGGCCCGACCTGCTGGGCGAACAGGTGGCGGGCGATCTGGCGGCCTTGCAGGACCGGCTGCCGCCCTTCGACGGGACCGCAGCCCGGCGCACGATCGAGGAAGAACTGGGCCGGCCGGTCGGCGACCTGTTCCGGCAGTTCGACGACAAAGCCGCCGCCGCCGCGTCCATCGCCCAGGTTCATTTCGCCGTCACGGCCGAAGGGCGGGAGGTTGCCGTCAAGGTGCTGCGCCCTGAGATCGAGGCCGCCTTCGCGCGGGATCTGGACCTGTTCTACTGGATCGCCGGGCTGATCGACCGGCTGCGGCCCGACCTGCGCCGGCTCAGGCCGGTCGAGGTGGTGAAGACCTTCGCCGATTCGACCCGGGTGGAAATGGACCTGCGCATGGAGGCCGCCGCCGCCCGGGAGCTGGCGGAGAATTTCGACGACGACCCGACGTTCCGCACGCCGGACGTGGACTGGGAGCGCACCGGCCGCCGGGTGCTCACCCTGGAGCGGATCCAGGGCATTCCGGTCGACCAGCGCGAGCGGCTGATCGAGGCCGGCCACGATCCGACCGAAATTCTCGGCAACGCGGCCGCTGTGTTCTTCAACCAGGTGTTCCGCGACGGCTTCTTCCATGCCGACCAGCATCCCGGCAACGCCTTCGTGGATGCCGACGGCCGGATCGTCGCCGTCGATTTCGGCATCATGGGCCGGCTCGACCGCGAGACCCGCTACTACCTCGCCGACATGCTGATGGGCTTCCTGAGCCGCGACTACAAGGCGGTCGCCGACGTCCATTTTCGCGCCGGCTATATTCCGCCGCACCAGTCGCGCGCGGCGTTTGCGCTGGCGCTGCGCGCGATCGCCGAGCCGATCTTCGACCGGCCCCTGCACGGCATCTCGATCGCCCGGCTGCTCGGCCTGCTGTTCCAGGTCACCGAACGCTTCGAGATGGAGACGCAGCCGCAGCTGCTTCTGCTGCAGAAGACGATGCTGGTGACCGAGGGCGTCGGCCGCACGCTCAACCCGGACATCAACATGTGGACCCTCGCCCGGCCGCTGATCGAGGCCTGGATGCGCGAGCACCGCGGCCCCCAGGCCCGTGTTATGGAGCAGTTGCGCGCGCTGGCGGAGGCCGCCGAACGCCTGCCGGCCGCGATGCGCAATCTGGATCTTGCCCTGGAGCGCGCACACCGGCCGGCAGAACCGCCGCCGCCCGCGGCCGACCGGCTGTGGCCGATATGGGCGGCCGTCGCCGCGCTGGCCGCCGCCGTGTTGCTGCTGGCCCTCTGAAGCGCCGCCCACCGCAGCCCGCGGCAAAAGGCTTGCTTCGCAATTTCGGTCTTGTAACCTTGCGCCCGCAAGAAACAGGGCACGTTATGGCGCCTACCGGCTGGACGGCCTGACCCGAAAGCAGCGCCGCGCATCGTCCTGAATGGCAAGAACAGACCCAGGGAGATGCAACGCCATGGCCGGAACCACCGACCCGAGATGTGTGGCGCTTGTCGGACCGTATCTGAGCGGGAAGACAAGCCTGATGGAAGCCATGCTGGCGGCGGCCGGCAAAATCCAGCGCAAGGGCAGCGTGCCGGCGGGCAATACGGTCGGCGACGCCTCGCCCGAATCCCGTGACCGGGAAATGAGCACTGAGCTCAATGTTGCGAATTTCGACTATCTCGGCGACCACTGGACGGTGCTGGACTGTCCCGGTTCGGTGGAATTCCAGCAGGATACGCGCCACGCGCTGATGGTCGCCGACATTGCCGTCGTGGTGTGCGAACCGTCGGTCGACAAGGCGATGATGACCGCGCCGGTCCTGAAATTCCTGGACGATCACGACGTCCCGCACTGCCTGTTCCTCAACAAGATCGACCATCTGGCGGGTACGAGCGTTCCTGAAATGATGGAAGCGCTGCAAAGCGCCTCGGACAAGCCGCTGGTGCTTCGCCACGTTCCGATTTTGGATGGCGAGGCGATCACCGGCTATGTCGATCTGGCGAGCGAGCGCGCCTACGAATACCAGCCGGGCAAGGCCTCGAAGCTGATCCAGATTCCGTCGGACACGGCGGACGAGGGCGCGCTGGCCCGGCAGGAAATGCTCGAGTCCCTGGCCGACTTCGACGACGGCCTGCTGGAGCAATTGCTGGAAGACGCCGTGCCGCCCAAGGAAGAGGTCTACGGCTATCTCACCGCCACGCTGCAGGCGGACAGCCTCGTGCCCGTGTTCATCGGCTCGGCCCAGAACGATGCCGGAATCCGGCGGTTGCTGAAAATGCTGCGTCACGAAACGCCCGGCGTCGATGCGGTCCGGGACCGGCTGGAACTGGGCGAGTGGAACGGCAACGGCGCAACCGTCTTCAAGACGCTCTACATGCCGCACACGGGCAAGCTCTCCATCGCCCGCGTCCTCGGCGGCGAAATCAAGGACGGCATGGTCCTGAGCGGCACCCGGGTCGGCGGCATGAACCGGCTGAACGGCTACGATCAGGAAAAGGTCGCGAAGGCCGGCAAGGGCGATGTCGTGGCCCTGGGCCGGATGGAGCCGGTGAAGACCGGGGCGACGCCGATCGAGGGCGGCGATGCGCTGGACACTCTGTGGCCCGCGCCGGCAATGCCGCTGTTCGCGCTCGCCGTCGAGGCGGAAAAGCGCGAGGACGAGGTCAAGCTGACCGGCGCCATGGGCCGGATGGCCGAGGAAGACACCTCGCTCATCCTCGAACACAACCAGGACACCCGCGAGCTGGTGCTGGCCGGCCAGGGCGAGATCCATCTCAAGGTCGCGATCGACCGGCTCAAGAGCAAATACAATCTGACGGTGGCGAGCCGGCGGCCGAAGGTCGCCTACAAGGAGACGATCAAGCAGTCGGTGTCCCAGCACGCACGGCACAAGAAACAGTCGGGCGGGCACGGCCAGTTCGGCGACGTGCATGTCGATATCAAGCCGCTGCCGCGCGGCGCCGGCTTCGAGTTCCAGAACACGATCGTCGGCGGCCGGGTGCCGCGCCAGTACATTCCGGCGGTCGAAGCCGGGGTGAAGGAGTATTTGTCGTCCGGGCCGCTCGGCTTTCCGGTGGTCGACGTTTCGGTGACGCTGACCGACGGCCAGTATCATTCGGTCGATAGCTCCGACCAGGCCTTCAAGACCGCCGGATCGCTCGCCATGCGCGAAGGCATGCCGAAGGCGCGGCCGGTGCTTCTGGAGCCGATCTACGATGTGAAGATCTCGGCGCCGTCGCACTTCACATCGAACATCCAGGGCCTGATCAGCGGCCGGCGCGGCCAGATCCTGGGCTTCGATTCGAAGGCGGGCTGGAACAACTGGGACGAGATCAGCGCCAAGCTGCCCCAGGCCGAATTGCAGGACCTGATTATCGAGCTGCGCTCGCTCACCCAGGGCGTCGGCACGTTCGAATACGCCTTCGACCATCTCCAGGAGCTGACCGGCCGGATGGCCGACCAGGTCGTCGAGACCTACAACGGCTCGGAATAAAGGGGTACCGCGCAGCCACAGGCCGACATGGCCGACCTCACGCTGACCCGGATACGGAAAACCTTCGACGCGACGGTTGCGGTCGACTCCATTTCGCTGGACGCACCGCAAGGCTGCTTCCTCGCCCTGTTGGGCCCGTCCGGTTGCGGCAAGACGACGATCTTGCGTCTGATCGCCGGGTTTGAGACCGCGACGGCAGGCCGGATCGTCCACGGGGATACGATCTGGTCGGACGCCGACGCCGCTATCCATCTCCCGGCCGAAAGACGCCGCGTCGGCGTGGTGTTCCAGTCCTACGCCCTGTGGCCGCACCTGACCGTGGCCGGCAATGTCGGTTATCCGTTGCGGGTCGCGAAAATGAACCGCCCGGATCGCGATGCGGCCGTCAAGCAGGCGCTGGAGACGGTCGGCCTTACCGGCTTCGGCGAACGCCAGCCGGCCGAACTCTCGGGCGGTCAGCGCCAGCGGGTCGCGCTCGCCCGTTGTCTGGTCATGGAGCCCGAGATCGTCGTTCTGGACGAACCGCTGGCCAATCTCGATGCCCATCTGCGCGTTGCAATGATGGACGTGTTCGGCGCCTTCCATCGCGAAACCGGCGCGACCATGATCTACGTCACCCACGACCAGGCCGAGGCGATGGCGCTGGCCGACCGCATCGCCGTCATGTTCGACGGCCGGTTCGCGCAGATAGACAGCCCGGAGAGGATTTACAGCCGGCCGGCGGACGAAACGGTCGCCCGGTTCATCGGCGAAGGCGCGGTGCTGGAGGTTCCGGTGTTGCGCCGGAACGGCAACGCCGCCGTCGCCGATCTGTTCGGGCAGGAAATCCCGCTTCCGGTGTCGGGCACAGGGGCGGGCGACGTCGCGACGGTGTGCGTCCGGCCCGACCGTTGCCGGATCGCCCCGGACGGCGCCATCGAAGCGCGGGTCCTGCGGACCACCTACCGCGGCAGTCACTGGCTGGTCGATCTGGCGCCCGTTGCCGCGGCCGGGGCGGTTCTGCACCTCGCTTGCGGCGACCGGCCGCCCGGCGCCGGCGATACGGTCCGGGTCGCCGTCGAATCGGTCACGCCGGTCGGCGCTGCCTGACGGCCCGGGCGGTCAGGCGCGCTCAGTCCCGCCAGGGCAGCACGCCGGCCGGCAATCTGCGCCCGGCGAAATGCGCTGCGAACATCAGCGCGACGATGACGACGATCGCTATGACGGCAATCGCCGCCGCCTGGATGTGGTTGCCGCTCTCGTCCAGATTGTAGAGCACGACGCCCAGCGTTTCCGACCCGCTGGACCAGAGCAAGGCCGAGACGGTCAGTTCGTTGAAGGCGGTCAGGAACACCAGGATGCCGCCGGCCGCCGTGAGCGGCAGGGTCAGCGGCCCGATCACCGTGCGCAGGCGAAAGCCGAAACCGGCGCCGGTCATGCGCGCCGCCTCGTCCATGCCGCGGTCCATCTGGGTCAGGCCGGCGATCGCCGGGCGCACCGCCAGGGTCGCGAACCGGCCGAGATAGGCGACCAGGATGATCCACAGGGTGCCGTACAGGCTGTATTCGATAACCGGCACCGGCTTCAGAAACACCAGGATCGCGGCAATCGCCAGCACGATGCCGGGCATGGCGTAGGGGATGTCGATGACGGTGCCGAGGGCGCCGGCCAGCCGGTGGCGCCGCCAGGCGATGAAATAGGCCAGCGGAACGCTGGCGAGCACGAGCAGGATCGTTGCCGTGGCCGCCAGAAAGCCGCTGTTCTGGAAGGCCCGGACGGTCACCGCCTGGCGCCACAACACCTCGACATAGGCGTCGACGGTCATGCTGTCCCAGGTCAGCGGCACGCCGAAGGCCGGCACCAGCGTGATCGCGATCAGGGCCATGACCGGCATGACGAGTATCAGCAGGATGACGAGCCAGCATCCGGCTTCGGCCGGCGCGCGCCAGGTCCCCAGGGCGAAGGCGAGCGGCCGGCTCGGCACGCCAATGGTCCGGAAGTCGCCGCGCCGCATCAGCCAGGACTGGACCGCAACGCCGATGGCGGCGATCGCGCTGACGAGAATGGCGAGCACGGCCACTTCGGAAATGATCGAAGGCCCGAAGCCGGACAGGCGGGAAAAGATCAGGACCGGCAGGGTCTGGTATCCGGCCGGCTGGCCGAGGAACAGCGGAATGCCGAAATTGCCGATGCTCGAGACGAAGGCGAGCGCCACGCCCACGGTGAGCGTCGGCGTCATCAGCGGCAGGATGATGGTTCGGAAAACGGTCTGCGTCCCGGCACCCGCCATGCGCGCCGCTTCCACCGCCTCGCGCGGCAGGCTGCGCAGCCCGGCCCGCACCGTCAGGAAGACCAGCGGCGCGTGCTGGATGCCCAGCAGCAGCATGATGCCTTCACGGGAATAGAGCGGGTGTTTCGAGCCCGGCGCCGGGGCGAGATCGAGCATGGTGAGCAGGGTGCTGGATGTGCCGAACACCTGGATCCAGCTGAGCGCCGTAACCTGCGGCGGGATCATCAGCGGGATCATGAAGCAGAAGGTGAGGACCAGCTTGCCGCGCAGGTCCGTCAGCGCAACCAGCAGCGCAAACAGGGTGCCGAGGAGGAGGGACAGGGCCGCGCCGCCCAGCGCGGTCTCGAGGGACCGCCAGGTCGCGCGCCAGGTGGTCCGGTCCGAGAGCACCTCGACCAGCGGGCTGTCGTGGCCGGCAAGGAACGGTCCGGCGCCCTCCCAGAGCAGCCGGACGATCGGCAGGACGGCGATGATCCCGACGAAGACGACCAGGGCGGCGAGCCAATAGGGTTCGCCGCCCGCCGCCCGCAGCGCCGGGAGTCTCAAACCGGATTACTTCGCGAAAAGGTCGGCGAACGCCTTCCGGCTGTTCTTGACGTCGGCCAGCGCCTTGGCCGGATCGAAGGTCATCAGCTTGATTTTCGCGCGCGCCGGAAACCCTTTCGGCCCCGCCACTTCGGAGTGCGCCGGCAGGTAGCCCTGCCGCTGGGCGAACTGCTGGCCTTCCTTCGAGAGCAGGAAATCGACGAACGCCTTGGCGGCCGCCGGATTCTTCGCCGTCTTCATGATGGCGACCGGTTCAGTCACCATGCTGACGCCCTCCTTGGGGAAAACGAACTCGACCGGCGAACCCTTGGCCTTGGCGCGGATCGCCATAAAATCGACGATCATGCCGTACAGCATCTCGCCGCTGGCGACGCGCTTCAGCGTCCGGCCATTGCCGCCGGCCGCCGACGCCTGCTGCGCCGCCAGGCCCTTGTAGAAGTTCCAGCCCAGCGCGGGGCTGTTCTTGATCGCCTGCATGTGGATGGTCGCGGCGCCCGACGTGAGCGGGCTCGGCATGGCGATCTGGCCCTTGGCCGCCGGCTTCAGCAAGTCGGCCCAGGACGCCGGTTTCATCTTGCCGTTGGTGTTGTAGATGATGCCGGTCGTGATCAGCTTGGTGCTGAAATAGGTCCGGTCCTTGTCGTAGAGCGCGGGGTCGTAGCTTTCGACCTTCGCGCCCTTGTGGGCCAGCAGGCGGCCTTCCTGCTTGAGGCCCTCCATGGTCACCATGTCGGCGATCAGCAGCACGTCCGCCTTCAGGCTGCCGGCGGCGATCTCGGCGCGCACCTTGGCCATCATCTTGGTCGTGCCCTGGCGGATCCAGGTAACCTTGACCTGCGGATTCTTCTTCGCGAAGGCGTCGACGGTCTGCTGCGCGTCTTTCGCCGGCTGGCTGGTGTAGACGACCAGATCGCCGGACGCGGCCTGCGCTGCACACGGGAATGCCAGTGCGACGGCCGCGGCAATCGCTGTAATGATGCGTTTCATGATTTGCCCCCAATCTAATTGGCAATCTGCCCTTCGGAACGGATCAGGCAATCCTGCCGAAAGCCTGTTTCAGAGAAATGACAGGCAACCGAGCGTGCGGGCGTCGCTAACGCCTACGCCGTCAGATCGATTTCCCCGATGTCCTGGCCGAGCGCCGTCAAGGCCGTGCGGACGATGTGGCGCGTGCTCAGGCCGGCGGCCTCGACCTGCTTCTCCGGCTTGTCCTGGTCGAAGAAGCGGTCGGCCTGCACCATCGGCCGGAATTTGAGGGTGCCGCGGTCGAGCAGGCCGTCATGGCTCATGAACTGGGCGACGAAGCTGCCGAAGCCGCCGACCGAGCCTTCCTCGACGGTGATCAGCACCTCGTGCTCCCGGGCGAGGCGGCGGATCAGGTCTTCGTCGAGCGGCTTGGCGAAGCGCGCGTCGGCGATGGTTGTGCTCCAGCCGCGCGCCGCCAGTTCGTCCGCCGCCGTCAGCGAATCCTGCAGGCGCTGGCCGTAGCACAGGATGGCAACCGAATTGCCTTCACGCACGATCCGGCCCTTGCCGATCTCAAGGGGCACGCCCTCTTCGGGCATGTCCAGGCCCACACCCTCGCCGCGCGGATAGCGGAAGCCGCACGGCCGGTCGTCGATGGCAACGGCGGTCGCCACCATGTGAACCAGTTCGGATTCGTCCGAACAGGCCATCAGCACGAAGCCGGGCAGGCAGCCGAGATAGGCGATGTCGAACGAGCCGGCATGGGTCTGGCCGTCGGCGCCGACCTGGCCGGCCCGGTCCATGGCGAAGCGCACCGGCAGCTTCTGGATCGCCACGTCGTGGACGATCTGGTCGTAGCCGCGCTGGAGGAAGGTCGAATAGATCGCGCAGAACGGCTTCATGCCGTCGGCGGCGAGGCCGCCGGCGAAGGTGACCGCATGTTGCTCGGCGATGCCGACGTCGAAGGTCCGCGCCGGAAACGCCTTGCCGAACAGGTCGAGGCCGGTCCCCGACGGCATGGCGGCGGTGATCGCCACGATCCTGTCGTCCTTCTGCGCCTCCTTGACCAGCGCATTGGCGAACACCTTGGTGTAGCTCGGCGCATTCGACGGCGCCTTGTAGAGCTCGCCGGTCACCACATCGAACTTGCCGACGCCGTGGTAGCGGTCGGCGGAGGATTCGGCCGGCTCGTAGCCCTTGCCCTTCTTGGTGACGCAGTGGACCAGGATCGGGCCGCCCTGCGGATCGTCCCGGACGTTTTTCAGAACCGGGATCAGATGGTCCAGATTGTGCCCGTCGATCGGGCCGACATAGTAGAGGCCCAGCTCCTCGAACAGGGTGCCGCCGGTCAGCAGGCCGCGGGCATATTCCTCCGCCCGCTGGGCCGCCCGCTCGATCTGGCGCGGAAACTTCTCGGCCAGCATCATGGTGAGCTGACGGACGGACCGGAAGCTGCGCGAGGAAATCAGCCGGCTGAGATAGGCCGACAGCCCGCCGACCGGCGGCGCGATCGACATGTCGTTGTCGTTCAGGATGACGATCAGGCGCGAGCCCGTGACCGCCGCGTTGTTCATGGCCTCATACGCCATGCCCGCGCTCATGGCGCCGTCGCCGATCACGGCGATGACGTTGCGGCCCTCCTTCTTCTGCAGTTCGCCCGACACGGCGAAACCCAGGCCTGCGGAAATGGAGGTCGAGCTGTGCGCCGCGCCGAACGGGTCGTAGACGCTTTCCGTTCGTTTGGTGAAGCCGTAGAGGCCGCCGCCCTGGCGGATCGTGCGGATCCGGTCGCGCCGTTCGGTGAGGATCTTGTGGGGATAGCATTGATGGCCGACATCCCAGATCAGGATGTCGTCCGGCGTGTCGAACAGGTAGTGGATCGCCGTGGTCAGTTCGACGACGCCGAGGCCGGCGCCGAGATGGCCTCCGGTAACGGACACCGCGTCGACCGTCTCGGCCCGCAACTCATCGGCAAACTGGCGCAAATCCTTGACATCGAGCCCGCGCAGGTCGGCCGGCGATCTCACCGTGTCGAGCAACGGAGTCTTGCTGGTCTCGGACATATCGAATCTCGCCTCCAGCGCGGAAATTCCGGCTCAACCGTGCCGCATCAGGCCCGTCGGCCCACGACAAAATGCGCTGCTTCCCGCAGGAGATCGGCGCGCGTTCCGAAACATTCCAACACCTTAACTGCCTGTAATGCAATCGATTTGGCCCGTTCTCGGGCAAGGTCAAGGCCCAGGACGGAGATGAAGGTGGCTTTCCCGGCGGCGGCGTCTTTGCCCACCTGCTTGCCGACTTCCGCCGCGTCGCCGGTCTCATCCAGAATATCGTCGGCGATCTGAAATGCGAGGCCGAGGGCGTCGGTATAGGCCGCCAATGCCGCCCGTTCCCCGTCGCTCGCACCGCCCAGGATCGCGCCGGCCTGGCACGATACGTCGAACAGGCGGCCGGTCTTCATCCGCTGCAACCGGGTGATCTGTTCCAGGGTAAAGCCGGCGCCGGCGGTTTCCGCCGCTATGTCGAACATCTGGCCGCCGACCATGCCGTGCGCGCCGGCGGCAGAGGCGAGCGCTGCAACCAGGTCGGACCGGACTTTGCCGTCCGGGTGGGTCGCCGGATCAGCCAATACTTCGAAGGCCAGGGTCTGCAGGGCGTCGCCGGCCAGGATCGCGGTCGCTTCGTCGAACTCGATATGGTTGGACGGCCGGCCGCGGCGCAGGTCGTCGTCGTCCATCGCCGGCAGATCGTCATGGACGAGCGAGTAGCAATGGACGAACTCGATCGCCGCGCCGGCGCGCAGGCTCCACCTGTCCGGCACATCGAACAGCCGGGCCGCCTCGACGGTCAGGAACGGCCGCAGGCGCTTGCCGCCGCCCAGCGCGGCATAGGCCATGGCCTCGTATACGCGCGCTTCCGGCCCGTCTCCCCTCGGCAGCAGGGCAGCCAGGGTATCTTCGATCCGGTCGGCGGTTTCGTTCATCGCCGCAATCAGGCGGGTAGGGTCGGTCACAATCTTCCTGGAGGCAGGCGCGGGGCGGTTATCCAGCATTTCCGGAAATCGGCGGGGTGCTACCCCAGTTCGGCGGGTTCGAGCCGGTTCTGCCCGTCGGGTCCGGTGACGATCTTGTCGACCTTCGCCTGGGCGTCGCGCAGTTTGGCTTCGCAATGCCGCTTCAGGGCCGCACCCCTTTCGTAGGCGGCGATCGCATCGTCCAGCTTCGCCTGTCCGGTTTCGAGATCGCGCACGATTTTCTCAAGTTCGGCGAGCGCCTCTTCGAAGCTGAGCGCGGCAAGATCGGGAGCGGCGGAATGGGCTGGTTCGGGTGCGTCTGACATGAAGCGGCGTTCTGTAACCGGAAATATTCGCGATTCGCGGCATTATTTGCGTTTTCGCCGCCGGAAGCAATCGAAACTGCGACAATCTGTTCCGACCGGAACCGATCGCGAGCGGCGTTCAGGTGCGGCCGGCAACCGCGAGCGCCCCGACATGGACCGCAACGCTTTCGGCCAGCGCCGACAGGTCGTAGCCGCCCTCCAGCGCCGACACCAGACGGCCGCGGCACAGGCCTGCTGCGATTTCCGCAAGCCGCGCCGTCACCCAGCCATAGTCTTCGGTCTGGAATTTCAGCCCGGCCAGCGGATCGTCCTTGTGGGCGTCGAAACCGGCGCTGACCAGAAGCATTTCCGGCCGGAACGCTTCGAGCGCCGGCAGGACGGTCTCCGACATGGCGCGGCGGAATTCGACCGAACCGCTGCCGGCCGCCAGCGGGACGTTGCAGATATTGCCGACGCCGGTCTCCCCGGCCGCACCGGTGCCGGGATAGAGCGGCCATTGATGGGTCGAGGCATAGAACAGGTCGCCGTCCGCTTCGAAAGCCGCCTGCGTGCCGTTGCCGTGATGGACATCGAAATCGATGACCGCGACACGGCCGATCCCGTATTTCTCGCGGGCATACAGCGCGCCGACGGCGACATTGTTGAACAGGCAGAATCCCATCGCCCTGGCCGGCTCGGCATGGTGGCCGGGCGGCCGCACCGCGCAGAAGGCGTTGTCGGTCTCGCCGGCCATGACCGAATCGATTGCCGCGCAAACGGCCCCCGCCGCGCGCAGGGCGGCGTTCGCCGAGCCGGCGCTGATCACTGTGTCGGCGTCGATCCAACGGCGCTCGTCGTCCTTCATCGGCGCGAGCACATGATCGACGAGCGCAGACGGATGCAGCAGATGCAGCAGCGCGGGGTCGATTTCCGGCGCTTCCCGGCGCTCGAGGCTGGCGATGTCGGCTTCCTCGAGGCCGTCGAGCACGGCGGCGATCCGGGACGGGCGCTCAGGATGGTGCCGGCCGGGGCGATGGTCCAGGCAGGCCGGATGGGCGTAGATGGCTGTGGTCACGCACCCTCGACTGGCTCGGATATTCCCGGCGGTAGCCTTCTTGCGCCCTGCGGCGCCGGGCTCCCGGCCGCCGATCGCGGGAAGTTTCAGGTGGATCGATCGTGTCCGGAGACCATATCATGATAAATCGGGGCGTCGCCAAGGCCTTATGGCCGTTACCTGACGTCCCTGGGTTGGAGAACGGTACCGAGCCGTGAGTACGGCAGCATTAACGCGCAGGCATGGCGTGGCGCGTCGGTTGCTTATGGGAGCAACGGCGGTGTTGTGCCTTGCCGCAACGGCAGCCGACGGCAACGCCGCCGGGGCCGAAGCCAAGGCCGGGCCCCAGGCCGAGAAGCGCGACGGGCAGCAGAATTGGCAGCGGGAGCGGCAGCAGGGCCGCCCGCCGGCCGATGCGCGGGGCGGGTCGGGCGCGAAACCCGGCAATCGGAACCCGCAGGAGAAGCGCCGCCGCGCCGGCGGGGGTGCAGGGGCCGGGCCCGGTGCGGGCGGCAAGCCCCGATCCGGCGGCCAACCGGGCGGCCGGCCGCCGATGTTCGTCGGCGTCGACCCGGTGCGCGAGGGTCCCTTGACCCGGACGGAGCCGGTGATCGGCCGTGTCGTTCCCACCCGGAAGGGTGTGGTCGCCGCCCGGGTCTCCGGGGCGGTGGTTGGTATCGATGCCGCGGTCGGCCAGCATGTCAAGAAGGGCCAGATACTGGCCCGGCAGGACACCAGCCTCGCCGAGGCGCGCCTGGCTTTCGAAACGGCCGAACTGAAGCTGGCGGAGCAGGAACTCAAGCGGTTCGAGGCGCTGCGCACCAACCGGTCGGCTGCGTTCGCCCGGTCCCGCTACGATACGGCGGTGCATCGCCTGGCTCGCGCCGAAGCCAACGTCCGGCTGGTGCGCCTGGCGATCGAAGGGGCTGTCGTGGTTGCGCCCTACGACGGCGTCGTGGTGCGCAAGGCGACAGAGCTGGGCGCGTATCTGAAAGACGGCGCCACTGTCGTCGAACTGGTGAACGATACCGATGTCGAGATCGAAGCCGATGTGCCGGCCGACCGGCTGAGCGGCCTGCGGCCCGGCAGGGCAATTACCTTCAAGGTGCGCGACGGCGGCGTTCCGCGCAGGGCGCGGGTACGCGCCGTGCTGCCCATGCAGAACGCGCTGACCCGCACCCAGGCGGTGCGCTTCATACCGTTCGGCGCCGTTCCCGCGGTCCGCCTGTCGATCAACCAGGCGGTGACGGTCGATGTGCCGCTCGGGGCCACGCGCACGGCGGTTTCGGTTCACAAGGACGCCATCGTCAACCGCGGCGCCCAGCGTCTGGTCTTTCTGGTCAAGGGCGGCCGCGCCGTGCCTCGCCCGGTCAGGCTCGGCGACGCAATCGGCTCCCGGTTCGTCGTGCTCGACGGCGTGGCGCCGGGCGACATCGCGGTGGTGCGCGGCAACGAGCGGCTGCGGCCGGGACAGGCAGTGCGGCATCGTCCGCTGATGGGCGCCGCGGCACACCGCCGGCCCGGAAATCGCGATCCGGGGAACCGCGGCCCCGCGGAACAGAGCCCGGCGAACTGAAGTGAACCTGATCCGGACAGCCCTGGACCGGCCGGTCGCGGTCGTTGCCGGTGTGCTGATGATCGTCATGTTCGGTTTCGTGGCGCTGCAGCAGATCCCGATCCAGCTCACCCCGGACGTCCGCAAACCCAACCTGACCGTCACGACCCGATGGCCCGGCGCTGCGCCGGCCGAGGTCGAGCGCGAAATCCTGAACCGGCAGGAAGAGGTTCTGAAGGGCGTGGAAGGGGTCGAGCGGATCGTCTCCACGGCCGGCACCGGCCGGTCGCGGATCACGCTGGAGTTCCAGATCGGCCAGAATATGGACCGGGCCATCCTGCTGGTCGCCAACCGTCTCGACCGGGTGGTCGGCTATCCCGACGAAGTGCAGCGGCCGCAGATCCAGACCCAGGGATCCGACGACAATCCCATCGCCTGGTTCGTCGTCACCCGGCTCGAAGGCAACGACCGCCCGATCCACACGTTCGGCGATTTCATCGAGGATTTCGTCATCGAACGCATGGAGCGGCTGGAAGGCGTCTCCGGCACCAATTTCTACGGCGGCAGCGCCAAAGAACTGCGAATCGTCGTGAAGCCGGCGGAAATGGCGCAATTCGGCCTGACGATACCGGCGGTCGTCTCGGCCCTGCAACGCGCCAACATCGCCCTGTCGGCCGGAGAGGTGAACGAGGGCAAGCGGCGCTATGTTGTGCGCTTCGAAGGCGAGTTGACAGCGGTCGATGCGGCGCGGCGCGTCCTGATCCGCACCGTCGAGGACAAGGCGTCCGGACGGGTCGCCCGGGTCACGCTGGGCGACATTGCCGACATCCGGTTCGGCTACAAGGATCCGACGGCGGGCATCCGGGCCAGCGGCCGGCCGGCGCTGGTTTTCAACGTGCTGCGCGATACCGGCGCCAATGTGATTCAGGTGATGGGCCTGGTTCGCGCGAAAGTCGCGGAGCTCAACCGGACGGTGCTGAATCCGGCCGGGCTGCACGCCGACCAGGTCTATGACGAGACCGACTATATCCACTCCGCGATCGATCTGGTGACGCAGAATATCTGGGTCGGCGGGGTGCTGGCGGCGCTGATCCTGCTGCTCTTCCTGCGCTCGCCGCGGGCCACCCTGGTGATCTCGCTGGCGATCCCGGTGTCCGTTATCGGCTCATTCGTCGCCATGGCGGCGCTCGGCCGCTCGATCAACGTGATTTCGCTGGCCGGCATCGCGTTTGCCGTCGGCATGGTGGTCGACGCCGCCATCGTCGTGTTGGAGAACATCTACCGCCTGAAAGAACAGGGCAAACCGACCCGGCAGGCCGCCTACGAAGGGGCGAGCCAGGTGTGGGGCGCCGTTCTCGTATCCGCTCTGACGACGGTGATGGTGTTCATCCCCATCCTGGTGCTGGAGCTCGAGGTCGGTCAGTTGTTCCGCGATATCGCGGTCGCCATATCGGTTTCCGTCATCCTGTCGCTGCTGGTCGCCGTCACCCTGATCCCGGCGCTGGCCACCTGGCTGCTGCCGTCCCGGCGGGCGTCGGGCAAACGGCGCCGGCCGGTCGCGGGCCAAACGGCGGACGAAACGGGACAGAACCCGGACCCGCCGCCCCTCCGGCTCCCCCTACCGGGGATCGATCATCTGGCCCGGCTGTTCGTCTGGGTCGTGATGAAGTTTACCGCGCTGGTGGTGTCCTACCGCATTCTGGCGATCCTGGTGGCGGCTTCGGTATCCGGCGGCGCGGCCTTCGCCACCTGGAAGCTGCTGCCGAAGCTGGAATATCTGCCCACCGGCAACCGCAATCTTGTAATCGCCCTCTCGCTGCCGCCGCCGGGCTACAATCTGGATACGGTGACCGGCATTGCGCGCAGCGTGGAAGCGGATCTGGAATCCTACCTCGCGACCGGCGAAGGCGTTGTGCGCGGCAAGACGCTCAAACCGCCGAACCTGCCGGAGCGGGTGATGGCGACGCTCGGGCTCGGCGAGGATAATCCGGCGTCCAAGGGCCCGCCGCAGATTTCGCGCTTTTTCTTCGTGGCGCGCAACACGCTCACCATCGTCGGCGCCGCGGCGGTCGATCCGACCCGGGCGGGCGAACTGATCCCGATCATCCAGAAAACCCTGCGCAAGGAACCCGGCACCTTCGGCCGAACCTTCCAGCCCTCGCTGTTCGGTCGCGGCGTCGGCGGCGGCCGCGTGATCAATTTCGACATTTCGGGCCCCGACCTGGGCCGGAACCTCCAGGTGGCGCAGCAGGCCTTCTTCATCATCAACCGCTTCCTGCCGCGCAGCGGCGGCACGCAAATCCGGCCGCGGCCCGGTCTCACTCTCGGTGCGCCGGAAGTCAAGGTGATCCCGGACCGGACCCGGCTGGACGAAGTCGGCGTCAACGCGCGTGAGCTGGCGTCGACCATCGACGCCTTCAACGACGGGCTGCGGGTCGCCGAAGTCACGGTCGGAGGCCGGCGCACCGACCTGATGCTGACCGGGCCGAAACGCGGCATCCGGACGACCCAGGGAATCGAAAACATTCCCGTGGTGACGCCGTCCGGCAAGATCGTGCCGGTCCGCTCTCTGGCCCGGGTCGAGGTCACGTCCGGCGCGACCGAGATCCGGCATACCGAGCGCAACCGGACGGTCACGCTGGAGATCAGCCCGTCCAAGGCGATCGCGCTCGAGGCCGCCATGGACATCCTGCGCGAGAAGGTCATCCCGGCGCTCGAGAAACAGGGGGTGCCGGAAGGCGTGAAAATCAACCTTTCGGGCGAGGCCGACCAGTTGACCCGCACCTGGAACGCCATGGTCTGGCAGCTCGTGATGGCGATCGCGATCGTCTACCTGGTGATGGCGATCCTGTTCGAGAGTTTCCTCTATCCCCTGATCATCATCTTCTCGGTGCCGCTGGCGACCGCCGGGGGCATCCTCGGCCTCGCCCTGCTCAACGAGTATGTGCGCCAGCCGCTCGACATGCTGACGCTGCTCGGCTTCGTCATCCTGATCGGCACGGTGGTCAACAACGCGATCCTGCTGGTCGACGGGACGCTGCGCCTTGCCCGCGACCACGGCATGGACCCGCAGAGCGCCATCCTCGTGGCGACCCGCCACCGGATGAGGCCGATCTTCATGTCGACGACGACCAGCGTGATCGGCATGGCGCCGCTGGTCCTGTTCCCCGGCGCCGGCTCGGAACTCTATCGCGGGCTGGGATCGGTCGTGCTCGGCGGACTGGCGCTCTCGGCCGTCCTGACCCTGCTGATCATCCCGGCGCTATTGGCGCTGGTCGTGCGGACCTTCCGGCCGCGCGTGTCAGCGCCCGCTCCCGCCGTACCTGCGCCGGCGGAGTGATCCCGCCCGCGCTTCCTCTGGCTGCAACCCTTGCTCGTGCAAGGTCGACCGTCCTGAGCCACAGAAAGTAGAGTTCGACCGCCCAGCCTTCTGCGACCGCAATGCGAACATGCCTCAAGCGCGCTCGACCGGACAAGGTGGTCTCGATGGCAAAACTCCGCCTCTTGCGCAGATTCCTGTCCAATTGCTGCGATACACTGCGTGCAGCCGGAACGGCACCTGCCGAATAGTCGGACGGCGACAGGCGCAGGGCTTCGATATCGGCGTTCAAAACTGAAAGGGCTGTTCCTTTCCTTCCAGCAGCGACCCGGAAAACGTCGTCTTCCCCGCGCCGTTCGGGCTGGCGAGGATCAGCATTCGCGGCTGCTGCCCGGTGTTCACACGGGCCTCTGCGCGACCATCATGTAGTTCACGCCGAGGTCGCCGCTCTCGCGCCAGCTGTCGGTCAGCGGATTGTAGACGAGACCGGCAGCGCGCTCGACGGTCAGGCCGGCGGCGCGAAGGTGCGCCGCGACTTCCGACGGCCTGAGGAACTTGCGCCAGTCATGGGTGCCGGGCGGGACCCAGCGCAGGAGGTATTCCGCCGCGACGACGCCGAGCGCCATCGAGCGCATCGTGCGGTTGAGGGTGGCGACGATCTGGAGGCCGCCGGGCTTCACCAGGGCGCCGGCCGCCGCCATGAAGGCAGCGACGTCCGCGACATGCTCGACGACTTCCAGGTTCAGGACGACATCGAACGCTTCCCCGGCGCCGGCCAGCGCCTCCGCCGTGCCGTGCCGGTAGTCTATCTCAAGCCCCGTCTGCTCTGCATGGGTGCGGGCGATCTCGACGGCCTGCCCATCCGCATCGATCCCGAGGACCGCAGCGCCCAGCCGCGCCATCGGCTCGCAGACCAGGCCGCCGCCGCAGCCCAGGTCGACAATGCGCAGCCCGTCGAACGGCCGGGCGCTCGACGGATCCAGGCCGAAGTTCCGGCAGATTGCGTCGCGGATCAGGCGCAGGCGCGCCGGGTTCAGCCGGTGCAGCGGCGCAAATTTTCCGCGCGGGTCCCACCATTCGCCGGCCATGGCGGCGAAGCGCGCAATTTCGGCCTCGTCGACCGTCGCGCCCTGGGCCCGGCCCCCGGCCCCGGTCCCGGCTCTGGCCCCGTTCCCGGCTGCGCTGCGGCGATCTTGCGATGCATCGGTCATGGCGTCCCGGTTGCCCTCCTCCAGACGCTTTCATATGTATGGCGCGCCCGGCTGGCGGCAAACCGCCGCCGGCAATCGGCCGGCAGAGCGCCCGTTCCGTCCGCCTTACCCCAGGGATACCGATGGCGCGCATCGTTCAGAAATTCGGCGGCACCTCTGTCGGCGACATGGAGCGCATCCGGAGAGTCGCCGCGCGGGTGCAGCGCGAGGTGACGGCCGGCAACGAGGTCGCGGTCGTCCTGTCCGCCATGGCCGGGACGACGGATCAGCTCGTGGCCTGGACGCGCGAGGCGTCGGCCGGGGCGGACCCGCGGGAATTCGACCTCGTGGTCTCCACCGGTGAGCAGATCACCATCGGGCTGCTGGCGATCGTCCTTCAGGACATGGGGGTTGCGGCGCGGTCCTGGACGAGCTGGCAATTGCCGATCCGCACCGACGGCGCCCACACCAAGGCGCGCATCGAAAACATCGATACCGCTGCGCTCGAAGCCGATCTGGAGCGGGGGCGGGTCGCGATCGTGCCGGGCTTTCAGGGCATTTCGCCGGAGGGCCGGATCGCCACGCTGGGCCGCGGCGGCTCGGATACCTCCGCCGTTGCACTGGCCGCGGCGCTGAACGCCGACCGCTGCGATATCTTTACCGATGTCGATGGCGTCTATACCTGCGATCCGCGGATCGTCGCCAAGGCGCGCAAGCTCGACCGGATCACCTACGAGGAAATGCTGGAAAGCGCCTCCCAGGGCGCCAGGGTGCTGCAGACGCGCGCCGTCGAAATGGGCATGAAACACCATGTGCGCATCCAGGTTCTGTCCTCTTTCGAGGACGTTCCGGGGACGCTGGTGGTGGATGAGGACGAGATCGTGGAACAGGAAATCATCAGCGGCATCGCCTACAGCCGGGACGAAGCCAAGATCACCGTCGCGCGGGTCGCCGACAAGCCGGGCGTCGCCGCCGCCATATTCGGGCCACTTGCCGACGCCGCGATCAATGTCGATATGATCGTCCAGAATGTGTCGGAGGACGGCGACGAGACGGATATCACCTTCACCGTGCCGGAAGGCGACCATCAGCGCGCCATCGACGCCATTGAGCGCTCGCGCGACGCGATCGGCTACGAGCGGCTCGATCATGACGCGAATGTGGTCAAGGTGTCGGTCATCGGCGTCGGCATGCGCAGCCACGCCGGCGTCGCCCAGCGGATGTTCAGGACCCTGGCCGAAAAGGGTATCAACATCCAGGTGATCTCGACGTCCGAGATCAAGGTGAGCGTCCTGATCGCCGAGGAATATACCGAGTTGGCGTTGCGCGCTCTGCATTCGGCCTACGGCCTGGACGCGGAATAAACCGGCCGGCCCGCACCGCCCCACCCGGCCTCCGGGCGCGGCGAACGGGCCGCAGCAGGAAGGAAGCGGGTCTGCGATGACCGAACTGCCCGGATCGACCGACAGCATGGGCGCGGCGCCGCGGCTGCCGGCCGGCGGGCTGTCGGATATCCGGCGGCTGCTCCGGCGCATCCGCAATGTCATGGCCGGCGCCCAGACGATCTCCGGCCAGGCGCGGCTCGACAGGATCGTCTCCCTGATCGCGGCCAACATGGTTGCAGAGGTCTGTTCGCTGTATCTGCGGCGCGCCGGCGAGGTCTTGGAACTCTACGCTACCGAAGGCCTGAACAAGGCGGCGGTTCACAAGACCCGCCTGCGCATCGGCGAGGGCGTGATCGGCGATGTGGCCGCGCGCGCCCGGCCGGTCGCCCTGTCGAACGCGCAGACCCATCCCGGGTTCGCCTACCGGCCGGAAACCGGCGAGGAAATCTATCATTCGATGATGGGCGTGCCGGTCTTGCGCAACAGCCGGGTCGTCGGCGTGCTCGCCGTCCAGAACCGCACCCAGCGCCACTATACCGACGAAGAGGTCGAGACCCTTCAGACCGTGGCCATGGTCGTGGCCGAGATGGTCGGGTCCGGCGATCTGGTCAGCCGGGACGAGCTGCGCGAGGCCGACGGCATCGCGCTGCTGCCCCTGCGCCTGACCGGGCTGAAGCTGCATGGCGGGCCGGCGACCGGCGAGGCCGTCGTCCATCGCGACCGGCCGCGCATCGTCAACGTCGTCGCCGAAGATCCGGCGCTGGAGCTGGAGCGGCTCAATGCAGCGCTGACGTCGATGTACGATGCACTGGATGTCATGCTCTCGGACGACCGGCTGGAGAGCGGCTCGGAGAGCCGGGAGATTCTCGAAACCTACCGCCTGATCGCCGAGGACCGGGGCTGGCTGCATCGCATCCGCGAGGCGATCGGCGAGGGCCTGACCGCAGAGGCCGCCGTCGCCAAGGTCCAGGAGGCGACCAGCGCCCGCATGGCGACGATCCAGGATCCCTACCTGCGGGCCCGGATGGCGGATTTCGACGACCTCGGCAATCGCCTGCAGCAGCACCTGTCGGCGTCGAGCGATGCGCCGGCGGCACTCGAGACGCCGGCGGCGGACCGGATCGTGGTGTTCGCGCGGAATCTGGGGCCGGCCGAGTTGCTGGACTACGACCAGGACCGGCTGCGCGGGATCGTTCTGGAGGAAGGCTCGCCGACGTCCCACGCCGCGATCATGGCCCGGGCGATGGATATTCCGGTCGTCGGCCGTGTCTCCGGCTGCCTCGCCCGTATCGAAGCGGGCGATCCCGTCATCCTGGACGGCGACAATGCGCAGGTGTTCGTGCGGCCGACCGAGGATGTCCGCACCCTGTTCGAGAACAGCGTGCGCGACCGGGCCAAGCGGTTGGCGCTCTACACGGCGTTGCGGGATCTCGAGCCGGTCAGCCGCGACGGCGTGCGCGTGTCGCTCAACCAGAATGCCGGCCTCCTCGTCGAGCTGAACGATTTTTCCGACCACGGCGTCGACGGCATCGGCCTGTACCGCACCGAAATCCCGTTCATGGTCCGCCAGAATTTCCCGGATGTCGGCGAACAGGCGGAAATCTACATGCGTGTCCTTGCGGCGGCGGAGGGCGCGCCCGTGGTCTTCCGCACGCTCGATATCGGCGGCGACAAGGTGCTGCCCTATCTGCGCGATCCGAAGGACGACAATCCGGCGATGGGCTGGCGCGCCATCCGGATCGGTCTCGACCGGCCGGCGATCCTGCGCCACCAGTTGCGCGCCATGATCCGGGCGGCGGCCGGACAGGCGCTGAACCTCATGTTTCCGATGGTCTCCGACCTGGCGGAATTCGAGACGGCGCGCGGGCTGGTCGATATGGAGCTGGCGCGGGCCGGGAAGGCCGGCGACCTGCTGCCGGAGAGCGTTTCCGTCGGCGTCATGCTCGAAGTGCCGGCGCTGATCTGGCAGCTCCCCGCGCTGGTCGAGCGGGCCGATTTCATCTCGGTCGGCAGCAATGACCTGCTCCAGTTCATGTTCGCCAGCGACCGGGGCAATCCGCGCCTGTCCGGCCGGTACGATCCGCTTTCGCCGGCATTTCTTGCGATGGTCCGGCAGATCGTGGAAAACTGCCGCGCGGCGCGTGGCGGCGAGGGCGTGCCGGTCACCGTGTGCGGAGAAATGGCGGGCGTGCCGCTTGAGGCCATGACGTTGATCGGTCTCGGCGTCCGGCGGCTTTCGATGTCCGCCGCCGCCATCGGCCCGGTCAAGGCGATGGTGCGCAGCCTGGACATCGGGGTGTTGGAGGATTTCCTCGACCGGCAGCTCGGCGCCGGCGAACACTCGTTGCGCAACCGGCTTGCCGGCCATGCCAGGGATCACGATGTAGTCATCGACCAGCACTGATCCGACCCCGTTCCAGCGAGCGGCAGAATTGGGTAATAAGGGCTGAAATGGGCAAGTCGATGCCATCCTACCGCAGTGCCGGCTCCCGCACCTCCGAACCGGCTGCGGAGTCGGACGGCTATCATGTCGGCGCGGAACTGCGCGACGCACGCCGGCGCATGGGGGTGAATGTCGAAACGGCGGCGCGCGACCTCAAAATCCGTGCCGATTATCTGGTCGGCCTGGAGCAGAACGACCACGCGGCCCTGCCGGCGCTGCCTTACGTCCTCGGCTTCGTGCGCAGCTATGCCACCTATGTTGGCCTGGATCCGGGAAAACTGGCGCGCCGCTTCAGGGAGGAATCGGGCCGGTCTCCGGTCGATCACGACTACACCTGGCTCAAGCCGGTCGAACAGAGCCGCATTTCGCGCAGCTTCGTTCTGCTGCTGTCGCTGGCGATCGCCGGCGCCGCCTATACCGGCTGGTATTACCGGACGGCCGATATCCGCAAGCCGGCAACGGCCGCAGACATCGCCGCAATACAACCTGCTTCGCCCGGGTCCGCTGCGTCGGCGGATAGCGCCGCGGGAACGCCCGGCCCGCCGCGCCGCGCGGAGGCCGATTCGTCGCCGCCCGCAGCGCCCGGCCCGAGCGTACCGGAGGATGCTGCAGAAATGCAGGACAGCGTTGCCGAGACAGCGCCGCCCGAGCCGCCAACAGAGTCGTCAACAGAGTCGCCGCCCGAATCGCTACCCGAATCGCTACCCGAATCGCCGCCCGAATCGCCGCCTGAATCGTTACCGGCCGGCCCAACCCTCGAACGCGCCGAGGCCGACCGGGATCGAACCCCGAACGCCGAGGCGGAAAGTGCCGTTGCCCGGCGCACCGTCGTTCTCAAGGCGCTGGATCTCGTCTGGGTCCGGGTGCGCGATCCGCAGACCCGCCAGGTCATCGTGGAAGGGATCATGAAGAAGGGCAACGAACTGACGGTGCCTGACAAACCCGGCCTGGTGCTCGATGTCGGCCGCGCCAGCCAGCTCGAATATCTGGTCAACGGCAAATCCGCCGGTCTGGCCGGCCCAACGATTGCCGTGCGCCACAATCTGCCCCTCGATGCGGTCCGGCCGGCCCGGTCTGCTGCCGCCGTCGCCGTCCCGGAGACGCCCGCGCCCGGATCGGGCGGCGACCGGACCGCTGCCGAAAATGCAGAGGGCGGGACTTCCGGAGCGCTGCCCGCAGCCGCGGACGGGGGCATCGTACTCAGGGCGCTCGGCCTTGTCTGGATCCGGGTGCGCCATCCGCAGACCCGTCAGGTGGTCGTTGAAGGGATTATGAAAAAGGGTAACGCGGTGACGCTGCCCGACGATCCGGGCCTGGTGCTCGATGTCGGCCGCGCCAACCAGCTCGAATATGTGATCGGCGGCGAGTCGGCCGGCCTGGCGGGCGATTCTCCCGGCCCGGTCCACAACCTGTCGCTCGATCCGGAACGGCTGAAACGAGGCGGATAATGGGCGCGACCCGTTCGTTCCCGATCTCGCGATCGGTTGCCAGCGCCCGCGCCAGCGCTTACTTGGAAGCAGGGATTGCGCGTTGCGCCGGCGCCGCTGCGCCGGCTCGCAGCGCTATTTCCCCCGTTCGAGCCAACGCGGTGCCCCTCCGATGAGCGTTCGTCCCTATCGCGACATTTACCGTCGCACGAGCCGCCTGATCCATGTCGGCGCGGTGCCGGTCGGCAGCGATGCGCCGATTGCCGTCCAGTCGATGACCAACACGCCGACCACGGACGTTCAGGCCACACTGGCGCAAATCCGGGGCCTCGAGGAGGCCGGCGCGGATATTGTCCGGGTCTCCTGCCCGGACGAGGACTCGACGGCGGCGCTGAAGGAGATCGTGCGCGGCGCCCAGGCGCCGATCGTGGCCGATATCCATTTCCACTACAGGCGGGCGATTGAGGCGGCGCAGGCCGGCGCGGCCTGCCTGCGCATCAATCCGGGCAATATCGGCAAGGAAGACCGTGTCCGCGACGTCATCAAGGCGGCGAAGGACCACGGCTGTTCGATGCGCATCGGGGTCAACGCCGGCTCGCTGGAGCGCGACCTGCTCGAGAAATACGGCGAGCCGTGCCCGGAGGCGATGCTGGAATCGGCCCAGCGCCACATCGCGATCCTGGAAGACAACGATTTCTTCGAGTTCAAGATCAGTTGCAAGGCCTCCGACGTGTTCCTCGCCGTGGCGGCCTACCAGATGCTGGCCGATGTCTGCGACTACCCCCTCCATCTCGGCATTACCGAGGCCGGCGGCCTGACCACCGGCACGGTCAAGAGCAGCATCGGCATGGGCTCGCTGTTGTGGGCCGGGATCGGGGACACCATCCGCGTTTCCCTTTCGGCCGAACCGGTCGAGGAAATCAAGATCGGCTTCGAAATCCTCAAGGCGCTCGGGCTGCGCCATCGCGGCGTCAACGTGATTTCCTGCCCGTCCTGCGCCCGGCAGAACTTCCAGGTGATACCGACCGTGGCGCGACTCGAGGAGCGGCTGGCTCATATCAGCACGCCGATGTCGCTGTCCGTCATCGGCTGCGTGGTGAACGGCCCCGGCGAGGCCCGCGAGACCGATATCGGCCTGACCGGCGGCGCCAGCGGCCACCAGATCTATCTGAACGGCGAGAAACACCACGTGATGCGCGAAGGCGATCTGGTCGATAACCTCGTCGAACTGGTCGAGCGCAAGGCCGCGGAACTCGAGGCGGAACGGGCGGCGCTCAAGATGGAGGCGGCGGAATAGCCGAGTCCCGCCGTCCCGCCGCGCCGGCTGCGCCATCGCGGCCGGCACAGCGCCGCAAAATCCAAGAGCCCCTCCAATGAGCAAGCTGCAACCGATCCGCGGAACCCACGACCTGCTGCCCGAGGCCATGCGGCAACATCGCCATGTCGTGGACACGGCCTCGGAAGTGGCCGGTCGCTACGGCTACGATCCGATGGCGACGCCGGTTTTCGAGGCGACCGAAGTGTTCGCGCGGACTCTCGGCGAGACGTCGGACGTGGTGACCAAGGAGATGTACAGCTTCGAGACCAAGGGCGGCGACAGCATTACCCTGCGGCCCGAGAACACCGCCGGCGTGGCGCGCGCCGTCATCTCGAACGGTCTCCAGCAGAGCCTGCCGCTGCGCTATTTCTACGCCGGCCCGATGTTCCGCCACGAACGGCCGCAAAAGGGCCGGCAGCGGCAGTTTCACCAGATCGGCATCGAGTTGATCGGCGTCGCCCATCCGCTCGGCGATGTCGAGACGATTGCCGCCGGCGCGGCAGTTCTGGATGCCCTGGGAGTCCGGGACCGGACCGTGCTCGAATTGAACACACTGGGCGATACCGAAAGCCGGGCGGCCTACCGCGCGAAACTGGTCGACTACCTCGACCGCTTCAGGGACGACCTGTCGGAGGACAGCCTCCGCCGGCTGGATATCAACCCGCTGCGCATCCTTGATTCGAAAAATCCGCGCGACCGCGGGATCGTGGCGGACGCGCCGGTCTTCAGCGACTCGCTGACCGATGCCGCCCGGGCCTGGTTCGATGCCGTGAAGGCGGGACTGGACGCAATCGGCATCGTCTACACGCTGAACGAACGGCTGGTTCGCGGGCTGGACTATTACTGCCATTCGGCCTTCGAATTCACGACCGAGGCGCTGGGCGCCCAGGGCGCGGTGATCGCCGGCGGGCGTTACGATGGCCTGATCGGCCGGATGGGCGGGCCGGACGCTCCCGGCGTCGGCTGGGCCGGCGGGATCGAGCGGCTGGCCCTGCTGGCCGACGCCGACTTGCCCGCACCGCGGCCGGTCGCGCTGGTGCCGATCGGCGCGGCGGCCGAGGCAGCGACGCTGCCGCTCGCCGAACGGCTGCGCGCCGCCGGCTACCGGATCGACCTTGCGTTCGGCGGCAACATCAAAAAGCGCATGAAGCGGGCTAATCAGGTCCGGGCCCGGGCCGCCGTGCTGGTCGGCGACGACGAGCTGGCGGCAGGCGCGGCGACCGTGCGCGACCTCGACAGTGGCGAGCAGGATACGGCGCCCTTCGAATCCCTGGCGGAGGCGCTCGCGCCTTTCCGGTAGCGGGGTGGCAGTTACGACCTGCTCCCGCTTCTGCCGCCGGAATTTGTCCCATGAGTATTGAAGCCAGTCTCGATGCCGTCCTCGTTCGCTACGGCGAAATCGAAAAATCGATGTCCGTGGGCGCCGCCGGAGATCCCAGGGAATTCGCCCGCCTGTCCAAGGAATATGCCGATATGGAGCCGGTGGTCGCCGGCATCCGTGCCCTGCGGGCGGCTCAGTCTGAAATGGCCGATCTGGCGGAACTGATCGCCGATCCGGAGACCGATGCCGAAATGCGGGAGATGGCGGAGGCCGAGTTCCTCGACCTGAAGGCCGGCATCCCCGATATGGAAATGCGGCTGCAGCGCCTGCTGCTGCCCAAGGACGAGGCGGACGCGAAGAACGCCATTCTGGAAATCCGCGCCGGCACCGGCGGCGACGAGGCCGCCCTGTTCGCCGCCGATCTCTACCGCATGTATCAGCGCTATGCCGAGAAACAGGGATGGACGATGGAAGCGCTGCAAACCAACGATACCGGGATCGGCGGAATCAAGGAGGTTCAGGCCTCGATCGCCGGCCGCAATGTCTTTGCACGCCTGAAATACGAGAGCGGCGTGCATCGGGTGCAGCGGGTGCCGGAAACCGAATCCGGCGGGCGCATCCACACCTCCGCCGCGACGGTGGCCGTGCTGCCGGAAGCCGAGGAGGTGGACATCGCGGTCAAGGACAACGACCTTCGGATCGACATCTACCGCTCCAGCGGGCCGGGCGGCCAATCGGTCAACACCACCGACAGCGCCGTGCGCGTAACCCATCTCCCGACCGGCATCGTCGTCGCCATCCAGGACGAAAAATCCCAGCACAAGAACAAGGCCAAGGCGCTGAAAATCCTGCGCGCGCGCCTGTACGAGGCGGAACGGGCGGCGCAACATGCCGAACGGGCGGCAGCGCGCAAGAGCCAGGTCGGCTCCGGCGACCGGTCCGAGCGCATCCGCACCTACAATTTTCCCCAGGGCCGGGTGACCGATCACCGGATCGGCCTGACGCTTCACAAGATCGACCAGATCCTGGCCGGCGACGCCCTGGATGAGGTCGTCGACGCCCTGACGGCCCATGACGAAGCGGACCGTCTGGCTGCTGTGGGCGAAGACGCCGCGGCGGCCGGGGCAGGCGGCTGACCGGCCCGGGCGGGGCTGCGCAGCGTGATTGCCAGGGGTCAGGCCGTCCGGGAGGCGGAGCGGCGCTTCGCCGCCGCCGGGATCGACTCGGCACGGCTCGACGCCGTCCTGCTGGTTGCCCACGCGGCCGGACTCACCGCCGATACCGTCCGCGCCGACCCGGCCAAACCGCTGCCGCCCGATGCCGAGGGCCGGCTGATGACGCTGCTGCGCAAGCGGGCGGTGGACCGGATGCCGGTGTCGCGGCTGGTCGGGCAGCGCGAATTCCGGGGCCTGCCCTTCGATCTGTCGGCGGCCACGCTGGACCCGCGGCCCGATTCCGAAACGCTGGTCGAGGCCGTCCTGCGCCATACGAGCGTGCGCACGGCGCCGCTCTCGGTGTTCGATTTGGGCGTCGGAACCGGCTGCCTGCTGCTGTCGATCCTCAGCGAACTTCCGGGTGCGACCGGGGCCGGCTCCGACATCGACCCGGCTGCCGTCGAAACCGCCCGGGCCAATGCGGCATCGCTGGGCCTGTCTGCGCGCGTCCGCCTCGCGGGCGGCGACGGCTTCGCCGGTTTCGACGGGCCGTTCGACTGGGTCGTCTGCAACCCGCCCTACATTCCGACGGGGGATATCGACGAGCTGGAACCGGAGGTTCGCGTACACGATCCGCGCGTTGCGCTGGACGGCGGGCCCGACGGTCTCGACGTCATTCGCCGGTTCGCCCCGGCGATCGCCGCCCGATTGGCGGTAGAGGGGAAAACCGCGGTGGAATTCGGCGCGGGGCAGGCCTCGGCGGTTCGGGACATCTTTGCCGAGGCCGGGCTCGACTGCCTGGAGACAGTCTCCGACCTGGCCGGCCGGCCGCGCGTTATTGTGGCGCAGCCGCGGCGAAATAGCGTTGGCGCGGCCCGAACCGCTCTGCTATGACGGTGGGGCATTCGCCGTAATGGAAGCCCGATAATGCGGGTTACGCAGATAACAGGCGAAGCAGCTTCCGCATCGTGACGGGCAGAGCCGGACGCCAAGGGGTGTCCGCTGCAGAACACGCCGACGATCCGGTATTTCACAGCTCCCGCGCGTTCACGGGCCCTGCCCGGAGGCGCGCTAACATCGCATGACGCTTCGGGCGTCGCCCTAGCCGGGAAAAGGTCAAACCTCTTCAGGGCAAGATGAGACAGAACACCAATCAGCGCCGCGGTCGCGGCCGGAACAACCAGAATCGGCGGCCGGGCCGCAATCAGTCGTTCGACAGCAACGGGCCCAGCGTCCGCCTGCGCGGCACCGCCGCCCAACTGAACGAAAAATACCAGGCCCTGGCGCGCGACGCGACCTCGGCCGGCGACCGGGTGATGGCGGAAAACTATCACCAGCACGCCGACCATTATTACCGGGTGATGATCTCCCTCAATCCGCCGCAGACGCGCGAGGAAGACCGCCAGCCCGATCTGGCCGATGTGGACGAAATTCAGCCCCTTGACGGGCGCGCGCGCGGCGACCGGGGACAAAATCAGGGCGGCCAGAACCAGAGGGCGCAGAACCAGGGTTCCCAAAACCCGGATCGCTCGGATCGCTCGGATCGCCAGGACCGACAGGACCGCCGGGACAACCGGAATCGCCGGGGCCGGGACCGCCAGGAAGACGGCGAAACGCCGCCGGCCGAGACCGGGCAAGAGGCT
>MPMX01000081.1 GCA_002238725.1 Rhodospirillaceae bacterium bin65
GCTTTCTCCGCTGCCCCTGAGGTTCGGCCGGCGGCGCTGTCCGACCGGCCTGGTGCTGCGCCGCTCGGCAGAGAGCCTGGCGCCCGTGCGCATGCTGCGCGACCTCCTCCGGGAAGCGGCCGCACGGAACCGCGGCTCATCCGGCGTGATGAAGCGACAGCGGCAGTTGCGGGCGGCCGTGTAGTTCCGGGAATGGCACTTTCCGGAAGCGACATTTGCATTCGCGGTAACGGGGGTCTACTCGCGCAGAAACCCGGAGCCGGAAGGGCCGTCGCGGCCGGGGAAGCGATGACCCGCTGCGCCGTCAGCAGGACCGCAGCGAAAACCGGGGTTGGGGGCGGCCACAGGGAAAGACCTCCCCGGCGTCAGAGGCAGACCAGGCCGCCGGCAGGCATCCACCCGAACATCGCCGCCAGGTCTTTCTGACCAATCACGAAGCGGCCGGCTTCCTCAGGATTGGAGTATGCAAGCTGGATCGCCTCCAGGCGGCTGGCGAGAGCCCTGTATGCTGCAAGTTCGGGAGACAGGTCCATTATGCGCGTGCCGATCTGCAGACCTGGGCGTGGACACAGCGTGTGAATGCGCGCGAAAGCAACTGACAGGCCGCTTCCGCCAAACGGCGTCGAGGGCCACTGAAGCACCGCCAGAATTCGCAATATTTCTGCATTCGACTCAATGACTGATCCTGTGTTTTCCGTTTTTCAACCTCGAAATATAGGAATTTTATGTATGTATTACAATATGTTATGAAATTTTCTCCGGCTTTGTTCCGGGGCGTACCGAGGGACGGCAAGCCCCCGGACAAGACGCTATGGCATTATCCGGATTGGACGGGCGCCGCCGCCTTACGACACCATGCTGCGCAACATCCAGGCGGTCTTTTCGTGGACCTGCATGCGCTGGGTCAGCAGGTCGGCGGTCGGCTCGTCGCTCGCCGCCTCGGCCGCCGGGAAGACCGAGCGGGCCGTGCGCACCACGGCTTCCTGGTCCGCCACCAGCTGCCGGATCATGTCCTCCGCCGAGGGCACGCCGGTTTCCTCGCCGATCGAGCTCAGCGCGGCATATTGCGAATAGCTGCCCGGCGCCGCCTCGCCGAGGGCGCGGATGCGCTCGGCGATCTCGTCCACCGCGGTCGCGAGCTCGGTGTATTGCTGCTCGAACATCAGGTGCAGCGTGTTGAACATCGGGCCCGTCACGTTCCAGTGGAAGTTGTGGGTCTTCAGATACAGGGTGTAGGTGTCGGCGAGCAGCCGGGACAGGCCGCCGGCGATCTCCTTGCGGGCTTCGTCGTCGATGCCGATGTCGATCTTCATCGGGGATGGCTCCTAAATTAGAAGAATTCTAAGATGATGGATATATGGATACCTCCGTTGTCGATTCAAGGCTTAAAGCCTGAAAATCAGGAGACAAAATTGTCGACCATGCGTCTGCTTCCCGGCGCTGTCCCGGCTGCCAACACTGTTTTCTACCACTCGGTGTCGCCCCGGATCGAGCAAAGCGGAAATCCGGGGCCTAGAATCGCCCGGCACGGCCTCACCCTGCGGCTCTGGGCCCCGGATTGAATCTGGGGCGGCACCATTGGCATTTCCGGAGCGGTAATTCTTCGTCTCTACCGGGCCGTCACGTCCCGTCGATCAGTTCCCGCGTCAGCCGCCGGTGCTCGGCCAGCGCTCTGACCATGTCGACCGTGGCGATCCGGCCTTCGCGGACGACCGGCCGGCCGGCGATCACCGTCCAGGCCGCCCGCGACGGTTTGCAGAAGACCAGCGCGGCCAGCGGATCCCAGTCCGTTCCGGCCATGCCCGGCTCGTTCAGGTCGTAGGCCGCAAAATCCGCCGCCTTGCCGGGCTCTAGGCTGCCGATGTCGTCGCGCCCCAGCACCGAGGCGCCGCCGCGGGTGCCGATCCGCAGGGCCTCGCGCGCCGTCAACTCGGCGGCGTTGCCCCCGACCCGTTGCAGCAGCATGGCCTGGCGCGCCTCGGTCAGAAGATGGGCATCGTCGTTGGAGGCCGAGCCGTCGACGCCGAGGCCGACTCTCACCCCTGCATCGAGCCAGGCGCGCAGCGGCGCGATGCCGCTGGCCAGCCGCATGTTGGAGCCGGGGCAATGGGCGATGCCGGTGCCGGTCCGGGCGAACAGCGCCGCCTCGCTCTCGTCGAGCCGGACGCAATGGGCGTGCCAGACATCCTCGCCGGCCCACCCGGCATCCTCGATATACTCTCCCGGCCGCATGCCGAACCGTTCGAGCGAATAGTCGATATCCTCGACATTCTCCGCCAGATGGGTGTGCAGGCGCACACCGTACTGCCGGGCGAGGATCGCCGATTGGCGCATCAGATCCTGGCTCACGGTGAAGGGCGAACAGGGCGCGACGGCGACGCGGACCATCGCCATCGGGTCCGGGTCGTGGAAGCTCTCGATGACCCGGATGCTGTCCTCAAGGATGAAATCCTCGTCCTCGGTCAGGCTGTCCGGCGGCAGGCCGCCCTGGCTCTCGCCGATGCTCATGGCGCCGCGGGTGGCGTGAAAGCGGAAGCCCAGCTCCACGGCCGCTTCGATCTGGTCGTCCAGCCGCGAGCCGTTGGGAAAGAGATAGAGATGGTCCGACGAGGTCGTGGCGCCCGAAAGCGCCAGTTCGGCAAGGCCGACAAGCGCGGATATCCGGATATGGTCCGGCCCCATACGCTGCCAGATCGGATAGAGCGTCTGGAGCCAGCCGAACAGCGGCGCGTTCTGGGCCGCCGGCACCGCCCGGGTCAGGTTCTGGCACAGATGATGATGGGTGTTGACCAGGCCCGGAATGACGACATGGTCGGTCAGGTCGACGATTTCGTCGGCGATCTGAGGCAGGGCCGCGCTCGGTCCGACCTGTTCGATGACGCCGTCCCGGCAGAACAGGCCGCCGTCGGGAATTTCCGTCCCGGCGTCGTCCATGACCGCCAGGACGCGCGCATTGCGGGCCAGCAGGGTCGGCATGTTACGCCGCCCGGCGCCGCATCCGCTGGGGCGCAGCCGTATCCTCGTCGAACAGCGCCGCCAGTTCGTCCATGATCGTGCCGCCGAGCTGTTCGGCGTCGACCAGAGTCACCGCGCGGCGGTAATAGCGCGTGACGTCGTGGCCGATGCCGATCGCCAGCAGCTGCACCGGCGACATCGCCTCGATCCACTGGATCGTGTCGCGCAGGTGCTTTTCCAGATAATTGCCGGGATTGACCGACAGGGTCGAATCGTCGACCGGGGCGCCGTCGGAAATGACCATCAGGATCTTGCGCCGCTCCGGCCGGCCGATCATCCGGTTATGCGCCCACAGCAGGGCCTCGCCGTCGATATTCTCCTTGAGTATGCCCTCGCGGAGCATGAGGCCGAGATTCTTGCGCGCGCGCCGCCACGGCGCGTCCGCCGATTTGTAGACGATGTGGCGCAGATCGTTGAGCCGGCCGGGGTTGGCCGGCTTGCCGGCGGCGAGCCAGGATTCCCGCGCCTGGCCGCCCTTCCACGCCCGGGTCGTGAAACCGAGGATCTCGACCTTGACGGCGCAGCGCTCCAGCGTGCGCGCCAGGATGTCGGCGCTGACCGCGGCGACCGAAATCGGCCGGCCGCGCATGGAGCCGGAATTGTCGATCAGCAGGGTGACGACGGTATCGCGGAACTCGGTATCGGTCTCCTGCTTGTAGGACAGCGGGTCCAGAGGGTTGATCACCACGCGGTCGAGCCGCGCGGTATCGAGGATGCCTTCCTCCAGGTCGAATTCCCACGACCGGTTCTGCTTGGCGAGCAGCTTGCGCTGCAGCCGGTTGGCGAGCCGGGCGATGACGGTCTGCAGATGCTGGAGCTGCTGGTCGAGATTCTGGCGCAGGCGGGCCAGTTCTTCCGCATCGCACAGGTCCTCCGCGGCGATCACTTCGTCATGCACGGTCGACCAGACCCGGTAGGCGTTCTGGTGGTCCGGGTTCAGATTGTGATCGTGCCGCGGGATCTGGCTGGGTCCGGCAGGCTCGTCGTCGCCCTCGTCGGACATGTATTCGGCGTCGGCGCCGTCGGACTCGCCGTCGGCATCTTCCGTGTCGTCCGACTCCATGGCCTCGGTCGGAATGCTGGCGTCGGCCGCGTCGTCGCCGTCCTCCGCGCCCTGGCTGTCGCTCTCGCCGCCGCCCTGCTCCTGCTCGTCCTCTTCCTGGCTGTCCTGATCCTGCTCGGACGGTTGCGCGTCGTCTTCGAGATGCAGGTCGCTGATCAGCTTGCGGACCAGCCTGGCGAAGGATTCCTGATCGTCGAGCAGAGCGGACAGATGGTCGAGGCTGCGGCCGATCTGGCGCTCCAGGGAAACCCGGGCGAGATCGACCATCCGGCGGGCGGCCGGGGGCGGCGACTGCCCGGTAAAGGCCTCGCGCGCCAGATACCCGACCACTTCCGGCAGGTCGTCGTCGCTCCGTTCGCTGACCCTGTCGAAACCTTCCTCGCGGCACCGCTGTTCGTGCGCCGCCGCCAGGTTTTCGCGCAGGCCGACCATCCGGCGGGCGCCGATCGCCTCGCAGCGGGCGCGCTCCACCGAATCGTAGACCTGGCGGGCCATCTCGGTGCGCGGCATCCGCCGGCTGTGGGTTTCTTCGTTGTGGTGGCGCATGCGCAGGGCGATCGAATCGCTGTGGCCGCGCATTTCCGAGACTTCGCGGTAATTCAGGTCGCGCGCGGGCGGCGCCAGCCGGACCTGGTGGCCGGTCGCCTGCGGTCCGTCCTGCGCATAGGTGACGTTTAACTCCGGCTCCCGGGATATGGCGCGCATGGCCGCGCCGGTAACCTGGAGCAGATCGTCGAGCGGTTCGTTCGGATCTGGCACGGCTCGTGGCTCGCGTCCCGTCGGTCTAGGCCATCGCGGCCTTGACCGCGCTTTCCGGCAATTCCGAGCCGAAGCAGCGCTGGTAGTATTCGGCGATGGTCGACCGTTCGACTTCGTCGCACTTGTTGAGGAAAGTCACCCGGAAGGCATAGCCCACATCGCCGAAGATCGTGGCGTTCTGCGCCCACATGATAACCGTCCGCGGCGACATGACGGTGGAAATATCGCCGGCCATGAAGCCGGAGCGGCTGAGATCGGCAACCGCCACCATGGCGCCGATCGTCTCCCGGCCTTCCTTCGTGTCATACTCCGGCGCCTTGGCGAGGACGATTTTCACCTCCGCCTCATGCTCAAGATAGTTCAGCGTGCCGACGATCGACCAGCGGTCCATCTGGCCCTGGTTGATCTGCTGGGTGCCGTGATAGAGGCCGGTCGTGTCGCCGAGGCCGACCGTGTTGGCGGTCGAGAACAGGCGGAAGGAACGGTGCGGCCGGATGACCCGGCTCTGGTCGAGCAGCGTCAGCTTGCCCTCCACCTCCAGCACGCGCTGGATCACGAACATCACATCCGGCCGCCCGGCGTCGTACTCGTCGAACACCAGGGCGGTCGGCCGCTGCAAGGCCCAGGGCAGGATGCCCTCCCTGAATTCGGTGATCTGCTTGCCATCGCGCAGCACGATGGCGTCCTTGCCGATCAGGTCGATCCGGCTGATGTGGCTGTCGAGGTTGATGCGGATGCACGGCCAGTTCAGGCGCGCTGCAACCTGCTCGATATGGGTCGACTTGCCGGTGCCGTGATAGCCCTGGATCATCACGCGCCGGTTGTGGGCGAAGCCCGCCAGGATCGCCAGCGTCGTCTCAAAATCGAAATAGTAAGCGGGGTCGAGGTCCGGAACGTGGGAATCCTGCTGGCTGAACGCCGGCACTTCCCAGTCGATTTCCAGCCCGAAAGTCTGCCGGACATCGACCTTGATGTCCGGATCGGAAACGACAATCTCGCTCATCGGCGCGGCATCGGCCGTGCTGGCGGGGTTGTTGGTCACTGTTTCGCCTTTCGTCGGTGGATATTCGCGCCGTTTCGGGAGGACGGCCCTGTCTTCAACGTCCGTCTGGCGCGCCCAGACTTTTCTTGAGAACCGTATAGGCCTCGTTGATGGCTTTCAGCCGGTTTTCCGCGGCCGCGTCGCCATCGTTCGCATCGGGGTGATATTTCTTGGCGAGCGCCTTATAGCGCGCTTTCACATCTTTCATATCGGCCGCGCCGGTCAACTGCAAGGTCTGGAGCGCGCGGTGTTCTGCCGTACCCGGACCGCGCCGATCCGTATGGGATCTCCCGCGTTGCGCGCCGTTATTGCCGAACAGTCCGCCCAATTCGGCAACCTCGTCGTCGATGACTCCGAACCGGCCGGCCATGCTGCCGACCCGCATGCCGAGCGGCCAGGTCGGCCGGCGGCCCAGGATATCGCGCTCGATCTCGCGCTCGATCTCGTCCTCGGTCAGGCCTTTGTAAAAATTCCAGGCCTTGTTGTATTCGGAGACGTGCGGGAAGCAGAACCAGTAGTAATCGTTGAGATCGGTCGGCGATTTCGGCGCCCTGTGTTCGCCGGGATCCCTGCAGGTCGGGTGATCGCAAATCTTGCCCTTCGCCGGCTTCTTGAGGCCGAGCGATTCGCCGAGATTGTCAAAGGTTTCGAGCGGGATTTTGCGCATGATGCATTATGGCGCGCCGGCCCGGCGCGAACAAGGATTGGAAGGACGCGCCCTCCACGCATCCGGGCATCCAGGCATCCGGGCATCCGGGCATCCGGGCGCCCGGATCGCGCCTCCGCCAATTCCGGGTCATGTCACGGTTGTGCCAAGCGTCCCTCTGCGATCGGACCAGGCGACCGTGGCCACGCCTCCGACGATCAGGACAAGGCCCAGCAACAGGGAATGGGTCAGGGATTCGCCCAGGATCAGGACGCTCAGCAGCAGGCCGCCCGCCGGTACGCCCAGCATGGCGAGCGAGGTCGTGACCGCCGGCAGCGCCAAGTTTATCGATATCACGGCCCAAACCGTCAATGCCGTCGCCAGCGAGCCGTTGTAGAGCAGGATCAGGATCGACCGGACATTCCAGTCGATCGCCCTGCCGTCGTCCGCCGCAAGGGCTATTGCCAGCCCGATCGTCGCCGCGATCAGCAGTTGCCACGGTACGGCGTCGAGCGCCGTGCAGCGCCAGACATGGCGTTTGACGAAGACGATTCCGGTTGCCCAGCACAGGGCGGCGCCGAGCAGGATCAGGTTGCCCTTGACGACCTGGCCGTCCGTCCAGTCGAGAGACAACGGGTTGAACAGGACGGCGAGGCCGGAGAGGCCGGCCAGCAGGCCCAGCGCCCGCAGGACGGTCAGCCGCTCGCCCAGGAACAGCATGGCGCCGGGGACGACCCAGATCGGAGTCGTATAGGCGAGCAGCGCAGCCCGCCCGGCCGGGACATACTGCAGGCCCCAGTGCACCAGGGCCATGAAGAGCCCGATTTGAATCGTGCCCACGACCGCGATCATCGGCCAGTCGTGGCGCCGCGGCACCCTCAGGCGGCGCAGCGCGGCAAGCAGTACGAACAGGGTCGCCGCGCCCAGCCCGAGGCGGAGGGCGTTGAACCAGAAAGCCGGCAGCCATTCGAGGCCCATCTTCATGAACGGCCAATTGATGCCCCAGATGCACACGACTGCGGCCAGCAGGCCGTAGGCAGCGGCCGGCGAATGGGCGGGTTGCCGGCCGTCCGGCAGAGGCCCGGCGGGGTCGGTCATGGCGAGAGCCGGCGCTCAGGCGGGAGCCCGCACGGGCGAAAGGCATGCCTTGACCGGGTGGGCCGACAAGCGCCATTTGTGCCGGGGCGGCGGTGCCGCCGTCGATGTCCCGTCTTTCTCAACCGGAGACTCCGCCCATGAGCGTTGCCGAAACAATCCGCGCCAAGCTGGCCGATGCCTTTGCGCCGTCTTCGCTCGAGGTCGTCGACGAATCGCATATGCATCGCGGCCATGTCGGGGCGCGGCCGGGCGGCGAGACCCATTTTCGCGTCTTCATGACCGCCTCCGTCTTCGATGGCCTGAGCCGCGTCGAACGGCAGCGGCGGGTCTACGACATCCTCGCCGAGGAACTGGCCGGCCCTGTCCATGCGCTGGCGTGCAAGCTGGATGCGCCGAAACCGGCCGGCGAATAAGGGGGCCGCGGTGAAAAAAAGGGCGGCCGGAGGCCGCCCGTAGAGTCGCTGATGAGGAGTGACGGAAATAACGCCCTACGGGCATTGCTTCCAACGGTGACTTATCAGAGACAATATCACCTAACGAATGAGACAAGTTGAGATATCGCATGAAGCAGTTCGGTTATTAATTCACAACCTCCAGTCTTTGTCAAACAAAAAATGAGTAATGTTTGAAAATACAGGGATTTTTTTGAGAACAGACTAAATCTAGTCTGTACGTCGGTGCGTGCCTCACCATGTTGTAGGGAATCGGGGGCGCGATTCGCCGATTTGGACGAGTTCCGGTTGGGTTACCGGCCCATTCCTTCCCGTGCCGCGCAGGCGGCGAGGCCGGCGAGCAGGGCTGCAAGCACCGCCCAGCCCTGCCAGGCTTCCATCGTCAGGAGCGTGAGCGTGGAGATTGCAAGCCACAACGCCGGAACGATGCACAGCAAGGCCCTCCATCGGCCGTGCACAGCAAGCGCCAGCAAGGCAAGCGTGGCGATGGCGGTCGGATCCGGCGCCACCGCGAGAACTTCCGCCTCGTGCCAGGACCGCCCGTCGAGCGGCGCGAGAACCGGCCAGGCCAGAAATGCCATTGCCAGAAGCGCGATGCCGGTCGCGGCCCCTCTCCCGCGCCCGGCGAAGTCAAGCCGGCCCGAGAGATCCTATGAGGGCCAGTCGGGAGACCGGCGCTACGGTGCCGCTCTTTCCAACCCTCATCAGGAGATTCGGAATGCCTCCAAGGAACGAAACCGCCGCGCCGGCCGGTGCGGAGAATTGCA
>MPMX01000082.1 GCA_002238725.1 Rhodospirillaceae bacterium bin65
TGGTAGGGCTGCGGGTCCCACTGCATGGCGAAATCGATCACCTGGCTCTCGGTCACCGTCTCGCCCCCGGTGACGAACCGGTCGCCGGGTGCGAAGTCCTCCATGAAAAGATCGTAGCCGCCCATCGCCTGCCCCCTTGCCGCGCCCCATGATAGAGGCCCCGGCGCAGCCCGGAAAAGGCGAAAAGAGGGCTGGCGCGGCTCCGGTCGGAATGGCGGGGAAGGAACGGGTTCGGTCCGGCGTCGCAAATCGATCCGGGACACGACCAGGAAAGCGCTTGACTCCCGGACAGGAACATTATATGAACAAAATGCGTTTCCAGCGGGCAGCGATCCGGGCCCGGCTTCGGAAAGAGGCCGGCGTGCAAAAAGGAGTGATATGAAAATTAACCCAGTATACAAAAAACTGCGCAAAGACCCCGGTTGACGGACCGCAATATTTTGTGTCCGCCTCGGGCCGGAACTGCAACATATGGCGATTTCGTCAGCCTCTCGGCCAACTGCGCGCAAAAAAACACGATGTACAGAACGATCTGTCTAGATAAAGCGCCAAGGGGGACGCGGCGGCATGAAACGGGACGCCGCCGCGACGGACCATGACATGTCATGACATATCCCGACACGCCTTCCCGTCCCGGCACTTGTCATCCTGCCCGTCATCCCGACCGAGCGAAGCGAGCGGAGCGATCTCGCCTCGACGCGACGGGCAAGCCCGAAGTCCGGCGTTGAGATTCCTCCGCTCCGCCGCCCGGTGGGCGGCTCCGGTCGGAATGACGGCAAGGGTCAAGGGGCAGCGGCACGACAAAACATGACATTTCATGACACATCTGGTCATGACACATCTGCTGGTCCCTAATCTCACCCTCCATGGTTACCCCGGACGGAGCGCAGCGGAGATCCGGGACCAGGAGCCTGCCCTGAGCTTGTCGAAGGGGCCGTGTGCGAAGGACTCCCGGATCGGCACTGGGCCTCGGATCGGCACTCGGCCCAGGATCGGAGCCCAGGATCGGGGTCCGGGGCGGCACGATGGTATGGAACAGGAGCACCGGTGGCGGATCATGACCTTTCATGACAAGTCATGACATTTCATGACATCCCGGAACCCCGGCCGCCCGGATCGTTTCCGGCGCGCGGGCCGACGGGATATGGTGGCGCAAGAGAGGGCGGCGCAGGGCATGGCGGAGACGGCTGAAAAGACGGACCCCTGGGATCCGGCGCAGTATCTGCGCTTCGCCGGCCACCGGCTGCGCCCGGCGCTCGACCTGCTGAACCGGATCGACCTGGAGCGTCCGGAGACGGTGACCGACCTCGGCTGCGGCGCCGGCAACGTCACCCGCTGGCTGGCGCAGCGCTGGCCGGACGCCGCGGTCACCGGAATCGACGGCTCGGCCGCCATGCTCGAAAAGGCGGCGGAAACCCTACCGGAGGTTTGCTGGCGGCAGGCCGACATCGCGGCCTGGACGCCGGAGCGGCCGCCGCAGTTGATCTATTCCAACGCGGCGCTGCACTGGCTGCCGGATCACGCGGCGCTGTTTCCGAAACTGGCCGGGGACCTGGCGCCGGGCGGCGTGCTGGCGGTGCAGATGCCGCGCAATTTCGGCGAACCGTCCCACACCGCCATGGCGGACGCGGCGCGCGGCGGCCCGTGGATCGACATCCTGGAGCCGATGCTCAAGCCCGCTCCGGTGCACGAGCCGGACTTCTACCACCGGCTGCTGGCGCCGCAGGTCTCGGCCATCGACCTGTGGGAAACGACCTACATCCAGGTGCTGGAAGGCGACAATCCGGTCGCGGAATGGACCAAGGGGACCTGGCTGAAGCCGATGCTGGATGCGCTGGACGGCGACCGGCGGAGCGGTTTCGAGGCCGCCTACCGCGCCCGGGTCGCCGCCGCCTATCCGGCCGGCCCGGATGGCCGGACGCTGTTTCCCTTCAAGCGCCTGTTCATCGTCGCACAGCGTTAGGGCCGCCCGCTACAGGCGTTCCGCAATCGCCTTGCCCAGACCGGCGCAGGTTGCCGTGCCGCCCATGTCGGGGGTCAGGACCGCGCCTTCGGCCAGAACGTCCTCGAACGCCGTCACGACCGCCGCGGCGGCCTCCGCCTCGCCGAGATGGTCGAGCATCATGGCGCCGGACCAGATCTGGCCGACCGGGTTGGCGATGCCCTGCCCGGCGATGTCCGGCGCCGAGCCGTGGACCGGCTCGAACATCGAGGGGTGGTCTCGCTCCGGATTGATGTTGCCGCTGGGCGCAACGGCGATGGTCCCGGTGGTGGCCGGGCCGAGGTCCGACAGGATGTCGCCGAACAGGTTGGAGCCGACGACGACATCGAACCAGTCCGGGTTGCGCACGAAATGGGCCGCGAGGATGTCGATGTGGAACTGGTCCGTCGTAACGTCCGGATAGTCGGCGGCGACGGCGGCGAAGCGCTCGTCCCAATAGGGCATGGTGTGGATGATGCCGTTGGACTTGGTCGCCGAGGTGAGGCGCCGCCGTGGCCGGCCCTGTGCCAACTCGAAGGCGTAGCGCATGATCCGGTCGGTGCCGCGCCGGGTGAACACGGTTTCCTGCATCGCCAGTTCGGCATCGGTGCCCTGGTGCAGCCGGCCGCCGATTTCCGAATATTCGCCCTCGCAGTTTTCGCGCACGATCAGATAGTCGATGTCGCCCGGCCGGCGGCCGGCGAGCGGGCACGGCAGGCCTTCCAGCAGGCGGACCGGGCGCAGGTTGACATATTGCTCGAAGCGCCGGCGGATCGGGATCAGCAGGCCCCAGAGCGAGACATGGTCCGGCACGCCGGGAAAGCCGACCGCGCCGAGAAAGATGGCGTCGAAGCCGGCCAGCCGGTCGAGCCCGTCCTCCGGCATCAGCCGGCCGGTCTTCGCGTAGCGTTCGCAGCCCCAGTCGAATTCCGTCCAGTCCCAGGCGATGCCGAACCGGGCGCCGGCGGCCTCAAGCACGCGGATGCCCTCGGGCACGACCTCCCGGCCGATGCCGTCCCCGGGAATCACGGCGATCCGATGTTGGTTCATCCTGTGCGCCCGGCGAGTTTCCCGGCAATCCTCTGGGGGAACCGGTGGGCAAGGCAGGTGGCGGTGCCGCGCGCATAGACCGTGCCTTCCCGATCGGTCACGCTGGCGTCGGCGACGGAGACCTGCCGGCCGCGCTTGACCAGCCGGCCGGTGCAGGTGAGCAACCCGGTATCGACCGTTATGGCGCGGAAATATTCGCAGGTCAGCGAGACCGTCGAAAAGGTGAATCCGGCCGGCAGTTGCGTCAGGATGGCGCCGCCGGTCGCAGCGTCGATCAGGGTTGCCGGCATGCCGCCGTGCATGCTCCCCATCGGGTTGTACAGGCGCTCGGTCGGCTCGCAGGCGAAAACGGCCTCGCCGTCGCCGACGGATTGGAGGTCGAAGCCGAGCGTCCGGCCAACCGGCGGCTCCGGCAGCCGGCCGTCCGCGATCATCGACATCGCCTCGAAGCCGGTATGGTCCGCCGAGGCCCGGGCAGTGGCGCCGGGGTCGCCCCATTCGATGAGAAGTTCGCGCTCGGCCAGCGACGGCGGTTCGCCGTCCGGCGGAGGGGAACCGTCGACCGGTACGATCATGAAGGTGCCCTGGGCGCGGCCGTATTCCCTGCCTTCGCGGTCGGTAATCGCCGCGTCCGAGACGATGATTTGCCGACCGGTCTTGACGGTGCGACCTTCGCAGAAAACCGTGTCCGAATCGGCGGTCAGCGGACGAAAGAAATCGACATTGAGGCGCACCGTCCGGGTCGCGAAGCCCTCGTCCGTCCAGGATTGGGCCGCAATGCCGGCGGCCGAATCGAGAAAGATGGCATAGATGCCGCCATGGACCCCGCCGGCCGGATTGAGCATGTGCGGCCCGGGATCGCACTCGAACCGGCAATAGCCGCGCTCGACGTCGGTCAGGCGCATGTCCAGTACCGAATACATCGGCAGCCTGGGAATCTCGCCCCGCGCCATGGCGCGGAAATAGCTCAGGCCGCCGTGCTGCCCGCGCCGGTGGGCGAGGGCGCCGGCGTCGGCCCAGCACAGCGTGCGGGCATTGCCGATGTTCAGCGAAGCGTCGGGCATTGGGAACCGGGGAATTGCCAAAAGAAAAGCGCCACCGCCCGGTCGGAGGCGGGCGGTGGCGCTTTGATACTCCAGGGACGGTTGGCGCCGCAATCGGCGGGACCGCATGCCGCGCCGGAAAGGGTTCGAACCGGCCCGGCGCAGCGCGATGAAGGAGCGACCGGCTCCGATCGGCGTTCAATGGCCGGAAAGCAACCTGTATCCCGGCGTCCATCGGTTGCCGACCCGGTCGAACGCGTTGTGCAGCGCCAATCCGGCCTGCCGGAAGAGACCGCGCGCCGCGTCGGCCCGGAGCCGGTGGGCGCGCCGCCGATAGAAGTCGTAGTCGATCGATCCGCCGATGGTGCGCTTCAGCGCAGGCGTCCGCTCGTCGATCCCCATCCGGTTGACGGCGCCCGCGCCAGACCGGTCCGTAAGCTCATCTGCAAGAGTCGTCATCGGCCATCTCCTTGATTAGATCTTCTTCATCTCACTGCCGAAATCTATGTGGCAGTGCGTTCGTATTCTTATATTTGGGTTGGATATCCGACATTGACAAAAGGTATATTCTCATGATTTAGATTAGAAAATTTCATGTAAGAAAACTTATGGACCTGCCCCCCCTCGATGCCCTGCGCGTCTTCGAAGCTGCCGCCCGGCGCGGCAGTTTCAACGCCGCAGCCGCGGAGCTGAACCTGACACCGTCGGCGGTCAGTCACCGAATCCGCGCTCTGGAGAACGCGCTCCGGGTGCCGCTGTTCGACCGCGCGCACCGGCGGGTTACGCTGACGCGCGACGGCGCCCGCTACGCCGAAGCGGTTGCCGATGCCCTGTCGATCCTGCGCGGAGCGACCCGCCGCTTGTCGGCAAGTCGCGGCGACGCGCCATTAGCGATGACTCTCTCGCCTGCGTTCGCATTGCGCTGGCTGATGCCGCGGCTGACCCGGTTCCAGCAGCGCCATCCCGAAATCGAGCTGCGCTTCGTCAGCACATCGGACCTCCACGAATTCCGCAGCGGCGACCTCGACGTGGCTGTGCGCTACGGTCGCGGCGAGTGGCCGGGGCTGGAGGCCGAATGGCTGATGGCGCTGGACGCCACGGCGGTTTGCACGCCCGAAGTCGCAGCGGACGGCCCGCCGCTGGACACGCCGGCCGATGTCGCCCACCGGGTCCGCATCCATGTCGAGAACCGGCCGGACGACTGGCGCATGTGGCTGCTCGCCGCCGGCGTGGAGGGGGTCGATCCAACGGCCGGTCCGGTTTTCGATTCCACCCCCGTCGCCCTGGAAGCAGCCTTGATCCATATCGGCATGGTCATCGCCGACCGGCAGATTCTGGCCCGGGAACTGGGCGAAGGCCGGCTGATCGAACCCTTCGATGTTCATATGCCGGCGACGGCCGGGTACTACCTCGTCCATCCGCCCGGCAGTGCGGAGGACCCGCGCATCCGGGCCTTCCGCGACTGGGTGCGGGAGGAGATCGCGGCAACGCCGGGTGTCGGCGCAGCCGATCCGATAGGCAGCCTGAGCCGAAAAGTCGAGGTCCGGGGCGACATCCTATCGACTGGCGTCGAATGGGACGCCGCTTCTCGGTCTTGACACCCTTTAGCAGGATTTCGCTGTCGGCGGCAGAACGAGGATAAAGGACACGGCCGGAAGTCTGACGCGGTTGGATGCGACGAATGCCGGCGCGACATGGAGATGCCCTGCGCGCGCCCTGCCCGGCCGACCCCGCTAACTCCTCCGACCCGCCCGCCGCTCGCGCCACATGACGAAGAGGCCGGCGGCGGCGATAATGACGGCGCCGGCCAGCGTCATCGGCGGCAGGACTTCGTCGAACACGACGATGCCGATTATCGCCGCCCAGATCAGCGACGAATAGTCGAACGGCGCCAGCGCCGAGGCCGGCGCCCGGGACAGCGCCAGGATCAGCGAGAAATGGCCGATCCCGCCGATCGCCCCCATTGCCAGCATGGCGAGAATCTGGCGCCAGTCGGGCGTCTCCCAGAAAAAGGGCACGATGCACGACACCACGATGGTGCCGGCGAACGTCGTAAAGATGAGGGTGGTCGTGGCGGCGTCGCCGGCCGTGACCTTGCGGGTGGCGATCTGCTGAAGGGCGTAGCAGGTCGCCGCGCAGAACGGTAGCAGCGAGGCCCACTTGAAGGCCGCCGCGCCGGGCTGCTGGATCATCAGCATGCCGGCGAACCCGATCGCGACCGCGCCCCAGCGGAACAGGCCGATCGGTTCGCCCAGCATGGGCCCTGCCAGGGCGACCACGATCAGCGGCGCAACGAAGAAGATCGCCGTCGTTTCGCTGAGCGGCAGGGCTTCCAGCCCGGCGAAGAAGAAGAAGGTGGCGCACAGAAGCAACAGCGACCGGGAGGTCTGCAGCCGCACATACCGGGTGCGCAGGCGCCGGGGGAACGACAGGCCGAAGATCAGCACGAGCAGGAGGGTTTGCGCGGCGTAGCGGCCCCAGACGATCATCACGAGGTCGATCTGGCCGGTCAGCCATTTTGCAACCGCGTCCATGCTGATGAAGCAGAACATCGCGAACAGGAACAGCGCCGCCGCGACCGGGAAATTCTGCGGCGCGGCGGTCGCGGATGCCGGCGTCCGGCTTTCGGCGGGGGGGGCGTCCATGGCCTGCGCGGTTGACCATGGAACCGCTGGCCTTTCAAGCGTCATCCGCGCAGGCGGCCGTTGCGGCACAGGCCGGGCGCAAGCGAAGCGAGGCTTCAATTCGCCCCGTTACATCGGGAATTGGTTATGTTTGCATGCCGGCCGGCCCGCTGTTAACACACGGGCCGGAATTTCTTCGTGCGGACCGGATCGGCGCCGCCTCCAAAACACTCCGACACGCACTTCGACCCGGACGGCGCCGGCAGCGCGCCGCCAGAGGAGAAACGATGAGCGAAGCCGCCAAGGACTACGTGATCGCCGACATTTCCCTCGCGGATTTCGGCGACAAGGAAATCGCGCTGGCGGAAGCCGAAATGCCGGGCCTGATGGCGACGCGCGAGGAGTATGCCACCGCCCGGCCGCTGAAAGGCGCGCGGATTGCCGGGTCGCTGCACATGACGATCCAGACCGCGGTGCTGATCCAGACGCTGGAGGCGCTGGGCGCGGACGTGCGCTGGGCGACCTGCAACATCTATTCGACCCAGGATCACGCCGCCGCCGCCATCGCGGCCAACGGCACGCCGGTCTTCGCCGTCAAGGGCGAGACGCTGGAGGAATACTGGGATTATTGCCACCGTATTTTCGACTGGGCCGACGGCGGCGAGCCGAACATGATCCTGGACGACGGCGGCGATGCCACGCTGCTGGTCCACCTCGGCAAGAAGGCGGAGACCGATCCGTCGGTTCTCGACGATCCGCAGAACGAGGAGGAGGAAGCCGCCTTCGCCTCGATCCGCAAACGGCTGGCCGAGAAGCCGGGCTGGTATTCCAGGGTCGCCGCCTCGATTCGCGGCGTGACCGAGGAAACGACGACCGGCGTCCACCGGCTGTACGAAATGCAGAAAAAGGGCGAACTGCTGTTCCCGGCGATCAACGTCAACGACAGCGTGACCAAGTCCAAGTTCGACAATCTGTACGGCTGCCGGGAATCGCTGGTCGACGGAATCCGGCGCGGCACCGACGTCATGATGTCCGGCAAGATCGCCGTCGTCGCCGGCTACGGCGATGTCGGCAAGGGGTCGGCCCAGTCGCTGCGCAACGCCGGCTGCCGGGTCATGGTGACCGAGATCGATCCGATCTGCGCCCTGCAGGCTGCGATGGAGGGCTATGAGGTCGTGACGATGGAGGATGCCGTGCCCCGCGGCGACATCTTCGTCACCGCCACGGGCAACGTCGACGTCATTACCGTCGACCACATGCGCGGCATGAAGGACGGCGCCATCGTCTCCAACATCGGCCATTTCGACAGCGAGATCCAGGTCGCCGCCCTGCGCAACATGAAATGGACCAACATCAAGCCGCAGGTCGACCGGATCGAGTTTCCCGACGGCCACAGCATCATCCTGCTGTCTGAGGGCCGGCTGGTGAATCTGGGCAACGCCATGGGCCATCCGAGCTTCGTCATGAGCGCGTCCTTCACCAACCAGGTGATCGCACAGATGGAGGTCTGGCAGAATCCGGGCCGCTACGCGAAGGAGGTCTATGTCCTGCCCAAGCATCTGGACGAGAAGGTCGCGCGCCTGCATCTTGCCAAGGTCGACGCCCGGCTGACCCAGCTCAGCGGGGCCCAGGCCGACTATATCGGCGTCCCGGCCGCCGGGCCCTACAAGCCGGAGCATTATCGGTATTGACGTCGGCCGGCGCCGCAGGGGCGTCGTCGATAGTCCCCGGCGGGTGGGGCCGGCCTACGCCGCCAGGGCCACGTTTGCGGCGAACGCTGCGCGCGCCGCGGCAACGAAAGCCTGCATTTTCTCAGGACATTTGCGCCCCGGCGCGATTTCGACGCCCGTGGAAACATCGACGGCGGCCGGCCTGAAGCGGCGGATACGCTCGGCGACATTGTCCGCGGTCAGGCCGCCGGCCAGGATGAAGCGCGGATCGCCGGCGAAAGCCGAGGCCGCTTCTTCGTCGGCCGGCAGCCCGC
>MPMX01000083.1 GCA_002238725.1 Rhodospirillaceae bacterium bin65
GTAGGGGAGGGTTTGAACGGGCGTTATCCCGATTACTTGACGCGCGGCGGGGGGACACCGGCGACAACTCCAAACGCCGCCCGTTCGCCGACGCCCGAAAACACCCGACAATGCCGCCCCGGACCCCGATCCGGGGCCCAGAGCCACAAGGCGATGCCGTGCCGGGCGACTCTGGTCCCCGGATCGCCGCTGCGCTCCGTCCGGGGCGGCAACGAAGGGTGCGTCGGGAGCCTGCCCTGAGCGAAGCCGAAGGGGTGGCCGGTCCGATCGGGCGACTCCGGTCCCCGGACCGCGGTCCGGGACAGGCCGCTCCGTCCGGCGCGGTCAAAGACTGCACCACATGGCCTTCCGTCAACCATTCTGGATAAACCCCGTTTGAACCCATGTAACCGGTTGCTCAAACCCTCCCCTACGGTCCGGGGTTCCGCAAAATTCCGGGCCAGGGTGCGGACCAGACCCGGGAAGCGGGCGTTTTTTTTCGTTTTGGCGCCTTTTCGAAAATAGCCTCAGGCGCTGTTAGCGTTGCCGAGCACCGGATCAACTGCCGCCCGCTGGCCCGAACAGCCCCGCCGCGTGCGGATCGGGGATCGTTTGCGTCTCCTGGCGATAGGGCACGAAGCCGGCGCGCTGGTAGAGGGGCAGGGCGCGCGGATGGTCGTGGGTGCAGGTGTGCAGCCAGAGCCGTTCCGGCTCGTGGGACCAGGCGATGTCGACGATTTCGTGCAGCAGCCAGACGCCGAGACCCCGGCCGATCGCCTCCGGCACCAGGCCGAAATAGGCCAGCTCGATCTCGCCGTCCTGCCGCCGGTCCAGCTCCGCGAAGCCGGCCGGCGCGCCGTCGCGGTGGAGCACGTAGAGGTCGACCCGCTCGTCGGAGATAATCGCGTCGAGCGCCGCGTCGTCGAGCTTGCGCCGCTCGTACCACAGCCAGTCCGCGCCGACCCGGTCGTAGAGATAGCGGTAGAAGGCGACGCCCGGATCGCCCGCGCGCATCAGCGCCACGCCGCGGGGCCGGGCGAAGGACGGATGGGTCGGCCGCGCCTTCATTTCGAGCCAGGTGACGGTAACCTCGATCGTCGCTGCGGTTCCGGCCCCGGGGTCGCTTCCGGCCGCGGCCTTTTTCGCCGCCGCTTCGCCGTCGAACCATTTTTCGAGGGTAACGACCTCCGAATCCGAATAGCCGAGGGTCTCGTAGAAAGCGCGCACCGACGCGTTTTCCGCGCGTAGCATGAGCTGGACCTTCGGCGCCCCGGCGCCTTCCAGCCATTTTTCGGCCTTGCGCATCAGGCGGCGGCCGAGGCCGTTTCGTTGCACCTCCGGATCGACCGCCAGATAGTAGACCCAGCCCCGGTGGCCGTCATGGCCGGCCATGACGCTGCCGACCGTCGCACCGCCAAGCTCGGCAATGAAAATCTCGGCGTTCGGCGCCTTTCGGCAGCGCTCGAAATCCCGCGCCGGATCGTTCCACGGCCGGGTCAGCCCCGCCTTGCGCCAGAGGGCGGCGATGGCGTCGAAATCGTCGTCGGTGCAGGGGCGGATCCGGGCGAGGACGAGCGGATCGGCCATAATCGGCGAATCAGGGGCCGGTGGCGATCGGCGCATCGGGCTGGGCCGCCCATTCGCTCCAGGATCCGTCATAGACCGCAACGTCCCGATGGCCGAGCAGATGCAGGCCGAGCGCGAGGGTGCAGGCCGAAACGCCGGAGCCGCAGGTTGCGACCACCGGCTGCGCGAGATCGATCCCGGCATCCTGGAACGCCGCCCTGAGCGCGTCGGCCGGCAGCATCGTTCCGCTGTCCGTATCCTGCAACTTCTGGAACGGCAGGCTCAGGCTGCCCGGAATATGGCCGGACGGCAGGCCCGGGCGCGGCTCTTTCGCTTCGCCGGTAAAGCGGTCGAAGGAGCGGGCGTCGGCGATCTGCCGGCGGTCTTCGGCCACGATCTTCCGCATCCGGAGCAGGTCCCGCGCCATCGTATGGTCGACACGGGGCGTGAAATGCCGTTTCTGGGGCATCGGCGGCAGGGCCTCGGTCGGCCGGCCTTCCTTCAGCCATTTCGGGAAGCCGCCGTCGAGCACGGCGACGTCGCCGTGGCCGAAGCGGCGGAACATCCACCAGACGCGCGGCGCGCTGAAAATGCCGGCGCCGTCGTAGACGACGATCCGGTTGCCGTCGCCGAGGCCCAGCTTGCGCACCCGGGAGGAGAATTTCTCCGGGCTCGGCAGGGTATGGGGGTAGGGCGACTCGGTGTCCGCGATCTCGTCGATATCGAAATAGACCGCGCCGGGAATGTGGGCGTTGGCGTATTCGGCTTTCGCGTCGCGGTTCATCGCCGGCAGGTACCACGAGGCGTCGACCGTCCGGACGTCCGGTGCATCCAGATGATCGGCGAGCCAGCCAGTGGAGACGAGCGCGGAAGGGTTGGCGTAAGTCATGCGTCGTTCAGTTTCCCAGCCATTTCGGCACCGGCAGCCCCTTTTCCCGCAGGAAAACGGGGTTGAACAGGTTGCTCTGATAGCGGCTGCCGTAATCGCACAGGACGGTCACGATGGTGTGGCCCGGGCCCATGTCCTTGGCGAGGCGGACCGCGCCGGCGATATTGACGCCGCTGCTGCCGCCCAGGCACAGGCCTTCGTATTGCAGCAGGTCGAAGCAGTAGGGCAGCGCCTCGTGGTCGGTGATCCGGTAGGCGTGATCGACCTCGAGTCCCTCGATGTTCGCGGTGATGCGGCCCTGGCCGATGCCTTCGGCGATCGACGAGCCTTCGGCCTTCAGCTCGCCGTAGACATAATAGTGCCACAGCGCTGCGCCCATCGGATCGGCGAGTCCGATCCGGATATCCCTGTTGCGTTCGCGCAGCGCCATCGCGACGCCGGCCAGCGTTCCGCCGGTGCCGATGGCGCAGATGAACCCGTCCAGCTTGCCGCCGGTCTGTTCCCAGATTTCGGCGCCGGTCGTGCGGTAATGCATGTCGCGGTTGGCCAGATTGTCGAACTGGTTGGCCCAGACCGCGCCGTTCGGCTCCTTTTCGGCCAGTTCCGCCGCCAGCCGGCCCGACACCTTCACATAGTTGTTCGGATCCCTGTAGGGCACGACCGGAACCTCGATCAGCTCCGCGCCGCACAGGCGCAGCATGTCCTTTTTCTCCTGGGACTGGGCGTCCGGAATCACGATGACCGTCCGGTAGCCGCGGGCATTGCCGACCAGGGCGAGGCCGATGCCGGTGTTGCCGGCGGTGCCTTCGACGATCGTGCCGCCGGGCTGCAGAGCGCCGGAGCGCTCGGCGTCCTCGATAATGGCGAGCGCGGCCCGGTCCTTCACCGACTGGCCGGGGTTGAGAAACTCGGCCTTGCCGAGGATCGTGCAGCCGGTCGCCTCCGACGGGCCCTTCAGTTCGATGAGCGGGGTGTTGCCGATGGCGCCGACAAAGCCGTCCCTGATGGTCATCGCGCGGTTGCAATCCCGAAAGTCGAAAGAGTGCTGAAACCTAGGCGTTCGCGCCGCGCCCATCAACCTTTCGAAGCGGCGGGTCGCGGGCTCGTTTGGATTTCAGCCCCGGAGAGAGCCCGAAAATCCCGCGGATTTTACTCCGGGGACGCTGACACACCGCCTCTGCCGTAGGGGAGGGTTTCAAACCCTCCCCTACAAAACCGCCGGAAAGAACGCTGTCGATCTCGGCTCCTTTCCCGGATCGGACCGGTCGGCCGAGGCCGCCCGAACATCCGCACCGCCCCCGTCACCCGCTCCACGCGATGCGCAGGCGTTCCCGGTTCAGGCACAGCCATTGCAGGGCGACGACGGTGATGGCGTTGCGGACGGCGCCGTTTGCCAGCGCCGCCTCGATCTCGGCCATGCTGCACGGGAAAGCCCGTATATCCTCGTCTTCGCCGGCAAGGCCGAAGAGTCCGCCGGCGCCGGCCAGGTCGCAGCGGCCGCAGAACAGGGCAATCCGTTCGGTGCAGGCGCCGGGCGTGGTATAGACCTCGGCGATTGGCTCCAGATCGCCGATCTCGACCCCCGCTTCCTCTACAGCCTCGCGCCGCGCGACGTCTTCGGCGCTTTCGCCCGCCTTGTCGATCATGCCGGCCACGATCTCGATCTGCCACGGATCCGGGTCGCCGGCGGCGAGCGGGCCGGGCCTGAACTGGTCGATCAACAAAGCTTCGTCGCGCACCGGATCGTAGGGCAGCACCCCGGCGGCGTTGCCGCGCTCGAACATCTCGCGCTCGAACGACGGGCTCATCGAGCCGTCGTGGCGGGTGTGGCGCAAGGTTAGACGGTCGAGGCGGAAGTAGCCCTGCCAGCCGGTCTCCCGCGACAGCAGTTCGGCCTTGCGGGCAGGCTGGCCGTGTCGTTCTAACGTCAATGTGAAAATCCGCTTTCGAAAAGGTGGCGGAGATCGGCGGCCGGCAAACCATATGCCGTCTATCGGGAGCGGCAAGGCGCAAGGTGTCAGACCATGGGTAACAGGACCGGGACAGGCGGAACCGAGCGCATCGAATTCCAGGGCTCGCAGGACGCGACTCTCGCGGCGCGGCTCGATTTGCCGGACGGCGAACCCCGGGCCTACGCCCTGTTCGCGCACTGTTTCACCTGTTCGAAGGATGTCTTCGCCGCCGCGCGAATCAGCGCGGGCCTCGCCGGGCGCGGCTTCGCCGTCCTGCGCTTCGACTTTACCGGCCTGGGCGCCAGCGACGGCGACTTCGCCAACACCAATTTCTCGTCCAACGTCGAGGATCTGATCCGGGCGGCCGGCTGGCTGCGCGCCAACCGCCGGGCGCCGGACCTGCTGGTCGGCCATTCGCTGGGCGGCGCGGCGGTGCTGGCGGCAGCCGGCGACATTCCCGAGGCCCGGGCGGTCGCCACGGTCGGCGCGCCGGCCGATCCGGCCCATGTCGCACACAATTTCAAGGCCGATATCGGCAGGATCGAGGCGGACGGGGCGGCGGAAGTCCGGCTGGCCGGCCGCACATTCACGATCCGCCGGCAGTTCCTGGAGGATATCGAGGGCCAGCGCCTGGCCGACCGGATCGGCGCCATGAAGAAGGCGCTGATCGTGTTCCACGCGCCGCTGGACGCGACCGTCGGCGTTGAAAACGCCGGCGCCATCTTCCAGGCCGCGATGCATCCCAAGAGCTTCGTTTCGCTCGACGATGCCGACCATCTGCTGACCCGGCGCGCCGATGCGGTCTACGTCGCCGATGTGCTGTCGTCCTGGGCCGCGCGCTATCTGCCGGAGCCGGAGCGCGCGGCGCAGCGCCGCCTGCAGCCGGAACCCGGCGAACTGATCGTCTACGAGGCGGGAACCGGCAAGTTCGCCCAGATCGTCGACGACGGCGAGCACCGCCTGCTGGCGGATGAGCCGGTTTCGGTCGGCGGCAATGACACCGGCCCGACACCCTACGGCTACCTCGCCGCCGCCCTCGGCGCCTGCACGACCATGACGCTTCGGATGTATGCCGACCGCAAGGAGTGGCCGGTCGACTGGATCGCCACGCGAGTCCGCCACGACAAGGTTCACGCAAAGGATTGCGCGAATTGCGAAACGAAGGCCGGCAAGATCGACCGGCTGGCGCGGTCCATCGAAATCCGGGGCGGAATCGACGCCGCCCAGCGCGCCCGCCTGCTCGAAATCGCCGACAGATGCCCGGTCCACCAGACGCTCGAACGCAGCAACCTGATCGAGACGGAAATCCGGCAGGTTGTGGCATAGGGTCCCTCGATACGGCGCCTTGCGCCTACTCGGGATGAGGGTGTGGGGGTTTCCCTCAACCTACAAGACACTCTCACCCTCACCCTGAGTAGCCGCCGGAGGCGGCGTATCGAAGGGCGCCCCCCGGGTCTCGATACGGCGTGGAGCCTGTCCCGAGCAAAGCCGAGGAGCGCCCGCTCGGGATGAGACCCCTCGATACGGCGCGCAGGCGCGCCTGCTCGGGATTGAGGGTTTGGGGGTTTCCCTCAACCTACAAGACACTCTCACCCTCACCCTGAGTAGCCGCCGGAGGCGGCGTATCGAAGGGCGCCGCCCGGGTCTCGATACGGCGTGGAGCCTGTCCCGAGCAAAGCCGAGGGGCGCCTGCTCGGGATGAGGCCCCTCGATACGGCGCGCAAGCGCGCCTACTCGGGATGAGGGTTTGGGGGTTTCCCTCAACCTACAAGACACTCTCACCCTCACCCTGAGTAGCCGCCGGAGGCGGCGTATCGAAGGGCGCCCCCCCCGGGTCTACTCCGCCGCTTCCCCCGCTGCCGCCTCGGCCAGCTTCAGGTAGCCGTCGCGGGTCTGGGGCAGCTTGCGCTCGAGGATCCGCGAGGCGACGAGGGTGCGCAGGATCTGGGCCGTGCCGCCGGCGATGGCGAACATGCGGGCATCGCGGACATAGCGCTCCATCGGACTGTTGCGCGAATAGCCGGCCGCGCCCCAGAGCTGCAATGCGTCGTTGGTCACCTCGATCGCCAGGTCGGCCGCCATGACCTTGGACTGGGCGGCGGCCAGCGGGTCCGGGAAGCCGGTGCCGCTGGTCTCGGCGCTGGCGGCGGCGCGCCACAGCATGAGCCGGGCGGCGTCGAGCCGGATGCTCATGTCGGCCAGCATCCATTGCAGGCCCTGGAACTCGGCGATCGGCCGGCCGAACTGCTCACGACTCTTGGTATAGTCGAGCCCGTGGCGGTAGGCGCCGGCCGCCAGGCCGAGGGCGACCGTTCCGGCGCCGACCCGCTGGCTGTTGTAGGCGTTCATCAGGTCGGCGAAGCCCTTGCGCAGGCCGCGCGGCGGGATCACCATCCGGTCCGGCGCGATCTCCATGTCCTCGAAATGGACCTCGGTCTCGGGAATGCCGCGCAGGCCCATGGCCGGCTCGCGCCTGCCGATGCGCAGGCCGGGCGTTTCGTCCCGGATCGCGATGAAGCCGCCGATGCCCTGGTCCACGCCCGCGGCGTCGAACACCCGGGCGAAGATCAGGTGCAGGCGCGAGACGCCGCCGCCGGTGATCCAGTGCTTCATGCCGTTGACGACGTAGCGGTTGCCCTTGAGCTCCGCCCGCGTCGTCATGTCGGTCGCCGCGCTGCCGGCATCCGGCTCGGTGATGCAGATCGCCGGCTTGTCGCCGTCCAGCACCAGGCCGGCGGCGAGCTTCTTCTGGTCCTCGCTGCCATAGGCCATGATCGCGCCGATCGCGCCCATGTTGGCCTCGACGGCGATCCGGCCCGACGGGCCGCACACCTTCGCCATTTCCTCGATGACGAGGACGGTGTCGAGATAGCTCCGCCCGCCGCCGCCATAGGCTTCCGGGATCGTCATGCCGAAGAAGCCGGCCTCGGTCATGTCGCGGACATTGTTCCAGGGATAGGCTTCCGTCCGGTCGATCTCCGCGGCGCGGGCGGCGAAGACGCCTTCGGCAAGTTCGCGGGCCTTCGCCTGGAGGGCGCGCTGGTCGCGGGAGAGCGAGAAATCCATGACGCGGCCTATCGGATCGAGGTGCTGGGGAGGAGGGCGACGCCCTGCATGTCCATCTGCCTGACGGCCGTATCGAGCGAGCTGTCATGGTCGATGGCGGCGCAGGCGTCCTCTACCACGACGGTCTCGAAGCCTTGGGCCTGGCTGTCGAGCGCCGAATAGGCGACGCAGACGTCGGTCGCGATGCCGGCGAAGAACAGGCGGGTCAGGCCGCGCTCGCGCAGATAGCCGGTGAGACCCGTCGGGGTCTTCCTGTCATTCTCGAAGAATGCCGAGTAACTGTCTATCTCGCTTCGAAAACCCTTGCGGATTACGAGTTCGGCCCGTTCGACGTTCAGGTGGCCGTGAAAGTCCGCGCCGCGGGTGCCCTGGACGCAGTGGTCGGGCCACAGGGTCTGGGCGCCGTAGGGCATCTCCACCGTATCGAAGGGCGCGCCGCCGCGGTGGTTGCTGGCGAAACTTGTGTGGTTGCGCGGGTGCCAGTCCTGGGTCAGCAGGACGTGGGCGAAGCGCGCGGACAGATCGTTGATAACCGGCACGATCGCATCGCCCCTGTCGACGGCAAGCGCGCCGCCGGGGCAGAAATCGTTCTGCACGTCGACGACGATCAGGGCATCGCTGTGCCGGTCGATCACCGGATCGCTCATGGCCGGCTCCTCGCGGGAAACGGAAAACGCCGCACGGCGGGCGCTGCGGGGCCATTGTCCGCCCGATGGCGGCGCGGTTCAAGGCCGCCGAAGGCACAGGCGGCCGGGGCTTCCCCGACCCCCGACATCCTTCCTTGCCGCCCCGGACGGAGCACAGCGACGATCCGGGGTCCAGGGTCGCAGTCTCAGGCTTCAATTCGGAGCGGATCCGACGGACGTAGGGGAGGGTTTGAGCAACCGGTTACATGGGCGTAAACGGGGCTTATCCAGAATGGGTGACGGAAGGCCATATGGTGCAGTCTTTGACCGTGCCGGACGGAGCGGCCTGCCCCGGACCGCGGACCGGGGACCGGAGTCGCCCGATCGGACCGGCCGCCCCTTCGGCTTCGCTCAGGGCAAGCTCCCGACGCACCCTTCGTTGCCGCCCCGGATGGAGCGAAGCGGAAGTCCGGGACCAGAGTCGCCCGGCACGCCTGCCCTGAGCGAAGTCGAAGGGGCATCGCCTTGTGGCTCTGGGCCCCGGATCGGGGTCCGGGGCGGCATTGTCGGGTATTTTCGGGCGTCGGCGAACGGGCGG
>MPMX01000002.1 GCA_002238725.1 Rhodospirillaceae bacterium bin65
GCCGGCCAGTTGCGCGCGCGCTTCCTCCGGCGAGACCGGCCGGTCGCCCGGCGGCGGCTCGGGCGCACGTTCGGCCCATTCCGGCAGGTCGCGCCAGACCTCCCGGCCGGGCCTCGCGGCCGGGCGCCCCGCGGCGGCCGCCGCCACCTTCCCCCAACGCACCGCCCGGCCCCGCCAGCCCTCCAGGCCGGCCATCGCGCCGGGACGCCCGGCGTCGGCCGCGGCAACTTTCAGCGACGCCAGCACCGGGCCGGCCCAGTTCCAGCCGCCGGCCGCCATGGCGCGGGCGATCGGGCGCGCCTGGGCAGTGGGATCGTCGGCCAGATCGGCGATTTCCGCCAGAAGCGTCGCGGCGGCTTCGGCGAGCAGGTCGGCTTCTTCGGCGGGCGTGTGCGGCTTGGCGAGGCGCAGCGCGGCCGCGACGCCGGCCGGGGTCGGCAGGCAGAAGACGCCCGGCCGGGCGAAGGCGAAAAGATCGAGGATGTCCCGGCCCGGAAAGCGCCGGATGCCGAGCCGCCGCGCGATCCCGGCGCCGTAGCAGTGCAGCGGCAGCGCGCGTTCCGCTTCCGCCGCCAGCCGGTCGGCGAGCTCGGCGAGGGACAGCGCTTCCTCCGCGCCGTCCGGCCGCCGCCACAGGGCCCTGCGCGTCCCGACGACCAGCACCGCACCGGCGGGTCCGGCTGCAGGGCCGTCTGGCGCGGCGCGTTCGCCCGGCAATCCGTTGATCTCGGTCATGCCCGATTGTGCCGCTTCCGCCCCGTCAATTGCCAGAGCGGTTCCGCTTCATTTCGCCCTCCCGCGCTGCGGGACGCGCGTTGACGGGTTGTGCGGTGCGGCATAGGTACGGCCCATGCAGATCGCACCCGAGATTGCCGAGGCCGCGAAGGCCTGGCCGTTCCAGGAAGCCCGCGCGCTCGCCAAGCGGCTGAACGGCCGGCTGCCGGACAAGGGCCATGTCCTGTTCGAGACCGGCTACGGCCCGTCCGGCCTGCCGCATATCGGCACGTTCGGCGAGGTGGTGCGGACCACCATGGTGCGCCGCGCCTTCGAGGCGCTGACCGGGATGCCGACCCGGCTGATCGCCTTCTCCGACGACATGGACGGCCTGCGCAAGGTGCCGGACAACGTGCCGAACCGGGACCGGCTGGCGCCCTATGCCGAGGCGAAGGACGGCGACGGGCGGATCGTCCGCCACGGCTCGCCCCTGACCTCGACGCCGGACCCGTTCGGAGAAAGCGAAAGCTTTGCGGCGGCGAACAACGGCCGGCTGCGCGAATTCCTCGACAGGTTCGGCTTCGACTACGAATTCCTTAGCGCGACGGATGCCTATGGCGCCGGCCGGTTCAACGAGACCATCCTGCGCGTGCTGGAAAGGTACGAGCCGGTGCGCAACATCGTGCTGCCCGAGCTGGGCGCGGCGCGGCGCAAGAGTTATTCGCCCGTATTTCCTGTGGTGACGGCTTACGACGACGGCATCGGCGCCGAGCGCCGGCAGGTGATCCACAACGCCATCGTCGCCGAAGCCCGGCCGGGCGACGGGACGGCGGTGTTCCAGTGCGTCGACGATGCCGGCGAACGGATCGGCGATCCCTTCGAACACTCCGTGCTGGACGGCGGCTGCAAGATGCAGTGGCGGGTCGACTGGGCGCTGCGCTGGACGGCGCTCGACGTCGACTACGAGATGTCCGGCAAGGACCTGATCGATTCGGTGCGCCTGGGCGGCCGGATCTGCCGGACCATCGGCGGCGCGCCGCCGGCCGGATTCACCTATGAGCTGTTCCTCGACGACAAGGGCGAGAAGATCTCCAAGTCCAGGGGCAACGGCCTGGCGGTCGAGGAATGGCTGCGCTACGCGCCGCACGAGAGCCTGGCGCTGTTCATGTACCAGCAGCCGCGGCGCGCCAAGCGGCTGTTCTTCGATGCGATCCCGAAAGCGACCGACGAATATCTGACCTTCCTCGGCAAGGCCGGCGAACAGGATCCGGCGGAGCTGGCGGAAAACCCGGTCTGGCATATCCACGAAGGCCGCCCGCCGGCGCAGGCGACGCCGCTGTCCTTTTCCCTGCTGCTCAATCTGGCGAGCGTCGTGAATGCCGAGGACAAGGGCGTGCTGTGGGGCTTCATTTCGCGCTATGCGCCCGAGGCGACGCCGGCCTCCCATCCCTTGCTCGACCGGCTGGCGGACTATGCGGTCGCCTACTACCAGGATTTCGTCAAACCGGCGAAATCCTACCGGGCGCCGGCAGGCGGGGAACGGGCGGCGCTGGAGGACCTGGCGTCGGTGCTCGCGGCCATGCCGGCCGGGGCCGGGGGCGAGGACATCCAGACGGAGATCTACGAAGTCGGCAAGCGCCACAGCTTCGAGAACCTGCGCGACTGGTTCCGGGCGCTTTACGAAATCCTGCTCGGCCAGAGCCAGGGCCCGCGCATGGGCTCCTTCGCGGCGCTCTACGGCCTGCCGGAATTCGTTTCGCTGCTGCGCAAGGCGCTGGACGAAGGCGGGCTCAAAACCGGATAGGGCAGATCGGACGGGCGCCTGTGTCGCGTTCGGCAGGTCGGCTCGGAACTCCATGAAATCCCTGCCGGGCAGAAAATTGTGCAATGCACAATAATTGCCTTGACAAGGTTGCGTTGCAGCATATATAGCCCATCGTGACGCAGCGCACAATTTCTGCTGCGCTGCAACGAACCCGAACAGGAAGACGAGACCATGACCGCCAGGACCGCCAAGAAACCCGAAGCCAAGGACTTCGCCAAAGCCGGCGTCGAGCAGTTCGAAGCCGCCGTCAAGTCCGGCCAGGAAAACGCCGAGAAGGCGTTCAAGGCCGGCAAGGAGAATGTCGACAAGGCCTACCAGGCCGGCGCCGATGCGCTGGGCGAGAATGTCGAAAAGTTCTACGCCGCCGCCAAGGAGCAGTATGCCAGGGCGTGGCCGACCATGGCGCCGAAGATCGACGAGGTCGCCGAGTGGAACAAGGGCAACCTGGACGCCCTGTTCGCCGCCAGCGAGATCGCCAAGAAGGGCGCCGAGACGATGGTCGAGGAAGTGGCCGCGTTCAACCAGGCCGCCATGGCGGACGCCGCCGCCGCGGCCAAGGACATGTTCTCCGTCAAGTCCTATCCGGAGCTCGTCCAGAAGCAGACCGAATCGGCGCGCAGCGCGTTCGACAAGATGGTCGCCGAGACGACCAGGATGTCGGAAATGTCCGCCAGCCTGGCGGCCGAGGTCTCCGAACCGCTGCAGGCCCGCTGGGCCAAGGTGAACGAGGCGTTCCGCCCCGCCGCCTGACCCGCCGTCCCTCCCGGACACACGAAACGAGGCCCGGAGCGCCGCTCCGGGCCTTTTTTTGCGTACGCCGGCGAAGCGGGCGGTTCAGGCCGCCGGGCGCAGGGGCGAGGGCTGGCTGCGCGCCCAGCCGAAATAGAGTTCGCGCGCCTGGCGGTAAACCGGGCCGGGCTGCATGTCCCGGTCCTCCACCCGGTTGCAGGGCAGCACCTTGCCGTAGTTGCCGGTCGAGAAGACCTCGTCGGCGGCCTTGACCTCGTCGAACGTGACCCGCCGTTCCTCCACGGCGATGCCGGCCTCGCGCAGCAGCGCCATCACCCGCAACCGGGTGATGCCGGCCAGGAAGGTGCCATTGGCCGCCGGCGTGACCGCCACGCCGTCGCGCACCAGGAACAGGTTGGCCGTGGCGAATTCCGCGACATTGCCGTTGCCGTCCAGGACGATGGCGTTGTCGAAACCCTTGTCCAGCGCCTCGGCGAGGCAGCGCGCGACATTCGGGTAGAGGGCGCCGGCCTTGGCCCCGGTCACCGCCGATTCCGGCGACGGCCGGCGGAACCGGGTGAGGCAGGCGGAAAACCCGGTCGGTTCGGGAATTTCCATGACCTCCAGGACCAGGGCGAATTCGGTGCCGTCCGGGTCCGGGATCAGGAAACCGCTGCCGGCAAAGAACATCGGCCGGATATAGAGCGAGCGGTCCCGGGCATACCGTTCGATCCCTTCCCACGCCAGGGCGGCGATCTCGTCGGCCGACTTGATCGCCTTGAGGCCGAACTGCGCCGCGGACGCCACGACGCGCTGGCAGTGGAGGTCGAGATCCGGCGCGACACCGTCAAAATACCGGGCGCCGTCGAAAACGCTGGAGGCCAGCCAGGAGCCGGGGCCGATGGCGTCCATGATCTTGACCGGCCCGACGTGCCACGCGCCGTCATACCAGGTCCAGGACGTGCCGGACGGATCCTTCTGAATGTTCTGGGGCATGCTGTGTCCGAAATGTGTGGCCGCCCCCTCGATACGCGCTTCGCGCTACTCGGGATGAGGGGGAGGGGAGTCAATGTCTCCCTCATCCTGAGTAGCCCTGGATGCAATCCGGGGCGTATCGAAGGAGGGGCCGAATCGAGGGAGCGGCACCCTAGCACCCGGCATCGGCGCATTGCGAGTCCGATCGCCGCCGCGCGCGGCGCGGCGCGTCCGTCCCGAAGCGCGCCCTACTGGCTCGCCCAGACGATGCGGTGGATGAACTCGATCTCCTCGCGCGCCAGCTGCCGGTCGTCATGCTCGCGGTTGATCGACAGCAGCTCGACCCGGCTCGCGGTCATGCGCTGGACTTCCTTGGCCATGACCTCGCCGCCGACCGTCCGCGCGACCACGCGGTCGCCGCGGCGCACGCTGGCGCCCGGCGCGACCACGATGCGGTCGCCGTCGCGATAGACCGGCACCATGCTGTCGCCGGAAATTTCCAGGGCATAAGCGTGCGGGTCGCCGAGATCGGGAAAATCAACCTCGTCCCAGCCGGAGCCGGTCGGGAAACCGGCATCGTCGAAATAGCCCTCGTCGCCGGCCTGGGCGTGGCCGATCAGCGGAATCCGCCGCACCGGCATCGCCCCGTCCGTGCCCTGGAGCAGCGCCATGAACTCTTCGAGCGGCGCGCCGGTCGCCTTGAGGACCTTCGACACGCTCTCCGTCGACGGCCAGCGTTGCCGGCCGTTCGGCATGACCCGCTTGCTCTTGTTGAACGTCGTCGGATCGAGCCCGGCGCGGCGCGCCAGGCCGGACGCCGACATGCCGTATTTTTTCGCGAGCCGATCGATCGCATCCCAGACGTCGCTGTGGGTCAACATGCTTCTGCCTCCCGATGGCCCCGATGACTGTGTCCGGAGTCCGGCGATGCCCGGCCGGTCCGTTCAAGCGCACCGCTATGCCGGGCTGATAGATGCCGGACCGCCTCTGTAGGAAATATTATATATTTTCGGCGAGAAATCCAGAGAAACAAGGAAATTTAGACACGAACCCGGACATCTGGACGGAAATCGCCGCATTTTTATGAAAATTACCCTTGTTAATCGAACAAAACAAGAATATATGGGCGCGGTCGCTGGAGGAGACGCCCCATGAAAAGGCCCAAATTCGCCCACAAATCGCTGAACCCGAGTGCAGCCGAGCCCTTCGACAATGCCGAGGAACCCCACCTGCACCCAGATCGGCTTGTTCGCCGCCGCCATGCGCCCCGTCCATTTGCGAACATATAAGGAACTAACACGGTGGCGCGCCGGTGGCAAGCCGGTTCGGCGGCCGAAGATGCCGTCGCTATCGCCCTCCCCCTCCGGGAAGGGTGTGCCACCGCCTACCCCGCCGCGGCGAGGACCAGGCTTACATTCTGGCCGCCGAAGCCGAAGCTGTTGGAAAGCGCGAACTCGATCTTCTGCACCCGTGCCTCGTTGGGGACGACGTCGAGTTCAATGTTCGGGTCCGGCTCGCGGTAGTTGATGGTCGGCGGCAGCACGCCCTCTCGCAGGGCCTGCACCGTCGCGACGGCCTCGACCGCGCCGGCGGCGGTCAGAGTATGGCCGATCATCGACTTGTTGGAGCTGACCGCCAGCCTGTCCCTGCCGGTGCCGAAGACCTCGGAAATGCCGAGATATTCCATCTTGTCGTTTTCCGGCGTGCCGGTGCCGTGAGCGTTTATGTAATCGATATCGGCCGGTTCCAGCCCGGCGTCGGCGATCGCGCCGGCCATGGAGCGGATAATCGCCCCGCCGTCCGGGTTCGAGCGCGTGCGGTGGAAGGTGTCCGCCGCCTCGCCGCAGCCCAGGATGTAGCCGAGGATCGTTGCGCCCCGGGCCTTCGCACGGTCGGGGTCTTCGAGCACCAGGGCGGCGGCGCCTTCGGCCATCACGAAGCCGTCGCGGTTGCGGGAAAACGGCTTGGCAGCCTGCTCCGGGGGATCGTTCTTGGTCGAGAGCGCCGAGAGCAGGGCGAAGCGGATCAGGGATTCGCTGTTGATGCTGCCGTCGGTGCCGACGCACAGCGCGGCCGTCCGCTCGCCGCGCCGGATCGATTCGACGCCGAGCTGGATCGCCGACGCGCCGGAGGCACATGCCGTTGTCAGCGTGATCGGCGAGCCGGTGCAGCCGTGGCGTGCCGCCAGCCCGTCCGCCAGCGACCCGTTCGTGAACTCATTGTGCCAGGGCAGCGTTGCTTCGGTTCCGGAAACGCCGTCGCCGCGGGCATAGGGTCCGCTGCCCGGGTCCACGGCGTCGAGCAGGTCGAACCGGGAATCCCAGTCATGCTCGATCGGCGGCGCAGCGATGAACAGGTCGCCGTCGATCGCGCCGTCCGCGGCGATACCGCTCGCGGCCACCGCCTCGTCTGCCACGGCTTCCGCCATCGCCCGGCTGAGCGCCGGTATCGTGACCGGTTCGACATCCATGAAATCGACACAGCCGGCGATCCGCGTGCGCAGATCTTCGGTCGGGAAACGGCCGATGCGGCGGATGCCGGACTCGCCGGCGGTCAGGCGGCGCCAGTTCTCCGCCGCGCCGCGCCCGAGCGACGTGATCATGCCGACGCCGGTAATGGCGACCGCGCGGGCGTAGGGATTGCCCGAACCTGTCATCCGCGTGTCACCCGCGTGCTATCCCGTTGCTTCCACCAGGGCCATGGCTTCACCCCGGACATGCCCCCAGCCGGTGACCAGGGCGCGGCGAACCGGGCCGGCGCCGGCGGCTTCGACCGCCGCTTCCGGCGACAGGGGCGCAAAGACCTCGCCGCGCTCGATGCAGACTGTAGCGAGAATGACATTCTGCAGGAAGGCCGCTTCGACGGCGTGGCCGACCGCCTGGGCTATGCCCCGCACCGGCGCGCCGGCCGCCGCATCTTCGAGAAACGCCCGTTCGGCAGCGGTGATGCCGGTCGACGCGCCGGCGCCGCTGGCACCGCTCAGCACGGCCGTTTCCGATCCGGCCGGTCCGGCGTTCATTTTTTCGAGTTGCCGCCGGGCGGTCTGCGCCGGATCGCCGGCGCCCCGGTCGGTGCGGTCGCTTTCCACGCTGCGCAGCACGGCCCGTACCGCCGCGCCGCGGGCCGCTGCACTCTCGCGCGATTCGAGCACCAGGAAGGCGCCGGCTGCGCCGAAACAGATGCCGGCGTCGGGCCGCGACCACAGATCGGCGAAGCCGTCGCGCAGCAACAAGCCGCCGGCATTGTAGGAAATCTGGATTTCCGGGCGCTCGGACGCGAAGGCGGCGCCGACCAGAAATATATCGCCCTGGCCGGCCGCCAGCCGGCGATGGGCGATGCGCAGGGCGTCGGCGCCGGCGGCCTCCTCGCCCATAAAGGTCCGGCTCGAGCCGGAGACCTTGTAGACGATGGAAATGTTGCCGGCGAACAGGTTCGGCAGCTGCGCCAGGAACAGGGTCGGCCTCAGCCCGTCGGCCATCTGGGCCGTTATCCATGCGTCGCGCGCGTCGCGCCCGGGCGCGCCTTCGAGAATCTGGCGGTCCAGTTCCAGATCGCGCTCGCCGCCGCCCGACGCCACGATCATGTGGGTCCGCTGCAGCAGATCCGTTTCGCCCTTGAGCCCTGCCATGTCCAGCGCCAGCCCGGCAGCGTAGGCGCCGTATTGCATCATCGGCCCCATGGCACGCCGGTCGCCGGGCCGCGGCACCTGGGCGGCGAGATCGTAGTCGCCGATGGTGTGGATCGGGAACGGGGCGGTCGCGATTTCGTCGACGCGGGCGCGGCAGACGGCCGGATCGTTGAGCGCGGCCCACCAGGCTCCCGGCGTCTCGCCGAGCGGCGAAAGCAGGCCGTAGCCGGTTATGCAAACCTCGCGTTCCGTCACCTCTGTGCCCCGCCTGGCCCGGCCGCAGTCACCAGCGCGCCGATCTCCCGGGCCCGGGCGATCACAAGCTCACGCAATTCGGGCGCCGGAAACGGCATGGTCCTATAGCGGATTTCGCAGTCGGCTGCACGCCGGTCCTCAAGCGAAATCCGGCCTTCGATGGCCGAAATGCCCGAGCTGACCTGCTGTACTTCGGCATCGATCCGCAGGATCGCGCCGGGTTCGACGGCTTCGCGGATGCGCGCCTTCACCACCTGGGTCAGAACCGGCATCCGGCTGTAGCCGTCGAGCGCCATCAGGAGGAAACCGCCGCATTGTGCGACGGTCTCGACCAGCAACGTGCCGGGCATGACCGGATAGCCGGGAAAGTGGCCCTCGAAAACGGTCGAGCGTTCGGGAACCTGCGCGCGGCACCGGATGGTCTGCCGCTCCAGGTCGATGGCCTCGACCCGGTCCACCATCTGGAAATATTCGAGATTCACGATCGTTCGCCGGAGCGGAGCGGTTTGCGCCGTCGGGCGGGCCGGTCAGGCGGCCTTGGCGGCGCGCAGTTCCTCGATCCGGACGACCAGGTTTTTCATGACGAAGAATTCGTCGGCGTCCGCGTCGCCCTGGTTGACCTCCTCCATCCATTGCTCGACCGGCATCTTGATGCCGAACTTCTTGTCGATGTCGAAGGTTACGTCCAGGAAATCCAGGCTGTCGATGCCGAGGTCGTTCACGGCATGGGAATCCGGGCCGATGTCCGCCCGGTCGATCGAGCAGATGTCAGCGATGATATCGGCGACCGAATCGAAGGTTTCCTGGTTGAATGCGGTCATCGAGGTCTCCGCTCGCAATGCGGTATTCCGGGTGGCGCCCGAAGGTCAGTGGACGATTGATCGGTCGGAAAAGAAAATAAAGTCAACCGGTTAGCGCGCGGGCAGGTCAGGGGTTCGCAGACGGCCAGAACATAGTCGCGCTGCCTGCCCGGCGGCATCGTGTGTTTTGTCGCGCCGGTGCCCGGCCTGCCGGTTCAGGAACCCCAGCGCCGGTGGAGCCAGAGCCATTGCTCCGGCGACTGGCGCACCCAATCGGCGATCCTGTCGTTGACCCGCTGCATGAAGCGGGCTTCGTCGGCCCGGCTGTCGCCGGTCCGTTCGATCTGCATCGGATCGGTGATTTCGATGGCAAAGCGCCGCCCGCCCAGCCGTCGGCAGCAGGCGCCGAACACCGGCGCGTCGAAGCGCAGGGCAAAGCGCGCGAGGGTAACCCCGGTCATGGCCGGCCGGCCCATGAAATCCAGCGCCATGCCCCTGTTGTTCTTCTGGTCGACCAGTAATGCCAACCGGCCGCCCTGGGCCATGACACGGCCGGCAGCGAGGCCGCCCTGATACCCTTTGGGCAACAGGGCGAACTGGCCGGCGCGCATCCGGTCGAGCAGCGGGCCGACATAGGGATTGTTCGGACGACGGAAGACGACGGAGGTGAAAACGCCGAATTTCGCCGCGCCGACGGCCAGGAATTCCCAATTGCCCATGTGCGGCACGAAGATCAGTGCCGGCCCGCGGTGGGTCAGCAGGCGAAGGAAATTCTGGGCGCCCCGGATCTCGAGGCGCCCGCCGCGCAGGGTGACGGATTCGCCGGTCCGCGCCGCCGCCATGAGGCGCTCGATGCCGGTCTCCGACAGCGCCTCCTGCAACGCGGGATCCCACAGTGCGTCGATGCGCGCCGATTCGGCGGCCACCCGGCCCAGATTGTCCCACATCCGGCGCACGATCTGCCGCCGCCGCGCCCGCGTCATGTCCGGGAAGATTCGTTTCAGATTTGCCTTGGCGCGGCGGGAAAAAGGCAGCAACGGGCCAATCGTTCGTCCGATAATCCCGCCGATAGCGGAAGCGGCTGCCGAGGGGACGAGGCGCATCGCCCCCCAGAAAAGATAGACCGGCACAGCCTCCAGCGCCCAAATGAGCGGCAGGAACCGCACCGCCCGCGCAGCAGCCCTCCGACGCCCCATACCTCAGCGCCCCCGCCTGTCTGTCAGATGCAGCGAATGACCGGCGAAGATGGTGCCCAGGGGCGGAATCGAACCACCGACACCGTGATTTTCAGTCACGTGCTCTACCAACTGAGCTACCTGGGCTCCGCATCCGGGCGCCGATCGCCAAAGGACGGGCCCGCAACCGCTCGCGAAGAACGCGATGTATAGGTTTGTCGGCCCGGCAAGTCCACCCGCTGCGCCTCAATGCGCCAGCACGCCGCGTCGCCCCTTGCCGCCCCCCTCGCCCGATTCGTCACCCAACTCACCGGCGGGTTCGCGGGCGGGTTCGTCGGCGGGATCTTCGTCCTCGTTCCGCTCGGAGGGATCGGCCGGGATGCGGTAATCCTCGTTGAACCACCGCCCGAGGTCGACGTCGGCGCAGCGGCGCGAGCAGAAGGGCCGGTACTCAGATACGGCCGGCTTGCCGCAGACCGGGCATCGCTCCGGCGGGCCCGTCATCGCGCCGGCCCGTCCGGCATTTCACCAAACCGGATCATCCCGTGCCCTCGAGAAGGGCCCAGGTTTCGAACAGCGGGAGGCCGACGATATTCGAATAGGAGCCGGAAATCCGCCGCACGAAAATGGCAGCCCTGCCCTGAATGGCATAACCGCCGGCCTTGTCCTGCCATTCGCCGCTCTCGATATACCGGTCGATTTCGTCGGCATGCAGCCGCTTAAACGTGACGGCGGACTGCACAACCCGTACCGCGATTCTCGCCGGGGGGCCGGCGTGGCCCGAGGGCGCCGAAGCGGGAATCGCCAGCGCAATCGCGCCGATTACGCGGTGCCGGCGGCCCGACAGGAGGCGCAGACAGCGGCGCGCCTCGGCCGCATCCCGTGGCTTGCCGAGAATGCGCCGGCCGGCGGCAACCGCGGTATCGGCGGCGAGCACCCGGTCTGCGCTGCAGCGACGGCTGACCTGGAGGCATTTTTCGTGCGCCATCCTTGCGGCATAGGCCTTCGGCAATTCGGCGCGGCGCGGAGTCTCATCGATGTCGGCGGGAAGCACCCGGCCGGGCGCGAGGCCCACCTGGGCAAGAAGTTCGAGGCGGCGCGGCGAGGCGGAGGCAAGAACGAACGTCACGATCCACGAACGCTCAACAGATTGGTCCGGCCACGGGCGCCTGTTCGAGGCGCCCTACTTGAAGCGAAACGTGATCCGCCCCTTGGTCAGGTCATAGGGCGTCATTTCCACGCTGACTTTGTCGCCCGTCAGAACCCGGATTCGGTTCTTGCGCATCTTGCCCGACGTGTGCGCCAGGATTTCATGGTCGTTCTCCAGCTTCACGCGAAACATTGCGTCCGGCAGGATTTCAGTGACCGTCCCCGAAAATTCCAGCAGATCCTCTTTCGCCATCCGGCCGTTTTCCTTGGAATTGTCTACATGTTGCGGGCGAACATGGCCGGGCCGGAAGCCCGGGTCAAGCGGCTTGCCCGGACCTCTACCAAGGCAAATACCCGAAAATTGGCAGGATTGGCGCCGGTTCGGCCGACCGGAAGCGCCGGCCCCGGCTGCGGACGGCGTTACTGGATGTGCGTCTGGACGCCGGCGAGCAGATAGCGGCGCGCCGGAACGCACGGCGCGCTCCGATCCACGACGATGGCGATGTTGAACGCCACGCCGCCATGTTCGGCGATCCACTTCTTGCCGGTGCGCTCGCGCGGATCGATGGCGTAGTCCATATGCGAAGTCGCTGCGACGACGGCGACGACGGCCAGGGCGGGGCACAGCCAGGCGAGGGGGCGGCGGATCGAATCCAGTTTCATGGCACCGTCCGGAAATCGGGGCGCAGGCCGGAATCCGACCCGCACGGCAGAGGAATTGTGTATTCAATTAGTCAAATTGAATAAAGATGTCGAGCACGTTTTGGGAATTTAGCAATATTTATGACAATCCGGTATAATCAATAGATATACTAAATGAAAATGCGGTGGACCGAAGCAGAGTACCGGCCCGGTGGGTCATCCGGGCTAGGGCTTCATCGCAGGCGCGAACCGGGAGCGGATGCGCTGGAAAATCCGGTCGCGAACCTGCCGGTAGGCGTCCAGCCGCTGTTCCCGGTTTCCTTCGACGATGCTCGGATCGAACGTGTTCCACAGTTCGACCTCGACCGAACTGGTCCGGGTCATTTCCAGAGCCCGGTGGTGCGCTTCCGGCGACAGGGTTATGACTATATCGAACAGGTCGTCCTCCAGGTCGTCGAACGTCTTGGCGGCATGGCGTGAAATATCGATGCCCATCTCCTCCATGACGGCAACCGCGAATCCGTCCACCTCCCGCGCCCGCATGCCAGCCGAATCGACATAAATCCGGGTGCCGTGCAGAAATTTCAGGAAGCCCTCGGCCATCGGCGAGCGAATGGCGTTCATCGTGCAGGCGAACAGGACGCTGCCGGGCAGCTCGCTCATCCGGATGCGCGCCTCGCGCACAAGCATTCGATGCGCACCTGCCCGCCCCTCACACTTTGATATGCAGGACGCACAACAGGGTGAACAGCCGCCGCGCGGTATCGAAATCGATCTCGATCCGGCCCTTGAGCTGGTTTTGCAGCAATTCCGACCCTTCGTTGTGCAGGCCGCGCCGGCCCATATCGATGGCCTCGATCTTGCTGGGGCTGGCCGTCTTGATCGCCGCGAAATAGCTTTCGCAGACCGTGAAATAATCCTTCACCGTCCGCTTGAACGGCTGCAGGGACAGGGGAACGACCGTCAGTTCGGCATCGTCGCTGTCGCGGATATCGAACAGCAGGCGGTTTTCGCTGACTGAAAGAACGAGGTTGTACGGGCCCTGAGCCTCGACCGCCGGTGCGAAGGTGTTTTCCTCCAGCAGGTCGTAGATCGCGACGGCCCGTTCGTGTTCGATATCCGGATTGCGCCGGACGACCGTTCTCTCGTCCAGGCGGATATCGGCGAGGCGGGCCTTCTCAGCCATCGCCCTCAGCCGTCACCGGGCAGCTCGCTTTCGGCAAGCCGGATACCGACCGAAAGGGCATGCGCATCCAGCCCCTCGGCCGTCGCGAGCGTCACCGCATCGGGCCCGACCGCCTTCAGCGCCGCAGCGTCTCCCCTGATGGTCGACGTCCGCTTCATGAAGTCGAGCACGCCGAGCCCCGAGGCGAACCGCGCGGTGCGGGAGGTCGGCAAGACATGATTCGGGCCGCCGATATAGTCGCCGATAGCCTCGGGAACGTGTCGGCCGATGAAGATGGCGCCGGCATGGCGGACCGAGGCGGCCAGCGTTTCAGCGCCGTCCATCGCCAGTTCGAGATGCTCCGGCGCAATGCGGTCGATCAGAGGCACAGCCGCCGGCAGCGAATCGACCACGACGATCGCACCCAGCTTTTCCCAGCTCTCGCGTGCGATGGCCGCCCGGGGCAGCCCTTCCAGATGCCGTTCGACGGCCGCCGAGACCCGGTCGGCGAAGGCCGGGCTGTCCGTGATCAGGATCGCCTGGGCGGCGGTATCGTGCTCGGCTTGGGACAGCAGGTCCGCGGCAATCCATTCCGGGTCGCTGCGCCGGTCCGACATCACCAGGATCTCGGACGGTCCGGCAATCATGTCGATCCCGACGATTCCGAACACCTGCCTTTTGGCCGAAGCGACCCAGGCGTTGCCGGGACCGACGATCTTGTCGACCGGCCGGATCGTCTCCGTGCCGAAGGCCAGCGCCGCGACGGCCTGAGCCCCGCCGACCCGGTAGATTTCGTCGACGCCGGCGATGTCCGCCGCGGCGAGCACAAGATCGTTAACCGCGCCGTCCGGTGTCGGCGCGGCCATGACCAGACGGTCGACGCCGGCAACCCTGGCCGGGATGGCGTTCATCAGCACCGAGCTGGGATAGGCCGCCGTCCCGCCCGGGACATAGAGGCCGGCCGATTCGACCGCCGTCCAGCGCGTGCCGAGCTCGTAGCCGGCTGCGTCGGTAAAGCGCCAGTCGTCGGGTTTTTGGCGCTCGTGGTAGGCCCGGATGCGCCGGGCGGCATGCTCCAGAGCCGAAAGCTGCTGCGCCGGGACGGCCGCGCGCGCTTCTGCGGCCCGTTCTTCCGGTAACCTCAGGCCCGCTGCGTCGGTTTCGAACCGGTCGAACCGCGCGGTATAGTCGAGCAGCGTGGCGTCCCCGCCATCGCGCACCGCGGAGAGGATTTCCGCGACCGCGCCATCGACATCGGCTTCCGCCGCCCGCTTCGCGCCGATAAGCGCGGCAAATTCCGCCTCGAATCCGGGCGCGGACCGGTCAAGCCGCCGGGCTGGCATCGCGCTTCTCCACCGCGCCGGTAAACGCATCGACCCAATGGCGGATTTCCGCCGGTCTCGTTTTCATCGCCGGACGGTTGACGATCAGCCGGGAGGTGACGTCGGCGATCTTCTCGACCTCGACAAGCCCGTTTGCCTTCAGGGTCGCGCCGGTCGACACCAGGTCGACGATCCGGCGGCACAGGCCGAGCGCCGGGGCCAGTTCCATGGCGCCGTTCAGCTTGATGCATTCGGCCTGAACGCCCTGGGCGGCGAAGTGCCGGCGCGTCGTTACCGGATATTTGGTTGCAACGCGGACATGGCTCCAGCGCGACGGGTCTTCGGCGTCGATCAGATCGCGTGTGGCGGCGACCGACAGCCGGCACCGGCCGATCTTCAGGTCCAGTGGCGCGTAAAGTTCGGCATAACGGAACTCGTCCACCACATCGTTGCCGGCGATGCCGAGCTGGGCGGCGCCGAAGGCGACGAAGGTCGCGACATCGAAGCTCCGGACCCGGATGATCTCCAGATTCGGCAGATCGGTGGCGAAGCGCAGCTTGCGCGACGACGGATCGTCGAAATCCGGCTCGGGCCGGATTCCGGCGGCTTTCACCAGAGGCATCGCCTCTGCCAGGATGCGCCCGTTCGGCACGGCGAGCACCAACGGTTCGTTGGCGGCATATGGCAGGTTTGGGGCGTCCATGTCCGGAAGCGTCCTTCGCGAAACGGGTCAGTCCGCTTCGGCATCCTTGTGAGAGGGCCGCCACGCGGTCGGCCAGGGCTCGCCGATATCGTCCAGCCGGCAGTCGATCCCGGAAGCGCGGAGCCGGACGGAAGCAGCACCGGCACAAATTAATGTGATTTCCGTGGCATCAAGCCCGGGCTCGGCCCGGATTGCCAGCAGCGACAATATGTTTGACGCATCGTCACGGTCGAAGCCGCGGGTCTGCACGGCCTGCACCCCGCCGAACAGGACGCCTGCGTTGACCCGGTGATGCGCCGCCGCGCCACGCCGGTTGCCGGCCTGCCCGGAGGAGGCCTCGCCCTCGCCCGCTTCCCAGCAAAACCGGTTCGCGACTATCGCAAACCGGCTCTCGTCCGGCAGGTAGGCCATGTCGGCGACCGGGATCAGCGCATCCTGCAAGACCGCGCCGATGATATCGAGATCGTCCGGGCTTTCCGCCCGCAGCCGTAATTTCCGGAAGTTCATGGCCGGTTTGCGTGCCCCGCTATGAGTCGGCGACGCGCTCGACCCGGGCGCCGCAAGCTCTCAGCTTCTCGACCAGCCGCTCATAGCCGCGATCGAGGTGATACACCCGGTTGATCGTCGTTTCTCCCTCGGCGGCCAGCGCGGCGATAACCAGGCTGGAGGACGCCCGCAGGTCCGTCGCCATCACTTCCGCGCCGTGCAGCTTTTCCACCCCGCGCACCATGGCCGACGCGCCGTGGAGATTCACGTTGGCGCCCATGCGTTTGAGTTCCGGTACATGCATGTAGCGGTTCTCGAAGATGGTCTCGGTGATCATGGAGGCGCCGCTGGCCCTGGACATCAGCGCCATGAATTGGGCCTGCAGGTCGGTCGGGAAACCGGGGAAGGGATCGGTAATGACGTCGACGCCGGTCAGGTCTCCATTCTCGCACGAAACCCGGATGCCTGCCCCGTTCGGCTCCAGCGCAACCCCGGCCTCGCGCAACGCGGCAGCGGCGGCGCCGAACAGGTCTTCGCCGACATTCCGCAAGGTGACGGCGCCGCCGGTGATCGCCGCAGCCATGGCGTAGGTGCCGGCTTCGATGCGGTCGGCGACGACCCGATGTTGCGCGCCGTGCAGTTCCCCGACGCCCTCGATCGCGAGCCGCTCGCTGCCGATACCCGAGATTTTCGCGCCCATGGCATTCAGGCAATGGGCGAGATCGGCCACTTCCGGCTCCAGGGCGACGTTTTCGATCACGGTTGTCCCCTTGGCCAGAGTCGCCGCCATGATGGCATTCTCGCTGGCCCCGACCGAGACTTTCGGAAAGATGATCCGGTTGCCGACAAGGCCGCCTGCCGGCGCCTCGGCGTGAATGTAGCCGCGCCCCAGGCTGATCTCCGCACCCATCTGCTCCAGCGCCATAAGATGCAGATCGATCGGGCGGGAGCCGATGGCGCAGCCGCCCGGCAGCGAAACCGCCGCGTTGCCGAACCGCGCGACGAGCGGCCCGAGCACCAGCACCGACGCCCGCATCTGCCGGACCAGATCGTACGGCGCCATGGTGTTGGGAATGTCGGCCGCTGTCAGCCTGAGGATACCGGGTGCGGTTTCGGCCTCGACGCCGTGCTGCTCCAGCACCTTGATGAGCGTGGCGATGTCGCGCAGCCGCGGCACGTTGGTCAACTCAAGCGTGTCCGCCGTCAGCAGGGACGCCGCCATCAGCGGCAAGGCCGCGTTCTTGGCGCCGCCGATCGGGATGTCGCCGTTCAGGGCTGTGCCGCCGGTAACCCGGATTCTGTCCATCGGCGTTGACCGTTCCCGCTTTCGTCGCCGCTGCGGCGCCGGAGAGATTTCATTTGGGTACTTCTGCGCACTTCGCCAACGGTTCTAGCGAACCTGGCTCAGCGCCTCAACCGGACGGTCGAGCCGGCGCAGCGCCGGTCAATCCGCCTTTCCGCCCGGTTTGTCCTTCTTCCGGCGCCGCAGGTTCTCACGCAACGCCGCCGCCAGCCGGTCCTGCCGGCTTTTGGCCGGCGTCGACTTTCTTGCCGGCCGGACCGAACCGGCCTTGCCCGGCTTGGGCTCGTTTTCCCGATCGGCCAATGCGTCTTCCTTTCCGGCCGCGGCGTCTACGACCGGCCCGCTTCACTTCGCCCGGCAACCGCCGCCCCGCGCCGCATTGACGCCCGGCGAGCGCATCCGCATATTCCGCCCGCTTTCGCGCGGCCTGCCCGATCCGTTCCGGGAGACCGCCCGAACCACGCCCGACTCATGGCGCGCCGCGGTAGCTCAGGGGTAGAGCACACCCTTGGTAAGGGTGGGGCCGGGAGTTCAAATCTCCCCCGCGGCACCAGCCCCCAATTTGCTCAGTGTCGAACATCGTCCTGCCGACGGCATCAGTCGCTGCGTTGCCCGGTGGAGGCACCGGACGCGCCGGACCCGGCGACGCCGTCCCCGCCGGCCGCCTCGCCGCTGCTCTGCGCAAGCATTTTCTTGTAGCGCTTCTGGCCACTGCGGTGGACGAAGAACAGGATGCAGCAGACGATCGCGAAGACGGCGAGCATGACGTAGCCGAAATTCTCGCTGATATCGCCCAGCACCTCCTCAAACGCCTTGGCGAGGATATAGCCGCCCCAGGCGAAGCTGTTGGCCCAGATGAAGGCGGCGATGAAGTTGAACAGGGCGAAGCGGCCCCAGGGATAGCCGTTCATGCCGAGCGCCGGCGAGGCCACGTTGCGCACCCCGTAGATAAAGCGGAAGCTGAGGATGAACAGCACGTCGTATTTCTGGACCATGTCCATGGCCACGGCGACGCCCGACTTCAGCTTGGGCATCCGGACCAGCAGCTTCGCGCCGAAGAAGCGGCCGAGCGCGAACCAGCACTGATCGCCGCAGAAGCTGCCCAGCCAGGCCGCGAGAATCAGGATGTAGATGTTGAGATCGCCCTTGAACGCGGCGGCGCCGGCGAAGATCACGAAGCTTTCGCCCTCGATGAAGGTCCAGCCGAACGTGATGGCGTAGAAGAGGTTCTGATATTCGCGGATCAGTTCGGCGACGTCCAAGGGAACCCCTTTTGCATCGTTGGACGCGGGCGCCGGATTCGGCTGCGCGTCAGACTGGCAATGTCGTAAACACCGGATGCGGGAGCACTGCAAGCCCCCGCGGCTGGAACTTAACGGAGCAGAAGGATATCGGCATCATGGCCTATTCGACCCTTACCTATGAACGCGACGGCCGGGTTGCCAGAATAACCTTCGACCGGCCGGCGCGGCTGAACGCCATCGCCGCCGCCACGCCGGACGATATCACCGCCGCAGTCGCCGAGGCCAATGGCGACGACCGGGTCCACGTTATCGTCCTTTCAGGGCGCGGCGCGGCCTTCTGTTCGGGGTACGACCTGAAGGATTTCGCCGAAGGCTCCAGCGCGGGGATCCAGGAGCGCATGCCCTGGGACCCGATGAAGGACTATGCCCTGATGAAGGGCTACACCGAGAAGTTCATGAGCCTGTGGCGCTCCTACAAGCCGGTCATCTGCAAGGTGCAGGGCTATGCCGTTGCCGGTGGCTCGGACATCGCGCTGTGCTGCGACCTGGTCGTGATGGCGGAGGATGCGCGGATCGGCTATCCGCCGGCCCGGGTCTGGGGCTGCCCGACCACCGCCATGTGGGTCTACCGGCTGGGCGCGGAGGGCGCCAAGCGCATGCTGCTGACCGGCGATCTCGTGACCGGGGCCGAGGCGAAGGCGATGGGCCTGGTGACCGACGCCGTGCCCGCCGAACGGCTCGATGACCGGGTCGAGGAACTGGCGCAGCGGCTGGCCGGCGTGCCGAAGAACCAGCTGATGATGCAGAAGCTGACGATCAACCAGGCCATGACCAACATGGGCCTGGAAACCACCCAGACGATCGCCACGATCTTCGACGGCATCACCCGCCATTCGCCCGAAGGCATGGCCTTCAAGCACCGGGCCGAGGAGGTCGGCTTCAAGCAGGCTGTCAAGGAACGCGACAGCGGCGACTATCTCGACGAACTCTGGCCGATCCGCACCGGCCCGGTGCAGTACGAATAGACCGGGGCCGGCAGCCGGCCGGATCGGTCGGATCGTTTCAATTGGTCGGACATAAACTTTCAATCGGTCGGGAATTGACTTTCAATCGGTCGGACGCAAACCGGGCGGAACCGGGGCGGAAATGGAGCACCGGGCGGGCGCCCGGCACTCGCCGGTGGCCACGGGGAGGCCGCGCTTTCAGACGCGAACCGCCACAACATCGAAACCGTAGAAATCCCTACTTCGGGAGATATCAATAATTGACTAGTCATTAAACTTTCATATGATGCCCGCCTGATCTGGAGGGCGTGAATTGACCGAGGCAGCATCCCGATCCGGCACCCGGCCGTCACCTGGCGGGAATTTGCGCGTGGACATGGACAGCCACATCCCGGCGCTGTTCGTAACGCTCGGCGGCAAGATCGGGCTGCACGCTTTGCGTCACCATGCGCGCGCACGCGGGCTCGACCTGCGCGAGTGGCGCATCATTCAGGTTCTTGGCGGCGATGGCCGCTCGACGATCTTCGCGGTCGCGGACCGGATTGCCATGGACCGCGGCGGCACGAGCCGTTCGGTCGCCCGGCTGGAGAATCGCGGACTGGTGACGCGGCAGGACGATCCGTCTGACCGGCGCCGGTCCTATGTCGAACTCACGGACGAGGGCTGGGCGGTTCACGACGAAATCGCCCGTTTCGCGCTCGCCCGCGAAGAACGTCTCCTGAGGAATTTCTCGCCGGGCGACAGCGCGCGATTGCGGCGATACCTCAACGCGCTGGCCGCCGAAGCCGACGCGATGATCGCCGAAGGGTGGTCGCCGTGACCCGACCCAGTGATTCCCAATTTCATGATTCCCGGCTCCATGATTCCGGGCCGGCGGACACGCCGGACCCCGTGCGGGGCGGAACGAGGGAGATACCGATGTCCGATTTCGCCATGGAGCCCCTGGTCCACGACGTCTGGTATGTCGGCGCCTGGTCCCACGAACTGGACGGCGGGCCGATCGCGCGCAGGATCATGGGCGAGGATGTCGTGCTGTTCCGCAGCGGCGACGGCACGGCGGCCGCCCTGGAGGACCGCTGTTGCCATCGCGGCGTGAAGCTGTCGCTGGGCGCCCCGGTCGAGCAGGGCCTGCAATGCGGCTATCACGGCCTGGTCTTCGACGGCAGCGGCGCCTGCGTCGTCAATCCGGGCGAGAAACCCAGCCCGGCCTTCTGCGTCCGCGCGTTTCCGGTCGTCGAGCGCCAGCACTTCGTCTGGATCTGGATGGGCGATCTCACGCAGGCCGACCCCGGCCTGATCGTCGACTTCGCCTGGCACGACAGGACGGACGAGTGGAATTTCCAATACGCGCGCTACGACATCGCCGCCAACTTCATGTTCATGATGGACAACCTGATGGATCTGACCCACCTGGGCTATGTCCACACGTCGACCATCGGCGGCAACCCCGGCGAACACGACGCCGCCGAGCTGACCACGACGCGCACCGAGCGCGGCGCCCGCTATGTCCGGTGGATGATGGAATCGACCCCGCCGCCGTCCTTCGTCAAGGTCGCCGGCTTCAAGGGCAAGGTCGACCGCTGGCAGGACTTCGAGTATGTCGCACCGGCATCGGTCCTACAGTGGGGCGGCGGCCACGACGCCGGCACCGGCGGGCGCAAAAACCGCGAGAAACCCGGCGGCATGGCCGTCAGGCTGTTTCACCATGCGACCCCGGCCGACGAGGAAAACTTCCACTATTTCTTTTCCACCGCCGTCCGCGGCCAGGCGCTCGATGCGCCGGCCAACACCGCCTTCCACGAAGACATCTTGGAAGCGTTTCTCGAAGACAAGATATTCATCGAGGCGCAACAGGAAGCGGTCGGCAAGGACCCGGCTCGCAAACTCCTGTTGCGCGGCCACGACAAGGCCGTGGCCTACTGCCGCCGGGCGATCAGGAAAATGCGGGAAACCGGGTTTGCCGCCGCAGCGGAATGACCGCGCCCGCCTCCGGCGGATGCGGCGGAGATTGCCCGGTAGCGGCAGCCGCCCCGGTGCGATAAGAATGCGCCGGGTTCGCCGATTCGAACCGAAATCTGGGAGGAAACCATGAAAGTCATTGCCCTGGCCGCCGCGGGCGCGGCAGCCCTCGCCTTCGCCGCCACTGCGCCGGCGTACGCACAGACCTACAGCATCGGCACCAATCCGCAGGGCTCGTCGGCCTATGCGACCGGCGCCGCCGTCGCCAAGGTCGCCAAGGACGTGGTCGGGCTGCGCGCCCGCGTCGTGCCCCAAGGCGGCCCGGTCGTCACCCTGCCGCTGGTCAACTCCGGCCGGCTGAAATTCTCGATCGCGGTCAGCGTCGTCACCGCCTTCGCCAACCAGGGCAAGGCGATGTTCAAGGGCAAGCCGCAAAAAGATGTCCGCGTGGTCGCCGTGGTGCGCACGCTGCGCCTGGGCATCTTCGCGGCGAAGGACTCAAAGATCGCTTCGGTCGCCGATCTCAAGGGCAAGAAGATTTCCTCTGGATTCGCCAAGCAGCGCATCCAGGGCCTGTTCTGGCGCGCCCTGCTCAACATGGCGGACCTGACCTTCAAGGATGTCAAGGGCGTCCCGGCGCCGAACGGCGTGCGCGGTGTCGACGATTTCATGGGCGGCAAGGTCGATGCCGGCATGTTCTCCATCACCTCCGGCAAGATGCGCCAGGCCTACGCCTCGCGCGGTTATAAATATGTTTCGCTGCCGGACGATCCGGCGTCGGTGAAGAAGATGCAGGCGATCGCGCCGGGCTCGGTGGTCGAAAAAATAGGCCCGTCGCCGGCCTACGCCGGCGTGACCGGCCCGACCAACATCATGGCCGCGCCCTTCATCGTCACGGCGAACGTTACGGTGCCAGATGACCTCGTCTACAAGCTGGTCAAGGCCATGGCCGCCAACAAGAAGATGATGGTCGCCGCCTTCAAGGGCATGGCCGGCTTCAATCCGAAGAAGATGTATGTCGATATCGGCGTGCCCTATCATCCCGGCGCGATGAAATACTACCGCGAGACCGGCCAGGCGAAGTAAGCCCGGCCTCTTCGGAGCGCGGCTGTGACGGACGCCGTTCCCGAAGCGGAGTCCTACGCCACCGAGGTTGAAGCGGAGGCCGCCGCCCCCACGGGCGACATCCTGGTCAGGTGGGTGGGTGGCGGCCTGTGCGCCCTGCTGACCGCCGGCGCCCTGCTCTGGGCGGCGGACCTCTACCGCGCCGTCGATCTCGTTTTCATGAACGAGCAGTTCTACGCCGCCATGCTCGCGATCGGGCTGGCGGCGCTCTATCTCACCGTGCCGGCTCGCAAGGGGGAGCCGCGCACCCACGTACCCTGGTACGACCTGATTATCGCCGCGATTTCCGCCGCCGCGGCGCTCTATGTGACGGTCGAATACCCGACCATCCTGGACAATTTCGCCGACAACCCGCCGGACGCCGTGGCAGCGGCGGCGATCCTGCTGGCCGCCATCGTGGAAGGCCTGCGGCGGACCGCCGGCCCCATCCTGTTCGCCTTCCTGCTGTTTTTCCTGATTTTCGCCCTGGTCGGCCATCTGATTCCGGGCCGGCTGCAAGGCGAGAATGTGCCGGTCGATCGGCTGGCGATTTATGTCGTGCTCGACGCCAACGGCATGTTCGGCTTCCCGATGAAGGTGTCGACCACCATCGTGCTGGCCTTCATGTTCTTCGGCTTTCTGCTTGAGCCGGCGGGCGGCGCACGCTTCTTCACCGATATCTCCGCCGGACTGATGGGCCGGTTCCGCGGCGGCTCGTCCAAGATCGCCATCGTCGGATCCAGCTTGTTCGGCTCGATCTCCGGCAGCGCGGTCTCCAATGTCGTCTCGACCGGCGTCATCACGATACCGCTGATGAAGCGCGGCGGCTATCCGACCCACTCGGCCGCGGCGATCGAGGCGGTGGCCTCGACCGGCGGGCAGCTCATGCCGCCGATGATGGGCGTCGCCGCCTTCGTCATGGCCGAGCTGTTGCAGATCGGCTACGCCGAGGTCGTGCTCGCAGCGCTGATCCCGGCAATCCTCTATTACGCCGCGCTGTTCATCCAGGTCGATCTGCAGGCGGCGCGAGACGGCATCCTGCGGATCGATAAATCGCTGATCCCGCGGCTGCTGCCGGTGGCGGGCCGCGGCGGCATCTTCCTGACGCCCTTCGTCGTCATCGTGCTATGCCTGTTCCGCTGGTCGCTCCAGCCGGAGACAGCGGCGCTCTACGCTGCGCTTACGCTGCTGCCCATCGGCTTCCTGCTCGGCTATGGCGGAGACCGGCTGACCATCCGCTCGCTGGTCGCCAGCTTCGTCAAGACCGGCAAGGCCGGGCTGGAACTGCTGATGATCGGCGGCGCAGCCGGCGCGATTATCGGTGTGCTGAACATTTCGGCCCTCGGCTTCGCGCTGACCAGCGAACTGGTCGGCATCGCCGGCGGCAGCCTGTTTATCCTGCTCATCCTGGCAGCGATCGTGTGCATCCTGCTCGGCATGGGCATGCCGACGCTCGGCGTCTACATCCTGCTCGCCACGCTGGTCGCGCCGGCGATCATCGAACTCGGTGTGCCGGATCTCTCGGCCCACCTGTTCGTGATGTATTTCGGCATGATGTCAATGATCACGCCGCCGGTCGCCATCGCCGCCTTCGCCGCCGCGACGCTTGCCGGCGCGCCGATGATGAAGACCGGCTGGCAGGCCGTGAAATACGGCTGGTCGGCCTATCTGATCCCGTTCGTCTTCATCATGTCGCCGGCGCTCATCATGCAGGGCGGCGCGCTCGAGGTGGCGCTGAGCTTCACGACCGCCCTGTTCGGCGTGTTCCTGGTCTCGGTCGCAGTGACCGGATTCCTGTTCACGACGATCCTCCCGCCGCTCCGCGCCGTCTACGCCATAGCCGGCCTTGCGCTGATCGTGCCGATCGCCGCCTTCGCCGAGGCGCCGTGGCTCAACCTGGTCGGTGGCGCCGTCGGCGCGGCGCTGATCGCCGCCGATGTCGTCAGGCGCCGGGCGCGCGCGGCCCTTCCCGCCACTGCCGGAGAATAGAATGGCCGCCTCCCGTTCCGCCTCGAAACGCCCGAACTTCCTGATGATCGTCACCGACCAGCAGCGGGCGGACTATCTGGGCTGCGCCGGCCACCCGATTCTGAAAACGCCGCATATCGACGGCATCGCCGCGCGGGGCATCCGGTTCGACCGCTTCTATGTCGCCAACCCGGTGTGCATGCCCAACCGGGCGACCCTGGTGACCGGCCGGATGCCGTCGCTGCACGGCGTCCGGCACAACGGCATCCCGCTGTCGCTGTCGGAGAACACATTCGTCGATCTTATGCGGCACGAAGGCTACCGCACCGGCCTGATCGGCAAGAGCCATCTCCAGAACATGACGGACAACCTGCCCGAGATGGAGCGCCGGTCCGAGCCGCGTGACGACGCCTTCGCCGAGGCGCGCAAGCCGGAACCTGTCGCCGGCGACGCCTATGAAGAGGAGCGGCCCTGGACGTGGAAGGAGGATCCGGACCACCAGATCGCCACGCCCTTCTACGGCTTCGAGGATGTGGCGCTCGCCACGATGCACAGCGACAAGGTGGGCGCCGCCTATATCGCCTGGATGAAGGCGCGGGGCGGCGATCCGGACACCATGGTCGGCCCGGAAAACAGCCTGCCCCACGACTATGTCGCGCCCCAGGGCTGGCGCACGGCCGTGCCGGAAGACCTGTATCCCACCAGCTATGTCGCCGAGGAATCGATGGACTGGCTGGAGGCCTATGCCGGGGAAGGCGGCGACCGGCCGTTCTTCCTCACGGCCTCGTTCCCCGACCCGCACCATCCCTTCACGCCGCCGGGCAGATACTGGGACATGTACGACCCGGCGGATTTCGACCTACCGGAGAGCTTCCACCGGCTGGGCAACCAGGCGCCGCCGACCCTGCAATGGATGTGGGAAAACCGCCCGCCGGGCGATGGCAGCCGCAATGTCGGCCAGGTCGCCTATACCGTGACCGAGCGGGAAGCGCGCGAATCGATGGCGCTGACCTGCGGCATGATTACGATGATCGACGATGCCGTCGGCCGGATCCTCGCCAGGCTCGAAGCGCTCGGCCTCGCCGACAACACCGTCGTCGTCTTCACCGCCGATCACGGCGATTTCCTGGGCGACCACCGGGTCATGCTGAAGGGCCCGATGCATTACGGGGGGTTGGTGAAGGTGCCGTTCCTCTGGGCCGAGCCGGACGGCGTCAATGGCGGCGCGACCTGCTCCGCCCTCGCCGGCACCGTCGATATCGCGCGCACGATGCTGAGCCGCGCCGGCATCGCCCCGTATAACGGCATCCAGGGCCGCAGCCTGGCGCCGGAAATCGCTACCCTGGAGGACCACGGCAGCGGCGCCGCGCTGATCGAGGACGACCAGCAGCGCACGATCATGGGTTTCGAAAGCGACTTCCGCGTACACTCGTTGATCACGCGGCGCTGGCGGCTGTCGGTTTACAGCGGCGCCGGCCATTGCGAGCTGTACGACCTGGAAAACGACCCCCACGAACTGACCGACCTGTACAACGACCCGGCCTATGCAACGGTCAAGGCGGAAATGCTGGAGCGCCTGGCCAAGGCCGAGATCGAAACCGTTGACCGCAGCCCCTTCCCGACCGCGATTGCCTGAGCGTGCACTGCGCGCGTCAGGCGTTGACGTCGATCACCGTGCGGCCGCGGACGCCGCCTTTCAGGATGGTCTCGCCGGCGGCGAAGGCTCCGTCGAGGGGGATGACCCCGGTCATCGCCTCCAGCTTCCCGATCGGCAGATCGCTGGCGAGGCGCTGCCACGCCGTCTTGCGCGGGGCGGCCGGATACATCACCGAATCGATGCCGAGCAGGCTGACGCCGCGCAGGATGAAAGGCAGGACGGTGGTGGCGAGATCGTTGCCGCCGGCATTGCCGCAGACCGCGACAGCGCTGTGCACGCCCATCTGCGCGGCGGCGGTCGCCAAGGTCGGGCCGCCCACGGCATCGACACAGCCCGCCCATTGCGCCTTTTCGAGCGGCCGGCCGGTCGCTTCCAGCCGGCCGATCACGTTCGCTGCGCCGAGGCCGCGCAGATACTCCTCCTCGTCGCTCTTGCCGGTCGAAGCCGTGACCTCATGGCCCAGCGCCGCCAGAATCGCGACGGCGACGCTGCCGACCCCGCCGGATGCGCCGGTCACCAGCACCGGGCCGGCGCCGGGCCGCAGCCCGGCATGCTCCAGCGCCATCGCCGAGATCATGGCCGTGAAGCCCGCCGTGCCGATCGCCATGGCTTGGAAATTGGTCAGCCCGTCCGGCACCTTGACCAACCAGCCGGACTTGACCCGCGCCTTCTGGGCGAAGCCGCCCCAGTGCCGCTCCCCGAGGCCCCAACCGGTCAGGACGACCCGGTCTCCCGCCGCAAAATCCGGCGACGCGGACTCCTCGACCGTGCCGGAAAAGTCGATGCCCGGCACATGGGGATAGGTGCGCACCAGCCGCGCCAGCCCTTTCAGGATCAGGCCATCCTTGTAGTTCAGGTCGGAATAGTCGATGCGGACGGTGACGTCGCCGTCGGGCAGCCGGCCGTCATCAAGGTCAGTCACGGCGCCGGCGACATTGCCGTCGTTTTCTTCGAGCAGGATGGCGCGGAAGGTCATATCGATCTCACGGGGTTATGATATTTCAGGGCTTGGCACGGTGCGGGCACAGCGTGCATCCCTGTCGCGTGTCAAATCAGGTCTCGCCCGCCAATGCAAGGCGGGCGCGGCGAAATTGGCCGTGGAGCGATGGCGAACGGATCCGACGAATCTTCGGCAACCCCGGTCTGGCCGCCGATCCACCGTCTGACGCATGACGGGCGCAGCGGCGAACTTTTCGTCATCTTTCTGGTCAACCTGGCGCTGTCGATCCTCACGCTGGGCATCTACCGCTTCTGGGGCCGGACGCGGATCCGCCGCTATGTCTGGAGCCAGACCAGCCTGCTTGGCGAGCCGCTGGAATATACCGGGCGCGGCATCGAACTGTTCCTCGGCTTCCTGTTCGCCATAGCGCTCATTTATGGCCCGATCATCGGCCTGTTTTTCCAGCGGGGCGGCGAAATTCCGGACCTCGGCTTGGATCCGTTGCCGGAAGCGGTTGCCGTACTCGGCGAGTTTTTCCTGATCCTCCTGGCTGCAACCCCGATTCTTGTGCTGTTCTACTATGTCGCCCTGTTCGCGGCGTATCGCTATCGCATTTCGCGAACATCCTGGCTCGGCATCCGCGGCGGCATGGAAGGGTCGGCCTGGAGTTACGGCGTATTGGGCCTCTTCTATGGCTTTATGAATGCGATCACGTTGGGCTGGACCAAGCCCTGGGCCGATTCGGTGGTGTTCAAATACCGCTTGTCCAGGATCTGGTTCGGCAATGAAATATTCGAATCGCAACTCGATGCCACAGGCCTCTACAGCCGCTTCACGCTGGCCTGGATCGGCACGGCGGTAGCGACGGTCGCCTCTATCGCTGCGTTCGGATTTTTGCTGGAGAGCAACCCGGACCTGTTCCGCAATCCCACACCGGCAACGTCATGGCGATTGAACACGATCGCCACCGCAATATACCTGTTTCCCTTAATCGTCTATCAGTTGCTGATCTGCGCCTACAAGGCGGCCCTGGTGCGCAACATTGCAAAGCGTCTAACCTTCGGTCCTGTCAGCTTCCGAGCGGATGTCACTTTCAAGGATGTCTTCAGGCTGCGCATCCCCAACATCCTGTTGATGGTGTTCAGCCTGGGCTTCGCCTATCCCTATGTCGTCATGCGCACCACGCGCTTCATTACGCAGCATGTCCAATTTCACGGCGATATCCGGACCGCTGCGATCGGCCAGTCCGAAATCGAGGCGCCGCGTTACGGCGAGGGCCTGATGGAGTTCTTCGGCATCGGAATGATCTGAGCGATGCCTGCCTGGGGCGCCGCCGCCGACGGTACCTACACGGACGGACGGACGGCCCGGCGGCACCGCGTCCGGGCGACGGTCGATACCGGTGGTTTGCGCATCGAATCCGGTGACGGCGCGGTCGCGGAAGTGTGGCCGTTTTCCGATCTGCGGCTGGTCGACGAAGTCTATGCCGGCCGGCCTTTCCGCCTGAAACGGAAGGCCAGCGACGAACGCCTGACCGTCGCCGAAAGCGAATTTCTTGACAGGCTGCGCCCCCATGCCGGCCATCTGCGCCGGAAAGACCTGCGCCGCGCGAACGTGAAGGTACGGGCGGCTGGCTGGATCGCCGCGACCGTCGCCGTTCTGGCCGGCTTCTGGTTTCTTCTCCCGCTCGCCGCCGGCCCGATCGCCTCCCTCGTGCCCCTGTCCTGGGAAGAGGGCCTGGGCCGCACCGTGCAGCGCCAGGCGCTCGCCCTGATGGCCCCCCGATCCCGCGTTTGTACGGACAAGGCGGGCCGACAGGCCATCGAACGCCTGGTGCAGCGCCTGTCGGCCGCAAAGCCCTCCCGCTACCGCTTTGGCGTCACCGTGGTCGACAACAAGATGGTCAACGCCTTCGCCGCGCCGGGCGGCTATATCGTCGTGTTTCGCGGCCTGATCGACAATTCGGCCGGGGCCGACGGGCTGGCCGGCGTCATGGCCCATGAGATGGGACATGTCATCGAGCGCCACGGTATGGAAATCCTCGTGAAGGCGCTCGGCCTCAGCTTCGTCATGAGCGCCCTGATCGGCGACACTTCCGGCTTCGCCGGCATCGGCACCGACATGGCGCAGAGCCTGGCAACCTCGAAATTCACCCGAGACGCCGAACGCGAAGCCGACCGGGTCGCCGTCGAGATGCTGAACCGGACGGGAATTTCCGGCCGCGGCCTCCAGGCATTCTTCCAGACGATGGCGCGGAAGGAGGGATCGGGGGATTCGACCGTCAGCCGCTATTTCGCATCGCACCCTGCAACCGGCGGGCGGGCGCGATTCGTCAAAGACCATACGACTGCGGCAGGTGCGGCCATGTCGGATGCCGAATGGCAGGCCGTCCGCCGGATGTGCGACCGATAGCCGGGGCCTCGTATGAGATACAGGGGGCGGCGGCGCCCGACCCGGTTCTTGCCGCTCCTGCCTCGTGCCGCTCTGCGTTTGCGCCAGCGTGAACGTCGTTGCGCCGACTGCGCCGCTATCGCCGAAGCAGCTTGTTGATCGCGGTAACGATGTAAGGGACGAAGAGCTGCCCGCCGTGGCCGCCGCCCGGAACGATCACAAATTCCGCCTCGAGGCCTCTGGCTTGCGCCGATTTGATATAGGCGTCGACGAAATGCGGCACCGTATTGGTATCCGCGCTGCCCGATATCGCGATGATCCTGGCCTTTGCGGACGCCTTGGGCAGCCAGTTGTGCGGCGACTCGGCTTGGGGCAGGGACCACGGCCCCTTTTCGTGAATCAGGCTCTGAAGATCGCAGGGGCAGGAAATAAGCAAGGCGGCATCGACGACATCCGCTTTCAGACCCAGCAGCACACCGGCAATCAGCGCGCCGCCGGACGTTCCTATCAGAATCAACCGCTTCGCCTTGTGGTGGGCTTTCAGCCGCGCGATGGCCGCACCCATGCTTTCCATCACATAGAGCCGGTGCCGCTCGAATGAATAAAGAGAATGGGTCGGCATGCCCGACGAACTGCGCCCTGCGCCCCGGAAGCCGGGCCGAATCAGGATGACGGCGTTCGCGCCGCGTCTGGCGATAAATCTTCCGATCCCGAAGACGAAGTCGACCGGACGCCCGGACGGCACATCGCCGTGGATATAAATTGCGAGCGTATCGGGATTGCCGGCCGCCCAGTAAGTCTGGATGGCCAGGCAATGATCGCTTCCCTGGACATAGGTGATGTTGTCGGGATTCTCGCATTCCGATGCCTGCGCTGGGTCGAGGCCGATGGAAGCGGTCAACAGCGCCAACGCGGCGACGGCAGGAACCATTTTCGTAAGCTGTTTCATCGAGACTACCGTGCTCATGTCTACGGACAACGATAGCGTCGCCGTCGAATTACTGGAAATGGCCCCTTCGCGCTATCATTCAGGCAGACATTCCTGGAAGACAACCGGCCGGCCAGCGGGTTGGCCGAGCAATTCATCCTCGCGCATGACGATGTTGCCCCGGATTGCCGTCGCGGCGGGCCAACCGGTTACCGTCTTGCCGTCGAACGGCGTCCAGCCGCAGCGGGCCTCCATCCAGTCGTTCTCGATGGTCCGCCGCGCCTTGAGATCGACGACGGTGAAATCGGCGTCGTAGCCCAGCGCGATCCGGCCCTTGTTTGCGATGCCGTAGATCCGGTTCGGCCCGGCGCTGGTCAGGTCGACGAAGCGTTCGAGGCTGAGCCGCCCGGCGTTGACATGATCGAGCATGAGCGGAACCAGCGTCTGCACGCCGGGCATGCCCGACGGGCTCGCAGGATAGGGCCGCTCCTTTTCCTCCCGCGTGTGTGGCGCATGGTCGGAGCCGATCACGTCGATGACGCCGTCGGCGACGGCGCGCCACAACGCCTCCCGGTGCCGGGCCTCCCGGACCGGCGGGTTCATCTGGGCGTAGCTGCCCCAGCGCTCGTAGCAGTCCGGCGCCGACAGCGTGAGGTGCTGGGGCGTCGTCTCGACCGTCGCGACGTCCTTTGCCGCTGCCAGCAGCGGCAATTCCTCGGCCGTCGAGATGTGCAGCACATGGATCCGGCGGCGGGTCTCACGGGCGAGCGCCAGGATGCGCCGGGTCGCGAGAACCGCCGTCTCGACGTCGCGCAGATGGGGATGCTGGGCCACCCCGGCGGCCGGATCGAGCAGCGCCTTGCGCGCGTTCAACCGGTCTTCGTCCTCGGCATGGATGGCGGCCCGGCGGCGGCCGCTTGCGAGCACCCGGCGCAGCGTCGAGTCGTCGGCGACCAGCAGCGAGCCGGTGGAACTGCCCATGAAGATTTTGACGCCGGCGCAGCCCGGCAGTTGTTCGAGCGTACCGAGTACTTCCGCGTTCGCATCCGTCGCGCCGAGGAAGAAGGCATGGTCGCACCACGTCCGCCCCTCGGCCCGGCGCAGCTTTTCGGCAAGCGCCGCGGCCGAATCGGTGTTCGGCGACGTGTTCGGCATTTCGAACACGGCAGTAACGCCGCCTTTGGCCGCGCCCCGCGTGCCGGTCTCCAGATCTTCCTTGTGCTCCAGTCCGGGCTCCCGGAAATGGACCTGGGTGTCGACGACACCGGGTAGCACATGCAGGTTGTCAGCATCGAAACGCTCCGCGACAGCAGCCCGGCCCAGATCGCCCAGAGCCGCGATCCGCCCGTCCCGGACGCCGAGATCGGTCGCAGCCCGCCCCCTCGGCGTCATGACCGTGCCGCCGGATATCACCAGGTCGAAGGATTTTTCGTTCATGCCGTCGCCCCTTGCCGGAGTCACCCCATCCGTTTCTTATACCGCGTGGCTGTAGCGTTGAAGGATTTCCCGGCGCATCTAGATAACCGTTGCCTAAACCGGAATGAACCTATCGCGAATGACTGGATATAATATCGCCGAAGACCGTGCGGTCCTGCGCATTTCCGGCGCCGACCGGATCGATTTTCTTCAAGGCATCGTTTCGAACGACGTTGCCAAAGCGGGGAATAGTCGCGGCGTCTGGGCGGCGTTCCTCACGCCCCAGGGCAAATATCTGCACGATTTCTTCCTGGCCGCCGACGGCGAGTCGATCCTGCTGGATTGCGAGAAGGCGCGGTCGGCCGACCTTCACAAACGGCTGCGGCGATACACGCTGCGTTCCGACGCCCGGGTCGAAGCGGCGGGAGATCTGGTCGTCGCGCTGGCACTGGTGGACGTGGCCCCGGCATCCGACCTCGCTGCCTGTTTCCCCGATCCCCGGCACCGGGAAGCAGGCTACCGAACGATCGGCAGCCGAATTTCGGTCGAAAGGACCATGGCTGACGCCGGTATTGCGCCTTCCGATCTGCTTGAATGGGACAGGCGCCGGCTCGCCTCCGGACTGCCGGACGGCTCCCGGGACCTGGAGATCGAGCGCTCGACTCTGGCGGAAGGCAACCTGGACCTGCTGGGCGGAATCGACTGGGACAAGGGTTGCTGGATGGGCCAGGAGGTAACCGCCCGGATGCATTATCGGGGGCTGGCGAAGCGCCGCCTGACCCCGATGCGCGTCTCCGGCCCGATGCCGGAGCCCGGCGCCAGGGTCGAGCGGAACGGCGTTTCCGTCGGCGAATGCCGCTCATCGGCCGGCGATCTGGTCATGGTGCTCGCCCGGACGGACGCCATCGACGAGACGGAAAACGGTTTGCGATCCGGTGAAACTCGCCTGAACCCGGCGCCGCCGGAATGGCTGAAGGTTGCGCTGAACGAGGATAGTGCGGCGTCTGGCGCGGCCTAGGCGAACCTGGGGATATGCCGGAATGATCTTCCGGTTGTCCGCCCTTCGATAGGCCCCGGACAAGATCCTGAGCTACTCGGGGTGAGGTTGAGAGAGTCGCATTTTGCCGATTCGCGACAAAAACTCCCTCATCCAGAGCAGGCGCCCCCGGCTTCGCTCGGGACAGGCTCCACGCCGTATCGAGGCGCGCCGCACCAAAGAAGCCGGCTCAGGATTCCCGCTGAAGCCGCGCCTGGGCCGCCGCCAGTCGGGCGATCGGCACGCGGTAGGGCGAGCAGGACACATAATCCAGGCCGAGTTCCTCGCAGAAAGCGACCGACGCCGGATCGCCGCCATGCTCGCCGCAGATGCCGAGCTTGAGATCCGGCCGGGCCGCTCGGCCGCGTTCGCAGGCGATCCGCACCAGCTCCCCCACGCCCTCGACATCGAGCGAAACGAACGGATCTTTCGGAACGATGCCCTGCTCGACATAAGCCTCGAGGAAATTGCCGGCGTCGTCGCGCGACAGGCCGAAGGTCGTCTGGGTCAGGTCGTTGGTGCCGAAGCTGAAAAAGGCGGCTTCGCCCGCAATCTCGCCGGCCAGCAGTGCCGCGCGCGGCAATTCGATCATCGTGCCGACCAGATAGTCCGTGCGGCAGCCGGTCCGTTCGGCGACCTCGGCCGCCACCCGGTCGATAACGGCCTTGAGCAGCGCGACCTCTTCTTTCGAGAAGGCGAGCGGGATCATGATCTCCGGCACGACCGGCTGCTCGGCCTTGCCCTGCACCTCGGCAGCCGCCTCGAAGATGGCGCGCGCCTGCATCTCACAGATTTCCGGAAAGGTGACGGCGAGCCGGCAGCCGCGATGGCCCAACATGGGATTGGCTTCGTTGAGGCGCTGGATGCGGCGCCGGACCTCCCGCGCGCTCACCCCGGCGGCCTCGGCGACGCCGGCCAACTCCTCCTCCCCATGGGGCAGGAATTCGTGCAACGGCGGATCGAGCAGCCGGATCGTCACCGGCAACCCTGCCATGATCCCGAATAGCCCGGCGAAATCCTCGCGCTGCATGGGCAGCAGCTTGTCCAATGCGGCACGCCGCCCCGCCGCGTCGTCCGCCAGGATCATCTCGCGCATCGCGACAATCCTGTCCTCGTCGAAGAACATGTGCTCGGTACGGCACAAGCCGATACCTTCTGCGCCGAATTCGCGCGCCGTGCGCACATCGGTCGGCGTCTCGGCGTTCGTACGCACTTCCATGCGGCGCAGATCGTCGGCCCAGGCCATGATGCGCGCGAAATCGCCGGACAGTTCCGGCTCGATCAACGGCACCTGGCCCAGCATGACCCGGCCGGAGGCGCCGTCGATGGTGATCCGCTCGCCAGCCTTCACCTTCCTGCCCGCGCACGACATTTCCGCGGCTTCGTAGTCGACCCTGATGTCGCCCGCGCCGCACACGCAGGGCCGGCCCATGCCGCGGGCCACAACGGCGGCATGGCTGGTCGCCCCGCCGCGCGTCGTCAGGATTCCGGCTGCCGCGTGCATGCCGTGAATATCTTCGGGGCTGGTCTCGACCCGGACCAGGATGACGTCCTCGCCGGCCTGGGACCGGGCCACCGCCTCGTCGGCCGAATAGACGACCGCACCGGTCGCTGCGCCGGGCGATGCCGCCAGGCCACGCCCGAATATTACGACATCGGCCGCCGGATCGAGGGTCGGATGGAGCAGCTGGTCGAGCTGCGCCGGGTCGAGAGCTTGGATCGCGCCGGCAGGATCGAGGATGCCGTCGTCGACCATGTCAACGGCAATCTTCAATGCCGCCTGGACGGAGCGCTTGCCGTTGCGGGTCTGCAGCATCCAGAGCCTGCCGCGCTGGACCGTGAACTCGATATCCTGCATGTCCCGGTAGTGGCGTTCGAGGATGCCACGCACCCGGTCCAGTTCTGCGAACACCTCGGGCAGCGCCTCTTCCATCGAAGGCAGGTCCGGCCCGTGCAAGGCACGGCCGGCGACCGTCAGATTCTGCGGCGTGCGGAGGCCGGCGACGACATCCTCGCCCTGGGCGTTGACCAGAAACTCGCCGAAGAACCGGTTGTCGCCGGTCGACGGATCCCGGGTGAAGGCGACGCCGGTGGCGCAGTCCGTGCCCATATTGCCGAACACCATGGCCTGCACGTTGACGGCCGTGCCCCAGGCCGCGGGAATATCGTGAAGCCGGCGGTAGGTGACGGCGCGGGCGTTCGTCCAGCTGCCGAAGACGGCGCCGATGGCGCCCCAGAGCTGACCGTCCGGATCCTGCGGGAAGGAGACGCCGGTCTGCTCCTGCACGATCTCCTTGTAGCGGCCGACCAGCGCCTCGAGGTCGTCCGCGCCCAGTTCCGTATCGAGGTAGAAGCCGCGCCGCTCCTTGACGTATTCCAGTTCGCGCTCGAATTCGTCGTGATCGATGTCCAGCACCACGGCGCCATACATCTGGACAAAGCGGCGGTAACTGTCCCAGGCGAAGCGGGCGTCGCCGCCGGCCCGCGCCAGCCCGTGCACGGTCCTGTCGTTCAGACCGAGATTGAGCACGGTGTCCATCATGCCCGGCATCGAGGCGCGCGCGCCGGAGCGGACGGAGACGAGCAGCGGATCGTCCGAATCGCCGAAGCGGCGGCCGACGATCCCTTCGATCCCGGCAATGCCGGCCTCGACCTGCGCGGCGAGATCGTCCGGATAGGTTCTGCCGTGATCGTAATACCAGGTGCAGACTTCGGTTGTGATCGTGAAGCCGGGCGGGACCGGCAGACCGATGCTGCTCATCTCTGCGAGATTCGCGCCCTTGCCGCCCAGCAGATCCCTCATGTCCGCGGAACCGTCGGCGGCGCCGTCGCCGAAACCGTAGACCCACTGCGTCATCGGCGTGCCGCCGGCCGAATTCGATCCGGGCCTGTCATCAGCCTTCGATCTGCGAAAAGTCGGCGACGCTGTCCATCACTGCGCGGATGTTCGAAAGCAGCAGCAGGCGGTTTTCGCGCAGGGCCAGGTCCGCGTCGTTCACCGTGACAGCGTCGAAAAAGCTGTCCATCGGTTCGCGCAGGGCAGCCAGCGCCGTCATGGCTTCGCTGAACGCCTCTTTCTCCAGTCCGCGCTGCGCCCCGGCGGCAGCGGTATCCAGCGCATCGGCAAGTCCGGCCTCTTCCGGCATTTTCAGCAGACAGGCTGCCGGCGCACCATCGTAGCTGCGGCCGTCCTTCTTTTCCTCGATGCGCAGGATGTTGGCGGCGCGGCGATAGGCAGTCAGGAGGTTCTCGCCGTCGTCCGAGCCCAGCAGCGCCGCCAGCGCGTCGACCCGCGCCAAAAGGCGGACCAGATCGTCTTCGCCGCTTTCGGCGAAAACGGCGGCGACGTGATCGTGGCGCACACCGCGATCCCGCAGATGGACTTTCAGCCGGTCGACGATGAAGTCGAAGGCCCTGCCCGCCGCTTCCTCCGCGACAGAATCGCCGGTACCTGCCCCTTGTTCGAACGTCGATTGGGACGCCTGAACAGCGGCTTGCTCAAGCAGCCAGGTCAATGACAATCGAAGTTCGTTCTCGACGATCAGGCGGACGACGCCGAGCGCGGCGCGGCGCAGTCCGTAGGGATCGCGCGATCCGGTCGGCGTCTCGCCGATCAGCCAGAAAGCGGCCAGAATGTCGATTTTGTCGGCCAGCGCGACCGCAATGGTGATCGGATCGGTCGGGCACGCGTCCGCCGGGCCCTGGGGCGCGTAGTGCCCGGCAATGGCGTCGGCCACAGCCGCATCCTCACCATCGTTCAGGGCGTAGTAATGGCCCATCACACCCTGCAATTCGGGAAATTCGCCGACCATACCGGCGGTCAGGTCGGCTTTCGCCAATTGCGCTGCAATTTGCGCCTGATCCGTGTCCGCGCCGACGTTCGGCGCGAATTTTCCGACCAGTTCCTGGATTCGGCGAACCCTATCGCGCACGCTGCCCAGCTTCGCATGAAAGGTGATGCCTTCGAGCGCCTCGACCCGGTTGGCGAGCGGCGTCGCGCGGTCCTGGTCCCAGAAGAATTGCGCGTCGGCGAGGCGCGCGCGCAGCACCCGCTCGTTGCCGGCGGCGACCGATTTGCCGCCGTCGCCGGTTTCCATGTCGGCGACGGCGATGAAATGCGGCGCCATAGTCCCGTCCGCGCTTTCGAGCGCGAAGTATTTCTGGTGGTTGCGCATCGAGGTGATCAGGACCTCGGGCGGCAGGTCCATGAACCCGGCGTCGATCCGCCCGGCGACCGCGACCGGCCATTCGACCAGTCCCGTCACTTCATTCAGGAGCGCACGATCTTCACGAAGCGAACAGCCGAGCCCGGCGGCAACGGATTTTGCTTGCGTTTCGATCCGATCCTGCCGTTGCGCCGGGTCGACCAGCACACAGGCCTTTTCCAGCGCTTCCCGATAACCCTTCGCCGATCGGACCTCGATCTCGCCCGGCGCCAGGAAGCGGTGGCCGACGGTCGATCCATTGAAGGCCAGCGGCTCCCCGCTGCCGATATCAAGGCTGCCCGGCACCGGCCGGCCATCGAAGATGCACAGGATATTGTGCAGCGGCCGCACCCAGTGGAAAGCGGTATCGCCCCAGCGCATGCTCTTGGGCCAGCCCATCGACCGGATCGCGCCGGTGACGATGCCGCCGAGCGCCTCGGCCGTCGCCGCGCCCTTGCGCTCGATCACGGCGAACCAGAAGTCCGCGCCCTTGACCTCGCGCACTTCGCACCGGTCGAGGCTGTCGAAGCCGACCGAGCGCAGGAATCCGTCGGTCGCCTTGTCCGGCGAGCCGACACGCGGACCCTTGCGCTCCTGGCGGACATCGGGCTGCCGCTCTGGCAGTCCCTCGACGCTCAGGCCAATACGGCGCGGGGTCGAAAAGGTCCAAACTCCGGACCAGTCGAGCCCGGCGGCCTTCAGCCCATCGGTCACCAGCCGTTCCAGATCGGCGCGCGCGCGGTCCTGCATCCGGGCCGGGATTTCCTCGGACAGCAATTCCAGCAGCAGATCAGGCATCGGCGGCTTCCGCGGTGGCGGCGGCGGGTTCGCCGCGGCTGTCGAGCCACGCCCGGCAGCAGGCCCGCGTCAGGGTGCGCACCCGCAGGATGTAGGATTGGCGCTCGGTCACGCTGATGACACCGCGGGCGTCCAGCAGGTTGAACAGGTGGCTCGCCTTCATGCACTGGTCGTAGGCCGGCAGCGGCAAGCCCGCCTCGACCAGCGCCATGCACTCCTGCTCCGCATCGGAGAAATGTCGGAACAGGCGTTCGGTATCGGCGAATTCGAAATTGAAGGCTGAGAATTCCCGCTCGGCCTGAAGGAACACATCGCCGTAGGTCACCCCGCCCCGATCCTTCGGAATGCCGTCCCAGTCCAGGTCGTACACATTGTCAACGCCCTGGATATACATGGCGAGCCGTTCCAGCCCGTAGGTCAACTCCACCGAGACCGGGTTGCAGTCGATGCCGCCGACCTGCTGGAAATAGGTGAACTGGGTGACTTCCATGCCGTCGCACCAGACCTCCCAGCCGAGGCCCCAGGCGCCGAGCGTCGGGCTTTCCCAATCGTCCTCGACGAAGCGGATATCGTGGGCCATCGGATCGATGCCGATGGCGCGCAGGCTGTCGAGATAGAGCTCCTGGCTGTCCGGCGGCGACGGTTTGAGCAGCACCTGGAACTGGTAATAGTGCTGGAGCCGATTCGGATTCTCGCCATAGCGCCCGTCGGTCGGCCGGCGCGACGGCTGGACATAGGCGGCGTTCCAGGGCTCCGGCCCGAGCGAGCGCAGCGTCGTCGCCGGATGGAAGGTGCCGGCGCCGACCTCCATGTCATAAGGCTGGAGGATGACGCAGCCCCGCTCGGCCCAGAAATCCTGCAACTTCAGGATGAGCCGCTGGAAGCAGGTCTCGCGCGAAACGGCAGACGCCATCGGGTGATTTTCTGGTTTGGGAGGGCGGCGGGATTGTGCGCTGCACTATGGCAAAACCGCCGGGGTGCCGCACGGGTCACGCCGCCGCACGGCGCACCCGAAATTTCGCGGAGGGAACTTTACGCGAGCGGACAGCCGGACTTGCCGCAATTCCGCGCGGCGAACGCGCCGCAGGCCTTGCACTGTATCAGGTCCGCCGCCGATCCGGCGCCGGCCGGATCCCCTGAATCCATCGGGCCGCCGCGGGATTGTTCGGCGTCCGGCGAGCGAAAGCCACCGATGTTGCGGTTGATCTGGCGGACGATCCGCGACCCCAGGAGGAGCACGACGACCGCCACGAGAATCAGCAGGATCTTGCCGATGGAAAGACCGAACATCCGCCGCCTCCCGCCTACAACCCGAACCGGGACCAGAGGGCCCGTTCCTCGACCGCCGCGAGCAGCCCGGCGCCGAGCGCAATGCCCCAGGACTCCTGCGGTGCGCGCTCGCCCGTCAGGCCGAAACGCCGCTTGAGCCATCCCCGGCGTTCGCCGATCACGACGAGGCGCACTTTCTCGCCGAAGCGGTCGCGGCAGACCGACCGCACGTCGCCGAGCGCATCGACCAGCCCGAGTTCCAGGGCCTTGCGGCCGGTCCAGAATTCGCCGGTGAACAGACGCTCGCTTTTCAGCTTCTTGCCGCGCCGGCGCTTGACCAGTTCGATGAAGCTGTCGTGCATATCCTTCTGGATGGTCCGCAGATGGGCAACGTCTTCCTCGTTTTCCGGGCGGAACGGGTCGAGCATTGCCTTGCGTTCCCCGGCCGTATAGACGCGCCGCTCGATGCCGAGCTTACCGATCGCGTCGACGAATCCGAAGCCGCCGCTCACCACGCCGATCGATCCGATAATGGAGTTGGCGTCGGCATAGATTTCATCGCCGGCGCAGGCCAGCCAGTAGCCGCCCGAGGCCGCCACGTCCTCGACGAAAACCAGCACCGGAACGTTCTTTTCGTTCGCAAGGTCGCGAATTCGCCGGTAGATCAGCGCCGACTGGACCGGCGATCCGCCGGGCGAATTGACCGAAAGGGCGACGGCCTTCAGCCCCTTCACCGAAAAAGCGCGCTGTATTGCAGGGGCAAGGCGCTGGACGCTCATGCCGCGGCGCAGCGGACCGACGGCGCCGATCACACCGTTCAGCCGCAGGACCGACACTGTCGGTTTACGTCTCCCGAGCCTGAGCAATTCCGTCCCCCGACCCCGCTTGCGGTGCGCCTGCGCCTCCCGATCCGGCGCGTATCGATGTGGCCCCCTTTATTTGTGGAAGGGCCTGCGGAAGGCAATGTGGCGGACTTTCACGCAAAATCGATGCTGCCGGCCGCCCGCAACACGGCCTCGGCCGCCGCGGTGAACCGACCGTCCTTCTCATGCAGCACAAGGCCGGGCAACAGGCGCGCCGGGCCCTTGCCGCCGATCCGCGCCCGGACCAGAACCCGCTTGGCCTCGCGCCCGGCCTTCGGCCACAACGGCAGGATCTCCGGCCCGCCGGCCTGCGCCGCCAGCGCGGCAAGCAATTCGTCGAGCCGGGCTGCGGTATAAATCGTCGTTACCGTGGCTTTCGGCCGGCCCAGCAGGCAGATCCGGTCGGCCCATTGTGCGATCGGCAGATCGCCCTCGTGGTTGGCGCGGGCCTTGCCTGGGTCGGGCGACCGGTTGCCCGAGCCATCGGCCCAGAAGGGCGGGTTGGTCATCAGATGATCGAACGGCCCCTCGGCGCCGCCGGGTTTCTCCATTTTCGCGACGGCGGTCAGCCGGTCTTCCAGACCGTTCGCCCGCGCATTCTCCAGCGCCAGGCCGCGCAGCGCCGGATCCGGTTCGGCGCCGACCACGGTGCAACCGGGCACGCGCGCCAGCAGGCAGAGGGCCGCCGCGCCCGCGCCCAGACCCATTTCGAACACGCGCTGGCCCGGCTTCGCCGGCACCGCGGCCGCCAGAAAGACCGGGTCGATCGCGCTGCGATAGCCGGTTGCCGGCTGGCGGAACCGGATGCGACCGCCGAGCAGCGCGCCTTCGGTGGTGTCAATCGTCATCGGGAACGTCCTGCGCCTGCCGCAGGATCAGGCTGGCCGCGGCGAAATCGTCTTCGGCGACCATGACGCGCCGCGGCAGGAGGCCGATGCTCCCCTCCAGAACGCTCATATGCAGGTCGAGAACGAACGACTCGATCCCCTCGGCCCTCAAGGTTGCCTCGAGCCAGGAAACGAGCACCGGGTCTGTGGTCCTGACCAGTTCGCGCATCGCTCTCTCCCGACTGTCCCGACCGCGCTCGCGAAGGGTCGCTGCGCTTGTTTGCCGCTTGACCGGCCTTTCGGCTACGGTATCTGATGGCCTTGCAAGCGGGTTCAATTTTTTGTCAATACGACAAGAATATCAAGGGCTTATACTGGATGCTGGGTGGGCGTGCGCCCAGTCGCCGCGGTGCCTTCAATGGCCAACGCCGGCAGGTGAGGAGACGCCGTGACGCCAGTCGCGACCCTGCAGGATAACGCGGCGCCAACCGGCGCCGGACTGGCCTCCGCCCCCGGGCTCGACCGCATCCTCAGAATTGTCGGCGCCGATCTCGAACGGGTGAACCGGGTGGTCGTCGAACGCATGCAAAGCCCGGTTGCGCTGATCCCCGAACTGGCCGGCCATATCATCGCCGCCGGCGGGAAACGGCTGCGCCCCGTTCTGACGCTCTCCAGCGCCCGTCTCTGCGGCTATGAGGGCGAGCGCCACGTCGAACTGGCCGCCTGCGTGGAATTCATCCATACGGCGACGCTGCTGCACGACGATGTGGTCGACGAAAGCGGCCTGCGCCGCGGCGTGCCGACGGCGAACTCGGTGTGGGATAACAAGGCCAGCATCCTTGTTGGAGATTTCCTGTTTTCGCGCGCTTTCGAGATCATGGTCGCCGACGGCTCGCTGAATGTGCTCCAGACCCTGTCCGCCGCCTCGGCCACCATCGCCGAAGGTGAAGTCCACCAGCTCGCCACGACAAACGACCTGTCGACGACCGAAGAGCAGTATCTCGAAGTCATTTCCGCGAAGACGGCAAAATTGTTCGAAGCGGCCGCCCAGGTCGGCGCCATCGTGGCCGATCAGCCGGAATCGGCCGAACGAAGCCTCGCCGCCTTCGGCGCCCATATCGGCATGGCCTTCCAGCTGATCGACGACGTGCTGGACTATTCGGCCCACCAGGCGACCCTGGGCAAGGCGGTCGGCGATGATTTCCGCGAAGGCAAGATCACGCTGCCCGTCATCCTCGCGTACCGCCGCGGTACGCCGGCCGAACGGGATTTCTGGCGCCGCACTCTGGAAGAGCAGCGGTTGGAGGATGGCGACCTGGAGCGCGCCATCGACCTGATGCACCGGCACGGCGTGTTGACGGAAACGATCGAACGGGCCCGGCACTATGCCAAATCGGCAATGCGGTCCCTCGACGGCTTTCCGCGCACCCCGATCCGTGAGGCGCTGGGCGACCTCGTCGCCTTCGCCGTGGAGCGCCCCTACTGAAAGCCCCGTCGGCGGGCCGGCAGCGCCGCTTGCGTTGGCAGGAGCCGGCCCTTATATAGCGCGCTCGGTCGGAGTGTAGCTCAGCCTGGTAGAGCACTGTCTTCGGGAGGCAGGGGCCGGTGGTTCGAATCCACTCACTCCGACCAATCTATTCAACGGGTTAGCGATACATCGCGATTTTTGAACGCATGCTGAACCTGCGATGTGCCACGGGTTCTGCACAAATCGGCGCAAACCTGCCTCCGGTGCCCGCCTGAAACATTGCCGATCGAACCGCATTCGAACTCGTAATTCGGCCACTGCAATCCGTCTGCTGGACAGCAGACCCGCCTCGCCGACGCCAAGACCGCGCCGGCGCCTTGCTCGCGGGCGAACCTCGACCCACGGACCTCGTCGCCCGACAGTGGATCGACCACGACGCTCCGGGCCGGCCGTGTCCGTTGAATTGCCGGACGTTCGGGCCGGGCTTTCGAAGCCAAGTGCGAGGGCCGGCTTCATCCGCGCCGGACAGCTGCTGGCCGGCCTACCGACCGCGATAGGACGGATTGCGCCTCTCGGCGAAGGCGGCGATGCCCTCCAGGTAATCCTCGGTGGTGCGGATCTTCTCGTAGGAGTGGCCCTCGACGTCGAGCGCGACCCTGAGGCTGGTGTCGTAGGCGCTGTTCAATACGCGCTTGAGCGACTGCATCGAGATCGGCGCGAGCGCATTGAGCCGCGCCGCGTAGTCATGTACCAGCGCCGTCAGCCCGTCGGCGCCTTCGGCGGTCGCGGTGAGAAGACCCCAGTCGACCGCCTGCTCCGCCGGAATCCGCTTGCCGAGCATCACCATGTCCATGGCGCGGGTGAGGCCCGCGATGCGCGCCACCCGCACGCTGCCCCCGGACCCCGGCATCTGGCCGATGGCGCTCTCGGGCAGACCGACCATGCAGTCCGTCGTGGCGAGCCGGAAATCGCAGGCAAGTGCCAGTTCGAACCCGACTCCGAAGCAATACTTCTCCAGCGCGGCGATCACCGGCTTCCGGCAGCGCTCCGGCGTGCCGATGTCGTCCGCCAGATCGGACATGCGGTTCTTCGGGATCGAGGGGAAGGACTTGACGTCGCCGCCCGACGTGAAGACGCCGTTGGCGCCGCGGACGCAGATCACACCAATGTCGTCGTCCTCGTCCATCTCCTCCAGCAGGGCGCGGATCTGCCCTCGCGCGCGGTAGGAAACGATGTTGAGCGGCGGCCGGTCGAGGATGACGTGACCGATCCGGTTCTCGACGTCGATCTCGGCGCGCAAGCCATCGAGGTCTCGCAGCCGTTCCGCGCGCCGTTCGGCGTAGTCCCTCTCCATCGTCTTTCCTTCCGGCCCTGACTAAAGGGTGCTGTCGAAATCCGGCAGAACCGTGTACGCCCCGTCGCGCAGCAGGCGGCGCAGCAGCTTGCCCGAGGCCGAGCGCGGGATGCTCTCGACAAAAACATAGGCGCGCGGCCGCTTGAACCGCGCAAGAGTGCCGGCGAGGCAGGCGGCGTCGAGGCTCCCGGCGCTCGCCCCGGACGAGGCCGGCTCGACGAAGGCGACGATCTTCTGGCCCATGCGTTCGTCGGGCATCCCGATCACCGCCGCCTGGCGCACCAGGGGAAGCGCGTCGAGCACGTCCTCGATCTCTTCCGGATGGATGTTCTCGCCGCCCGAGATGATCATGTCGTCGACCCGGCCGACGAGAAACAATTCGCCGTCTTCGTCGAAATAGCCGAGGTCGCCGGTGAAATACCAGCCGCCGCGGATCGCCCTGGCGTCGGCATCGGGCCGTTTCCAGTAGCCCGCGAAGGCGTCCAGGCACGCCATCGGCGCGACGACTTCGCCGATCTCGCCCCGGGGCAGGATTTCATCGGGTCCGCTCATGCAGTCCGGATCGGCGAAGACGACGCGCAGCTCCTGGCCGGTCGCCGCGCGCCCGGCGCAGCCCGGTTTGTCGACCACATGGTCGCAGACCGCGAAGGAGTAGATTTCCGACGACCCGTAGAAATTGACGAAAACCTCGGGCTGGAAGATTTCGGCGCACGTCCTGGTGAGCGCCGAGGTCATCGATGTCCCGGCGAATCCGATGTGACGCACTGAAGAGAGGTCGGCGGCGGCGATGCCGGGGTGATGGACCATGTCGTGGAACATGGTCGGCACCAGGAAAAGCGCCTCAATGCGTTCCGTTTCGATCAGCCCGATCGCATCGCCCGCGTCGAAGGCGGGCATGCAGACGAAGGCGCCGTTAAGCGCCGCCGCCATCTCCAGCGCGCGCACGCCCATGGTGTGGAACAGCGGCATCACGCCGAGCTGCACTTCCCCGTAGCGATAGTGGAGCTGCGCGACGCAGTTGAAGGTGGCGTTGCGTTCGGCGTTGTGCGGCCGGGGCACGCCCTTGGGGCGGCCGGTGGTCCCGGAGGTGTAGAGCATCAGGCAGGTCGATGCCGGATCGACCGCGCGGCGACCGCCGCCGTCCGGCCCGGCCGGCAAATCCTCGAAGGACGGGCCCGCGCCCCCGGCGCCTCCGACGCGCACGCAGCGGCCGACGGGGAAATCCGCCGCCTGCAGCGCCGCGGCCGCAGCGGCTTCGGAACGCGGCTCGTAGAAGAACGCCTTGGCGTCGGCATTTTCGATCGCGAAGGCAAAATCGTCTCCGCTGCCCCGCCAGTTGAACGGGACGAAGACTGCACCAATCCGCTGGCAGGCCCAGAAAAGCGTCGCCATCTCGACCCGGTTGGACAGCACCGCGGCGACCGCATCCCCGGTATCGATCCCCAGCCGCGTCAGCCCGTGGGCAACGCGGGCAATCTCGTCGTTCCACTCTGCGTAGGTCATCCGGACCAGACCGTCGACCACGGCGAGCGCTTTGGGGTCCCGCGCAACGGCACGCGCAAAGACCGTACCGAGCGGTATGGCGGTCACGACGCGTCTCCCGCGACGTCGAGAATTGCGCGAACGATACCCTCATAGCCGGTGCAGCGGCAGATATGGCCGGACAGCATTTCGCGCACCTCGTCTTCGGTCGGGTCCGGGTTGGTTTCCAGAAACTGTGTCGCCGAGATCAGGATGCCCGGCGTGCAGAACCCGCATTGCAGCGCGTGACGGCGGCGGAACGCCTCCTGCAGCGGGCTTAGTACCCCGTCCGTGGCGAGCCCTTCAACGGTGCCGATCTCGGCGCCGTCCGCCTGCACCGCGAAGAGCAGGCAGGAGCGCACCGCGCGGCCGTCGATGTTGACGGTGCACGCGCCGCAGACCCCGTGCTCGCAACCGACATGGGTTCCGAAGAGCTTCAGCTCGTGGCGCAGGAAGTCGCTCAACAGGGTCCGCGCTTCGGCGAAACCGCTGTAAAGCCGGCCATTGACCGTGACGGTGACGCGATGCCTGGCGCCCGGTTCGATCCTCAGCATTGCCGTGCGCCCGCTCTTTCGAAGGCCCGTTCGAGGACGCGGGCGCCCAGGACCCGAACCAGCTGGCGCCGATAAGCCGCGCTTGCCCTGGGGTCTACCATCGGATCGACCCGGCCGGCAGCCAGGGCGGCCGCCTCGGAGGCCGTTCGGGCCGTCGCGGGCGCGCCGACGAAACCAGAAAGGTCGGCCAGCACCGGGCGATCCTCTATCCCGCCGAGGCCGAGCGACACCGCGGCAAGGCTGCCGTCCGGAGCAACGGTCGCGACGGCCGCCGCCGCCCCTATCGCGAAGTCTCCGTGCCGCTGGGCGATCTCGTCGAAGGCATGGCCGGTCTTCGGCTCGCTCCGCGGCCAGCGAAGCGCGGTCACGATCTCGTCCGGCTCACGGACGGAGGTGAAAATCCCCTTGAAAAAATCGTGCGCGGCGACGGCGCGCATCCCGCCCTTTCTCCGGAGGACCACGTCGCCGCCGAGCGTTGCCAGGGCCAACGGGATCTCGGCGCTCGGGTCCGCGTGGCAGACCGAGCCGCCCAGGGTTCCCCGGTTCCGGGTCTGGAAATGCCCGACGAAAGGCAGCGCCCGGGCAAGAAGCGGTACGTCATCGCCGACGAGCGCGGAATCGAGAGCGTCGGCCTGCCGGCACAGCGCGCCGGTCTCCACCGCATCGCCAACGAGTCGGATACCGGACAGGTCCGCGACGGAGTTGACGTCGACGATGGCGGCCGGCCGCGCCAGCCGCATGTTGAGCATCGGGCCGAGCGACATCCCGCCGGCCAGCACCGCGGCGTCGGAACCGAACTCGGCCACCAGGTCCAGCGCCTCGTCGAGCGTGTCCGCCCGGCAGTATTCGAACGGCGCGGGCTTCACCCGGCGCCTCCGCCTTCCGCGGCGAGATCCCAGACCCTGTTGAGGGTGAAGGGCGGATCGATGTCCTCGCGTCCGAGCGCGTCGGCAACGGCGTTTGCGATCGCCACGGGCGCCAGCATCGAACAGCCGTCGCCCATCCCCTTGGAACCGAGCGCCGTGTGGGGGGATGGCGTATCGACATGGCCGATGGTGAGCCTCGGCATCTCCGAAGCGGTGACGCAGAGATAGTCGGTAAGGGTGCCCGAAATCGGGTTCCCGTCGGCGTCGTAGACCATCTCCTCCAGCAGCGCGCCCCCGACACCGTGGGCGAACCCGCCGACGATCTGGCCTTCCACGATCAGGGGGTTGAGGACGTTTCCGACGTCGTGGACCGAGACGTATTTCCTCACCTCGACCTTTCCGGTCCCGGGGTCGATCTCGACCGCCGCCAGATCGCAGATGAAACCGAAGGTAACCGCCGACGCCACCCGGTCCCGGTCATCCGGCGGGCCGAGCTCGGGCGGCGACACGATCGCGGTCTCGAAGACGCCGGGCGCCATCCCATCGGGCAGGCCGGCGGGGTGCCAGTGGGTCCTGGCGGCGACGCGGCGGAACGGAAGCGACCTTTCCGGCACGCCGACGATGCGCGCCGTGCCGTCGGCGAGCTCGATATCCTGCACGGCAACTTCCAGGTCTTCCGCGGCGACGGCCCGGACCTTGTCGGCAACCCGCCGGGCGGCCTCGCCGATGGCGCCGATCACCACCGAGGAAAACCGGTTCGCGTAGTTGCCGGAGGCGAGCGACCATGCGCTGGTCAGGGTGTCGACCTCGGTCATCACGTCGATGTCGTCCGGCGTGAGCCCGAGCGCGTCGGCCACGATCTGGGCGGCGACCGTGGCATGCCCCTGCCCGGCCGGCGTCGAGACCGTCTTCACGGTCACCGCGCCGGACGGATCGATCGAAATCGTGCAGGTCGCCAGACCGCCGGACCGGCCGCCGGCGCGCGCCCGTTCCTCCGGCGTCTGGGCAAGCGTCACATAGGCCATGTTGGAACCGGACGGTTCGACCGCCGTCGCCATGCCGATGCCGAACAGCCGGCCCTCCTTCCGCGCCCGGTCGCGCCCGGCGCACAACGCCGCGTAGTCCGCGAGATCGAGCGCCTTGTCGAGGCCCGCCTCGTAATCGCCGGCGTCGTAGAGCGACCCGGCCGGCGCACGATAGGGAAAAGCGTCTTTCGGGATGAAATTGTGCCGCCTGATCTCGGCGACGTCGAGTCCGAGCGCCCGCGCGCCGGCCTCCATCGCCCGCTCCAGCGCGAAGAAGAACTGCGGGCCGCCGTAGCCGCGGTTGAGACCGATCGGCAGGCGGTTCGTCGTCACCAGCCGGTTATCGACAGAGATGTTGCCGACTCCGTATGCGCCGTTGGACGCGCTGTGCATGCGGTAGACGGAGGCCGGCTCCGGCGCGCGGATGTAGGCGCCGACATCCACCGTGTTGAAGAACCGGAGCCCGATCAGCGTGCCGTCGTCCTTGAACGCCGCTTCGACCGCATCTTCGCGGTTCGACGCGGAGGAAGAGGCCACCAGGTGCTCCAGCCGGTCCTCGATCCACTTGAGCGGCATACCGAGAAGGCGGCTCGCCGTCGCCAGCAGCACCAGATAAGGGAATATCCCCTGCTTGATGCCGAAGCTGCCGCCGCTCTGCGGCGCGGTGATCAGGCGAAGCCGGTTGCCCGGCACCTCGAGCGCGCCGCACATCAGCGCGTGCAGGATGAACGGCCCCTGGAAATTCGACCAGATCGTGTAGCGGTCGGGCGCGGGCTCGAACTGCGCGACCGCGCCGTAGGTCTCCATCGGGGTCGAGGAATAGCGCGGGAAGGTCCAGTCCAGCCGGACGACGCGGTCGGCTTCCTCGAACGCCTTGTCCGGGTCGCCGTAGCGGAAGGTGCGATGGTGCACGACGTTCGAACCGACCGCCTCGTGCAGCAACGGAGAGTCGTCTCTCGTGGCCGCCTTCACATCGATCACCGGGGGGAGCGGCCGGTATTCAACCTCGATCAGGTCGAGCGCATCCTCGGCGACGTACCGGTCACCGGCGGCGACCAGCGCGACCGGTTCGCCGGCGTAGCGCACCTTGCCGACCGCCATCGGGTAATAATCGATCGGCACCCGGACCGCGCTCGGGATCGGCCTGGTCGCGGCCGCGATGTCGGCGCCGGTGAGAACGCCGTAGACGCCCAGGTGCGACGCCGCCTTCGAAACGTCGATCGACAGGATTTCGGCATGGGCGTGTGGCGAGCGCAGCAGCGCCGCATGACGGATCCCCGGCACCGGCTCCATGTCGTCGATAAAGCGCGCGCGGCCGGTGAGAAGAGCCTCGTCCTCCTTGCGCGGAACCGGGGCCCCGATCCAGCGGCCGCCTTCGGTCATCGCGCGTCTAGGAATTCCGCCGCCGACAGGCAAACCCCGTTCACGGTCCGGAGCATGTCGGCAGGAATGCAGAAATGATTTGGAATATCGCCGTCATGGAAAGGCGGCATGTCGAAGGCGCGGCTTTCCGCGTGGCCGAACTCGCACCCGCACGCGCGGGCGATGTCCTCAGAGCGCAGAAGGAAACGCCGCTTCATCACTATTTTCCCGAGCGAAGCGGCGGACGCGAGTTCTTTCATGTGCCGATTTTCCGTTTCGCAAGCATGCTTCGATGCCGACGGCGCAAGATAGCGGCTTCGCCAGGGACGGTCCACGCTCGACCGTCCGGCGCACTACTCCGGCAATCTCTTCAGCGATCGTCAGGACGTGCTGTCGCCGGCCAACGGCGGTTCCCCGCAGAGCCGATCGATCAGCGGGTCGGGTATGCATTCGGCGCGCATCAGTTCGGGGTTTCGCAGTTTCACGGTGCGCCCGGACACCGAAACGCCATACTCCTGCAGCGACGCGAACGCCCGGGACACGCTCTCCGGGGTCAAGCCGAGTTCAATCGCCACCTGATTTTTGGGCACCGGCAGTGCGAACGTCATGCTGCCGGTCCTGTCGCCGAGGGCGATCAGATAGCAGCCCAGCCGTTGCTTCGCGTTCCGCAGGTTGAGGTTCTTGATCCGGCGCACCATCGTTCGGGCCTGGCGCGCCTGTTCGCCCATCATGTTCAGGGCCAGGCGATGATCCGATGCCACGCCCCTGCGAACGTCTTGCGAGGGGATCGACAACAGCTTCACCGGCTCAACCGCCAGCGCACCGACCAGACAGGGCGCGTCGGTGAGCACTGCAGCGAGAAAGATGCAATCGACAGGCTGGCAGAGTTGTACGACCGTCTCGCGGCCGTCCGGTCCCCTGCCGATCAGTCGCACGCTTCCTTCGAGCAGCACGTCGAGAAAATCGGGCGCTACGCCCTGCTCCGCGATGAGCGTGCCGGCAGCAAATTGTCGGCTTTGTGTGCCGCGGAAAACTCTCTCCAACGTTTCGCAAGAGACGCCGCAAAACGGACCGATCGAGGCAAGTCGACTGAAATTCTCGCTCTTCAAAGCCGATCCACCGTTTGGATTGGGCCGGCCGGCCGGATATTGCGGCTTTAGCACCTCCCGAGAATGTTACTCTTGATCTAAGTCATTTTTCGCGGCCGTCCGGCCCAATATGCTTCGCTTCGATTGCGAATACGCCGCCGCGAATTCGGGGAACGAGCTCCATGCACGACTTGACGGGTGTAACGAGGGGCGACCAGTACCGGGCACTCGGCCTGAGCACCTTTTCGTTCACGGTTTGCTTTGCCGTCTGGACGATCTTTTCGATCATCGGCGTCAAGATCAAACAGGATCTCGGGCTGTCGGAGACCGAATTCGGCATTCTGGTGGCGACGCCGGTTCTCACCGGGTCGGTCAGCCGGATTTTCCTGGGCGTCTGGACCGAGCAGTATGGCGGGCGCCTCGTATTCACCGTCCAGATGCTGGCGACCGCGGTTGCCTGCTGGCTGCTGTCCGAGGTGCAGACCTACGAGGTGTTCCTGATCGCCGCCCTCGGCGTCGGTCTGGCCGGCGGATCGTTCATCGTCGGCATCGCCTACACGTCGCAATGGTTCGAAAAGCAGCACCAGGGCACGGCGCTGGGCATCTTCGGAGTCGGCAATGTCGGTGCGGCGGTCACCAACTTCGGCGCGCCTTTCCTGGTCCTGGCATTCGGCTGGGAACAGACCGCGCAGATTTACGCGGTCCTGCTGGCGCTCACCGCCGTCGGATTTTACCTGACGGCCAAGCCCGATCCGGCGCAGGTGGCGCGCCAGCGCGAGGGCCGCAAGCCGGTCTCGGCAAAAGAGCAGCTCGAGCCGCTGAAGAACATGCAGGTCTGGCGCTTCGCCACTTACTATTTCTTCGTGTTCGGCGGCTTCGTGGCGCTCGCTTCCTATCTGCCGCGCTTCTATGTCGGCGCCTACGACCTGTCGCTGACGACCGCCGGAATGCTGGCGGCGGCCTATTCGATGCCCGGTTCGGTGTTTCGCGCGCTCGGCGGCTGGATGTCGGACAAATGGGGCGCGCGCTTCGTCATGTATCTTACGTTTATCGTGTCGTTGGCGTGCCTGTTCGTGATGAGTTATCCGAGCACCCAGTACACAGTTCAGGGCATCGCCGGGCCGATCGAGTTCACCTTCGGCGTCAGTCTGACGGTCTTCGTCATCCTCAGCGTGCTGCTCGGCTTCGTGATGTCGCTCGGCAAGGCGGCCGTCTACAAGCACATCCCGGTCTACTACCCGCATCACGTCGGCTCGGTCGGCGGCCTGGTCGGCATGATCGGCGGCCTCGGCGGCTTCGTTCTGCCGGTCGCGTTCGGCATCCTGAACGACTGGATCGGTGTCTGGACCAGTTCCTTCATGCTGATGTTCGCGATCGTGCTGGTGAGCACCGTGTGGATGCATGTTGCGATCCGCCTGATGGAGCGCCGCCGTCATCCGGGGCTGGCCGACGAACGCTATCTCAGCGACGTTCCGAACATGCCGGCGCCGGCGCCTGCCGCTGCGCAGTAGGTCGCCCCGGCGGCCGCTGCCCGATCGGCTCGAGTAAAGGGAAATTCGATGGCCAAAAACCTGGCAACCTGGGATCCGGAAGACGAGGCGTTCTGGCGCACCGAAGGCAAGCGCGTCGCAACCCGGAACCTCTGGATTTCGATTCCCTGCCTGCTGTGCGGCTTCGCCGTGTGGCTGTACTGGGGGATCATCACGGTTCAGATGATCAACCTAAAGTTCCCCTTCTCCCAGGCGGAACTGTTCACGCTCGCCGCAATCGCCGGCTTGAGCGGCGCGACCCTGCGCATTCCCTCGTCTTTCTTCATCCGTATCGCCGGCGGCCGCAATACGATCTTTCTGTCAACGGCGCTGCTGATCGTCCCGGCGGCCGGAACCGGGTTGCTGTTGCAGGATCCGAATACGCCGCTGTGGCAGTTCCAGATCATGGCGCTGCTGTCCGGCTTCGGCGGCGGCAACTTCGCCTCCTCGATGTCGAACATTTCCTTCTTCTATCCAAAGAAGGTGCAGGGCTATTCGCTCGGCATGAATGCCGGCCTCGGCAATTTCGGCGTCACCACGATGCAGATTCTGGTGCCGCTGGTCATGACGGTGGGCGTCTTCGGCGGCTCAGCCCTGATTCTCGAAAACAGTTCGGGCACGCTGGTCGGGAAAATTCCGGCCGGAACCGAGACCTTTATCCATAACGCCGGCTACATCTGGGTCGCCATCCTGATCCCGCTGGTGATCGCCGCCTGGTTCGGCATGAACAACATCACGGCAGAGCATGTCTCGCCGGGCCTCGGTTCGACGGCCGGCGCCTTCGGCAAGATTCTCGGCATGCTGGCGATCGGCCTGATCACCGCGGCGATCGGGCTGTGGCTGCTGCTGCCGGAGAAAGCCGGCGGCTCCGGCCTTGAGCTGAGCAAGTGGATCGTGCTGCCCCTTGTGATCGCTGCAACGGTCTTTGCGCTGCGGCTGATTCCCGGCACGATCCGCCAGAGCCTCGACCAGCAATATTCGATCTTCAGGAACAAGCACACCTGGGCGATGACGGTCATCTACACGATGACCTTCGGCTCGTTCATCGGTTACGCCGCCGCCTTCGGCCTGGCGATCAAGGTGGTGTTCGGCTTCCAGCATATCGAAGTCGACGGCGTGATGACCCACACGACGGTCAATCCGAACGGGCCGAGCGCGTTGATGTATGCCTGGACGGGCCCGTTCATCGGCGCGCTGATCCGCCCGATCGGCGGCATGATCTCCGACCGGCTGGGCGGCGCGCTGGTCACGCAGATCATCTCGGTCATCATGGTCGCCTGCGCCCTGGGCGTCGCATATTTCCTGTCGTTGGCCTACGCCTCGCCGACACCCGAAGAATATTTCACGCCGTTCCTGATCCTGTTCCTGATCCTGTTCGCCGCGACCGGGATCGGCAACGGCTCAACCTTCCGCACTATTGCCATCGTCTTCGACAAGGTGCAGGCCGGGCCGGTCCTGGGCTGGACCTCTGCGGTCGCGGCCTACGGCGCCTTCATCATCCCCAAGGTGTTCGGCGAGCAGATCAAGGCGACGACGCCGGAATACGCGCTCTATGGCTTCGCAGCCTTCTATTTGGTTTGCATCGGCATCAACTGGTGGTTCTATCTGCGGAAGAATGCCTACGTGAAGAACCCGTGAGGAGGCGAATCCGATGAGTCATTTCCTGGATCGGTTAACCTTCTTCAGGAAGACCGTAGACACCTTTTCCGACGGGCACGGCATCGTCACCAACGAAGACCGCGACTGGGAGGATTCCTACCGGGCGCGCTGGCAGCACGACAAGATCGTGCGCTCGACCCACGGCGTGAACTGCACCGGCTCCTGCAGCTGGAAGATCTACGTCAAGGGCGGGATCATCACCTGGGAGACCCAGCAGACCGACTATCCGCGGACCCGGCCGGACCTGCCGAATCACGAGCCCCGCGGCTGTTCGAGGGGCGCCAGCTACTCCTGGTATATCTACAGCGCCAACCGGCTCAAATATCCGCTGGTGCGCAGCCGGCTGGTCCGGCACTGGCGCGAGGCGCGCAAGACCATGGCGCCGGTCGATGCCTGGGCGTCGATCGTCGAGGACGAAGCCATGCGCAGGGACTACCAGCGGGTGCGCGGGCTCGGCGGATTCGTGCGCTCGGACTGGGACGAGGTCAACGAGATCGTCGCGGCGGCCAATATCTACACGATCAAGACCCACGGGCCGGACCGCGTGATCGGCTTCTCGCCGATCCCGGCGATGTCGATGGTCTCCTATGCCGCGGGCTCGCGCTACCTGTCGCTGATCGGCGGCGTGTGCATGAGCTTCTACGACTGGTATTGCGATCTGCCGCCGTCGAGCCCGCAGACCTGGGGCGAGCAGACCGACGTGCCGGAAAGCGCGGACTGGTACAACTCAACCTTCCTGATGATGTGGGGCTCGAACGTTCCGCAGACGCGCACGCCCGACGCTCATTTCATGACCGAGGTCCGCTACAAGGGCGCGACCACGGTAACTGTGACTCCGGACTACAGCGAAGCGTCGAAATTCGCCGACATCTGGCTCAACCCGAAGCAGGGCACCGACGCCGCGATGGCGATGTCGATGGGCCACGTGATTCTCAGGGAATGGCATCTGGCGGGCAGGAGCGCATATTTCGAAGACTATTGCCGCCGCTTCACCGACATGCCGTTCCTGGTGACGTTGCGAAAGGCCGAAGGCGGTTATGTGCCCGACCGCATGCTGCGCGCCGCCGACCTGCCGGACGACCTGGGGCAAACGAACAATCCCGATTGGAAAACCGTCGCGGTGGACGAATCGCGGGGCGACGCGCTGGTCTGCCCGGTCGGCTCGATCGGCTTCCGCTGGGGCGAGGCCGGGAAGTGGAATATCGAGGAAAAGGACGGCGGAGAAGGCCACGCGACGAAACTGCGGCTGAGCCTGATCGATATCGGCGACGACGTCGCCTCGGTCGGTTTCCCGTATTTCGGCAAGACCAGCCACGACTATTTCGCCGGCACGGACCATGACGAGGTGCTATGGCGGAACGTGCCGGTACGGAAGGTCGAGACGCAGGACGGCGAAGCGCTGGTCGCCACGGTCTACGACTTGTTCATTGCGAACTATGGGCTGGACCGCGGGCTGGGCGGCGGGAACGTGGCCGCGAGCTTCGATGACGATGTGCCCTACACTCCCGCATGGCAGGAGCGCATCACCGGGGTCGCGCGCGACAAGGTGATCGCGGTCGCGCGGCAGTTCGCCGAGAACGCGCACAAGACGGAAGGCCGCTCGATGGTCATCGTCGGCGCCGCGCTCAACCACTGGTACCACATGGACATGATCTACCGCGGCATCATCAACATGCTGGTGATGTGCGGATGCGTCGGCAAGCCCGGCGGAGGCTGGTCGCACTATGTCGGGCAGGAAAAGCTGCGGCCGCAGACCGGGTGGCTGCCGCTCGCCTTCGCCCTCGACTGGAACCGCCCGCCGCGGCACATGAACAGCACGTCCTTCTGGTACAGCCACACCGACCAGTGGCGTTACGAAAAGATTGCTGTCGACGAGATCATCTCCCCGCTGGCGCCCGAGGGCGACTGGGAGTCGCTGAGCCTGATCGACTTCAACGTCCGTTCGGAGCGCATGGGCTGGCTGCCGTCGGCCCCGCAACTGGAGACCAACCCGCTGGACGTTACCCGGGCTGCCGGCGACGGCGATCCGGTCGGGGCGGCGGTCGCCGGGATCCAGGCCGGCACCCTGCGTCTGTCCTGCGACGATCCCGACGAGCCGAAGAACTGGCCGCGCAATCTGTTCGTCTGGCGCTCGAATCTCCTGGGCTCGAGCGGGAAGGGTCACGAGTATTTCCTGAAACATCTGCTGGGCACCCAGCACGGGGTGCAAGGCAAGGAGCTCGGCGAATCCGGCGGCCGGAAGCCGGTCGAAGTCGCGTGGCACGACGCCGCGCCGGAAGGCAAGCTCGACCTGCTGGTCACGCTCGATTTCCGCATGTCGACGACCTGCCTCTATTCCGACATCGTGTTGCCGACAGCGACCTGGTACGAGAAGAACGATCTCAACACCTCGGACATGCACCCCTTCATCCATCCGCTGTCGGCCGCGGTCGACCCGGTGTGGGAAACCCGCAGCGACTGGGAGATATTCAAGGGAATCGCGAAAAAATTCTCCGAGGTTGCCGAAGGCGTGCTCGGCGTCGAGCGCGACCTCGTGCTGGTGCCGACCCTGCACGACACGCCGATGGAACTGGCGCAGGCGACCGACGTAAAGGACTGGAAGAAGGGCGAGTGCGATCCCGTCCCGGGCAAAACCATGCCGAACATGGTGGTGGTCGAACGCGACTATCCCAGCACCTACAAGAAATTCACCGCGCTGGGCCCGCTGATGACCAAGGCCGGCAACGGCGGCAAGGGCATCAGCTGGAACACCGAGGACGAGGTCGAGTTCCTCAAGCGGCTGAACGGCGAGGTGCGCGAGGACGGCGTCTCGAAGGGCCTGGCGAAAATCGACACCGACATCGACGCGACCGAGGTCGTGCTGGCGCTGGCGCCGGAGACAAACGGCCATGTCGCCGTCAAGGCGTGGGCGGCGCTGGGCAAGGCGACCGGGCGCGAGCACGAGCACCTGGCGGCGGCGCGCGAGGAGGACAAGCTGCGCTTCCGCGATCTGCAGGCGCAGCCGCGCAAGATTATCTCGTCGCCGACGTGGTCGGGCGTCGAGTCGGAAAACGTCACCTATACGGCGGGCTACACGAACGTGCACGAGCTGATCCCGTGGCGCACGCTGAGCGGGCGGCAGCAGCTCTACCAGGATCATCTGTGGATGCGCGCCTTCGGCGAGCAGTTGTGCGTCTACAAGCCGCCGGTCGACACCAAGACGATAAGGCCGCTGATCGACGAAAAGGACAATGGCAACCCGCAGGTTGTGCTGAATTTCATCACCCCGCACCAGAAGTGGGGCATCCACAGCACCTATACCGACAACCTGCTGATGCTGACCCTGTCGCGCGGCGGGCCGATCGTCTGGCTCAGCGAGACCGACGCCCGCAAGGCGGACATCGAGGACAATGACTGGATCGAGGCCTACAACGCCAACGGCGCCCTGGTTGCGCGCGCCGTCGTGAGCCAGCGCGTGCCCGAGGGCATGACGCTGATGTATCATGCCCAGGAAAAGATCGTGAACGTGCCGGGCAGCGAAGTGACGGGATCGCGCGGCGGCATCCACAACTCGGTCACCCGCGCGACGGTCAAGCCGACCCACATGATCGGCGGCTATGCGCAACTGTCCTACGGGTTCAACTACTACGGCACCGTCGGCTCGAACCGCGACGAGTTCGTGATCGTGCGCAAGATGCAGACGGTGGATTGGATGGAGGGTCCGTACCGGGCCCCGGAAATGAGTGCGGCAATGGAGGCGGCGGAATGAAGATTCGCGCACAGATCGGCAAGGTGCTGAATCTCGACAAGTGCATCGGCTGCCACACCTGCTCGGTGACCTGCAAGAATGTCTGGACCAGCCGCGAGGGCATGGAATACGCCTGGTTCAACAATGTCGAGACCAAGCCCGGCGTCGGCTATCCCAAGGAATGGGAGAACCAGGAAGTCTGGAACGGCGGCTGGGTGCGCAAGAAGAACGGCCGCATCGTGCCGAAAATGGGCGGCAAGCTGCGCATCCTGGCGAAGATTTTCGCCAACCCGGACATGCCGCAGATCGACGATTATTACGAGCCCTTCACCTTCGACTACGAGCATCTGCACAACGCGCCCGAATCGCAGGCCCCGCCGACGGCGCGCCCGCGCTCGCTGATCAGCGGCGAGCGCATGGACAAGATCAAATGGGGCCCGAACTGGGAGGAGATTCTCGGCGGCGAATTCTCCAAGCGCAGCAAGGACGTCAATTTCGAAGCGCTCGAAAAGGACATCTACGGCCAGTTCGAAAACACCTTCATGATGTATCTGCCGCGCCTGTGCGAGCACTGCCTCAACCCGAGCTGCGTTGCGGCCTGCCCGTCGGGCGCGATCTACAAGCGCGAGGAGGACGGCATCGTCCTGATCGACCAGGACAAGTGCCGCGGCTGGCGCATGTGCGTCTCCGCCTGCCCCTACAAGAAGATTTACTACAACTGGCGGTCCGGAAAATCGGAGAAGTGCATCTTCTGCTACCCGCGCATCGAGGCGGGGCAGCCGACGGTCTGTTCCGAAACCTGCGTCGGGCGTATCCGCTATCTCGGCGTGCTGATGTACGACGCCGACCGAATCGAGGAAGCGGCGGCGGCGGAAGACCCGCAGGACCTGTACCAGGCGCAGCTCGACATTTTCCTCGACCCCCACGACCCGGCGATCATCCGGCAAGCGCTGCAAGACGGTGTGCCCCAGGCCTGGATCGACGCGGCACAGCGCTCGCCGGTCTGGCGCATGGCGATGGACTGGAAGGTCGCCTTTCCGCTGCATCCCGAATACCGCACCTTGCCGATGGTCTGGTACGTGCCGCCGCTGTCGCCGATCCAGGCGGCGGCCGAGGCCGGCGCGCTGGGCACCGAAGGGCTGATTCCGGATGTCTCCCAGCTGCGAATTCCGCTCAGATATCTCGCCAATCTGCTGACGGCAGGCGACGAAGCCCCGGTCAAACTGGCCCTGGAGCGGATGCTGGCGATGCGGGTCTATATGCGCGCCAAACATGTCGACGGCCGACGCGAAGTGCGCGCCCTCGAACAGGTCGGTCTCACGGAAACCGATATCGAGGACATGTACCAGACGATGGCGATCGCCAACTACGAGGACCGCTTCGTGATCCCGACCACCCACCGCGAATATGCCGAAGAGGCCTTTGACCTGCGCGGCGAGTGCGGTTTCAGCTTCGGCGACGGCTGTAGCGGCGGCGGCGACAAGATCGACCTGTTCAGCCACGAGGTCCGGGTCGGCCCCAGCGCCGGCGGCCGGTCGGACAAGGTGGGCGCGCCCCGATGAAGGCCGACCGATGAAATCCTACCGGGCGCTCGCGGCACTGCTGCACTATCCCACGGCCGACCTGGCCGAGGCGGCGGGCGAGGTCGCCGCACTGGTCAAGGAAGAGGGGCGGCTGTCCCGGAACGCGACGGCGGCGATTGACCGGCTGGCGGCGCAGCTGACGCTCGGCGACCTGTTGACCGCGCAGGAGACCTATGTCGGCCTGTTCGACCGGTCGCGCAGCCTGTCGCTGCACCTGTTCGAGCATATCCACGGCGAATCCCGCGACCGCGGCCAGGCGATGGTCAACCTGGCGGCGCATTACGAAACGCACGGGTACAGCATCGACTCCAACGAATTGCCGGATTACCTGCCGCTGTTCCTGGAGTTCCTGTCGCTGATCGAGCCCAATGAGGCGGCGGACCTGCTGTCGGAAGTGGTGCACATCGTTGCTGCCGTCCGCATCCGGCTGGAGCGGCGCGGCAGCGACTATGCCGGCGTATTCCAGGCGATCGAGGAAACCGCCGCCAGGCGGCCGGACAGCGCCGCGGTCGAAAGCCTGCTCGAGCAGGACAAGCCGCCGGAAGCTGAAGCGGCGGAACTCGACAAGGAGTGGGAGGAGGCGCCGGCCTTTTCCGGCGCCCCGGACGGCGGCTGCGCCGCGGCCCGCGACACCCTCAACCGCGTGGCGGAACTTGCGGCCGCCCCCGCCCGCACGGACAGGACGGAGCATGACCATGGGTGACTGGTTGCACATCCTCGTCTTCGGCTATTACCCCTATTTCGCGGCGACGGTGTTTCTGGCCGGCAGCCTGATCCGCTTCGACCGCGAGCAATACACCTGGCGCAGCGGATCGAGTCAGCTGCTGCGGCGCCGGCAGCTCATCATGGGCAGCGTGCTGTTCCACATCGGCATCCTGTTCCTGTTCCTGGGGCACCTTGTCGGCTTGCTGACGCCAAAGGAGATCTACCACGCCTTCGGCCTCAGCTCCGGCGCCAAGCAGATGCTGGCGATCGTCGCCGGCGGCGTCTTCGGCATCGTCTGCTTCATCGGCCTCACCATGCTTCTGCACCGGAGGCTGTTCGATCCCCGGATCCGCAAGACATCGAGCGCGATGGACATCGCGATCCTGGCCATCCTCTGGCTGCAGCTTGTGCTCGGCCTGGCGACCGTACCGTTCTCGTGGGCGCACCGGGAAGGCGGCGAGATCATGGTCGCTTTGTCGCTTTGGGCGCAGAAGATCGTCACCTTCCAGGACGGGGCGGCCGACTATGTCGCCGACGTGCACTGGGTCTACCAGCTGCACATCTTCCTCGGCCTCACGATCTTCCTGATTTTCCCGTTCAGCCGTCTCGTCCATATCTGGAGCGCGCCTGTCGGCTACCTGGGACGGCGCGGTTATCAGGTGGTGCGCACCCGGGAAGGACGCCGGGCGGCCTGACCCGATCATGACCGGAATCCAGGTTAACGGCCGCTGCATCGACGAAGATGCAATCCTGCGGGAGATGCAGTATCACCCGGCCGAGAATGTCGCCGCGGCACGGCGCGCCGCGGCCGAATGGCTGGTGATCCGCGCGCTGTTGCTCGATCGAGCTCACGCGCTCGGGATCGACGAGGCCGACGAATCGGCGGCGGTTCAGGCCGTGATCGATCGCGAGGTGGATATTCCGGAGCCCGCCGAGGCCGAATGCCGCCGCTATTACGACAACAACCCGGCGCGCTTCAGCAGTCCAGATCTGGTCGAAGCCGCGCATATCCTGCTCGCGGCAGCGCCCGACGACGAGGCGCAGCGCGACCGGGCCGAGGCGCAGGCCGGGGAGCTGATCGATACGTTGAGCGGGACGCCGGAGCGTTTCGGCGAACTGGCGCGAGCCCATTCCGCCTGCGATTCGAAGCACAATGACGGCCGGCTGGGTCAGCTTTCGCGCGGCGACACGGTGCCGGAAATGGAGACCTTCCTGTTCAATCTGGAAGAGGGGCAGCTTTCGCCGATCCCGGTAAAGACGCGCTACGGCCTCCATGTCGTGCGCGTCGACAAGCGTGTATCCGGGCGGTTGCTGCCCTACGAAACCGTGGCCGACAAGGTCGCCGACTATCTGAAGGAGGCGTCCTGGCGACGGGCCTTCAGGCAGTATGTCCAGCTACTCGCCGGGGATGCCCGTATTTCGGGCTTCGATATTGCCGCCGCCGATTCTCCGCTGGTGCAATGACGGGCAGGAATTCCGAGCGCCGGGACTTTTCTCGGTCTGCTTCTCGCCGGCGCAGCGACTAAAGTTTGCGGGTCAGTTGAGAGGAACCGGCGCGCTGCCTGTTTCCCGCCCCTCGCCCGCCGGGTTCGGCCCGATGCTGTCAAGGCCTTCGACGTCGATTCCGGCCAGACGCTCCGCCAGGCGCGCTTCGTAGGAGCGGATCGCCGGGATACTCCTACGGTAGGCCTCGAGTCCGAAATCGGACGCCATGACAATGATAACCCGCTGGTCGCGTTCGCTCTGCTTGCGCAGCACCAGCGAGCGGACGACCATCCGGTCGACCAGCTTCGACAGGGCGGACATCTGGATGGAGGAGCGTGCGGACAGGCCGCTCATGGTCCGGCCCTTGCCGTCGCTCAGGCTGTCCAGCACCCGCCACTGGACGAGCGACAGATCGAGCGGCCGGAGCAGGCCGTCCAGATCCAGGGCCACGGACTGTCCGGCCCGGATCAGGATGTCGGCCAGGCTGCCGGTGAAAGTCATGCACACCTCCCGTGCGCGTCGGTCCGGCCAGCCGCGGGATCCTCGAAACTTTCGCGAAAGCGTTTGGCACAAGACCGCCGGATTGGGGTAGGATTCGCGCCGTTGGAAGAAACGGCCTCCGAACGGCCGTGGGGAGCGGCCCCGGACAAGGTATGGCAACCAAGCACCGGATCGGCGTCTTCGTGCCCACCAGCGGCCCGGCAGGCATCTGGGGTCCGTCCTGCCGCGCCAGCGCCGAACTGGCCTGCGCCGAAATCAACGCTGCCGCGACCGATGACACGGTCTTCCGGCTCCGCTTCGTCGATGCCGGCACGAAACCCGAGACGGTCGCCCGGCGCGCAGCGGAGCTGATCGCAGCCCGCCGGATCGAATCGGTCGTCGGCATGCATACCAGCGACGTGCGCGACGCCCTGGCGGCCGCGGTCGGCCGGCGCGTACCCTATATCTACACACCGCTCCACGAAGGCAGCGCGCCGGACAACGTCTGCTGCCTCGGCGTGACGCCGGAGCGCCAGCTCCTGCCGGCGCTCACCTGGCTGAGCGCGCGCTACCGGCTGCGCCGCTGGTATTTCGTCGGCAACGACTATGTTTGGCCGCGGGTGTCCCATGCCCTGGCGGCGCGGGCAATGGCGCGGCAGGGCCGAGAGGTCGTTGGCAGCGATTATGTCGATTTCGACGAGACCGCCACAGACATCCGCCGTTTCGACGCCATCCTCGACCGGATTGCAAGCCGCCGGTCCGATGCCGTGCTGCTGTCCCTGATCGGGCAGGATTCGGTGCTGTTCAACCGGGCCTTCCATGCCGCCGGGATGGCGCGCTCGATCCTGCGGTTTTCCTGCGCCATCGAAGAGAACATGCTGCTTGCCATGGGCGCCGCGGCGACCGACGGCGTCTTCGTCAGCGCCGGTTACTTCGCCGCGCTCGATACGCCGCGCAACGGCGCCTTCCGGGAGCGCTACCACACCAGGTTCGCCGAGCGCGCACCGGTGCTGAACGACCTCGGCCAGTCGATCTACGAGGGCATGGCCCGGCTGGCGGTCCAGGTGACGGGGAACCGGCGCGCCGCCGCCGGCATCCGGAGCGATGCCGGGTTCCGGGAACTTCCCGTTTATCTGGCCGAAGCGCATGGGTTCGATTTCAGGGTCGTCAGCCAACTGGCCCGTTAAGCGGCGCATTGAGCGGTATTTCGTCAATCGACAATTTATTTGACATGGAAAATAAAGCAAGGATAACCTGAATAGCTTGATCGGCGCCGCAGGACTGTCAAAATCGCGGCAGTCGAACGAACCGAGGCGGTCCCGATGGCGACCTTCATCACCATTGTCATCGTTGTTGTCGCGCTGGCGATTCTCATCGCCTTCCTGCAACGCTTCTACCGCAAGGCGACCCGGGAAACCGCGCTGATCCGGACCGGTTTCGGCGGACAGAAAGTGGTCATGGACGGCGGCTGCATCGTCATGCCCTTCCTGCACCGGGTGGAAGAAATCAACATGCGCGCCATGCCGCTGGAAGTGGCCCGCAGCGGCAATACCTCCCTGATGACGGAGGACAGGCTGCGGCTGGATGTGGAGATGGAATTCAACCTGCGCGTCCTGCCGACTCCGCAGGGTGTGGCGACCGCGGCCCAGGCCGTCGGCTCCCGCTCGCTGCGCACGGAGGGCCTGCATGAATTGCTGGACGGCCGGCTGGTCGGCGCCATGCATGCGGTCGTCGCGACCAAGACCATGGACCAGCTGCACGAGAACCGCGGCGAGTTCGTTCATGAGGTTGAAAGCCTGCTGGCGGACAACCTTGAGCAAAACGGCCTGCGGCTGGAATCGGCCTCGCTCACCCGGTTCGACCAGGCGTCCCTGGCGTCGCTCGACGAAAACAACGCCTTCAACGCCGTCGGCATGCGCAGGCTGGCCGAGATCATCTCCGCCAACCGGAAACAGCGGGCGAGTATCGAGGCCGACGCCGATGTCTCCGTGCGCCAGACCCAGCTCGATTCGCTGAAGCGCAAACTGGAGATCGAGCGCGAGCAGCAGGAAGCGGAAATCGCCCAGCGCCAGACAGTGGAGGAAACCCGCGCGGCAAGCGACGCCGCCCAGGAAGCGGCGCGCCAGCACGCCCGGCAGGAGGCCGAACGGGCCAGGATCGACGCCGAGCGCCAAACCCGTCTCGCCGAAATCCAGCGCGACCTGAGACTGAGGCAGGAAGAGTCCGAAGCCCTGCTTGCCGCCGAAACGACGAAGATCGACAGCCAGATCGCGCTCAGCCTGAAACGCGCCGAGGAATTCGAGGCCGAGGCCGAAACCGAGCTACGCCGAATCGGCATTGTCTCTGCACAAGAAAAAGTGCAACGCGAGAAGGAAAAGCTGGCGGCCGAGCGCGACGCGGCGACGGCGCTCTTGCGCGCCAAACGCGATTCCGACATTTCGGACGAGGTCACTAAGTCGGAGGTCAAGACCCTGCTCGACAAGGTGCAGGCCGAGGCCAAGGCGACTTCCGTGAAAGCCGAGGCCCGGCGCAACGAGTTGAAGGCCGAAGCCGAGGGCAAGGCGGCACTGGCCGAGGCCGAGAACGCCGTGAGCGAACAGGTGCTGCACACGCGGCTGGAGCAGCATCGGATCGACAGGATGCCTGCGATCATCGAACAGATGGTCAAGCCGGCGGAAAAGATCGATTCAATCCGGATCAACCAGGTGACCGGGCTGGGCGCAGGCGGCAAGAGCGGCGGCGACGACCACGGTGGCGGGGGCGGGGGCGGCGCATCCTCGCCGTTCAACCAGGCCGTCGAGGGTGTATTGAACATGGCGGTGCAATTGCCGGCCATGCAGAAGCTGGGCAAACAACTGGGCGTCAATCTCGATGTCGGCGGCGACAAAAGCGCTGCGGACGGCGGCCCGGCCGACGATAGCCCGGGCGAGAACAAGGCCGGCGACGATCGCTAGCCGGCAGAGATTCAATCAAGAGGGAGTAGCATCATGACGATCAATCGCAGACAATTCATGCAGGGCGCGACGGCAGCGAGTGCGCTGGCGACGGTGCCATCGGTCGCGATGGGCGCCGACACCATAAAATTCGGCAGCATCCTGGACACGTCGGGCATCTTCGAGGCCTACGGCAAACCGATGGAAAAAGCGCACCGGCTGGCGATCGACGAGATCAACGCCGCGGGCGGCCTGCTGGGCAAAAAGATCGAGATGATCCCCTACGACACCCAGTCCAAGATGGCGCTCTACACCCAGTATGCTCGCCGCATGACGCGCAAGGACAAGGTCGACGTGATACACGGCGGCATCCTCTCGGCGTCACGCGAGGCGATCCGGCCGAGCCTGCGCAAGGCCAAGACGCTGTATTTCTACAACACGACTTATGAAGGCGGCGTCTGCGACCGCAACGTCTTCTGCGTCGGCACGACGCCGGCCCAGCAGTCGGCCATCCTGGTGCCCGAGGCGATCAAGCGCTGGGGCAAGAAAATCTATGTGCTGGCGGCGGACTACAACTACGGCCAGATCACGACGAACTGGATCAAGCATTACGCCAAGGAGGCCGGCGGCGAGGTCATCCAGGCCGATTACTTCCCGCTCAACGTGTCGGATTTCGGCTCGACCATCGCCAAGATCCAGAAGGCCAAACCGGACATGATCTGCGCCGTGCTGGTCGGCCTGGCGCACCTGTCCTTCTACCGCCAGTGGGCGGCCGCCGGCATGAAGAAGAAGATTCCGATCGCGACCACGACCATGTCGTCGGGCAACGAGCACAAGATCCTGACACCGAGCGAAGGTGACGGCATCGTCGTTTGCCAGAGCTTCTCGCCCCAGGCCGATTTCCCGTCGAACAAGGCGTTCCTGGCCGCATGGAAAAAGAAGTTCGGCCACACCAACGACATCCACGAGATCGCGGCGTCGAGCTATGACGGCGTCCGGCTGTGGGCCGAAGGCGTCAAGAAGGCCGGCACGCTCGACCGGATGAAGGTCATCCAGGCGCTCGAAAGCGGTATCAGCTACACCGGGCCGACCGGCAAGGTGACGATCGACGGCAAGACGCATCACGTGACTCACGACATGCATCTGATCGAGGTCAAGAACCAGACGCTGACGATCGCCAAGAGCTACAGCCAGATCCCGCCGTCGGACACCCAGCGGGTCTGCGACCTGGAGAAGAACCCGAACGATACGAAGCAGTACGAGATCAAGATCTGATCCCGGCTGCCTTGCGGCCCCGTTCGACACTGTAGGAAGGACGGCAGCGCTTCGATGGATCTAGCGGCGGTTGTCGTCTACGAAGTCCTGTACACGATCGCGTTTCTGGCGCTCATCAGCGCCGGACTCGCGGTCGTGTTCGGGATGATGCGCGTCATCAACCTCGCCCATGGCGAGTTCGTTCTGCTTGGCGGCTACGCGGCGATCGTCTCCCACAATACGCTGGGCATCGATATCTTCGTCTCCATGCTGGTCATCGCCCCGCTGGTCGTGGCGGCGTTCGGCGTCGTCGCCGAGCGGCTGATCATCCGCTTCCTCTACGGCCGGCTGATCAACACCATGCTGGCGACCTGGGGCCTGAGCCTGGCCATGATCGGCGGCTTCACGCTGATCTTCGGGCCGACCACGACCAGCATCAAGGCGCCGATCGGCGGCTTCGCGGTCGGCGACTATTCGCTCAGCGGCTATACGATCTTCATTATCGCCAGCGCCATCGGCGTCATATTGCTGATCTTCGGCGTGCTGAAATATACCCGCGCCGGCCTGATCGCCCGCGGGGCGATGCAAAGCGCCGACATGGCGAGCGCCTTCGGCTACGACACCTCGAAGGTCTACATGGTAACCTTCGCGGCGGGCTCGGCTCTCACCGGCCTGGCCGGCGGCGTGCTGGCGCCGCTGGTCGGCATCGGCCCGACCGCCGGGCTGCTCTACATCGCCAAGGCCTTCATCACGGTGATTTCGGGCGGCGCCTCGGTCGTCTCCGGCCTGATCGCCAGTTCCGGTTTCTTCGGCATCGTATCGCAGCTCGTCACCTTCGCGACCAATTCCGTGATCGGCGAGATCGGCCTGCTGGTCGCCGCCGTCATCCTGCTGCGGCTGCTGCCGACCGGCATTTCCGGCCGGTTCTTCCGCAACCGGTTGTAAGGGCGCCCGGCCATGACCGCCCGGCAGGTCCTTTCCTCCGTCGTCGTTGCGGCGATCCTCATGTTCGTCCTGCCAGTCTTCTTCGACGTCCTGAACCTGACGACATTCGCCGCCTACGCGCTGCTGGCGCTCAGCCTCGGTTTCGTCTGGGGCTATGGCGGCATCCTGTGCTTCGGCCAGACCGCCTTCTACGGCCTCGGCGCCTACGTCTACGCGCTGACCGCGATCAATACGGGCGAGGCCTGGAGCGGCTTTTTCCTCGCCATCCTGCTGCCCGCCCTGTTTGCCGCCATTCTCGGCGCCATGATGTTCTACGGACGGCTGAGCGACGTCTACCTGGCGGTCGTGACCCTGGTGGTGAGCCTGATCCTGTTCCGCTTCATGAACCACACGGCCGGCGAGCAATGGGTCATCGGCGAGGCCCGGCTCGGCGGCTTCAACGGCATCCCCGGTTTTCCGACGCTGCACATTCCCGGCGACCCGGAAGCCTACATTTACGACGAGAACCTGTATTACTTCACCTTCATCGTCCTGGTGCTGTGCTACCTGCTGACGCGCTGGCTGCTCGGCAGTCCGTTCGGCCGCATCCTGGTCGGCCTGCGCGAGAACGAGCAGCGCATCGAACTGCTGGGCTACGACGTGCGCGCCCGCAAGACCGCAGCCTTCGCCTTCGGCGGCGGGCTCGCCGGGCTCGCCGGCTGCCTCTACGCCAACGCGGCGGAGATCATCACGCCGGAGCTGTTCGGCCTGGGCCTTGCCGCCGAGATCATCATCTGGGTCATCGTCGGCGGCGCCGGCACCCTGATCGGGCCGATGATCGGCGCGGCCGTATTGGGCTACCTGAAATTCGTCCTCGGCCTGCGGGCGGTGAAGGAGGTCTTCGGCAGGGAGAACCCGCTGGAGGCAACGCTGGTCTTCGGCACAATCCTGATCCTGTTCATCCTGTTCCTGCCGCGCGGCATGGTGCCGTCGATCCGGGACTGGCTCGGCCGGGCGCGCCTCGGGCGCGGCGGCCCCCGCAGGAGCAGCCGGCGGCGGCGCACACAGGCGGAAAGGGCGCGACCCAATGCGTAAGGGCGCGCGTGACGCGGTCGTGGAGGCGCGCGGGGTCAGCGTCCGCTTCGGCGGCGTGGCGGCGCTCGACGCCGTCGATTTTGTCCTTGCCGACAAAGAGCTGCGCTGCCTCATCGGCCCGAACGGTGCGGGCAAGAGCACGTTCTTCAAATGCCTGACCGGCGTCCTGCGGCCGAGCGAGGGCGACATCCGCATCCGCGGCATCGATTGCGTGGGCGCCCATCCGCACGAGATCGCCGGCCTCGGCGTCGGCATCAAGACCCAGGTGCCGAGCGTGATGAACGGCCTGAGCGTGCGCGAGAATATCTGGATCGCCGCCCGCAAGCGCAATTCCACCCGCGACGCCGACCGAATCGTCACCGAAACGCTGGAGCGCATCGGCATCGCCGACAGCGCCGGCGAGCCGGTCGGCAACCTGGCCCACGGCCGGCGCCAGCTGGTCGAGTTCGGCACGGTGCTGGCCGGCGACCCCTGGCTGATCCTGCTCGACGAGCCGGCCGCCGGCCTGACCGCCGAGGAGGCGGAGCGCGCAGTCGACATCATTATCGAGATGAACGACCGCGCTGCGATCATCGTCGTCGAGCACGACATGCATTTCATCCGCCAGCTGGCGAAGACCGTCACCGTACTGCACCAGGGCCGCATCCTCACCGAAGGCCATGTCGATACGGTGCTGGGCGACCCGCTGGTCCGCGACGTCTATCTGGGCAAGTCGCAATGAACGCCCCGGCCGCAGAGAACGGCAGCCCGGCAACCGGCCCGGGCGGGAGGGCCGACGCGATCCTGTCGGTCCAGGGCCTGCGCGCCGGTTATGGCGACATCCCCGTGCTCCGCGGCGTCTCGATGGACCTGGCGGAGAACGAGGTGCTCGGCCTGCTCGGCCACAACGGCATGGGCAAATCCACCCTGCTCAAGACCCTGATGGGCCTCCTCCCGGCGACCGGCGGCCAGATCGCCTTCGAGGGGACACCGATCACGAAGCTGCCGACCTGGCGGCGCAGCCGGCTCGGCTTCGGCTACGTTCCCCAGGGCCGCGGCATCTTCCCCAGCCTCACGGTGCGCGAGAACCTGCACTTCGCCTGGAGCGAGGAGACCGGCGACGCCAGCGCCGAAGCCGGAATCGACCGGATCGTTGCCGATTTCCCGCGCCTTGCCCCGCTACTCGACCGGCAGGGCGGCGTGCTGAGCGGCGGCGAGCAGCAGATCCTCGCGGTCGCGCGCTGCCTGATTTCCGATCCGGTGCTGTTCCTGCTCGACGAGCCGACCGAGGGCATCCAGCCGTCGATCATCGAGGAAATGGCGGAAACGCTGGTCGCGATCCGGGCGAACCGTGGCCTGACCCTGCTGCTGGTCGAGCAGAATCTGGAATTCCTGACCCAGCTGTCCGACCGCATCCTCGTGCTCGAACGCGGTGCGGTGAAAGCGGAGATCGCCCGCGACCAGTTCGGCGCCACCGGGCTGATCGAGGAATTCGCCGGCCTGGGCGGCGGCGGCGCGCGGACATCGGCTGCACCTGCGGTGGCGGCGGCGGTCCCGCGGCGCGAGGCCGCCTCCCCGCCTCCCCGGCCGCCGTCGCAAGCGCCCGCCCCGGCCCCGGCAGCGAAGCCGTCTCCGGCCCGGGCCGAAGTGCCGCCACCGCCCCCGGCCCAGCCGATCGGAAACGCCATGACCGTCAGACGCCCCACCCTGGACCAGATGCGCGACATCGTCCGCGCCTTCGGCATGAGCATGAGCGACGGCGAGGTCCAGTCCTTCCTCGACCTGATGGAGCCGACACTGGCGGCCTACGACCGGGTCGACGCGCTGCGCGACGCGCCGCCGGCGGTCAAGTATCCGCGCACGCCCGGCACCCGGCCCGCCGACAGCGAAAACCCGATGAACGCCTGGTACATCAAGTGCGAAATCCGCGGCGCGCCGGGCGGCAGGCTGGACGGCAAGACGGTGGCGCTCAAGGACAATGTCTGCCTCGCCGGCGTGCCGATGATGAACGGCGCCTCGACCCTGGAGGGCTATACGCCGGACCTCGACGCCACCATCGTCACGTGGATGCTGGACGAAGGCGCCACCATCGCCGGCAAGGCGCATTGCGAATATTTCTGCCTGTCGGGCGGCAGCCACACCAACGCGTCCGCGCCGGTCCACAATCCGTGGAAGATCGGCCACACGGCCGGCGGCTCGTCCTCAGGCTCCGGCGCGCTGGTCGGCGCCGGCGAGGTCGATATGGCGATCGGCGGCGACCAGGGTGGGTCGATCCGGATCCCGGCGTCGTTCAGCGGCTGCTACGGCATGAAGCCGACCCATGGCCTCGTGCCCTACACCGGCGTCATGCCGATCGAGCCGACCATCGACCATACCGGCCCGATGACCGGCAATGTCGCGGACAACGCCCTGCTGCTCGAAGTCCTCGCCGGCGAGGACGGCCTGGACCCGCGCCAGTACAAGCCGCGGGTGGACGAGTATACCAAGGCGCTCGGCCGCGGCGCCGGCGGCATGCGCATCGGCGTGGTCCAGGAAGGGTTCGGCTGGGACAACAGCGAGCCGGGAGTCGACGCCAAGGTGCGCGCGGCGGCCGAACGGTTCCGCGCCATGGGCGCGACGGTCGAGGATGTCTCGATCCCGATGCACCGGGACGGCCTCGCAATCTGGACGCCGGTCGCCCTCGAGGGCGCGACCGCCACGATGATGCACGGCAACGGCTTCGGGACGAGCTGGAAGGGCCTCTACGTCACCAGCCTGCTCGACGCCCACGCCAACTGGCGCGCACGGGCCGACGAACTGTCCCACAGCCTCAAGCTCACGATGATGATCGGCGAATACATGCTGAAGCACCATCGCGGGCATTATTTCGCCAAGGCGCAGAATCTGAGCCGCCCGCTGACCGCCGCCTACGACGACGCGCTAGGCCGCTGCGACCTGCTGCTGATGCCGACCCTGCCGATGGTCGCGCCGCCGATTCCCGGCCCGGACGCGCCTTTGGCGTTGTATATTCAGCGGGCGTTCGAGATGATCGCGAACACCGCGCCGTTCGACATCACCGGGCATCCGTCGATGAGCATTCCCTGCGGCCTGAGCGACGGCCTTCCCGTCGGCCTGATGCTGACCGGAAAGCACTACGACGAAGCCACGATCTACCGGGCGGCGCACGCCTTCGAACAGGACGAAGACTGGCGGACATTGTAGCCCCAAACCGGTCGTCGACGGACCGCGGGCCGGAGCTTCATTTGCGATGGCGTTCCAGTACCCGGTTGCGCAGCGCAATGTTGGCCTTCCGGTAAGCGGGCTCGACCCAATCGGAGTCCCAGAACCAGACCCAGAACCCGCGGTCGACCTCGTGTTGCGTCACTTTCGTGCCACCCTCCGCGGCTTCCAGTAGCCAACGGTGATCGAAGGTGATGAAGCCGCGTATGCCGCCGAACTGGTTCAATTCCCCTTCCGGAACCAGCCGCACGATTTCCGACTCTATCGCCACCTCCGGCTTACCGGGTTCCTTTACGGTTGTCTTCACCGTTGCGCCTTGCCGGAATTCTCCCGCGACATGCGTAAACACCGGATTCCAGTCGGCATATCCCCTGGCATCGGTCAGCACGGCCCACACCGCTGCCGGCGGCGCCGGGATAACGATCTCAACATGGAAGGTTTTCTTGCCGGTGAACGCCAGAAGGGCGACGGCCAGAACCGCCAGCCCGAAGCTCCACAGGAATAACGATCGAAGCACGGACCGGCCGGCTCTCTTCCCCGGATTGTCGATCGTGCCGGCCGGAACGGCTACAGACTCCCGAACTCCGCCCGACACAGACGGTGCAGGCATCTTTGCGATATTGCGTTCGGCGTCAATCGATTCCAACCTCGACCGTAGGAGAAGCGGTCCCGGCCGGCCGCCGCCGCGCGGCACGCTGGCGCCGCTTGGAAAGCCCGATGCTGAGGGTGTCCGGACATGAACGCCCACTGGACCGTAGATCTTGCCAAACCGATCGCCTCGCTGGACAAGACTCCGGCCGGCGGGTCACCGGAGGCACGCCACGACCAAAGCCCGCGCGGCGGGCTTTCCCACGTTATCGGCGCGCCGGCACCGGCGCTGCTCGAAAAGACCATCGGCGAATTGTTGGCAGAAACGGCCGCCGCCCGAGCCGACGGCACCGCGGCCGTATTCTGCGACAGCGGCCTGCGCTGGACGTATCGGGAGCTGAAGGAAGAGGCGCGCCGCTTCGCCGCCGGCCTGCTGACGCTCGGCTTCGGCAAGGGCGACCGGATCGGCATCTGGGCGCCGAACCGGCCCGAATGGCTGCTGACCCAGTTCGCGACGGCCGAAATCGGCGCGGTGATGGTCAACATCAATCCGGCCTACCGGCTGGCCGAGCTGAAATACGCGCTCAACAAGGTCGGCTGCAAAGGGCTGATCCTGGCCGAATCGTTCAAGACCAGCCGTTACCTGGAGATGCTGCAGACGCTGGCGCCGGAACTGGCGGCAGCGGAGCCGGGCAAGCTGCAATCGGAGAAGCTGCCCCATCTGCGCACCGTCATCCGCATGGGGGAGGACAAATCCCCCGGCATGGTCAATTTCGGCGCGGTCGCCGGCATGGCCGGGCCGGCCGCGCTCAAGATGGTCGACGATACCGGCGCGACGCTGGAGCCCGGCGACCCGATCAATATCCAGTTCACCAGCGGCACGACCGGCGCGCCCAAGGGCGCGACGCTGACCCACCGCAACATCGTCAACAACGCCCGCTTCACCACCGACGCGATGCGCTTCACCGCGGCCGACCGGCTGTGCATTCCGGTGCCGCTCTACCACTGTTTCGGCATGGTCATGGGCACGCTGGGCTGCGTCACCAAGGGCGCGGCCATGATCTTTCCCGGCGAAGGTTTCGACCCGGCCGACACGCTGAAGGCGCTGAACGACGAGACATGCACCGGCCTCTACGGCGTGCCGACCATGTTTATCGCCATGCTGTCCCATCCCGATTTCGCCAAGGCGGACCTGTCGGCCCTGCGCACCGGCATCATGGCCGGCGCGCCCTGCCCGATCGAGACCATGAAGCAGGTGATCGGCGACATGAACATGACGGACGTGACCATCGCCTACGGCATGACCGAGACCAGCCCGGTCTCGTTCCAGAGCGCGACCGACGATCCGATCGAGAAGCGCGTCTCGACCGTCGGGCGCATCCAGCCCCACGCCGAATGCAAGATCGTCGGTCCCGACGGCCGGACCCTGCCGGTCGGCGAGCGGGGCGAATTGTGCACAAGGGGCTACCTGGTGATGCGCGGCTACTGGGGCGATCTGGAGCGCACGCGCGAGGCGGTCGACGCCGACGGCTGGATGCACACCGGCGACCTGGCGACCATCGACGCCGAGGGCTATTGCGAGATCGTCGGCCGGGTCAAGGACATGCTGATCCGCGGCGGCGAGAACGTCTATCCGCGGGAGGTCGAGGAATTCCTGCTGCGCAACGGGAATGTCCAGGACGTCCAGGTCTTCGGCGTGCCGGACGAACGCTTCGGCGAGGAGGTCTGCGCCTGGATCGTCCTGCAGCCCGGCGCGGCGGAAACCGAGGAGTCGATCCGCGACTTCTGCCGCGGCCAGATCGCCCATTACAAGATTCCGCGCTACGTCCGATTCGTCGACGAACTGCCGATGACCGTAACCGGCAAGCCGCAGAAATTCGTCATGCGCGACAAGATGGTCGAGATGCTCGCGGCCGGCGCCCGGTCCGCCTAGGGCGCCTTGACGCTTTCGTTTCCGGAAACCCGCGGCCGTCCCCCGGGGGCATCCGCTTCGCGCACCGTCGATGCGCCGCGCCCGTGTCGCCGGGCGGCCCTAGCCGGCCCTGAACTCGTTGAAAATGTCGATCCAGGCTTTCGCATCCTGCTGCACGGGGAGGTCGCGGCCGACGCTGCGGTCGATCAGCGTCTCCACGCGCATCCGGCCGCGGTTTTCGGGATCGGGGTCGTAGCCCATGAGCCGGTTCTGCTCCGCGGTCCAATGGTCCGCAATCTTGAGGTTCGGGCCGCGGGCCTTGAACGCCCTGGCGAAACCGAGCTTCGCCTGAACATGGGCCTGACTGACATATCTGATCCACTCGAGAGCGAGATCCTTGTTCCGGCTTTGCTTGCACACGGTGGCCACTTCCTGCCAGCGGATGCCGCCCTGTTTCGGAATCGTCGCCTCGAAATTCTTGTAACCGGCGAATTTCAGATCGATATCGAGATCGCCGATCATGGCGGCGACGATATCGCCCTCGATCATTGCCTGCACGATGGGCCGGCTGCTTGCGCCCAGCATGCCGACCTGAGGCCTGAGCCGGAGCAGCCACGCCCTGACCGCGCCCAATTGCCCGTCGCTCAGGTCATAGGGATTTTCCGTGTTGGGATGAACCGCGAGGCTCGCAATGCCCATGTTCGGCAGATACCAGTCCAGAACGCCGATTCTGCCGGCAAGTTCGGGCAGAAACAGCGAATTCCAGTCCTCGCTCGCCTCCCGGCTCATACGGTCGGCGTTGTAGGACATGGCGTAGAATCCGAAGCGTGTGGCCGTACCCCAGATCCGGCCGCCGCCCGCCTTGATCTGGCGCATGTTCCTGAACCGGGGATGGTAGTTGGCGAGTTCCGGTATGTCTTCCGGACTGTAGGGCTCGATCGCGTCGATAGCGGCGAGCTTGTGAACATATTCGGCGTCGACCAGCACGTTGTCGTAAGTCCCGCGCGGCGCCCGGTTGAATGACCGGAGCATCTGTTCGCCGCCGATATAGACCTTGAATTCTATCTTGATGCCGTGCGTGTCCTCGAATTCCTCGGCGACATTCTTTTCTTCGTAACCCGGCCAGGTCAGCACCCGCAGCCGGTCCGCAGCGCGCGCGCTGCGGGAAAGAACGGCGAGCGGGCCTGCCGCGACCGCGCCTGCCGCCGCGGCGCCGGCCTTCAGAACGGTCCGCCGACCCACCGTGGGGACGGGACGGGCGGCGCCATTTCGCCTGCCGGCGCCTCTCATCGGAGCCTCCTTCTCATCGTCGATGCAGGGCGTTAGTGTATACGGGTCTGAAGCCGGGAGGCCACAATGGACACCTTTTCCGCCCACCGGCACGGCGATGACAGCATGACCCTGTCGCCGCCGCACACCGCGGTCCTCGTCGTCGACATGATGAACGATTTCTGCGCCGAGGGCGGCGCGATGGTGCTGCCGGGCTCGGAGCGGCTGGTGCCGCCGCAGAACGCCGTGATCCGGGCGGTGCGCGGCACCGGCGGGGTCGTCGCCTTCATCAAGGACACCCACCGGCCGCAGGCCAGGCGCGAGCGCGAATTCCTCAAGCGGACGCCCCATTGCATCGAGGGCAGTTGGGGCGCCGAAGTGATCGACCCACTGGACCGGCGGCCCGGCGACATCGAGATCGTCAAGCGGCGCTATTCCGGCTTCTTCAACACCGACCTCGACCTCAGCCTGAAGGACATGGTGGTCGACACCCTGATCGTCGTCGGCGTCGTCACCAACATCTGCGTCCGCTCGACGGTCCACGACGCATTCTTCAACGGCTACCGGGCGATCGTGCCGGAAGATTGCGTCGCCGCAACCGGCCCGCGCGAGCAGGAGTCGAGCCTGTACGACATCGGCACCCATTTCGGCCTGGTCACGACCTCCGAAGCCGTGGTCCGGGCGCTGCGCGAAGGCGTGGCGGTGGAAAACCGGATCACCGCATAGGGAGCGAGAGCCCCGCCACGGCGCTGCAAGAGCTATCGATCCAATAGGACGCATTGGACCGGGCGGGAACTTTCCGGGGGAAATCCCCGAATGATCCGCTCAGTCCCGCACGGGTGACGGCGCGGGCTCGCCGGCACCGTCGCTTCGGCGGGTGCGGTATCCGTGCCAGCCGATCCAGACCACCGCAGCGGCGACGGCGGGACCGTAGACCGCGGGGTCGTTCGATATCACAAGGATGGCCAGCGCGAGGCGCAGCCCGATCTCCCACAAGGGCAGCGCGGCCCGGTCGAAGCGCGCCAGCGCGCTTGCGAGCAGAAACAGCGCCAGCACAAGGCGCGCGAGCAGCCAGAGCAGGGGCACGGTATCCACGGTCCCGTCATAGCCCGGCAGGTAGGAAACGTTGGTCCCGCTCGCAGTAGGATCCAGGAACGCTTCTTCTATCAGGAGCAGTTCCGGATAAATCGCGAAAACGAAGGGTATGACGAACATCACGATGCCCGACCGGACCGCCGAGAAGCCGGTCGCCATCGGCTCGGCCTTGGTAATCGAACTGGCCGCGAACGCGGCGATCGCCACCGGCGGTGTGATCGCCGAGGCGACCGCGAAATAGAAGATGAACATGTGCGCCGAAAAAATTGAGATTCCGAGCCCGGCGAGAACCGGCCCCATCAGGAGCGCCACGTTCACATAGGCCGGCACCGCCGGCATCCCCATGCCGAGGAGCACCGCAAGCATCATCGTCATGAGGAGAGCCATGAACTGGAAAGCGACGGAGCCGCCCGCCCCGAGGTTGAGGCTCTGCAGCCATCCCAGCACGTCGAGGGAGATGAAGAAGGGCAGGCCGGTCAATTTCAGGCAAAAGTCGATAATCGAAACCGCCAGGAACATCAGATAGAGCGTGGCAATCAGAATTCCGGCATTCGACAGCGCGTCGAGCAGCTTGCGCGGGCGGGCGCGCATTTCGGGATCCAGAAAGAGCAGGAAAATCAGCAGGAAGACCGCCCACCAGCCCGCGCTTCCGGCATCGCCGGCGGCGTTCTGCACAATTTTCAGCAGCCACGGAAGCTCGGAGACCTTGCACACCCCCTCGGCAAACACGCGCTCGGCGCCGAGCAGGCCGTCGAACCAGCCGCAGCCGACATTCTGTTTCGGCGTCAGCAACAGGAACAGGATGATCAGGATCGGCCCGAAGATCATGATCAGGTTGTAGATATCCTGGCGCGACAGGTGCATGTCCTCGGTCAGCACGCCCAGGGCCTCGATTTTCTGCTTTCGCGACTGGAAGACCGCGGAGAGGAAGAGGCAGAGGAAATAGGCGAACGCGGGAATGGCCGCCGCCACGATCACGTCGCTGTAGGGAACCCCCGTCATCGCCGCGAGGACGAAAGCGGCAACGCCCATGACCGGCGGCATGACCGAACCGCCGGACGAGGCCGCGGCCTCCATCCCGCCGGCGAACACGCGCGAGAAACCGCGCTTGATCATCATCGGAATGGTCAGCACACCGGTCGAGAGCACGTTGACGATCGGCCCGCCGGAGATTGTGCCGAACATCGCCGAGGATACGATGGCCGCGTGGGCGGGCCCGCCCCGAAGGCGCCGCGTCCAGCGGAAGGCGAGTTTGATCAGGGACTTGCCACCGGCCGAGGCGCCGAACAGCGATCCCAGGATCAGGTACGGGAAAATCTCGTTGAGCGTGATATCGATGAACCGGCCGAGCAGGCCGGACGCGTTGTTGGTCAGGATGTCATGGACCCGCGGCCGGCCGTCCGCCAGCGATCGCGGCTCGCCCCCCAGCTTGGTCACAAGATATTTGTCGATGTCCTGGGCGCCGTAGAAGTACCAGATCAGGATGGTTCCGATGGTGTAGGCGGCGATCAGAAGGGCGACCAGGACGAGCGGAAACCCCCAGACCTTGATGTTGAAGGTGAGGAAAACGACGATCGCGAGCCCCACGATCGCCACGATCCAGCCGCCCGTGGTGTACAGGCATTGCGGGTCTTCCACCGTGAGGGGCTCGGGCAGGCCGAGCATCAGGGCGGTTTCTTTTTCGACCTTCAGGCTCTCGGCGATCATGCGCTCGCGGTCGCCGGTGATCCGGTCGATGAGGCAGACCGATTCGAACTCGACCAGGTAGGTGAGCGAGATGGCGATCGCCATCGTCACGAGCGCCAGGTCCATGAACAGGCCGAAACCGCGGCGCAGGCGGCTTCTGTCGGTCCAGGCGCGCCACATCGAATGGTGCAGCGCAACCGTCAGCATCATCGCGGCGAAGTAGAGCGGGTAGTAATATTCGTACGGGAACTTGCGGATGATGAAGCGGGGATTGCCCGCGATGTCCCGCGCCAGATCGTCGAGACCGGGTATTCCCGGCATCATATTGATCAGGCCGACGACGACGAGCGCGATCGACAGGACATAGACAATACGATGATTGAGGCCGCGGCGGGCGGGGCCCGGAATTACATCTTCGGACACGTGTTCATTCGCCCGGTGCGGCGGGAGGGCCGCGGCGAAAGCCGCGGCCCCCATGAGCCGGTTTGGACTGCGGGTTCAGACTACGGCTTTGCGCAATCGGGAACCTTGTGGCCGGCTTCCTCCCAGGCCGCCACGGCGCCCGGATGATATTTCACCGGTACCGGGCCGCACATGCCGGTCTTCGCCGGATCGATTTCGCCGAGGAAGATGTTCGCCATGTAGGGCGCCTTCGACTTGAATTTTTTCACGTTGGAGATCGCCGCCTTGGTCAGGGCCTTGGCGAGGTCGAAACTCATCGACGTCTGGACCATGTCGGCGCCCGCCGTGCCCGGGGCGCGGTAAAATCCGTCCCCGGAGACGATGGTAAGCCCCTTGATCGGCTTGACGGTCTTGAGGTCGACGACCCACGGCGCCGTTCCGGGCGCCTTGAGATATCTTTGCATGGGTTTGGAATCCCATGCCTTCTTGGGCACCGACCACAGGGTGATGCTTCCGGAGCCGAGCGACCGTAGGATCCGGGTATCCGGGAAGGTGATCGGCAGGACCATGGCGTCTCCGGTGCCGTCGGTGATGGTCTTGACCATCTGGCCCCAGTTGGACTGCACGCCCTTGTAGTCCTTGCCATCGGAATAGCCGGTTACGATCCTCACGATTGCCCGGGCGATGTTCAGCGCAGCGCCCCGGGGCGGGCCGTTGACGATCGTCTTGCCCTTGATGTCCTTCCAGCCTTTGACGCTCGAACTGTCAAAGGCATAGAGCCCGTAGCCGCCATAGGTGTAGGTGTAGAGCGCTGCCGTGTTCTTGACGAGCTCGGCGCCCTTTTTCTTGCCGAGCTTGCCGTAGGGGCCGGCGCCGCGCGAAAGCAGGAACGGCAGGATGAGCGGAACCGCAGAGACATCCGTCTTGCCCTGGGCCAGGTTCTGAAGCGAGTTGGTCAGGGTCTGACCCTCGGCGACCTGGAAATTGGCAATCCCCTGAGCCGCAGCCAGTTCGGCGAGGGTCGTGATCACGGCATGGGGCACGCCGCCGGGGCTTGCGGTTTCCGCGGTCAGGTTCTGCTGGGCGTTGGCCGAAACGGCGAAGGCGACGGTTGCCGCCAGGGCCGTTAGCGTGATTTTGCCGGACATGATTCCTCCCTGTTTCTTTGGTCGTTAGACAAGCGAAAGTCTATAGCGGCAACGGCAGCACAGGGAAAGCCGGATCGCGGCGCAGGCCGCGGCACGAGCGCGCCGTGTGGATTGTCGGCTGTCTCCTGCCGGATGCTTTCCTGCCGGTCCGGCTATCGGCGCCCAGCGCCGGCCTCGAAGCGGATGTCGTCCTCGACCGGGAGGGGCCGGTTTGACGAGAACCGCGGCCAGTGCCGAATCGGCAAGATTGCGCCTTGAACCGGACCCCGGCCGGCCCCGATAATCCGCGTCCGTCGGGGCGTCCGGCCCAGGGCATCGAACAACGGAACGAACATGAACGAACCAGAGAAAACAGCACCGCGGAAGGTCGCCTTCCTCGGCCTCGGGGTCATGGGCTACAACATGGCCGGCCATCTGGCCAAAGCCGGTCACGCGGTCACCGTCTACAACCGGACTGCCTCGAAATCGGCACGGTGGTTGGATGAGTTCGAAGGGAAGAGTGCGGCGACGCCGGTCGAAGCCGCGGACGGCGACGAGATCGTGTTCGCCTGCGTCGGCAACGACGACGACGTGCGCGCAGTGACGGTCGGCGGCGGCGGCGCCTTCGAGGCGATGGGCGCCGGCACCGTCTTCGTCGACCACACGACCGCGTCGGCCGACGTCGCTCAGGAGCTGGCAGCTGCGGCGGCGGAGCGCGGTTTCGGCTTCATCGATGCCCCGGTATCCGGCGGCGAGGCCGGCGCCGTAAACGGCATGCTCACGGTCATGGCCGGCGGAGAGCAGGCGGACTTCGACCGGTGCAAGGGCGTTATCGACGCCTATGCCCGCGCCGTGACGCTGCTCGGCCCGGTCGGTTCGGGCCAGCTCACGAAAATGGTCAATCAGGTCTGCATCGCCGGTCTGGTGCAGGGGCTCGCCGAAGGGCTGAACCTGGCGCAACGTTCGGGGCTCGACGCCAGGCTCGTGCTCGACGTCATTTCCAAGGGCGCCGCGCAATCCTGGCAGATGGACAACCGCGGCACGACGATGGCCGACGACGAATTCGAATTCGGCTTCGCGGTCGACTGGATGCGCAAGGACCTCGACATCTGCCTGGCCCAGGGACACCGGGTCGGCGCGCTCCTGCCGGTCACCGCGCTGGTCAACGAGTTCTATGCCCGGGTGCAGGCGCGCGGCGGCGGGCGTTGGGATACCTCGAGCCTGATGCGGCTGCTCAGCACGCCGTAGCCGGCCCCCGGCTGGCCAGAACGCCGTTTCCGGCCAGGCGCTCGATCTCCGCTGCCGAATATCCGAGTTCGCTCAGGATGGCGGCGTTGTCGGCGCCCAGGAAAGGCGCGAGCGTCTGCACCGCCGCCGGCGTCCGGTCGAAGCGCGCCGCCGGCCGCGGCTGGCGCACCTTGCCGAGCAGATCGTCGTCATGGATCTCGATGGTCCCGTTAGCTTCGATCTGCGCGTCGTCCAGCAGTTGCCAGCGGGTCAGCACCGGCGCAGCCGGGACATCCTCGCGGTCGAGCCGCGCCAGAATCTCGTCGGTCTGCCATTTCTGCATTTCCTCGCCGACGATCTCCCGGCGCGCCGGCCGGTTCTGCGCCCGGGCCCCGGCGGTCGCAAAGCGTTCGTCTTCCAGCAGATCCTCGCGGCCGAGCGCCCGGCACATGCCCTGCCACTCCGAATCCGACACCGCGCCTGCCGTGATGTATCCGTCCCCGGTTCTGTAGACCAGATCGAGCCCCATCTGGCCCTGCGCCGGATCGATCTCCTTGCCGACGAAGGTCAAGCTGGAAATGGCCTCCGGCCACAGATACGCCACCATGGTATCGAGCATCGCAAGGCGGACATGCTGGCCCTCGCCGGTTTGCGAACGCGCGAACAACGCCGCCGTGATCGCCTGTGCCGCCGCGACCGCCGTGGTCTTGTCGGGAACGATCGTGCGCACCATGCGCGGCTGACCGGTGGCCTGGTCGGTCTGGATATCGGCAAGGCCGCACAGCGCCTGGATCACCGGGTCGTAGACCCGTTGGCCCGAGTAGGGACCGGTTTCCCCGAAGCCGCTGATCGAAACGAAAACGATGTCGGGGCGGATTTCGCGGACAACGTCTTCGCCCAGCCCCATCCGTTCGATCGCGCCCGGGCGGAAGTTCTGCACCAGGACATCGGCGGTCGCGGCGAGTTTTCTGACGATGGCGAGCCCCTCGGCGCTCTTGATGTCGAGCGCCAGTCCCCGCTTGCTTCGGTTGCACGACAGGAACGAGGCCGACATTCCCCTGTTCATGGCGCTGACGTGGCGCATGTGGTCGCCCCGGGGGGATTCGATCTTGATGACGTCCGCGCCCTGGTCCGCGAGCATCATCGTCGCCATCGGCCCCGAGACCATCGTGGTCAGATCGAGGATGCGCACGCCTTTGAGCGGTCCGGTCATTCGTCCGTTTCGTCCTTGTCCGTATTCCTGGGTCTGCTTCCGGCTCTGTCGCGCATGGCCGGCCGCGAGGTTCGGCGGGGGCGTCAGGCAAAATTGATTTCGCGTGCGTGCTTGTAGGCCGGCCGCTCGATCAGGCTTCCCCGATACGCCAGAAGCGACTCCGGTATCGGAATTTCCAGCGTCATTGCATAGTCGAGGCAGGTCACCATCAGGATATCGGCAACGCTCATGCCCTCCGGCATCAGCGTGTCCACGCCGTCCGGAAATTTCTTCATCATGCCGTCGATCTGTTCGCAGAAATAGTCCCGGGCCGACTCGACGGCGTGCGGCGCCTCGCCGTAGATGTGTGCCAGTTGCAGGTGGCGCCGGATCAGGTAGAGCGGGTGGGCGTCCAGCTCCGTCATGACGAAAAAACACCATTCGTTCAGCGCGGCGCGGCGCGCCGGATCCTCGGGCACGAAAAAGCCTTCGGGCGCCGGGAAGGTTTCGCTCAGATAGTTGATGATCGCCGCGCTCTCCGCCAGGACGAACGGGCCATGCTCGATCACCGGGACCTTGTGCCGGGGGTTCAGGCGCAGATATTCCTCGGTCAGGGTCTCGCCGGTGCGCGGCCCGATGGGGCGCAGGTCGTACTCGATATCCATTTCAGCGAGCATCCAGTGCGCGCGCATGGTGCGGGCGGTCCCTATGCCCCACACCCTGAGATCGTTCTTCGACATCGATCGGTTTCCTTGTGCAAAATGACTCGCGGTGTTGAACGGGATGGAATGACTGGAAAGATTCGAAAAACCGGCCTGTCGGCGTTCCCGGCGCCGCCCATCCCGGGCCCGGGATGCGATCCTTGAACCGGACCGCAAACTGCCCCATCGCGTCGGCCCGATCAACGGGCCACCTCCGGCGCATAGGCCGCCGCCGCGGATCGTTACGGCCTGCCGGCCAGAGGCCTCAAGCCCCGGGTACTTCCATACGATCGGTGGCGAAAGACGGAATGACGGTTCGCTGCACTCGCAATGCCCGTCCAAGTCGATTAAATACTGACAACCACGTCAAAGAGGCCAGTCGTTGAATCCTTTCTTCATCCGGATCGTCACCGTTGCCATCGTATTCCTGGTAGCCGGCGGCGCGATCGGCCGCTTCGTGCTTGCGCCGGGGCCGCAGAAAATCATCGTGCGGGAAACGGTGACCAAGAAGCCCGAGTTCAAGGCGCCGGAATCGGTTTACCTGAAATGGACGATGGCGAGCGCATTCCCGGGCGACACGCCGCAGTTCGGCACGCTCGGCAAGGCGTTTACGGCGAAGTTGCGCCGGGCGTCGGCCGGCGCCATGCAGATCGGTTTCGCCGAACCCGGCCAGCCGATCGCGGCCGAAAAATGTTTCGCGGCCGTGATCGACGGCAAGGTCGAGACCTGCTGGTCCTCACCGGGCTACTGGACATCCACCGAGAAGGCGCTCGCCCTGTTCTCCGGCGTGCCGTTCGGGCCCGACGCCCGGGAATACCTGGCCTGGTACTATTATGGCGGCGGCGAGGAGTTGCTCGACGAAATCTATGGCGGGCACGGCCTGAAATCCGTTCTGTGCGGCGTCACAGCGGCGGAGGGCGGCGGCTGGTTCCGCGAAGAAATCGCCAGCACCGGTTTCTTCAAGGGCAAGAAGATCCGGATTTTCGGCCTGGGCGCCCAGGTGGTGGCCAAACTGGGCGCGACCGCGGTCCGTCTCGACGCGAAGGAAATGAAGAAGGCGCTGGAGACCGGCAAGATCGCCGGCGCCGAATATTCGATCCCGCTGATCGATCTCAACATGGGCCTGAATACGGCAGCGAAATTTTACTATGTGCCCGGCTGGCACAAGCCGGCGACACTGCTGGAATTGCTGGTCCGCCGCGGCGTCTGGAACGGCCTGGCCGACGCAGCCAAATCCACGATCGAGAACGCCTGCGGCGACACGATCCGCGAGGGCATCGCGGAAGGCGCCTCGCTTCAGCCGGCGGCGATTCGCGAGCTGACCGCCAAGGGAGTTGAGATCAGGAAATTCCCGAAAGACGTACTGAACGCCCTCGAGAAAGCCTGGCAGCAAGTGGCCGAAGAGGAAAGCGCCGCCAATCCGCTATTCAAACGGGTCTGGCGTTCGCTGATCTCTTTCCGGGCCGAGTACAGGCTGTGGGACAACAAGAGCCGGGTGCCCTGATCGCGGACCGCTGCGCGACCTTGCGCGCTTGAGAACTATTCCGCAGCCTGGAGCAGGACCGGCCGGTTGAGGTCTTCCATCTCGCGGCGAAGTTGCACGGCCGGATGCGCGCTGTCGGCCGCCACGTCGGACCAGCGGACGACCTGCCCCTTCGAGACCGGATTCACCATGCGGACGCCGTGGGTCAGACCCATCGGCAGGGCGCTTTCGGCCAGCGAGCGCGCTGCCGGCATCAGCTTGCCGGAAACCGTGTAGCCGCCCTCGCCGTCGAGCAGTTCGCCCGCCTTCAGGTCGCGCTTGGCGACCGCGACGGCGTCGGCCCGCCAGCCGGTCGCCGCGCCCGTCGGCTCGCCGCGCAGGGCGACATTGGCGACGCTGATGCCCAATTCCAGGCCGATCAGGTGCCAGCGCTTGTACATCGCAGCGTAGCGGCCGCTGTCGTCGGTCTGCAGGCCGTATTCCATGAAGCAGCGCGCGATATAGTCGGTGTCCGCCTCGAAGGCGACGAACACGCCGAAGCGGATATCGTAGTCGATCGGCGTACCGTCCCCGCGCAGCGAGGAAATGACCTCGACCTGTCCCTTGTGGTCGAGCGCGCCGCCTTCGGAACGCGGCCGGCAGATATTCGGAATTTCGTCGATGCGGCCGGGCGGATAGGTCAAGCCGTCCGGCGTCGGCGTGAGGCCGGTGGCGTTGGCGACCGCCGTGCTTTCGATCGCCGGCTTGGTGCCGTCGAGGAAAGAGGTGAACATTTTCGGGTTGAGGCCGCCCTCTTCCGCCTGTTCCGGCGTCAGGCCGTAGCCGCTCCACACATTGTCCGGCGTGTAGAATTGGAATTCCGGCAGCCATTTGTGGCCCCGGCCGGCCGCGGTCACGTCGAAGCCGCTGGCGCGCGCCCAGTCCACCAGATCGCAGATCAGGGCCGGCTGATCGCCATAGGCCAGCGAATAGACGATTCCGGCCTCGCGCGCCTTCTGCGCCAGCATCGGGCCGGCCAGCGCGTCTGCCTCGACATTGACCATGACAATCGACTTGCCGTGGCGGCAGGCGAGCAGCACATGCTGCACGCCCGCCGGCGGATCGCCGGTCGAATCGATGACCAGATCGATCGCTTCCTGGCGGAACAGTGCCTCGGCATCGTCGGTAATCCAGGTTGCGCCGGAGCGGAGCGCTGCGCCGCAATCGGCCGCCCCGCAGCGTTCGGCCGGCCAGCCGATGCGCGCCAGATTCTCCCGCGCATTGGCCGGGTTAAGGTCGGCGATGGCGGCGATGTGGATGCCCGGCGTGCGGATCGCCTGGGCCAGGAACATCGAGGCGAACTTGCCGCAGCCGAGGATGCCGACCCGGACGGGATTGTCCTGTGCCTGGCGCTCCAGCAGGAGGCGGTGAAGGTTCACCCCGCCTATTCCGCGGCCACCTGAATCCCGCTTCCGTCCTCCGCGAACGGCGTCATCGGCGCGAGCAGGCAATCGTCCGGCAGCGGCTCGATGGGCGCAAAGTCGCGGTGGGCGACCCAGTCCGGCCGCTTGAAGCGCCGGATGTGGTTCTCGACGTGGCACAGCGACAGATAGACGATGGTCCGGCCCCAAGGCGACAGGTTGGGCGAGGAGGCGTGGACGATATTGCTGTGGAACATCAGCACGCTGCCGGCATCGCCCTTGGCCGAATAGATGCCGCCGCGTTCGGCCAGTTCGCTCACCTTCGCCTTGTCGAGCGTCCACAGCGGATAGCTGGTCGTCTCGATATCGTGGCCGGCCTCGTAGACGCCTTCGCGATGCGAGCCCGGTATGATCCAGAGCGGGCCGTTGAATTCCGTCGCTTCATCGACGAACAGCGCGATGTTCATGGCGCGGGCTTCCGGCATCAGGTCGTCGCGCGACCAGGTCCCGTAATCCTGGTGCCATTGCCAGACCGCGCCGTCGAAGGCGACCTTGGCGTTGACCTTGTACTGGTGCATGTACACCGGCCCGTCGACCAGCTGCATCACCGGCTCGATCAGGCGCGGATGGCGGCCGAGCCGCCGGAAGGCCTCGTGGTAGCAATGCGCCGCAAATGCGGTACGCGGCGAGACGCCGTCCAACTCGCGCACCACTTCCTTGCGCTCCATGGCGTAGACTTCCTCTGCCCCCTGCCGGAGGACGTCCGCCTCCTCGGTCGAGAACAGGTTCGGCAGCATGAGGTAGCCGGTCTCGTGGAACCGGTCGATCTGGTCTTGTGTGAGCTTCATCGTCGTGCGCCCTTTCGACATCTGGGCCGGCCGGAACGGGTTAAGGCAAAGGATAGTCGCGTAAAGCCGCGGATTCAACGGCGCGCGCCCGGAAATCCACCGATTCATCTATGCCGGCGGGAACCATGAAAGCAGCGTATATCGACGAACAGGGCGGACCGGAAGTCCTGCACTATGGCGACCTGCCCGATCCGCAGGCGGCACCGGGCGAAATCGTGGTGGACATTCACGCCGCCTCGGTCAACGCCGCGGACTGGAAAGTGCGCTCCGGCAGCTATGCCGCGATTACGGATTTCCCCTATGTGCTGGGCCGCGATTTCTCCGGCGTCGTCGCCGAGACCGGCGCGGGCGTGAGCGATCTGGCAACGGGCGACCCGGTGTTCGGCGTGCTCGACGCCGGCCAGGAGGGCGCCTATGCCGAGAAGGTGGCGGTCCGGGCCGACCTCGCCGCGAAGAAACCTGCCGGCTGGTCCCACGAAGAGGCGGTCGCCCTGGCGCTTGCCGGGCTGACGGCGATCGTTTCCCTCGAGGACACGCTGCATCTCCGGGCCGGCGAAACCATCCTGATCCAGGGCGGCGCCGGCGGCGTCGCAGGCTTTGCCATCCAGTTCGCCAAGCATCTCGGCGCGACTGTGATTACCACGGCAAGCGCGGCGAACCACGACTATGTCAAGGGCCTCGGCGCCGACCGGGTCATCGACTACCGCACGCAGGATTTCACCGAGGAAGTCTCCGGCGTCGACGCGGTCTTCGAGACGGTCGGCGGCGATGTGGCGCGGCGGTCGTTCGAGGTGCTGCGGCCCGGCGGCCGCGCGGCCTTCATCGCCTCGGGCGGCCAGGCGCCGGCGTCGCCGCGCACGGACGTGACGGCGCTCCGGCCCAACGTCGCCCGCGCCCGGCGCCATATGGAACGGGTCGCCAAACTGGCCGCGGCCGGCGCGGTGACCGTCCCGCCGATCCGCACCTTCCCCCTTGCCGAAGCGACCGACGCCCACCGCGTCAGCGAAGGGCGTCACCTCAGGGGCAAACTGGTGCTGAAGGTGCGGTAACGCGCGGTCCTACACCCGCTCGATCACCATGGAGATGCCCTGGCCGACGCCGATGCACATGGTGCAGAGCGCATAGGCGCCGCCGCGGCGCTGCAGTTCGCGGGCCGCGGTTGCGACCAGCCGGGCGCCCGACATGCCGAGCGGATGGCCGAGCGCGATGGCGCCGCCGTTCGGGTTCACATGCTCGGCATCGTCCGGCACGCCCAGCATGCGCAGCACGGCAAGGCCCTGCGCGGCGAAGGCCTCGTTCAATTCGATCACGTCCATGTCGTCGACCTTGAGGCCGAGCCGGGCCAGCAGCTTCTCCGAGGCCGGCGCCGGGCCGATGCCCATGATCCGCGGCGGCACGCCGGCGGTCGCCATCCCGAGGACCCGGGCGAGCGGCTTGAGGCCGTATTCCGCAACCGCCCTTTCCGACGCCACGAACATGGCGGCCGCCCCGTCGTTGACGCCCGAGGCATTGCCCGCCGTGACGGTGCCGCCGTCGCGGAACGGCGTCGGCAGGCCGGCCAGCTTCTCGACCGTGGTGCCGGCGCGCGGATGCTCGTCCTTGTCCACGACGACCGGATCGCCGCGGCGCTGCGGAATCGTAACCGGAACGATCTCCGCCGCCAGGGCGCCGTTCTCCTGGGCGGCGACGGCGCGGCCCTGGCTGCGCGCCGCGAAGGCGTCCTGGTCCTCGCGGGTGACCTGAAATTCCTCGGCGACATTCTCCGCCGTCTCGGGCATCGAATCGGTGCCGTACTGCTTCTTCATCATCCGGTTGACGAAGCGCCAGCCGATGGTCGTGTCGTACATTTCGGCCTTGCGGGAGAAGGCGGTATCCGCCTTGCCCATGACGAAGGGCGCGCGCGACATGCTTTCAACCCCGCCGGCGACGGTGAGGTCCGCCTCGCCGGTCCTGACCGCCTGGGCGCACACGCCGACCGCATTCATGCCTGAGCCGCACAGCCGGTTGACCGTGGCGCCGGGCACGCTCTCCGGCAGGCCGGCGAGCAGCAGGCTCATCCGGGCGACGTTGCGGTTGTCCTCGCCGGCCTGGTTGGCGCAGCCGTAGACCAGATCGTCGATGGCTTCGGCGTCGACCGCTTCGTTGCGCGCCAGCAGTTCGCGGATCGGCACGGCGCCGAGATCGTCGGCGCGCACGGCGCTCAGGCTGCCGCCGTAACGGCCGATCGGGGTGCGCACGGGATCGCAGATAAAGGCTTCGGGCATGGTCGGGGGCCTCCTGCGGCGGCGGGTTCATCGCGACTTGGGTAAGCGCCGCCGGTCGGACCGTCATATCGGCCGGATACCGCCCTTCTGCAACCCCCGGTCCGCGGTCCCTCGCGATCCCGCTCAGCCGCAAACCGGCTTCGGCGGCCACAGGACCGGCTCCTGGACAATTCCCGCCGGATTCAGCGCCGGCTTATCCCGGCCTGTTCGGCCCCGCTCTTGCCGCTGGCGCGTATCAAACGCTATCGTTGGCCTTACCAGCAGTTATAGCGAGCGTTTCGGAGTTGGACGATGACGGTTGAAATCTGGCCGGTCACAGAATCTTTTGCCGCCGAGGTCGGCGATGCCGACCTGTCGACGCCGCTTTCTGCGGAAGATTGGCAGACCGTCGAAAACGCCTTTCACGAATTCGCCGTCCTGATCTTTCCCGGCCAAACGCTGACCCAGCAGCAGCATGTCGATTTCACGAAGCGTTTCGGGCCGATCGATCCCTCCATGATTACCGATCTGGACGGCGTGAAACCGCGGGTGCTGACCTATATCGCCGACGTTTCGAACCTGCTCCCCGACGGCAGCCTGTGGAGCGAAGACAGCCGCCTGCGCGGCTTCCAGATGGGCAACCAGCTGTGGCACACCGACAGCTCCTTCAAGGAAGTGCCGGCAAAGGCGTCGCTGCTCTACATGCAATCGATCCCGCCGGTCGGCGGCCAGACCGAGTTCGCCGACATGCGCGCGGCCTGGGATGCCCTGCCCGACGATCTGAAGGTGCAGGCCGAGGGCCGGATCGCGCGCCACGCCATCGCCTATTCGCGGGCGCGCCAGGGTTTCGAGATGTCGGAGACGGAGAACACCAGCATGCCGGCGGTGCCTCAGGCCATGGTGCGGCACCATGGCTACAGCGGCCGGACCGGCCTCTATCTGGCGTCCCACGCCGGGCGGATCGACGGCGTGGCGGACGACGAGGCTGCAGCCCTGTTGCAACAACTGATGGACCACGCCACCCAGCGGCAGTTCGTGTACGCGCATCGCTGGCGCGCCGACGATCTCGTCATGTGGGACAATCGCTGCACCATGCACCGCGGCCTGGCCTACGACGATCTGCGCTGGCCGCGCGATGCCCAGCGGGCAACGGTGCTCGATGTTGCGCCGACCTGCGAGCAGGAAGGCCTGACGCCGGACGCGATGGCGGTCGCCGCCGAATAGCGGCGCGGCGGATTACGTCTGCGCGGCAGCGGCGGGCGGCGGACTCCCGAGCCGGAGTTCGGCCGGCGTCCAGCGTTCGCGGCGGCGGGCGCGGCGGCTTTCGGCGGTCTCCAGCCCGTAGCTGGTTGCAGCGCCGGACCGGCCGTGGTGGGCCGTGGCACGCAGGTTGAGGGTTGCGAAGCCGCCCGCCTCATCCTCGGCAAAGGCGCCGACATAAACGCCGCAGGATTTGCAGACGAGGAACTCCGCCGTGCGCAGGCCGAAACGGTAGCGGACGAGCCGTTCCGGATCGGCGACGAATACCGTCGCCCGGCCATTCGGGTCCGAGACGCAGCGCGCGGCGTGTGCGCGGCAGAACGAGCAATCGCACTCGCGCGGCCGGATCGTTTCCCAGCTCAGGGCCGTCTCGAGCTCGAAGCCGAGGTTGCCGCAATGACACCGACCGTCGATTCGCATTGCATCGCTCCGTTCTTGCCAAACCCGTCGAGGCGTCGCTCCGGGCGGAGAATCGCCGAATAGGGACCGGCGGCGGATCGTGGCGCGCAAGCCGCGCCTAGACCGGGAGCCGCATCACCGCGCGCAGCCCGCCCATCGGCGATTCGGCCAGAATTATCTCGCCGCCGTGGCCGCGCAGAATGTCCCGCGCGATCGTCAGTCCCAGTCCGGCCCCGCCGGCATCCCGATTGCGCGCGTCGTCGAGGCGATGAAAGGGCTTGAGGGCATTGTCGCGTTCGTTTTCGGGAATGCCCGGGCCATTATCGTCCACGACTACCAGGATCATGCCGGCGCGGCGGCTGGCGCGCACCTTGACCTCGCTGGCGAAGCGCACGGCATTGCCGACGATGTTGGTCAGGGCGCGTTTGAAGCCGTTCGGCCGAACGGTGGCCTTCAGGCTTGACGGCAGCGTCAGTTCAATGCTGGCGCCGTCGTCCTGCGCCTTCGCGACGACATCGCGCACCAGCAGGTTCAGGTTGGCCTCCACCGCCTGCTCCAGCCCCTCGCCACGGGCGAAGGCGAGATACTCCTCCACCATCCGCTCCATCTCGTCGACATCGCGCCGGAGCGCGGCGGTTTCGGGGCTTTCCCGCTCCAGGGCGAGTCCGAGCTTCAGGCGGGTGATCGGCGTGCGCAGATCGTGCGACACGCCGGCCAGCATTTCCGTGCGCTGGTCGATCTGGCGCCGGATCCTTTCGCGCATGATCAGGAACGCGGTCGCCGCCTGGCGCACCTCGGTGGCGCCCCATGGCTTGAAATCGGGCACGTCCCGTCCCTTGCCGAACTGGTCCGCAGCCGCAGCCAGTTCCCGGATCGGCCGCACCTGGTTCAGCATGAAGAGCCCACCGATGATGAGCAGGATAACGGCGGCGCCGATCGACCAGGCCACATAGAGTTCCGTCGTGATCGGCCGGATTTTCTTCTTCGTCGCGACGATGTCCAGCGCGCCGCCCGGCGCGGTCACCCGGATCCGGATGTGCCGGTCGTCATGGTCGCCGTCGATGACGAAATCTTCTGCAAGGATACTGTGGAACTGGCGCAGCACCTCCCGGCCCACCTGGCCGCCCATGTTCCGGCTTTCCAGGCCGTCCAGGGTCTGCCCCTTGCGGAAGGTCACGCGCATGCCCTGCCCGGATCGCAGCGCGGACAGAATCCAGGCCCTGTCTTTCGCCTCCGGGAAATACCGCATGTGGTTGACGGTCAGCTGGATGTTATGGGCGAGATTCTGCGCCATCCGCCGCGTCACATTCTGAACGTGGCGGTCGTAGAAGAACCAGAGCGAGACGAGCTGGACCGCGACGATCGGCAGACCGAGGATCAACAGGGAACGGCCGAGCAGGCTTCGCGGCAACAACCGGCGTAACGGCGAAATGGACCGGTCGTCGGACGACGGCATCTCGGTTCCGCCCCTCAATCAGTCCGGCAACAGGGCGTAGCCCTTGCCGCGGACAGTTTGCAGATAGCGCGGGTCCCTGGGATTCGGCTCCACCTTGCGGCGCAGCCGGGTAATCAGGACATCGATCGCCCGCGCGCTGCCTTCCAGTTCGCCCTCTTCGGTCAGGGTATCCCGCGCGACCGGCTCCCCCGCCCGCACGGCCAGAACCTTCAGCACCCGCGCCTCGGTCTCGGTCAGCCGGACCCTCGCGCCGCCGCGGGTCAACTCGAGCCGGCGCATATCGAACAGGCACGGCCCGAAGGACAGCGCGCTGCCGATATTGGCGGAATCCGTCCGCTGACGCCGCATCGCCGTCTTGATGCGCAGCAGTAGCTCGCGCGGTTCGAAGGGTTTGGGCAGATAGTCGTCGGCGCCGCGCTCCAGTCCGGCAATCCGGTCGTCCGCCTCTCCCATCGCACTCAGGATGAGGATCGGCACCGACGAGGTGCGGCGCAGGCCTTCGGTGAGCGAAAGCCCCGTTTCGCCCGGCATCATCACGTCGACGATCAACAGATCGAAGGTGAAGGATTCGAGCTTTCGCCGGGCCTCTGCAGCATCGGCCGCCACATCGACCAGAAAGCCGTTGTCGGCCAGGAAGCGCCGCAGCAGGTTGCGCAGGCGCTTGTCGTCGTCCACGACCAGTATATGGGCGCCGCTGTCATCCATGGCCGTTGCCCGTTTATCCTCTCCGGCGGACTACCGGCGAATGACGGCGCCCGCAACCCCGGCCGGGAGCAGTCCGAAACCCTGCACGACCCGGGCGCCGGCCACGCGGCAAAAGCGAAAGGCCGCACTGGCTGGCATCGAGTTGCATGGACGATATGACGTAGGCCATCGTTGACTCGTTTCCCTAACAATGTTACCCAGCGCGCCCTTTTGTTGAAAGAATCTAACCCGAATCGTCGGGAAAGGCCATGGGCCACAGCAGGAGCCATTCCGCTGCCGCCGAGCCGGAACCGCGACGGGCAATTCCGGGAGTCGCGACGAATGTCCACGCCGCCGTTTCACGACCGCGACGGCCTGATCTGGCTCAATGGCGAGTTGATCCCCTGGCGCAATGCCAATGTGCATGTGCTCACTCACGGTTTGCACTATGCCAGCTGCGTCTTCGAAGGCGAGCGCGTCTATGGCGGCGAGATTTTCAAGCTGACCGAGCATACCGAACGGCTGCACCATTCGGCCAGTCTGCTGGATTTTGAGATTTCCTGGTCGGTGGCTGAGGTGGACGAAGCCTGCCGGCAGGTCGTCGCACATCAGGGGATCGTCGACGGCTATGTCCGCCCCGTCGCCTGGCGCGGTTCCGAGATGATGGGAGTGTCTGCCCAGGAGACGAGGGTGAACCTCGCCATCGCGGCCTGGGAATGGCCGGCCTATTTCACGCCGGAAGCGCGTCTTCAGGGCATCCGCATGACGGTGGGCAAATACCGCCGTCCGGACCCGGCGACGGCGCCGACCGACAGCAAGGCCGCCGGCCTTTACATGATCTGCACCCTGTCGAAGCACGCCGCCGAAGCCGCCGGCTACAACGACGCGCTGATGCTCGACTGGCGCGGGCAGGTCGCCGAGGCGACCGGCGCCAACATTTTCCTGGTCCAGAAGGGCGTGCTGCACACGCCGGTTCCCGACTGTTTCCTGGACGGCATTACGCGCCGCACGGTCATGGGGCTGGCCCGCAAGCGCGGCTACGAGATCGTCGAACGCGTCATCATGCCCGAAGAATTCGCGCACACCGACGAAGTGTTCTTGACCGGAACGGCGGTCGAGGTAACGCCGGTGCGCGAGATCGACGACTACCGCTTCAACGTCGGCGAAATCACCCGTACCCTAGTCGGCGACTATGACGCCCTGGTGAACCGGAGCAGCGGCATGGCCGCGGCAGCCCGGGCGAGCGCGGCCTGAGCGCTTTTCCCGGAGCGCATTTCCCGGAGCGCATTTCCCGGAGCGCATTTCCCGGAGCGCTACTTCGTTGCCGGAAGGCTGTGGATTTTCCCCTCCGGGTGGAAGGCATGGAAGGCGAAGGCGAAGGAGACGTCGTGCACGGCATCCTGCCATTGGCCGCGCGCGCCCTTGCGCTGCACCACGACGTTGCCGATATCGCGTCCCTCCGCAATCACGACGCTGTCGAGGGCTGAGGCCTGCCCCTTCTCCCAGGTAATGACGTAGGCGCCGGCGGTCACCTTGCCCTTCTCCCGCAGCAGGCTGAAGGTCCAGGCCTGTTCGCCGATCACGACGACCCGCTCCAGCGGCGGCACGCCGGGCGGCAGGCTGCCGACATCGAAATAGGGGCGGCTGCGGCTGTCGTAGCGGCGGTAGGGATTGCGGCCGTAGGCCCGCATCCCTTCGTTATTCGGAACCTGCACCTTGCCGTCGGGGTAGCGGCCGGCAAAGCGCTCGAAGCTCTCGACCCTCATCGGCAACCGCTTGAGTTTCCGGCCGGCCAGTCTGCCCACGATTCCCAGGCCGAGAAACTGCTGCCACCAGGTCTCGGTCTGGCGGTCGTACATGACGAGGTCGGAATGGCGCAGCTTGCCGGTGGTGCCGAAATCGAGAACCCGCTCGCCGAGCCGGCGGTCGAACACCACCGCGGAATTGCACAAGGGGCAGTAGGTGACCGAGACCGGCATCCCGCCGACGGTATCGTTGACGATTTCGTGCCACATCAGGATGCGCAGCGGGTAAGCCCGGGCATCGTCGCCGACGACGACGGAAACGACCGGTTCCCGCCCGGCGAGTCCTTTCATGGCGGCCTGTCCGACCGTGGTGAATTCCGGCTTGTCGATCGACGGGATGCCATCCTTGGGCGGGCCGCCGGAGCGGATCGAGGACAGATCGACCCGGACGTTCGAGAAATCGGTTTTCGGCCATTCCGACTTCCAGGACGAAGGCGCATCGGCCGCCGCGCTCCCGTCGACCGGAACGAAAGCGCTGGCGAAGACGAAAATCGCAATGAGCAGAAACGGCCCGCGGCCCGGACCGAAAAGAGAGGGGCGAAGGCGGATCATGGCGAAGTCTCCGTCCGGCGCTGTCCTGCGGTTCGCGGCGCCGGCTTCCTGCAACCGTTCAATAATCCCGCGCGGCCGGGCCGATCCACCGTTGCTCACAGCTTGGTGAGACTGCCGGCCGGGAAGGCGATTGCGCGGCGGCTGACGACCGGCAGCGCCATTTCGGTGATGACTCCTCGCGCCGCGCCACGATAATGCCGGCCATGGCCGATACAGGACTTCTGCCCCCGGTCCCACGCCGCGGTCCCCGTGGATGCAGCAACGGAATCGAGGAAGGGCGCGCCGGGCGCGCGGAAACCGCCTGATGCTGCGGACCGGCGGCGCGATACTGCTGGCCGCTGCGGTTAGCGCACTTGTCTTCGGCCTGTCGGCCGTCGCCTCTGTCATCGTGCACCGGGCGGTCCCGCCGACCCATACGCCGCTGATGGTCCTGCGGGCGGTACAGCGCCGCGACGCCTATCCGGCCCGCTGGCGCTGGCGCCCGCTCAACCGGATTTCGCCGCAACTCGTGCGCGCCGCCATCGCGGCGGAGGACAGCCGGTTCTGCAGTCACACCGGATTCGACTGGCAGGCGATTCGCCAGGCCCTGAAGGCGCTGGAGGAAACCGGGGGAATTCGCCGCGGCGCTAGCACGATTTCGATGCAGACCGCCAAGAACGTCTATCTCACCCCGCACCGTTCCTTCGTCCGCAAGGGGCTGGAGGCCGGATTCACGGTGTTGATCGAGGTCCTCTGGGGCAAACGGCGGATCCTGGAGACCTATCTGAACGTCGCGGAATGGGGGCCGGGCATCTATGGCGCCGAAGCGGCCGCCCGCACCTGGTTCCGCCGCAGCGCCGCCCGCCTGACGCCGCAGCAGGCCGCGTTGCTTGCCAGCACCCTGCCCGGCCCCTTGCGCTGGCGGCCGGACCGGCCGAACCGCCGGATCGCACGCAAGGCGCGCATCGTCCGCGAACGGATGCGTCTGGTGAAACCGGGCAGGAACGGGGCGTGCGGCGCCTGAGCGCGTTGCTCCGGCGCCAGCGCCCTATCGAGCGCCCTTTCGCGCGCGCCGGCCCGCCGGGGCCGCGCGAAAGGCAGGATCGTCCGGCACCAGGCCCGAAATCCGCGACTGCAGGGAAATCCGCGCGCGCAGGTGGCGGTTGAGACGGGACAGGTAATTCCCGGATTGGCTGGCTCTGCCCGGGCTGACGGCATTCCCGGACCGGCCGCTTGCAAGGACCAGTTCGCTGCCGATCTCGTAGGCCAGGGGCTGCCGGACCGCGCGCGCGCTCGGGCGCCGGAACCGATAGTCGGGCACCTTCGCACAGGCCGCGACGATCGAATCCTTGGCGAACAGCGCTGCGAAACTCTCCCGCGGCCGATGCGGGTGCCGGGCGAAATAGCGCATCGACTCGTCGAACACGGCGACGAAGAGATCGATATAGACCGAACGGCCTATCGGATAGTTGCGCAGCTTCCAGCGGTTTTTCCGGCCGTTCTGCCGGTACAGGCCGCCGGCGTTGTAGGCTGCCGCCACCTTCGGCGGATCGAAGCCGGTCAAACGGTACTGCCGGTGCAGATAGAGACCGATCATGCGGATATTGTTGACCGGATTCTCCAGCCAGGCCCGGTCGATCGAATTGTCTCTCAGCATATAGCGCGCGGTGCTGATCAGGATTGCGCCGAGCCCGACGGAAATCCGGTCCGGAGTTTCCTCGTCGTTGATATAGCCGCGATAGGTCTGGAAGGCGCGCGGATCGAGAGTCGATTCGTTGATGATGATCGCCAGGAACAACTCGGCAGGGACGCGGTATCTGCGGGCGGCGGTGCGGATCAGCGCACCGTATTTCCGCCACGCCCGCGGCACAAGCCGCAGCCGGTAATGTTCCCGCGGACGAATGCGGACGGGGCCTCGGCCGGTCAGGATGCCGTTGGCGGTCAGGCGCCAGGGGACGCTGTTGCGGAAGGATTGCCAGTGGGTGAGGCGGCCGATCTCGACGCGACGGCCGTTCCAGTTATTTGCGGCAGGATAGCCGGGCATGGCCGGGCGGCAGTGCCGGTCGACCGAAGCAGCGAGGACGGGCGGCGCGAAGGATGCCATGCACACTGCTGCGCCCGCCATGAACGGCAGAAATCGAAACAAGGCCAAACAACCGTTATCTCTCCAAAGCGTCCGCCTGGCTTGTCCCGCCCGGTCGAACCGGCGGAACCTAGGGCATATGCCGGACTATTTGAACCCGGAATTCTTGCGGTGGCCGATTAGTCGCGAAATTCAGCAAGAGGGTGCAAAAATGCGACCGGCGCGATTGCCATTGGCGAAGTCCCGCCAGGGCGATATCCTGCCCGTAGTGTCGGTCTGTCTCAGGATGATCGCCGCCCAGGATCGAGGAAGAAAATCATGCGGAAAGTGACATCGTTGCACCTTGCCGGACTGCGCTATACGGCTTGGAGCCTCGTGGGCGTCGGTGCAATCGCGCTCACTGCGCCGGCCCAGGGGCAGAGCGTCGGCATCGGCACGACCAAGGGCGGCGCGACGGCGCAGGTCACGGCGGCCATCGCCAAGGTCGTCTCGGCCCATGCCGGCCTGCAGATGCGACCGCAGCCTTATGCCAACACCTCGCAGTACATCCCGGTCGTCAACAGCGGAAAACTGGAATTCGCCGCATCGAACATCTTTCAGCTCACATTCGCCATCAAGGGCACCGGTATGTCGGAGGGCCGGCCGAATCCGAATCTGCGGATGGTCGCGACACTGATGCCTTTCCGTGTTGCTTATTTCGTGAGCGAAAAGTCCGGAATCAAAGCCTTTTCCGATCTCAAGGGCAAACGCCTGCCCGGTTTCAAGAAGCGGGCGCTGGGCGCCTATTTGATGCTCGGCACCGCCGCCAACCTCAATGTCAGCACGGCCGGCTGGAATTTCGTGCAGGTGCCGAATTTCCCGCGCATGTGGGACGGTTTCAAGCGCGGCACGCTGGATGCCGCCATCGCCGCCGTCGGCTCCAAACCGACCCGGGACATGAAAGCGGCCCAGGGCGCGTTGCGCATCCTGCCGATCGACGACGACCGGGATTCCGTTGCGCGGATGCGCCGGCATCTGCCGCAATCCTACGTCATCGCGATGAAGGCCAATCCGAAGTTGCCCGGCCTGAGCAGCGACGTGAACATCATGGCCTTCGACTATACGCTGTGGGCGCACAAGGACGTGAAGGCCGACATCGTCTACCGCGTCGCCCGGGCGATGCACGACCGGGTCGCCGACCTGCGCGCCGCCGCCCCTCTGTGGCGCAGCTTCAAGGCGGCGGGCATGGCGAAGAAGGTCGATATCGCCTATCACCCCGGCGCGATCCGTTTCTATCGCGAGAAGGGCCTGTGGCGGCAGTAAGGGCCTGACCGGCCGCCTCCGGGAATCGCCCCCCAGGAATCCGGCCGGGAGATGCGCCCCGGCGGCGACGCCCCATCGTCGGACGACTCCGCCGGCGCCGTTTTGGCGGACGCCCCGGCTACCCGGTACATTTGCGCTTTCCTGGCCGCCCTGATCTCGGCGCTCGCCGTGGCCTGGGCGGCCGACCTGCCGCGCCTGGCCGGCCTGTCATCGCTCTATACCGAGCAAATGATCGCCGTGGTTCTGGGCGCCGCCAACGCGCTCATCTTCCTGCGCCGGCCGTTCCGGCGGGGCGGCGCCCGGCCGAGCGCGCCGCTCGCAGACCGGGCGATCGCCCTCGCCTGCCTCGCCGCCGGCCTGTGGCTCGCCATCCGCTTCCCGGTGCTCACCGAAGACGCCTTCTACCATCCCGACGAAGTCCTGGTTATCGGCCTGGTGCTGGTGCCGCTGACCGTCGAAGCCCTGCGCCGCGCCACCGGGCTGAGCCTCTTGCTCGTGGTGGCGGTGTTCATCCTCTACGGCCTGTACGGCGATATTTTCGACGGCAAGCTGCAGGCCCGGACCATGACCGCCGCCGAAATGGTCCGCTATGTCGGCCTCGATTCGACCGCGATGCTGGGCCGGCCGATCGTCATCGGCGTCACCATCGTCACCGTCTTCGTGCTGCTTGGCCGGTTGCTGCTGCTGTCCGGCGGTTCGGACTTCTTCACCGATATCGCCGCGGCGCTGATGGGGCGCAGCCGCGGCGGCTCCGCCAAGATCGCGGTCACGGCCTCGGCCATGTTCGGCTCGATCTCGGGCAGCGCCGTATCGAACGTCGCCTCGACCGGGGTCATCACCATCCCGCTGATGCAGCGCGGCGGCTACAGCGCGCGCGCCGCCGGCGCCATCGAGGCGGTGGCCTCGACCGGCGGGCAGCTCACGCCGCCGATCATGGGCGCGGCGGCCTTCCTGATGGCGGAGTTCCTGCAGATGCCCTACCAGGACATCGTTCTGGCGGCGATTATCCCGGCCCTGCTGTTTTACGTCGCCCTGTTCGTTCATACCGACCTGGAGGCCGCGCGCACCGGCGTGACCGCGCTGGATCCGGACCGGATACCCGCGGCGCGCAAGGTGCTCGCCGGCGGCTGGTTCCTGATCGTGCCGTTCGCCGTGCTCATCGTCGTGCTGTTCAGCCTCAACCAGCCGGCGGAGACCGCGGCGCTGGCGGCCTGCGCCAGCCTGGCGGCCATCGCGCTCTTCGTCGGCTACGGCGCGCGCAGGCTGACGCCCGTTGCGGTGCTGACCGCACTGCGCGACACCGGCTACGCCGTCGTCGATATCATCGTCATCACGGCTGCCGCCGGCATCATCATCGGCATCCTCGACCGCTCGGGCCTCAGCTTCGGCCTCGGTTTCGTGCTCGTCCAGTTCGGCGAGAACAGCCTGTTCCTGCTGCTCCTGCTGACGGCGGGCGTGTCGATTCTGCTCGGCATGGGTATGCCGACGACGGGCGTCTATTTCCTGCTCGCCGCGCTCGCCGCGCCGCCGCTCATCAAGCTCGGGGTCGAGCCGATCGCCGCCCATTTGTATGTGCTGTATTTCGGCATGCTCTCGATGATCACGCCGCCGGTCGCGATCGCGGCCTTCACCGCAGCCAACATCTCCGGCGCCGGGCCGATGGCGACGGCGGTGAGCGCGGTCCGCTTCGGCTGGCCGGCCTATGTCGTGCCCTTCCTGTTCGTGCTGTCGCCGACCCTGCTGATGCAGGGGGGTGCGCTGGAAATCCTGCTGGCGGCGGCGACCGCTGTGCTCGGCGTCGCCGCTGTGACGGCCGCGCTCGCCGGCTATGCGCTGAAACCCCTGCATCCGGCGGCGCGCATCCTGATCGGCGTCGCCGGCCTCGGCCTGCTCCTGCCGCCGGAAGCCTTCGCCGAGGCCGCCTGGATCAACCTGGCCGGCGGCGCAATGCTGGCTGCCGGCCTGCTGCTCTCCATCCTGCCGCGGCAAGCGGACCCGGGCTGATTGCCGGCGCCGATCCCTGCGAGGCGCTTTCCCGCTGTCCGGACTCCTTTTTTCGTTACGGTTCGGAGCGTCCTGTACTTGACGGCGCGGAAACACGATATCAGTATCTGATATTATCCGACATATATTCGGGGGACCGGATGCCAAATGTGCATCTTACAAAGCAGATGGAATCGTATGCTCGGGGCCAGATCGGGTCCGGCGCCTACGCCAATCTGAGCGAGGTCGTGCGTGCCGGAATCCGGTTGCTGATGGAACGCGACGGTGCGCGCCAGTTCTATGCGCTGAAAGCGAACCTGGAAGAGGCGGCGCACGAGGCTGAGGCAGGCAACTTCAGCGAGTTCGATCCCATCGCCTACGAGCCGGACGCCGGAAGATAGTCGGAACAGGATGACGATCCGACTGTCCCGCCTGGCACGGCAGGATCTGGACGATATCCGCCGCTACACGATGAACACCTGGGGCCGGGGCCAGTGGTTGAACTACTATCGGGGCCTGGTGCTGGCCTTCGAGGGTATCGCGGCCGATCCCGATGGCGGACGCGACAGAAGCCTGTTCGCTGCGGGCCTGCGCTCGGTGCCCTACAAACGGCACGTTATTTTCTTTGCGCGCATAGCCGCTGCCGGCGACGAGCCTGTTATCCTGCGAATCGTTCATCAGCGACGAAACATGCCGGCTTTGACATATTACGAGGATATCGGCAGCTGAACGCTTCGCACGGGAACGACAGCTAAACCGCCGGCAGGTCGGCGCCTTCCGCTGCCAGAATTGCCCGGAGGCTTTCGACCAGCCGAGCCAGGCCCGCCTCGGTCGGCGATTCGCAGCGCAGCGACAGCGCGGCCTGGGTGTTCGATGCGCGAAGCAGCCACCAGCCGTCGGCGGTCTGCGTGCGGACGCCGTCGATGGCGACGAATTCGGCGCCCTGCGCCTCCAGCCGCGCCCGCACCGCTTCGACGATGGCGAATTTCCGCGCCTCGTCCACGTCGATGCGGATTTCCGGCGTGTTGAACGCCGGCGGCAATGCGGCGCGGAAGGCCGAGAGCGGCGCCGGGTCGCCCGCCACGATCCGCAGCAGCCGCACCGCGGCGTAGAGCGCATCGTCAAAACCGTAATAGCGGTCCCTGAAGAACAGGTGCCCGCTCATCTCGCCGGCCATCGGCGCCCCGGTCTCCTGCATCCGGCTTTTGATCGGGGAATGGCCGGTGCGGTACATCTCCGGCCGGCCGCCGAGCCGCGCCGCCTCGTCGAAGAAGACCCGGCTCGCCTTGACGTCGGCGATCACCCGGGCGCCGGGATGCTGCCGGAGCAGGTCGGCGGCGAAATAGACCATCATCTGGTCGGCCCACAGGATCGCGCCGCTGTCGTCCACGATGCCGATCCGGTCGCCGTCGCCGTCGAAGGCGATCCCGACATCGGCGCCGTGCCGCGTGACGGCCGCCTGCAGATCGGCCAAGTTTGCCGCGACGGTGGGGTCCGGATGATGGTTCGGAAAGTCGCCGTCGATTTCCGCGAACAGCAGATGGTGCGTGCCGGCCAGCCGCCCCGTCAGCCGGGCCGCAATCTCGCCGGCAGCGCCGTTGCCGCAATCCCACACCGCGGTGAGCGGCGACAGATCGGCATCGCCCAGTTCGGCGATCAGACGGTCGGTATAGGCATCGGCAACATCGATGGCGCCGGTCTCGCCCGGAACGGCGGCCGCGTCGAATCCCGCCGCCGCACTTCGGCCCAGTTCCCGGATCTCGGCGCCGAACACCGGCCGGCCGCCGCCGCAACCCGGCCCGAAGGCCATCTTGAAGCCGTTGTGATTGCCGGGATTGTGCGAGCCGGTGACCATGACCCCGGCATCCGCGCCCCGTTCGTGGACCGCAAAATTCAACATCGGCGTGGGGCCGCGCCCGACCGCGATAACATTCCGGCCGCTTATCGCCAGCCCCTCGGCCAGGGCGTCGCGCAGGGCGGGCGAACTGTGCCGGCCGTCCCAGCCGACGCACACCGTCGATCCGCCTTCCCGGCCGACCAGCGCGCCGAAGGCGGCGCCCAGCGCCCGGCCATCCGGCGGGAACAGTGTCTGGCCGACAATGCCGCGCACATCGTATTCGCGCAGGATATCGGGATGGAAGGAATGGCCGGAAAGGCGGCGGCCCGATCCGGTCTCTCCGGGGCCGGTCATGGAAAGCTCGATTCGGCAGGGCCCGGTCCGGGCGGATTTGCGGCTTGGCGACCCCGGCAGGACTCGAACCTGCGACACCAGGATTAGGAATCCTGTGCTCTATCCTGCTGAGCTACGGGGCCGTCCCGAGGCGGTATCTTGGCGGCGGGGCGGGAACTGTCAACAAATGCCAAGGCCGGCAGGACGCCCGCGCCGGCCCTCGCAGCCGCCAGGCTACCGGGCGCCGGCCCGGCCGGCCGTCTCGAGCAGCGTCGGCTGGGCGGCGGCCTTGGCCTTGCCGCCGCGGCGCATGCAACGGCCTTCGAATTCGGCGCCGTTCTCGATCGACAGGCTCTCGTATTCGACATCGCCGTCGACCTGCGCAGTCCGGCAGAGGGTCACGGTCCGCCCCGCGATCCCGCCGGTCAGCTTGCCGTGGACCATGACCTCGTCGGCAGTGACCTTGCCTTCGACGTGGCCGCCCGAGCCGACCGTCAGCTTCCGGACCTCCACATCGCCCTGGACATCGCCCTCGACCAGCAGATCGCCTTCGGAAGCAATGTTGCCTTCGACCCTCAACCCGTCGCCGACCAGCGACGCTTCGGCTATCTGAGACATGATTTCGTTCCTCCGTCCCTGTCGGGTTGTTGGTCCGGCCGATTCGCATCCTCGCCCCTGTCCCTGGGACCGGGAGACCCGTACCGGCGCAGCATTGCCAACGGTTGCTTCCGCAGTTGTACACTCATGGTGCCCCCAGGGAGACTCGAACTCCCACGCCGTTGCCGGCAACAGATTTTGAGTCTGCCGCGTCTACCAATTCCGCCACAGGGGCCGGGCAGCGCCCCGGCCGGGACCGAAGGCCGGTCGCCTCGATCGCCGGCGCGGTGCGCCGGGCGGAAAACATAGCGGCGCCTGTGCCGTTTGCAAGGTGCGACCGTGTCCGCCCCCGGCCCCCACCCCCGTCGGGCGGGCGCCGGCCAAAAACTGCTGGAACGGCGCGGCCCGGCGACGCATTCTGCCGGCCGGACAATGGAGGGAGCGACATATGCCGGGCGTGCTGGACGGAATTCGGGTGCTGGACTTCGGCCGCTACATCGCGGGGCCCTATGTCGGCGCCCTGCTGGCGGATTTCGGCGCCGACGTTATCCGGGTGGAGAAACGCGGTGGCAGCGAGGACCGCTTCGTCCTGCCGCTGTCGACCGACGCCGACGGCCGGCCCCGCGAAGGCGCCCTGTTCTTCCAGATGAACCGGAACAAACGGTCCGTCACCCTGGATCCGATGAAGGCGGAAGGCCGCGCCGCGCTCGACAAGCTGGCCGCCACGGCGGATGTCGTCGTCGCCAACCTGCCGCCGCAGACCATGGCGCGCATGGGCCTGGATTACGAAAGCCTTTGCAAGGTCAAGCCGGACATCATCCTCGCCAACCTCTCGTCCTACGGCAAACACGGCCCCTGGGCGACCCGGCCGGGCTTCGACAGCGTCGGCCAGGCGATGTGCGGCTCGGCCTATCTGACCGGCGAGCCGGGACGGCCCTGGCGCGCCCAGATCGCCTTCGTCGATTTCGGCACCGCCCTGCACGCGGCTTTCGGCGTTGCCATGGCGCTGATCGAGAAGCAGCGCTCCGGCCGCGGCCAGGAGATCGTCGGCGCCCTGCTGGCGACCGCCACCGCCTTCAACGCGCCCCTGCTGACGGAGCAGTCCGTCCTGGCGCCGGACCGCGGTCCGATCGGCAATCGCGCTTTCAATTCCGGCCCGACCGACCTGTTCCAGACGAAAGACGGCTTCATCGTGGTCCATGTCGTCGGCAATCCGCTGTTCAAGCGGTGGGCCGACCTGCTGGGCGAGCCGGAGTGGCTGGAAGACGAACGCTTCGCCACCGACGACGCGCGCGGCGACAACGGCGCGGTCCTGTCGGAGCGCATGGCGCCCTGGTGCGCCGAGCGAACCCGCGACGAGGCGCTGGAGGCGCTGGCCGCGGCCCATATCCCGGCCGGTCCGGTGCTCAAACCCCAGGAAGCGCTGGACCATCCGCAGGTCCGGGCGCTCGGCCTGCTCCATCCGGTGGCGCTGCCCGGCGCCGGCTCTCCGGCCATGGTGGCGCAGGCGCCGGTCTGGCTGAGCGAGACGCCGGCCCTGCCGCCCACCGGGCAGGCCGGGATCGGCCAGCATACCGACGAGGTGCTGGCGTCTGTCGGCTACAGCGACGAAGACCTGGCGGCGCTGCGCGAGGCTGGCGCGATATAACGCCGGTGCGCGCCAGATGCCGGTCACATGCGGCCGGCGTCGCCGGCGACCGACAGAATCGGGTCGGCCGCGAGTTCCTGCACCAGAAAATCGATGACCGCCTGCATCTTCGCCGCTCCGCGGGTGTGGGGATGAACCAGCAGCCACAGGTCGAGAACGGTCTCGAACAGGCCGGGCGGCAAGCGCTGCAGTTTCCGTTCGGGCGAAGCCATGTAAAGGGGCAAAATCCCAATTCCCAGGCCGGCCTCGACGGCCGCCGCGACACCGAGCATGCTGTTGCAGGCCAGAGCCTCGGAATTCGTGGCGTCTCCGAACCACTCAGTTATACGCGTATTGGCCAGCCGGCCGGCCGGCCCGATGACGGCGTGGCGGCTCAAATCCTCCATGGCGAGCGGCGTACCGTGGCGCTGAAGATATTGGGCCGCGGCATACAGGCCGAACCGCGCGCGTCCGACCTTGCGCGCCAGCAGAACATCGTCGTCGCCCGGCCGGTCGAAACGCAGCGCCAGGTCGGCCTCGCCCCTGGCGATATCGGCGAACGCCGCGGCGGAGTGAACTTCGATACGGATTCCCGGGTGCAGTCGCCTCAGCCGGGACAGCCTCGGAATGAGCCAGAAGATGGCCATGCTCTCCGGCGTGGAAATGGATACGGTGCCGACGAATCTGGTGTCCCGACCCTTGATCCGCAGGCCGATGTCGCGGACGTTCGAATCCAGGTGCCGGGCGAGATCGAGGATCGCCTCGCCCGCCGGCGTCAGCGAATAGCCTCGCGGATGGCGCTCGAACAGGTGCACGTCCAGCCGTTCCTCCAGCAATGCGATGCGCCTGCCGACCGTGGGCTGGCTGGCGCGCAACCGCTTTGCCGCCGCCGACAGGCTGCCCGCGTCGGCGACAGCGAGGAAAAACCGGTAATCGTCCCAATCGGTCATTGCAGGGACACCGCCATTATTCACACACGTATAGCACGTAAACGAAATTATGCGTTTTTTGCGGTCCGGCAGCAGATTATCTTTGGTAAAATCTCGTCCCTGTGCGGCCGTCCGTCTATGGCTGGTCCCTGCATGGTGGCTTGAACGCAAGGCAAGTCGATCTCCACGCGGGAGAAGACCGGGCCGCATCGGCACCCGGAGGGCCGGTCGGGCGCCAGGCCGGAATCGGGTGCCGGCGAAAGACCGGGTTTAGGGGGCGCTTGGGCAAAATGCCGCCAACCGGCGCATTGACGTTATTCGCATGATCAAACTGGGAGGAAAATCATGAATTTCACCAAACTGACGTGTATCGCCGTTGCCGCGATAGGCGGCCTGGCGGCAGCGCCCGCCTCAATGGCCGCGGAACGCGTGCTGAGCGGCGCCAGCTCTTTCCCGGTCGGCCATATCTTCTCGGTCAAGTTCGAGAAGTTCGTGAAGGTCGTCAACGAGCGGGGCAAGGGCCTGCTGAAAATAGACTACAAGGGCGGCGCGCCGGCGATCGGCAGCCCCTTCACGCTCGGCGCCAAGGTCCAGCAGGGGGCGTTCGACATCGCCACGATCACGGGCCCGTACTATGCGAGCGTGGTGCCGGAGGCGCAGGCGCTCCAGCTGGCGGAGATCCCGATCCAGGAGCAACGCAAGAACGGCGCCTTCGACTATGTGAACAAGGTGCATATGGCCAAGGGCATCTACTATCTCGGCCGGACCTTCAACACGGTGTTTCACGTCTATCTGAAAAATCCGATCAAGGGTCCGCAGCTGAAGGGACTCCACCTCCGGATCGCGCCCCACCATCGCGACTTCATCACCTCGCTCGGGGCCACGGCCCAGCGATCCAACCTGGCGGAAATCTATACCTACATGGAAAACGGGACCATCGACGGCTTTGCCTGGCCGGCCCAGGGGTTCCTGCCCGACTGGTACAAGGTGACGAAATATCGTGTCGATCCCAGCTTCTACACGCCGGCCATGCACGTTCTGCTCAACCTCAAGACCTGGAAATCGCTTTCCGGGAAGCAGAAGAAGCTGCTGAACGATCTCATCGTCGAATTCGAGGCCACGAACGCCCAGGAGCAGCGCGCGGGCGACGCCGCGGCCTGGAAAAAGATGGCCGACAAGGGCGTGAAGGTGATCGAGTTCAAGGGCGCCGACCGCGATAAATGGCTGACAACGGCCAAAGTCGCGGCCTGGAAAGGCATCGCCAAGCGCAGCCCGAAACACGGGCCCGCCCTGAGGAAACTGCTCGCCAAGTGACGATGCAGTAGAGCCCTGGCTGAGTCGCGGCCGCCGTGCGGCGGCCGTGACTGCCGGGCCTGGGCACATCGGATTTAGCAGCGATCGTCCCAGGGGGCGGCCCGAACCGGCGCGTCCCGGACACTTCGGCCAATCGATCGGTTCGGCCGCAAACCGGATGTGGACGCCGGCCTCCCTTGAGCGCCGAACGGGGCGTCAACGCAGATTTTGACAGGATGACACTAAAATGGCGGGACCCCTGCATGACGTTCGCGTCCTCGACCTCACGACCATGGTGGCGGGCCCGGTCGCGACCATGCTGCTGGCGGACCAGGGCGCCGAGGTCATCAAGATCGAATCGCCCCGCGGCGATCTCATGCGGAACTTCGGCAGCATCAACAACGGGATGTCGGCCTCGTTCCTGTCGTGCAACCGGAACAAGCGCGGGTTGGCCCTCGACATCAAGACGCCCGAGGGAATTGCCGTCCTCAAGAAGCTGGTCGCCACCGCCGACGTCCTGGTCCAGAACTTCCGCCCGGGCGCGATCGAACGAATGGGCCTGGGCGAAGATGTCGTTCGCGCCATTCGGCCCGACATTATCTATGCTTCGATCAGCGGCTTCGGCGAGAGCGGACCCTACGTTCATCAGCGGGTCTACGATCCGGTGATCCAGGCATTGTGCGGACTGGCGGATATCCAGACGGACTACGCGACGGGCCAGCCCCGCATGGTGCGGACGATCGTACCGGACAAGACGACGGCGGTCACCGCGGCCCAGGCCATCACGGCGGCGTTGTTCGCACGCGAACGCACCGGCGAGGGGCAACACATCCGCATCGCCATGCTCGATACGATGATCGCCTACCTCTGGCCGGAGGCCATCTCCAGCCTGTCCTTCGTCGGCAAGGAGCTCGATCCGGCAAGAGGCCAGATGGGCCTCGACCTCGTCTTCAAGACCCGGGACGGATACATCACCGCGGGCGCGCTGTCGGATGCGGAGTGGACCGGCATGTGCGCGGCGCTCGACCGCGAGGACCTGCTCGAAGACGAGCGCTTCAGGACCGCCAAGTCGCGCGCCGCAAACGGGGCCGAGCGGCGGCAGATCGTAAGCGCCGAAATCGGGAAATGGCAGACGCGGGAAATCCTCGAGCGGCTCGACCGCGAGGAAGTTCCCTGCGCGCCGATCCTGACCCGGTGGCAGCTGCTGGACGACGAACAGGTCAGCGCGAACGAAATCATCGAGATCCATCGGGACGAAACGCTGGGGGAGGTGCGCCAGCCCCGGCCGGCCGCACGCTTCGACCGCACACCCGCGGAGATCCGCGCGCTTGCGCCCTATCTCGGCGGCGACAACGCCGCGATCCTCGGGGAAATCGGCTATTCGGAAACGGAAATCGCGCATTTGGGCGAGAGCGGCGTCCTGGCCGGCCGGGAGCCGGCGCCGAATTGAGCGCCGCCGCCCCACCCCCTGCCCGGCCGGTTTTCTTGCGCCGATACGCAGCCTTGAGCTAGCGTCCGCCCACCATGACTGGTTCGATACGGCGGACGAAGGCGGTTTTCGGTGCGGGTTACAGCCGTTTGCTCGCCGGCATCGGCTATCTGGTTGCGGCCTCGATCTGCGCCATGGCGGTCCTGATTACCGTCGACGTCGGCCTCCGGGCCTTTCGCATCGGCAACCTGCCCTGGCTCAACGAAGTGGCCGAATACGCGCTCTATGTCGGCACGTTTCTCGCCGCACCCTGGGCGCTCCGCCTCGGCGCCCATGTCCGTATCGACATTATCGTCGACGGCCTGCCTGATCGGGCATCGCGGCGCCTCGAGCAGTTCGTCGACGCGCTGGGCGGCAGCGTCTCGGCGGTCCTGTTTTATTTCGGATGCGTCGGCGCGCTCCAGGCCTATGAATTCGGGCATATGCAATTCAAGACGATCACCCTGCCCAACTGGCCGCTCCTAAGCGTCTTCGCCTTCGCGATGCTGCTCCTCACGATCGAGTTCGCGCTCAGATTTTTCCGCGCTTTCCGACCGGACGCAGCGCGCGGCGACGACTACACCCTGACAAGCGGGATGTGAGATATGGCATGGCCCGTGGCGATGGCATTGATGCTGGGCATTGTCTGCTTTGCCATGGCCCCGGGATTGCCCGTCGCCTTCGCCTTCCTGCTCGCCAATATCGTCGGCGCCTTCGCCTTTCTCGGCGGTTCCGCCAGCCTCTCCACGTTCGCGGCCGAATGCATGCAGGCGATCGGCCGGTTCTCGCTGACGCCCATTCCCCTGTTCATCCTGATGGGCGAGATCCTGTTTCAGAGCGGGGTGGCGCTGAACGCGATCGCCGCGGTCGACCGGCTGATCGCGCGGGTGCCCGGACGGCTGTCGATCGTAACGATATTCGGCGGCACCCTGTTTTCCACGCTGTCGGGATCGACGATCGCCAATACGGCCCTGCTCGGCAACGTTCTGCTGCCCCAGATGGTGGAGCGGGGATACGCGCCGAAATTCGCCATGGGGCCGATCATGGCGACCGGCGGAATCGCCATGCTGATACCGCCGTCGGCGCTGGCCGTCCTGCTGGCGAGCCTGGCCGAGCAACCGATTGCGGCACTGCTGATCGCCGGGATCGTTCCCGGCATTTTGATGGCCATGCTGTTTGTCGGCTATGTCGTCGTACGCAGCACGGTAAGCCCGCATCTGGCGCCGTCTTACGATCCGTCGGAGCAGGAATCGGGATCCCGGTGGCGGCCGTTCCTCGTGCAGGTGGTCCCGCTGCTGTCGATCTTCGCGGTGGTCGTCGGGAGCATCTTTGCCGGCATCGCTTCGCCGACGGAATCGGCCGCCCTGGGATGCGTGGCATCGACGATCGCCTGCGCCGCCTATCGCTCGCTGTCCTGGCAGAAACTGGTCAAGGCGGCCGTCGAGACCGCCAAGATCACCACCATGATCCTGTTCATCATCGCCGGGTCGCTCACCTTTTCGCAGGTGCTTGCCGTTTCGGGCGCGACGACGGGGTTGATCGCGGCGATGCAGGGCCTCGACCTGGGGGCGCTGACGGTCGTGATCGTGATGCTCCTGATCCTGCTGTTCCTCGGCGCCTTCATGGACCAGGTGAGCATGCTGCTTCTGACCCTGCCCTTCTTCATTCCGCTGGCGATGCAGCAGGGCGTCGAAATGCTCTGGTTCATGGTGCTGATCCTGCTGGTCATGGAGATTTCGCTCCTGACCCCGCCATTCGGCCTCCTGTTGTTCGTGATGAAGGGCGTCGCCCCGATGCGGGTCACCCTCATCCAGGTGTATGCCGCCGCCGTTCCGTTCGTTGTGCTGGAGCTTGCCGTCCTTGCCCTGATCGTCCTGGTCCCTAGCGTCGCAACCTGGCTGCCGAAGCTGATCGAATGAGCCGGGTATCCGGGCGGGTGGCGGGCACACCCTGTGCTGCGGCGCGTTGCAGCTTGACCGGCGACAAGGCCGCCGTTACCGTCCGCCCCGATATGCACATGCCGCACGCCATTATCGGTCTGCTTCTGCTTAGCCACCCGGCGCTCTAGGGCGCCGGGCCAAGGGCGCGCGACCGCCGCCCGCCGCATGTGACATCCCCGATCCGGAAGCCCGGCAGGCAGGCAGCCCCGAGGCAGGATCCCCCAAGAGGACAATCGGACAAACGGAAAGAGTGTGCTGCGCCGCCCGCCCGCCAGGGCCGTCCGGCGCGCCGCGCGCTCCCTCCGCCCCGCCACACCGGAGACCTCTTCATGTCCACCATGCCGATCCACAAATACCAGGCCTTCGAGCCTGTCGGCCTGACCGACCGCTCCTGGCCCGGCCAGGTCATCGACAAGGCGCCGATCTGGTGCTCGGTCGACCTGCGCGACGGCAACCAGGCGCTGGTCGAGCCGATGGGCCCGGAGCGCAAGCGGCGCATGTTCGAGCTGCTGTGCCGGATGGGATTCAAGGAGATCGAGGTCGGCTTCCCGTCGGCCTCGGAGACCGATTTCGACTTCTGCCGCCAGCTGGTCGAGAACGACATGATCCCGGCGGACGTCACCATCCAGGTGCTGACCCAGGCGCGCGACCACCTGATCCGGCGCACCTTCGACGCCATCCGGGGCGCGCGGCGCGCCATTGTCCATCTCTACAATTCGACCTCGACCACCCAGCGCCGGGTCGTGTTCAACGCCGACCGGACCGAGATCATGAAGATCGCCACCGACGGCGCCGCCCTGATCCGCGATCTGGTGCCGAGCGTGCCGGAGACCGAGGTGATCTACCAGTATTCGCCGGAATCCTTCACCGGCACGGAGCTGGACTATGCCCGGGACGTCTGCAACGCGGTCATGGACGTGTGGCAGCCGACGCCCGAGAAGAAGACGATCATCAACCTGCCGGCGACGGTCGAGATGGCGTCGGCCAACATCTATGCCGACCAGATCGAGTGGATGCACCGCAACCTCGCCAACCGCGACTGCTACCTCCTCTCGCTGCATCCGCATAACGACCGGGGCACCGCCGTCGCCGCCGCCGAACTGGGCGTGATGGCCGGCGCCGACCGGATCGAGGGCACCCTGTTCGGCAACGGCGAGCGCACCGGCAACGTCGATCTCGTCACCCTGGCGCTCAACCTGTTCACCCAGGGCGTCGATCCGGCACTGGAGATCGAGGACATCAACGAGATCATCCGCACCGTCGAATACTGCAACCAGCTGCCAGTCCATCCGCGGCATCCCTACGGCGGCGAGCTGGTGTTCACCGCCTTCTCCGGCTCGCACCAGGACGCGATCAAGAAGGGCTTTGCGGCGCTCGAGACCAGCAACAGCGAACTGTGGGACGTGCCCTATCTGCCGATGGACCCGAAGGATGTCGGGCGGACCTATGAGGCGGTCATCCGCATCAACAGCCAGTCCGGCAAGGGCGGCATCGCCTATGTCATGGACACCGACTACGGCCTCAAGCTGCCGCGCATGCTGCAGGTCGAGTTTTCGGGCGTGATCCAGAAGGTGACCGACGCCACTGGCAAGGAAATGGCGTCGGAGGATATCTGGGCGATCTTCGAGAAGGAGTATCTGGAGCAGGAAGGCCCGATCGGCTTCGGCAACTACCGCACGGTGCCGGACGCCCACGCCAGCGAGATCCGGCGCATGACCGCGGAGATTACCTGGAACGGCGAGCCGCGCATCATCCAGGGCAAGGGCAACGGCCCGATCGACGGCTTCATCGATGCGCTCAGGAACGGCCTGAACCTCTCCATGGCGGTTCAGGGCTACCACGAGCACGCCGTCGGCAAGGGCGCCGACGCCACCGCGGTCGCCTATGTCGAGGTCAGTACGCCGGACGGCGGCACCCTGTTCGGCGTCGGCCGCGACCCGAACATCGTCGCGGCATCCCTCCGCGCCATCGTCAGCGCCGCCAACCGGGTGGCGAAAGCGAGCGCGGAAGAGGAGGCGGCGTAAGGGACGCCCCTCGATACGTCCCCCTGCGGGTGGCTACTCGGGATGAGGGTGCTGGAAGGCTGACATTCTCACCCCCTCATCCTGAGTAGCGGCCGCAGGCAGCGTATCGAAGGACAAGGCGCATCGGAGAATGGTTCCACTAGCGTCGTCCGATGCCCCCTTCCCTCACCCGTACCTCAGGCCGAGCTGGCTGAGGCGCTCTTCGAACCAGGCGTCGAGCAGCGGGAAGCCGACGAGACAGGCACCGGTGTGGTCGATGCGGGTGTCGCGCGCTTCCCGGAGCGCGGTCATGCCGCCGGCGATAACCGCTCGACCTTGATCCGGTCGGCTTTCTCCATTGCCTGAGCCAGTTCGTAGGCCGATTGAAGCCGGTACCAGGTTTCCGCGCCGCCCCCGAAAGCCTTGTCGAGGCGGATCGCCATCTCGGGCGAAATCCCCGAACGGCAATTGACAATATCCGAAAGCTGCTTGCGGCTGACGCCGAGCCTGTGCGCCGCGTCGGTAACGCTGAGCCCCAAAGGCTCCAGACAATCGTGACGCACGGACAGGCCCGGATGGGGCGGATTCTTCATTGGCACGGTTCGATCCTCCTAGTGGTAATCGACCAGATCCACATCCCTGACGTCCCGTCCATCGAAGCGGAAGACGACGCGCCAGTTACCGGACACACTGACTGCCCAATAGCCCGCCAGATCGCCTTTCAACGGGTGCAATCCGAAACCCGGCAGGTTCATGTCTCCCGGCTCAGCCGCTTCGTCGAGACGGGCAAGAACCCGCTCGGCCTTGGCAATCAACCTCGGGGAAACCCGCCTGCGGTCTCCCTTCTCGAACAAACGCTCAAGGCATTTGTGGCGAAAGCTGAGAATCACGAGCCGATTTGTAACCTATCACCGCGCAGGTTACAAATCGAAAGGATCGTCTGCGCGGCGCGTTCCTGCCCGGCGACGGGCGGCTTCCGCCTCCCGGCCTTTCGTGGTTTAACCGCCTTGCCGCCGGCACCGGATTCTGCCGGAGGGTTCCGTCCGTCGGAAAGGGTACGGGGCATGCCGCAGGGTACAGCGGAAAGGATCGAAAAAGCCGGCGACCTGATGGCCGGCCGGCGCGGGCTGGTCATGGGCGTGGCGAACGAGCGCTCGCTGGCCTGGGGCATCGCGCGCGCCGCGGCGGCCCAGGGGGCGGAGATCGCCTTCACCTACCAGGATATCGAGGCCATCTCGCGCCGCGCGATCCCGCTGTGCGAGAGCACCGGCTCGCCCATCGTCATGCCCGCCGACGTCACCCGGCCGGACATGATGGACGCGCTGTTCGACCGGATCGGCAGCCTGTGGGGCGGGCTCGATTTCGTCGTCCACTCGCTGGCCTTCTCCGACCGCAATGAACTCGCCGGCCGCTATATCGACACCAGCCGGGACAATTTCCGCCAGACGCTGGAGATCAGCGCCTATTCCTTCACCGACCTGGCGCGCCGCGCCGAGCCGCTGATGACGGCCGGCGGGGATGAGGGCGGCGACGGCGGCGGCGCGCTGCTCACGCTGACCTTCGACGGCTCGAACCGGGTGTTCCGCTCCTACAACGTCATGGGAGTCGCCAAGGCGGCGCTGGAGGCCAGCGTGCGCTACCTCGCCAACGACCTGGGCGCGGCCGGCATCCGGGTGAACGCGCTCTCCGCCGGGCCGATGCGCACCCTCGCCGGCGCCGGCGTCGGCGACGCGCGCTATCTCTACCAGTGGGTCGAGCGCAACGCCGCCCTGCGCCGCAACCCGACGCTCGACGAGGTCGGCAACACCGGCCTCTACCTGATCTCCCCGCTCAGCGCCGGGGTCAGCGGCGAGGTCCACCACGTCGATTGCGGCTACAACGTCATCGGCATGGGCGTGGTGGACTGAGGGCGCGGCTTGAGCGTGTCCGCCTTCGATGGAACCGTGGCAGCGAGGCGTCCCTCGATACGCCCCGGACTAAATCCGGGGCTACTCGGGATGAGGGTATTTTGTTGCTTTCCTTCTCCCTCATCCTGAGTAGCCGCGAAGCGGCGTATCGAAGGACCGGCCCAGAACCTGTCGCAAGGACATTCCCGGCTGCGCCGGCGGTTCCGATAGAAACGGATGCGGCCTAATTCCGCCGCTCGATCAGGCCCCGGGCGATGATGTGGGCCTGGATTTCGGCGGCGCCTTCGAAAATGTTGAGAATCCGGGCGTCGCACAGCACGCGGCTGATCTCGTATTCCTGGGCGTAGCCGTTGCCGCCATGGACCTGCAGCGCGTTGTCGGCGTTCGCCCAGGCGACCCGGGCGGCGAGCAGCTTGGCCATGCCGGCCTCGATATCGCAGCGCCGGTCGCTGTCCTTCTCGCGCGCCGCGAACCAGGTCAGCTGGCGCACCATCATGGTCTCGACCGCCATCCAGGCGATCTTGCCGGCGACGCGCGGGAATTCGTAGATCGGCTTGCCGAACTGGAGCCGCTCCCGGCCGTAGGCGAGGCCGAGTTCCATGGCGTTTTGCGCGACGCCGACGGCGCGCGCCGCGGTCTGGATGCGGGCGCTCTCGAAGGTCGCCATGAGCTGCTTGAAGCCCTCGCCCTCGGCCTCGCCGAGCAGGCAGGCGGCGGGCACCTCGAAGCCGTCGAAGCCGATTTCGTATTCCTTCATGCCACGGTAGCCGAGGACGTGGATCTCCCCGCCCGTCATGCCGGGCGCCGGGAAGGGCTCGGCGTCGGTGCCGCGCGGTTTGGGCGCGATGAACATGGAAAGCCCGCGATAGCCCGCCCGGTCCGGATCGGTGCGCGCCAGCAGGGTCATCATGTCGGTGCGCGCGGCGTGGGTGATCCAGGTCTTGTTGCCGGTCACCCGGTAGACGTCGCCGTCGCGGATCGCGCGGGTGCGCAGGCTGGCGAGGTCGGAGCCGGTGTTGGGCTCGGTGAACACGGCGGTCGGCAGCACCGCGCCGGAGGCGATCCTGGCCAGCCATTCGTCGCGCTGGGCCGGCGTGCCGGCCAGCCGGATCAGTTCGCCGGCGATCTCCGAGCGCGTGCCCAGCGAGCCGACGCCGATATAGCCGCGCGACAGCTCCTCGGTGACGATGCACATGGCGACCTTGCCGAGGCCGAGGCCGCCGAATTCCTCGGGAATCGTCAGGCCGAACACGCCCAGTTCGGCCAGTTCGTCCACGACCTCCATCGGGATCAGCACATCCTCGACGTGCCAGCCATGGGCGTGAGGCGCGACCTTCTCGTCGGTGAAGCGGCGGAACTGGTCACGGATCAGGACCAGCATCTCGTCGTCCAGCCCGTCGTCGCCGAAGCCGCTTTCCGCGATCAGCGCAGCCAGGCGCATCCGGGCGGCGTCGGAATTGCCGCCGGCGATCAGCGCCCGCACCGCCGGAGTGCCGAATGCCGCCACCGCCGCTTCCGGCACGCCCATATCGGCCGGGCGCAGCACCTCGCCCTGGCTGATCGCGATGCCGCCCTTGAGCTGGGCGAGATATTCGCCGAACCCGGCCTGGAGGATGAGCCGCTCGGCCTCGCCGAAGCGGCCGGCGGCGTCGAGCCGTTCGGCCCAGGCCAGCGTCTGTTCGAGCGCCGCAACATAGGTGTTGAACCAGGCCAGGCCGTGGGCGGCGAACTGCTGCCGCTCCAGGAGCGCCGGATCGACCCTGCCCGAAGGCGCAACCAGCCCGGCGACCGCCCGGCGCGCCGAGTCCTTCAGCGCTTCGGCAGCCTCCAGGGCCTCGCGGCACAGTGCCAGCGGATCGGGAAGCAGGCCGCTGTCAGCAGCAGCGGGGCGGGCTGTATCGTTCATCGCAGATCGAATCCGATTGCGGTTCGCCCGGCGGCAACGCGCCTTCCGGGCGGCGGTTCAATATTCTTCGGTCAATCGGTCCTGTCGATGGGCCGGGCCGCAGGCATTTTGCCGCCAGTAGTCCGGGCTCGCCGGCAATCGGTTGGCGGGCGGCAGGTGCGCTTGCAGATGCTCCAGATGGCGCTGCGCCGCCGGGCCGGCCCGGTCGATCGCCTCGACCTGCATCCGGCCGTCCTCGTTGCGCACCCAGATCGGGATCCAGCCGAAGGCGGCGAGGCGCAGCTTGCCGGCTCCATCAGGCTTGGAATCCGGCGCCAGGCCGAGCAGCAGGATCAGCGAGCTGCGCCGCGCCAGGCTGATCTGGTTGGAGACGAAATTGCCGAGCGAATAGGCGATCAGCCCTTCGCGCCCGTCCCTCGCGACATGCCTTTCGACCGGCTGCATGACGTGGGGATGGGTGCCGATCACGGCGGTGGCGCCGGCCTCGATGGCTGCGCCGGCGAGCGCCCGCTGCCGCGGCTCCGGCTCGTGCTCGTATTCCGCGCCCCAGTGCGGCGCGAACATGACCGCGTCGATATCGTCGCGCCGGGCGAGCGCCCGGATCGTCTCCAGCGCCCGCGCCTTGTCCCGGTAGCAATTCAGCACCTGGCCGTGCCGGTCCGGCAGGCCGTTGGTGCCGTAGGTGCAGCCCAGCCACGCGATCCGCCGGGTCTTGCCGTCTTTCATGGTTTCGGTGACCGCATACCAGGGCGGTTCGCTCCCGCCGCGTTTGCGCGTCCCGGTAAAATTCAGGCCTGCCGCCTCGATCGCGTCTATCGTCCGGTCGGCGCCGACGGCGTAGCGGTCCAGCGCATGGTTGTTGGCGGTCAGCAGGACGTCGAACCCCGCCCCTTTCAGCGCGTCCAGCACCGACGGATGGTAGTTGAACATCGGATAGCCGCTGTAGACCCAGTCGTCCCAGAGCCGGTCCGGCGGGGCGGTCGTGCGCCCGGTCTTGGTGATCCCGGCCGCCGCCGGCCCTTCAAGATTGGCGAAGGCGATATCGGCGCCCCGGGTCAGGTCGGCGACCGGATGGAACAGGCTGGCGAATCCGTCCGGCCGGGTCATGGCGAACTTCTGGACCGCGTCGTGCAGCAGCACGTCGCCGACCGCGGCCACGGTGATGAGGTCCGACGGATCGGCCCCGTCCCGAAAGGCGATCCTGCCCTCGGCGGATGTCATATCCTTCCCGCCTCCCGCGCAGGACTGCGGCGCCGCCGATTGCGCCGCCGCGGGGCCGGTCCCGCCCCCGAGCAGGGAAACGGCGAACAGGATGACGGCGACGAGCGAACAGCGGCTGACATGGCGCGCGGCATCGTGCGCGCGCCGCCGGAAGAGCGCAACCATGATCGGGTCTGTACCGGACAAACGGGCCGGCGGGCAACGGCGGATAACCGGAAAGCGATGCGGAGAACGCAGACGCTGGCCCGGCATTCGATTTCCTGCGATATGAACGGGCGGATCGTCCGGAAGCCTCGTCTCATGTGTCATGTCCCGACGGCGGCGCTCGTTGCCGCCCTCTGTATCGCCCTACCTGCGCCCGGCCACGCCGCCGGCTTTCCGGCCTGCGTCGACGGCCTGAAGCGCGCCGCCGGCAAGGCCGGCATCCGGCAGTCGGTGGTGCGCAAGGCGCTCGACATCGCGGAGCCGGACGCGCGGGTCCTGCGCCTGTCGAAGGTGCAGCCGGAAAGCCGCATCGCGATCTGGGATTACCTGGCCTTCGTGGTCGACGACCAGCGCGTCCGCGAGGGCAAGGCGGCGATGCGCCGGCACAGCGCCGCGCTGCGCCGGGCCGGGAAGCGCTATGGTGTCAGCCGCCATGTCATCGCGGCGATCTGGGGCGTCGAGACCGACTACGGCAAGACGGCGGGCCGGAATTTCCTGCCCCATGCGCTGGCGACGCTGACCTGCCGCGGCGGGCGGCGGGCGAAATTCTGGCGGCGCGAATTGCTGGCGGCATTGCGCATCGTCAACGCCGGCGACCTGCCGCTCGGCAAGCTCTACGGCTCCTGGGCCGGCGCTTTCGGCCAGACCCAGTTCATGCCCTCGACCTACCGGCGCCTCGCGGTCGATTTCGACGGTGACGGCCGTAAGGACCTGGTGAGTTCCGTGCCCGATGCGCTCGGCTCGGCCGCCAACTATCTGCGCCGCGCCGGCTGGCGCGCCGGGCAGCCGCGCATCCTTGAGGTGCGGGTTCCGAACGGCTATCGCGGGCCGGAAGGGCGGAAACGCAAGGCGGCGCTGAACACATGGTCGGCGCGGGGCCTCAAGCGGGCGGACCGGCGGCGCCTCAAGGGCAAGCTGCGCGCCGGGCTGCTGCGCCCGGCCGGCGCGGACGGCCCAGCTTTCCTGACCTTTCGCAATTTCGACGCGCTGTACGCGTACAACCACGCCGAATCGTACGCGTTGGCGGTGGCGCATCTGGCTGACCGCCTGGCCGGCCGCGGCCGGTTCCGCGCGAAGTGGCCGACCGACGATCCGGGCCTGTCGCGCAGGGAGCGCAAGTGGCTCCAGGAATTGCTGATCGTCGAGGGCTACGATCCGGGCGCGCCGGACGGCAAGATCGGCCCGAAAAGCCGCGCCGCCATCCGCGAAGCCGAAAGGAACCTCGGCCTCCCCGTCACCGGCCGCGCCGCCCGCCGCATCTACCGGGCGCTCGGGGGGAAGTAGGGGCGCGAACTTTGCGAATATCCCGATGATAGGGCTTCGGCCCGCCCTTCGATACGCCCCGGATTGCATCCGGGGCTACTCAGGGTGAGGAGGTTATTTTGCTCGGGATAGGCGGCAACACCAAAGCCCCTCATCCCGAGTAGGCGCGCCAGCGCCGTATCGAGGGGCGCACCGTATCGAAAGATCCAAAGGTATCGCTACGTCACCGGCACCCAGATCGAGGCCTCGCCGGTCAGCGTCGCCGGGTCGAAGCGCTCGTCGTAAACTTCGAAATCGTACCAGGCGCGCAGGCAGGACCGGTTTTCCTGCACCCACGCGCCGTAGATGAAATCGTAGGCGCGGCGAAATTCCGCGCCGATATCGTCCCCGGCGAGCGGGAAGGCGAAGACGGCGAACCGCCCGCCTTCCAATACCTTGCCGAACAGTTCGTCAGGCAAATCGCCGATTTCGCTGACCTCCACGGCCGGCGCGTAGACCAGTTCGCCGGCCGCCATATCCACCACTTCGTTGAGGCCGAAGGTGTGCGTGCCGACGCGATTCGGAATGCGCTCCACGAACGGCCGGAACCGCCGCCAAACCGCCGGCCCGTCCAGCGCCTCGCCCCGCCGGAACGGTTGCGCGAGGCCGACGATGGGGAGGTCGGGGCGGGTGGTGAAGGTGGGGTTCAATTTCTGAATCTCCGAAGTTGCGATCCCGGGATCGAATTATTCGGCAGGCAAGGCAGCGCCTCACCCGTCCGTCCGCTCATCGCCATACACCTGCCGCTTGAGTCCCACCGGGGTCAGGATGGGCACGGCGAAAGCGTCCGACAGCGCTTGCAGGTCGGCGTCGCCGGTCACCAGCGCGTCGGCGCGGCCAGCGAGCGCCAGTTCCAGGAACGGCCGGTTGAAGGGATCGCGGCATTCGGGAACCGCGGGCGGCGGATCGGGAACGGCCACGGTTTCGCAGAAGGGCAGATAGTCCTCCAGCAGGTCCTGCCGGTCGGCTTCGCTCAGCTTGAACTTCGGATAGCCGAGCACGCGGATCAGTTCGGCCGTTGTCTCGCGGCCGGCGAGCGGGCGGATGCGCCCGGAGCTCCAGGCGCCGCGCAACCACGACAGCCGCCCCGAATGGAACAGGAGCGCCGAGAGCAGGATGTTGGTGTCGAGAACCAGGCCCGGCGGCGTCATTCGCCGGGGCGTACCCCGGAACGCACCCAAGAGACTGCGTCGGCCACGTCGGTCTCGGAAAGACCGAGTTCGGCCAGTTTCGCGCGGACAGCGCCGGCGCGGTTCACCCGCACCGGCGTCAGCACGATGCGTCCGTCTTCCGCTGTCACGTCGAAATACTCGGCGGCGTCGACGGCGGAGATCGCGGCCTTAGGCAGAGTCAATTGGTTCTTTGCGGTCAGCTTGGCGAGCATGGCTATCTCCTTACAAACGGAATGTAAGGAAACAATGAATTCGGGACAAGACCGAATTAAGGGAATGTGCCAGCGGCTTCGGCCGCCGCCCTACGCCGCCTCCCGCGTCCCGCGCTCCACGATGTCGACGATCTCGCTCACGATGGCTGTCAGGTCGAAGTCCTTGGGGGTGTAGACGGCGGCGACGCCGGCGTTCTTCAGGGCCTGTGCGTCGGCGGGCGGGATGATGCCGCCGGCGACGACCGGCACGTCGCCCAGCCCTTCGGCCGCCAGCCGTTCGACGACTTCGCCGACCAGCGCGGCGTGGCTGCCGGACAGGATCGACAGGCCGACGATGTGGACGTCCTCCTGCAACGCCGCGTTGGCGATCTGCGCCGGGGTCAGGCGGATGCCCTCGTAGACCACCTCGATGCCGCAGTCCCGCGCCTTGACGGCGATCTGCTCGGCGCCGTTGGAATGGCCGTCCAGCCCCGGCTTGCCGACCAGCATCTTGAGCCGCCGGCCGAGCCGCTGCGACAGGGCCTCGACCCGCCCGCGCACCGCTTCGAGCGCGGCGATGCCGTCGTCCGAAACCGGCCGGACCGCCGGGGCCGCGCCGACGCCGGTGGGCGCCCGGTAGAGGCCGAAGATGCCGCGCAGCGCCTCGCCCCATTCGCCGGTCGTGACCCCGGCATGGGCGCAGGCGATAGACGGCGCCATGACGTTGCCGCCGTCGCGCACGGTACGCTCCAGTCCGGCGATTGCAGCCCGCGCCCCGGCTTCGTCCCGCGCCGCGCGCCATTCCGCCAGGCTGGCGATCTGTGCCGCCTCGGCCGCCGGATCGACGGCGAGGAAGCCGCCGTCCCCGCCGCCCTCCCCGTCATCGCCGGTGAGCGGCGAGGGCGCGCTTTCGGTCCAGCGGTTGACGCCGACCACGGTCTGCTCGCCGGCCTCGATCGCTGCGACCCGGGCCGCGTTCGACGCGACGAGCCGCTGTTTCATGTAGCCGGACTCGACCGCGGCCACCGCCCCGCCCATCGCCTCGATCCGGTCGAGCTCCGCTGTCGCTTCGCGCTTCAGCTCCGCGACCCTGGCCGCGATCTCGGCCGAGCCGTCGAAGATATCGCCGTATTCCAGCAGGTCGGTCTCGTAGGCCAGGATCTGCTGCAGGCGCAGCGACCATTGCTGGTCCCACGGCCGGGGCAGGCCGAGCGCCTCGTTCCAGGCCGGCAGCTGCACCGCCCGGGCCCGCGCCCCTTTCGACAGGGTGACGGCGAGCGCCTCGAGCAGGATGCGGTAGACGTTGTTCTCCGGCTGCTGCTCGGTCAGGCCGAGGGAATTGACCTGCACGCCATAGCGGAAGCGGCGCAGCTTAGGATCGTCGACGCCGTAGCGGCTCTCGCAGATCTCGTCCCACAGCTCGGTGAAGGCGCGCATCTTGCAGATTTCGGTGATGAAGCGCAGGCCGGCGTTGACGAAGAAGCTGATCCGGCCGACCGCGGCGGGGAAATCCGCCGCCGGCACGATGCCGCGCACCCGGTCGAGCACCGCGACCGCGGTGGCGAGCGCGTAGGCGAGCTCCTGCACCGGCGTCGCCCCGGCCTCCTGCAGATGGTAGCTGCAGACGTTGATCGGGTTCCACTTCGGCGCCTCGCGGCAGGTGAAGGCGATCGTGTCTGCGGTCAGCCGCATCGAGGGCTCGGGCGGAAAGATGTAGGTGCCGCGGGAGAGATACTCCTTCACGATGTCGTTCTGGGTCGTGCCGGTGAGTTCGGCGCGCGTTGCCCCCTGCCGTTCCGCCGCCGCGATATAGAGCGCGAGCAGCCAGGGCGCGGTCGCGTTGATCGTCATCGACGTGTTCATCCGGGCGAGCGGGATATCGCGGAACAGGGTCTCCATGTCGCCGAGATGGGAGACCGGCACGCCGACCTTGCCGACCTCGCCGCGCGCCAGCGGGTCGTCGGCGTCGTAGCCGGTCTGGGTCGGCAGGTCGAAGGCGACCGACAGGCCGGTCTGCCCCTTGGCCAGGTTGGTCCGGTAGAGTTCGTTCGACGCCGCGGCCGAGGAATGGCCCGAATAGGTCCGCATGATCCACGGCCGGTCTTTCGTGGGCCGGTCTTTCATGGGCCGGTCTTTCATGGGCCGGTCTTTCATGGGCCGGTCTTTCGTGGGCCGGTCTTTCGTGGGCCGGTCGCGATCCGGCCGGGCGGGCGGTGCTGTGTCGTTCATATGCTGCATCCGGCGGGAGGGCTTTCGCCGCACTGCATCAAGAATGCGCCCGCTTCGCCGGGCGGATCAAGCGGCGAAACCGCCGACTTCGCAAATATATTACCTTGAGCGCCCGGTCACGTAACATTGAACAAATATTCTGCGCCCTTGCGCAATTTTATGTCTTTTTGCATTGCAACATAACCCGCTGGCGCGTATGAATTCCGCCCCGGCGCGCGCCCGGGCCACAGATATCCGGGCCGCAGTTTCCAGGAGACAGAGCGATGAGCGGAGCCTCTCCCGTGGTCGAACTGGCCGAGCATCAGGAACCGGCCAACCCGCTGCTGCGCGGCGACAAGAAGGATCTCTACGAGGTCGGCGAGATCCCGCCGCTCGGCCATGTGCCGAAACAGATGTACGCCTGGGCGATCCGGCGCGAACGGCACGGCGAGCCCGAAACCGCGATGCAGGTCGAGGTCGTCGACATGCCGGAGCTGGACAGCCGCGATGTGCTGGTCTTCGTGATGGCCGCCGGCGTCAACTACAACGGCATCTGGGCTTCCCTCGGCACGCCGGTCTCGCCCTTCGACATCCACAAGGCGCCGTTCCACATCGCCGGCTCCGACGCCAGCGGCATCGTCTGGGCGGTCGGCGAGAAGGTGCGCAACTGGAAGGTCGGCGACGAGGTCGTCATCCACTGCAACCAGGACGACGGCGACGACGAGGAATGCAACGGCGGCGACCCGATGTTCTCGACCACGCAGCGCATCTGGGGCTACGAGACGCCGGACGGCTCCTTCGCCCAGTTCACCCGGGTCCAGGCCCAGCAGCTCATGCACCGGCCGAAGCACCTGACCTGGGAGGAGAGCGCCTGCTACACGCTGACCCTGGCGACGACCTGGCGGATGCTGTTCGGCCACCGGCCGCACATCCTGCGGCCGGGCCACAACGTGCTGGTCTGGGGCGCCTCGGGCGGCCTCGGCTCGATGGCCGTGCAGCTGTGCGCGGCGACCGGGGCCAACGCGATCGGCGTGATCTCGGAGGAGGACAAGCGCGATTTCGTCATGTCGCTGGGTGCCAGGGGCGTCATCAACCGCAAGGAATTCGATTGCTGGGGCCAGCTGCCCGAGGTCGGCACCGACGACTACCGCGCCTGGTTCGGCGAGGTCCGCAAGTTCGGCAAGGCGATCTGGGACATCACCGGCAAGGGCAACAACGTCGATTTCGTGTTCGAACATCCGGGCGAGGCGACCTTCCCGGTTTCGACCTTCGTGGTGAAACGCGGCGGCATGGTCGTCTTCTGCGCCGGCACCACCGGCTACAACATCACCTTCGACGCGCGCTATGTCTGGATGCACCAGAAGCGCATCCAGGGCAGCCACTTCGCCCACCTGATGCAGGCGTCCCAGGCCAACCGGCTGGTGATCGAGCGGCGCATCGACCCGTGCATGTCCGAGGTCTTCGCCTGGGAGGACATCCCCGAAGCCCACATGAAAATGCGCCGCAACGAGCACAAGCCCGGCAACATGGCCGTGCTGGTCAGCAGCAAACGCCCCGGCCTGCGCACCATCGAGGACGCGATCGAGGAGTAGGGGGCGGGGCGGCTTCCGTTTCGGCCGGGGCGGGGCAGCAGAAAGCGCATTTCTGCTTGACTTGTCGACTGAAGAACATTACATGAACTTGCATGACTGCTGCAAGCGGTTTTCCAGCGCTTGAAGCCCGGGTGGGCGGTGCTGCCGGCGAACGCTCGGGCATCCGGCAGAGTGCGCCCGGGCGGGGCGGCCGGGGCGGCATGGCAGAACATGACATTTCCTGACACCTGCCGAAGGCCTCCCCTCCGGCACCGCTGCAGCGGCGGCCATGTCGCCGCGCCCGAATGGCCGTCCGATGGGCAAGACTTGGGAATTTATACGTAAAGCCGCCTTCGGCGGTTCGCGACTGTCAGAGCGGGAATGGCGGATTTCAGCGGATTCCGTGACGGAAAAGGGGCAAACGGCGCCGGGCCGATGAAAAAAAGTGCTATATAAAGACAGGTCTGTCTTAAGTTGAGCCGCGGCGGAGCATGACATTTCATGACACATCATGACATCCCGGAACTTCTCTTGCGCCTCCCCGGACGGCGCGGAGCGACGATCCGGGGTCCGGGGACCACCCCGCAAGGCCCGAGCGTACGTCCCGAGCGCACGGCCCCTTCGACAAGCTCAGGGCATGCTCCGGGCCCCGGCTCAAGGCCGGGGCGGCAGGGAGAGTGGAAGTGCAGGATCCTGACGGCTCATGACAATTCATGACATTTCATGACACGTCCGCCCCTACCCTGCCTCTTCCTGGGCATCGGCCTCTTGCGATTCCGCGTGGCAGGCGGCAAGAACGGGCGGCTGTTGTTCAAGTGACGGGGCGAAGGGGCAGGCCCGACCATGCTGACGATGTCATCGGCGCTGGACCGTTGCCGGCGCTACTATGCGGACCGGCCCGCGGTAATCGATGCGGAAGGGCGCTGGACCTGGGCCGGGCATCTCGACCGGGTGGCGCGGCTGGCCGGCGGTTTGCAGGCGCTGGGCGTGCAGCGCGGCGACGCCTTCGCCACGCTGTCGCGCAACACCTTCCGCAATTTCGAACTGCTGCACGCGGGCTACTGGATGGGCGCGGTGCCGGCGCCGGTGAACATCCGCCTGGCGCCGCCGGAGATCGCCTACATCCTCGACAACGCCGGGGCGGAGGTCGTGGCGGTCGATCCGCCGTTCCTCGGCCTGCTCGACCACGAGGCGCTCGCGCCCTGGCGCGGCCGGGCGATCCGGATCGCCGGACCCCAGGACGAAGCCGCGGATGCCGGCGCCGGGCGGCCGGAGCACGACTACGAAGCCCTGATCGCCGGCGCGGACCCGGCCGGGCTGCACGAGGCGCAGGAGGACGACCCGGCCATCCTGTTCTACACCGGCGGCACGACCGGCCGCTCGAAGGGCGTGCCGCTCAGCCACCGCAATGCCGTCTCGAACGGCATGCAGGTCGGCCACACGGTCGGCGTCTATTCCGACGACGTCTATCTCCATGTCGCGCCGATGTTCCATTCGGCCGATCTGCTCGGCACCGGCTTTACGCTCATGGGCAGCGGCCATGCCTTCCTGCCGGCCTTCACCCCGGCGAACCTGCTGGGCGCGATCCAGGACATGGGCGCGACCTGGACCATGCTGGCGCCGACCATGATCATCCTGACCCTGCAGCAGGAGGACCTGTCGGACTACGACCTCTCCAGCCTGCGCGCCTTCCTCTACGGCAGCGCGCCGATGGCGGCGGAGTGGGTCGAACGGACGCTCAAGGCGTTCGACGGCGTCGACCTGATCCAGGGCTACGGCCTGACCGAGACTTCGCCGATCCTGACGCTGATGTCCCACCGCGAGCATGTCGAGGCGATCGAAACCGGCAACCGCGAACGGCTCAAGGCCGCGGGCCGGCCGATCATCGGAGTCGACATGCGGATCGTCGGCCCGGACGGGCGCGAAGTGCCGAACGGGGAATCCGGCGAGGTCGCCGTGCGCGCGCCCAACGTGACGGCGGGCTACCTCAACCTGCCGGAGGAGAACGCAAGGGCCTTCCGCGGCGGCTGGTTCCACACCGGCGACGTCGGCCGCATGGACGACGACGGCTTCATGTATCTGGTCGACCGCAAGAAGGACATGATCATCACCGGCGGCGAGAACGTCTATTCGCTCGAGGTCGAAGCGGCGCTCTACCAGCATCCGGCGGTCGGCGAATGCGCCGTGATCGGCATTCCGGACAGCAAGTACGGCGAGGCCCTGTTCGCCGCCGTCGTGCCGCAGCCGGGAGAGCGGGTGGGCGCGGAGGAACTGGTCGCCCATTGCCGGGAGCGGATCGGCGGCTACAAGATCCCGCGCCAGTACGCCTTCCTGCCCGAACTGCCGAAAAGCGCGATGGGCAAGATCCTCAAGACGGCCCTGCGCGAGACCTACAGCGACCCCGCCGCCGAACGGGAGATCGCGGCGCGGTAAGCGCGCCCGGTCAACTTTGGCCTGGAGCGAGGCTCAGTATCTTTTCGGCGTACATCGCCGGACCGCTGCGACGCTGAGTGATGCCTGAGCCCGCATTGACAGTGCCGGCCCGCTGCCTAGACTCCCCCGCACAGTCGAATACACCGAGAGAGGATTCAGCACGATGGCCCCGGCAACCGAATTTGCGCACCCGGAACAGGTAGGCGGCGCCTACAAGGAGCTTCTGGTCCGCCTGATGACACGGCAGATCTATGCCGAGACCGCAACCGCCGAGGTGTTCGGAAAGGCGATCTCGGTCGCGCCCAACTGGAAGGAAAAGGCGCTCGCGGCCGAATTCGCGGCCGAGGAGGCGCGCCACAGCCAGGGGCTCTACGACCTCCTGCTCGACCTCGGCGAGGATCCCGAGGAGATCATTGCGGGCCGCCCCGACGCAGCCGATTTCTGGCAGCTCGACCTCGACAACTGGCTCCATATCGCGGTGTTCAACTTCACCGTCGACCGCGCCGGCAGCCACCAGATCATGGAGTACCGCCAATCGTCCTACACCCCCTGGGCGGACAGCCAGGAAGAGGTGCTGGCGGACGAGGAAGACCACTACGACAACGGCGTCGAAAACCTGAAAGCGGTCGCCAAGGACCCGGTCCAACTCGCTGAATTCCAGGCAATCTTCAACAGCGTGCTGCCCAACTGCGTCAAGCGCGCCTTCGGCCGGCTGACCGGTGCGGACAACGATTTCTGCCTGGAGCACGGGCTCAAGCGGAACTCGACCGAGGAGATCGTCAACCGCTACCTCACCGAGATGCGCGGCCACATGGAGGGCACCGGCCTGGTGTTCCCGCCGCTCTCCGCCTTCGACGCGATCAAGTGCGAACTCGCCCCGTCGAGCCGCGAAATCCTGGGCTCGCTCCAGGCGGGATAGCGCGCGTCCCGGCCCTGCCCCGTTGCCGGGAGCGGGTCGGCGGCTGCAGGATCCGGCGGCAGTACGCTTTCCTGCCCGAGCTGCCGGGAGGCGCCATGGGCAAGGTCCGCAAGACCGCCCTGCGCGACACCTGCAACGCTTCCGCGGCCGGGCGGGAGATCGTGGCGGGGTGAACCGGAGCGTCCGGGCGGCGCCCGCCTTGCGCACTTCGCCATTTCAATGCCGGCGGCGCGGCTGCTATCCTGCCTCGAACGCAATCAATTTCCGAGGCCGCCGATGGAAGCGCCGCAAATCAGTCCCGCCGAACGGGAAGCCCGTCAGGACTTCTACGACACCATAGACCGGCAGAGTCTGACGCCCCTTTGGGAGGTGCTCGCCGGCCTCGTGACCAAGGAGCCGGTCAGCCGGACGAAACCGCATCTGTGGAAATTCGCCGAGGTGCGGCCGCATGTGCTGAAGGCCGGCAGCCTGATCACCGCCGAGGAGGCCGAGCGCCGGGTTCTGGTGCTGGAGAATCCGGGGCTGCGCGGCGAATCGCGGATCACCCAGTCGCTCTACGCCGGGCTGCAGCTGATCCTGCCGGGCGAGATTGCGCCGGCGCACCGGCACACCGCTTCGGCCCTGCGCTTCATCATCGAGGGCGGCGGCGCCTACACGGCGGTCGACGGCGAGAAGACCATCATGGAAGAGGGCGATTTCGTCATCACGCCGCCCTGGTCCTGGCACGACCACGGCAACGACAGCGACCGGCCGATGATCTGGCTCGACGGGCTGGACGTGCCGATGGTCAACAGCTTCGATACCTCCTTCGCGGAAAACCTGGCGGAGGACGAACAGCAGCTGTCCCGGCCAGCCGACTATTCGCCAGACCACTATTCCCACAACCTCCTGCCGGTCGGCTACGAGAACACGAAGAACTATTCGCCGATCTTCAACTATCCCTACGCCCGCACCCGCGAGACCCTGGACCGGATGGCGGCCTACGAGGAATGGGACCCGTGCCACGGGCTGAAGCTCCAGTACGCGAACCCGGTCGACGGCGGCTACGCCATGCCGACCATCGCCACCTTCATGCAGCTCCTGCCCAAGGGCACGACGACGACGCCCTACCGCTCGACCGACGGCATGGTCTATTCGCCGGTCGAGGGCGCGGGCCGCACGGTCGTGCGCACGCCGGTCGGCGACGTCACCCTGGCCTGGGGCCCGAAGGACGTGTTCATCGTGCCGAGCTGGATGCCCCACCACCACGAATGCGAGGGCGAGGCTGTGCTGTTCAGCTTCTCCGACCGGGCGGCCCAGCGCAAGCTCGGCATCTGGCGCGAGCAGCGCGGCAACGGCCCGGTCTCGGGGCCGCATTGAGCGGCGCAGGGGACCCCAATGGCCCGGCTCCGCCCCGACGAGCGTTCGTTTTTCCACGAGAACGGCTATCTGATGGTCGAAGACGCGGTGGACGCCGCCCTGCTGGCGCGGCTGCAGCGGGACTTCGAGGCGTGGGTGGAAGAGAGCCGCGGCCGCGATGCCGCCTGGGGCGACACGCTGGACGGGCGACCGCGCTTCGACCTGGAGCCCGGGCACAGCGCAGAGGCGCCGAAGCTGCGCCGGGTCAACGCGCCGATCGAAGTCTCGGACGCCTATTGCGCGGCGACGACGGACAGCCGGATGGTCGATTGCGTCGCCGACCTCATCGGCCCCGACGTCAAGCTGCACCACACCAAGATCAATTCGAAGCTGCCGGGCGGGCACACCGAGGTGAAGTGGCACCAGGATTTCCCCTTCACCCCCCATACCAACGACGATGTGGTGACGGCCCTGCTGATGGTGGATGAAGTCACCGAAACGAACGGAGCCCTGGAGGTCCTTCCCGCGTCTCACCGCGGCCCGATCCACGGCCTGTGGCACGACGGCGTGTTCACGGGTGCGGTGTCGGACGATGTTACGGCCGCGTGCCGCCCGTCCGCCAGCCTCTGCACCGGTCCGGCGGGCGCGGTATGCCTGATGCACACGCGCCTGCTGCACGGCTCCGCACCCAACCGGTCCGACCGGCCGCGGACCCTGCATATCTCCGTCTACAGCGCGGAAGACGCGATCCCCTGCTCGCCGAATCCCATGCCGACCCGCTTTCAGGGGCATCTCGTTCGCGGCCGGCGGACCGGCCGGGTCCGCTCGATCGGTTACGAGATCGATCTGCCCCAGCTGACGACGACGGCATCCTTCTTCGACCAGCAGGCCCGCCACGGCGAGCAGAGCGCCGCAGGCTCGTGACGCCGCCGGTACGGCGACGTTTCGATTGGAGCGCGGCCCCGCCATCGAAGGGCAACGACAACCGGAAGGCAACGAAGATGACGGTCCGCGGGCGCCTCGCCGTTCTGCTCGTAACGGCGTTCCTCATCGTGGCCGGCAGCCCGGCAGAGCGCGTCCGGGCCGAACCCGGCGACGACATGAAGATCGTCGCCGTCGAGGGCGCGTTCGAGGATGTTGCCGAATTCGTCGCCGATGCGATCGTCAACCGCGGCCTGGTGATCGACTATCGCGGCTATGTCGGCCGGATGCTGCAGCGGACCGGCAAGGACGCCGGCAGCGCCAAGCCGCTGTACCGGGACGCGCAATTCTTCCAGTTCTGCTCGGCGGTCTGGTCGCGCCGCACGATGGAGGCCGATCCGCGCAATATCGCCTATTGCCCCTATGTCGTCTTCGTCTACGAGCTGGCGGCGAAACCGGGCACCGTCCACGTCGGATACCGCCGCCCCGCGCAAGCCGGATCGGCGGAATCCCGGACGGCGCTCGCAGCGGTCGAAAAACTGCTCGACGCCATCGTCCGCGAAGCGACGGAGTAGCCGAACCGGCGGCGACCTTCCGCCTCTTGCCGGGGTGTGCGCCCCGCCGCAGGTTGGCGCGGGACAGGAGAGCGGGGCGGCAATGGCCTTTGTGGAAGCCGGCGGAAGCCGGCTTGAGTATGAATGGGCGGGGGTCGGGCCGGCGGACGGGCCGACCGTCGTCATGCTGCACCAGGGCCTCGGCTCCGTCGGCATGTGGCGGGATTTCTCGTCCCGCGTCGCGCGAACGACCGGCCTGCGCGTTCTGGCCTACAGCCGGCGCGGCCATGGCAAATCCGACCCGCTGACCCGCGCCGACCTGCCGCTGCCGTTCGACTTTATGCACCGGGAAGGGCAGGACGTGCTGCCGGAACTGCTGCGTACGCTGAACGTGCGCCGGCCGATCCTGTTCGGTCACAGCGACGGCGCCTCAATCGCGCTGATCTACGCCGGCAGCAATATCGGGCCGGCGGCGGACAGTCTCATCGTCATGGCGCCGCATGTCCTGGTTGAGTCCTGCACCATCCCGTCGATCGCCAGGGCCCGGGTGCTGTGGGAGGAGACCGACCTGCGCGACCGGCTCGCCCGCTACCACGACGATCCGGACGGCGCCTTTTTCGCCTGGAACCTGTCCTGGATGATGCCGGAGTTCCGCGACTGGAATATCGAGGAATACCTGCCGAACATCCACGTTCCAATGACGGTCATTCAGGGGCTGGACGACGAATACGGCTCGCCGATGCAGCCCCAGGCCGTCGAGCGGGGCGCCGGAGGGCCGGTAGACCTCGTCATGCTGCCGGGCTGCAAGCACTCGCCGCATCGCGACCGGCCGGAGGAAACGCTGGCCGCCGTCGCCCGGCATCTCGGGAGGAAGGCAGCCGCATGAGCAACACCAACGGACGCCGTAACGGGGGTCGCGCGGGGGACGGCCTCGACTATCCGCTGGGCGACAGCAAGCCGGCGGCCGCCGAAACGGTCGAGATTGCGCCCGGCGTCCACTGGCTGCGCATGCCCCTGCCCTATCAGCTCGACCATATCAACCTGTGGCTGCTGGAGGACGGCGAGGGCTATGTCGTCGTCGACAGCGGCTTGCAACTCGACGAGACCAGGCAACACTGGCGCACCATCTTCGACCGGTTCAGCATCGCCCATGGCGGCAGGCCCGGCAGGCCGGTAACCCGGCTGGTCGTGACCCATTTCCATCCCGACCATATCGGCCTCGCCGGTTGGCTGACCGAGCTGCTCGATACCGAACTCTGGATCACCCGGACCGAATGGCTGATGGCCCGGATGCTCTATCTGGATTCGGACGCGGTCAACCATCGGAGCATGGCGGAATTCTATGCCCTTCACGGCCTGGAACCGGCGCTGGCGGACAAGATCTTTTCCGGCGGCAACACCTATCGCAAGCGGGTCGCCGAGACGCCCTACCATCACCGGCGCCTGTGCGCCGGCGATGTCCTGGAGATCGGCGGGCGGCGCTGGGAGATCATCGTCGGCACCGGCCATGCGCCCGAGCATGCCTGCCTGTGGACCGCAGACGACGGCATCCTGATCTCCGGCGACCAGATCCTGCCCAAGATCACGCCGAATATCAGCGTCTGGGCAAGCGAGCCCGACGCCAGCCCGCTGGAGGACTATCTCGGCTCCTTCGCCAATTTCAGCCATCTGCCGGACGAGACGCTGGTGCTGCCGAGCCACAACCTGCCGTTCCGCGGCGTACAGAACCGGATCGGTCAGATCGTCGACCATCATCGGGTCCGGCTGGAGCGGCTGTCCGTCGGTTTTACCGACGGTTCCGGGCGTGCGCGCCTGTCGGCGGCGGATGCGGTGCCGCTGCTGTTCCGCCGCGAACTGGACTTTCACCAGATGGGTTTCGCGATGGGCGAGTGTCTGGCCCATCTCGCCTATCTGGAAGGCGAGGGGACGCTGACCGGCTGCATCGATCCGGACGGCATCCACCGATTCGAACGGACCTGAAGCGGGCTTATCGGCCCGGCCGGTAATTTCGGAAAAAAACCAATTTCGGTCAGAGAGTTAGGGAAAGTCCGGATCGGACGCGCGGCGAAGCGAAACGCGCGTTCTTTGCGTCTTGACCCTGTGGATTCTATTGGTTAGCAAACCGGCGCGCATAAAAAAACAAATCGTGCTGCGGAGTTCCAGGGAGGTTTGCAGCGGCGGAGCAAACGGCAGGCCGCATCTCGCCGTGCGCCGGCAAGTCTCAATTCTTGGTTGACGACCGCGCGTGGAGCGCCCCCGCGCGGAGCGCTTTGGTGTGTCGCGCCCGATGCCGGCGCGGCCTGCCGAAGGGATCGAGTGGAGACGCCGATGACGGCAGACACATTCCCGAAACTGCTGGACCGCAATGCCCGCGAGCGCGGACCGCGGCCGGCAATTCGCGAAAAGTATCTGGGAATCTGGCAGACCTTCAGCTGGAGCGAGACCCGGGCCGAGGTGGAAACCATCGCCCACGGCCTCGCGGCCTCCGGCGTGCAGCGCGGCGACCGGATCGCTATCGTCGGCGACAACCGGCCCAATCTCTACTGGTCGATCGTGGCGGCGCAGGCGCTCGGCGCAATTCCGGTGCCGGTCTATCAGGACAGCGTCGCGAGTGAGCTGGCCTATGTGCTCCAGCACGCCGAAGTGTCGTTCGCCGTATCCGAGGATCAGGAACAGATCGACAAGCTGCTCGAGGTGCAGGAAACGACCCCGGCGCTCAAGACCCTGGTCTATTGCGATCCGCGCGGCATGCGCGAATACGAGCAGGATTTCATTCATTCGCTCGACGAGATCAAACAGGCCGGCGAAAAGCACAGGGCGGCCAACGCTGGCTTCTACGACGCCGAGGTTGCCAGGGGCCAAGGCAGCGACACGGCGATATTCCTCTACACCTCGGGGACCACGGGCAACCCGAAAGGCGTCGTCCTCACCTACGGCAACCTCATCTCGATGGCGGAAATGTCCGTCGAGCTGGAAAGGATTACCGAAGACGAAGACACGCTGGCCTATCTGCCCATGGCCTGGGTCGGCGATTGCGTGTTCTCGATCGGCCAGTCGTATGTCGCCGGCTTCTGCTCCAATTGCCCGGAGAGCCAGCAGACTTTCCTGACCGACCTCAAGGAAATCGGGCCGACCTATTTCTTTGCGCCGCCGCGCATCTTCGAGAATATCCTGACCTCCGTGAACGTGCGGATGCAGGACGCCGGCCGGACCAAGCGTCGCCTGTTCCACTATTTCATGGCGCACGCCAAGAAGGTCGGCGTGAAAATCCTGCAGAGGGAAAAGGTCGGCGCGGGCGACCGGTTCAAATACTGGTTGGGCGAGCTCTTCGTTTACGGGCCGCTCAAGAACACCCTGGGGATGAGCCGGGTGCGGCGGGTCTACACGGCCGGCGAAGCGATCGGCCCGGATATCTTCGACTTCTACCGGTCGATTGGGCTGAACATGAAGCAGCTCTACGGCCAGACCGAGGCTTCGGTGTTCGTTACCCTGCAACCGGACAACGAAGTCTACGCCGACACCGTCGGCAAGGCCTGCCCTGGCGTGGAGGTGAAGGTCGATCCCGATTCGCGCGAGGTGCTTTACCGCAGCGACGGCGTGTTCAAGGAGTATTACAAGAACGAGGAAGAGACCCGGAAGACCAAGACCGAGGACGGCTGGGTCCATACCGGGGATGCTGGCTTCATCGACCATAACGGCCATCTGAAGATCATCGACCGGGCCAAGGATGTCGGCGTGCTGAACAACGGTTCGATGTTCGCGCCGAAATACCTGGAGAACAAGCTGAAGTTCTTCCCCTTCATCCAGGAAGCCGTGACCTTCGGCGGCGGGCGCGACCATGCCGCGGCGATGATCTCCATCGATATCGACGCGGTCGGCAACTGGGCGGAACGCAACAACGTATCCTACGCCAGCTATCGAGAACTCGCGGCCAAGCCCGCAGTCTACGAGGAAATCCGCAGGAATATCGAGCAGGTCAACGCGGACCTCGCCGAAGATCCCGAACTGGCCGGCGCCCAGATCGCGCGCTTTGCCTTGCTGCACAAGGAGCTGGACGCGGACGACGGCGAACTGACCCGGACGCGCAAGGTCCGCCGGAAATTCATCAACGAACGGTACGACAACCTGATTGAAGCGCTCTACGGCAGCCAGAGCGAGGTGCATTGCGAGGTCGAGACGACCTTCGAGGACGGGCGCAAGGGCGTGAGCGCCGCCGACATCGCGATCATGGACGCCAAGCTGACCGGCGGCGCGCCGCTGGCCAAAGCGGGTTAGCCGTCCATGAAACACGCAGAACGCACATTCGGCGACACCCTGCTCAAGGTCGACAACATCACGCTGCGCTTCGGCGGCGTGAAGGCCATCACCGACGTCAGTTTCGAAATCCGCGAGAAGCAGATATTCGCGATCATCGGCCCGAACGGCGCCGGCAAGACGTCAATGCTCAACGTCATCAACGGCTTCTACCATCCGCAGGAAGGCACGATCACCTACAAGGGCAACCCGCGCCACCAGATGAAGCCGCACGAGGCAGCCGAGACCGGGATTGCGCGGACCTTCCAGAACGTCGCGCTGTTCCGGGGCATGAGCACACTGGACAATGTCATGACCGGCCGGCTGCTCAAGATGAGCGGCCCGTCGATGCGCTACTATCACAACAAACTCGCCAACATGCCGGTGATCAACTACCTGACCTATCCGGCGATGTGGTTCGGCGATTTTCTGCTCGATTCCCTCTATTGGGGACCGTACCAGAAGGAAGAGGTTGCGCATCGCAAAGCCGCCGAAGAGGTCATCGACTTTCTCGAGATCCAGTCGATCCGGCGGACGCCGGTCGGCCGCCTGCCCTATGGATTGCAGAAGCGGGTGGAGCTGGGCCGGGCGCTCGCCATGGAGCCGGATCTGCTGCTGCTCGACGAGCCGATGGCGGGCATGAACCTCGAAGAGAAAGAGGATATGTGCCGCTTCGTCATTGACGTGAACGACGAATTCGGCACCACGATCGCGCTGATCGAACACGATATGGGCGTGGTGATGGATATTTCGGATCATGTCGTCGTGCTGAACTACGGCCGCAAGATTTCCGAGGGCACGCCCGCGGTTGTCCAGGCGGACCAGGATGTGATCGACGCCTACCTGGGCGTCGCGCACGAAGAGGACCTGATCGAGACTTAGAAACAGGGAATAGGCGCGCGCCGGCCCTGCCGGGCCGGGCCTTCGCGACAGCGCCGGCAGACCGCAGCGGGCAACGCCGATCCGGGGAGCCCGTTTGAGGGGGAAAGTATGGGAGAGTTTTGGGAATTCGTTCTGGCGCCGGTGCTCATATTCGAGAGCTGGCGGTTCGGCATGGAAGTCGCGATCAGCGGTCTGCTGGCCGGGGTGATGTACTCGCTCGTCGCGCTCGGCTTCGTGCTGATCTACAAGGCCTCGGGCATGTTCAATTTCGCCCAGGGCGTGCTCGTCCTGTTCGCGGCGCTCAACCTGGCCGGCTTCATCGGCCTCGGCGTGCCGATTCCGCTCGCCATCCTGCTGACGATCGGGATCATGATCCTGTTCGCCATCGTGGTGGAATACCTGATCCTGCGCCATCTGGTGAACCAGGAGCAGATCATCCTGTTCATGGCGACCATCGGGCTGGCCTTTTTCCTGTCGGCCTTCGGCGAGACCATCTGGGGCTCCGACGTCAAGAAGCTCGATGTCGGCATCCCGCAGGGCCGCTTCGAGCCATTCGGCATCCAGATCCAGTATCTCGAACTCACCGCCGGGGCGGTAGCCGCGGCGCTGGTGACTGTCCTCGCGATCTTCTTCAGCAAAACCAAGATCGGCCGGGCGCTCCGGGCGGTCGCCGACGATCATCAGGCGGCGCTTTCGGTTGGAATCAACCTGCGCACCATCTGGATCATCGTCTGGGCGGTCTCCGGTATCGTCGCGCTGGTCGCCGGCACCATGTGGGGCGCCAAATCCGGCGTCCAGTTCAGCCTCTCGGAAATCGCGCTCAAGGCGCTGCCGGTGCTGATCCTGGGCGGCTTCGAATCGATCCCGGGCGCGATCATCGGCGGCCTGATCATCGGTCTGGGCGAGAAGCTGGCCGAGGTCGGCTGGGGCCCGTATGTCGGCGGCGCGATCGAGGACTGGTTCGCCTACATCCTGGCGATGGTCTTCCTGGTATTCCGCCCGCAGGGCCTGTTCGGCGAAAAGATCATCGAAAGAGTCTGACGCTATGTTCTATCGCGAAGCCGGGCAGTTCTACACGAGCTACGCCAAGGACCAGGGCATCTTCCAGCTCCGGCAGGACAAGTACGGCCTGTGGGGCATCCTGTTCATCGCCTTCATCGTCGTTCCGGTCGGCCTGTACCTGCTGGTGCAGGGCGGCCTCATGGCCGCGTCGACCAAGGACTATCTGTACAACTCGATCTTCCTGCTGCTGCTGGTCAACAGCATGGCGGCGCTCGGCCTGAATATCCTCACCGGCTATTGCGGGCAGATTTCCCTCGGCACGGCGGCGTTCATGGGGGTCGGCGCGTTTACCGCCTTCAAATTCTCGACCGGCCTGAACTACCGGATTCAGCACGAGGACGATGCCGGCGAGCTCGTTTCGCAGCTCGTGCCGCTGCTGCCGGCGATCGATAACCCGATTCTGCTGGTTCTGATCGCCGGCTTCGTTACGGCAATCGTCGGGGTGATCTTCGGCCTGCCCAGCTTGCGCATCAAGGGGTTCTATCTGGCGGTGGCGACGCTGGCGGCGCAGTTCTTTCTGGTCTGGTGCTTCTCGCGCGTCGAATGGCTCTACGACTATGTCTCGTCGTCGACGATCCAGATTCCGCCGCTAAAGCTGTTCGGCCTGGTCGTCACCGGCTCCGAAACGGTGATGCGCGACGGCCAGGCGGTGACGATCTATCCCGCGGCGGAGACGAAATACCTGATCTGCCTGTCACTCGTCGTGTTCTTTGCGTTCATCGCCAAGAACATGGTGCGCGGCCGCATCGGCCGGGCCTGGATGGCGATCCGCGACATGGATATCGCCGCCCAACTCATCGGGATCCGCCCGCTGGCAACGAAGCTGCTCGCCTTTGCGGTCAGCTCCTTCTTCTGCGGCATGGCCGGGGCGATGTCGCTGATCTTCTACCTCGGCGCGCTCGAAGGTGCGGAGGCCTTCAACATCAACGAATCCTTCTCGGTCCTGTTCATGGTCATCATCGGCGGGCTGGGCAGCATTACCGGCTCTTTCCTGGGCGCCGCCTTCATCACGCTGATCCCGATATTCCTGGTCGTGTCCCTGCCCTGGCTGGGAGGCCAGTTCGGTATCCCGGTCGATGCGGCGGTCGTCGAACACTTCCAGTTCATGATCTTCGGCGCGCTGATCATCATATTCCTGATCATGGAGCCGCTTGGTCTGGCGCGCCTGTGGCAGATCGGCAAGGAAAGACTGAGACAATGGCCGTTTCCCTACTAGCCGGCGGTCCAACATGTGCGCCGGTGGGTGGAAAACGGCTGTCATCGGCCGCGTCTTGCGGTCTTTTGCGGAACCTTTGGCACATGCTAAGGTTTTGGCAACCTGCAGGTCATGGTGTCCTGCAGGGTAACCCTCCAACCCCCAGCGCCCCGCGGGGGGCAAACCCGATCCAGGGAGGATAATGGTATGAGGCTGAAAGGGCTCACATTGGGTCTGGCCGCTGCAGTCGCCGCGACAGGCATTGCAGCGCCGGCCGTTCAGGCGGCGGATACCCAGTATTTCCCGCTGTTCACCTACCGCACCGGCCCGTATGCGCCGAACGGTATTCCGTCGGCCAACGGCATCGCCGACTATCTCAACTACGTCAACCTGAAGCACGGCGGCGTCAACGGCGTGAAGCTGGTCTGGGAAGAGTGCGAGACCGGCTACAACACCAAGAAGGGCGTCGAGTGCTACGAGCGCCTGAAGGGCAAGGGCACGACGGTCGTGTTTCCGTATTCGACGGGCATCACCTACAAGCTCATCCCGAACGCCGACAAGGACAAGATTTCGATCCTGACTGTCGGCTACGGCCGCACGGACGCGTCGGACGGCCGGGTCTTCCCGTGGACCTTTACCACGCCGACCACCTACTGGAGCCAAGCTTCGGCCTTCATCAAATATATCGGCGCCCAGGAAGGCGGCATGGGCAAGCTCAAGGGCAAAAAGATTGCCCTTATTTTCCATAACAGCGCCTACGGTAAGGAGCCGATCCGCACGCTCGAGTTGCTCGAGCGCAAGCTCGGCTACAAGCTGACCCAGCTCGCCGTGAACCATCCCGGCCAGGAGCAGAAAGCCACCTGGCTGCAGATCCGCAAGATCCGTCCGGACTGGATCCTGCTGTGGGGCTGGGGCGTCATGAACCAGGTCGCGATCAAGGAAGCCACCAATATCGGCTTCAAGATGGATCGCATGATCGGCGTCTGGTGGTCCGGCGCCGAGCAGGACGTGGTCCCGACCGGCGATGCCGCGAAGGGCTACAAGGCCGGCACGTTCCATGCCGCCGGTGGCGATTTCCCGCTGATCAAGGACATCAAGAAAGTCGTCTACGACGCCGGCAAGGGCATCAAGGGCGGCGACAAGTATATCGGCCAGGTGCTGTGGAACCGCGGCATGGTGAACGCGATCTTCGCCACGGAAGCCATGCGCGCCGCGCAGAAGAAGTTCGGCGTCAAGGTGGTCAACGGCGACCAGATGCGCTGGGGACTCGAGAACCTCAACATCACCGCGGAACGCTGGTCGGAGCTGGGCCTGAAAGGCTTTATGCAGCCGGTCAAGAACACCTGCGCCGACCATGAAGGCAACGGCCCGGTGCTGATCCAGCAGTGGGACGGCAACAAGTGGAACATTGTCAGCGACTTCATCACGCCGATGCGTGAGGTCATCCGTCCGCTGATCGAGAAATCCGCGGCCGCCTACGCCAAGAAAAACAACATCACACCGCGCAAGTGCTAGGTCCGTTGCAGGCGAAAAAACGCCTGTAGCAAGGGAGAACCGCCGTGAGTGAAACCCCCGCAACCAATGGCGCGAACGGTGCTGCGCAAGCGTTGCTCAGCGTCAACAACATCGAGGTGATCTACGATCATGTGATCCTCGTGTTGAAGGGGGTTTCGCTCGAGGTTCCCAAGGGGGGCATCGTCGCCCTCCTTGGGGCCAACGGCGCCGGCAAGACGACGACGCTGAAATCGATCTCGAATCTGCTCGGCGCGGAACGCGGCGACGTGACGAAGGGATCGATCCTCTATGAAGGAACGCCCGTGCAAAGCCTGGATCCGAACGATCTGGTGCGGCGCGGCGTGATCCAGGTGATGGAAGGCCGCCATTGCTTTCCCCACCTCACGGTGGACGAGAATCTGTTGACCGGCGCCTACACCCGCCGGGACGGCGGCGCCGCGATCCGCGACTCCGTTGACAAGGTGTATGAGTATTTTCCCCGTCTGAAAGAGCGGCGCAGCGCGCTTGCCGGCTATATCTCCGGCGGCGAGCAGCAGATGTGCGCCATCGGGCGGGCGCTGATGTCGAACCCCTCGACCATGCTGCTCGACGAGCCCTCCATGGGCCTTGCGCCGCAACTCGTCGAGGAAATTTTCGAGATCGTCAGACGTCTCAACCAGCAGGAAGGCGTCAGCATCCTGCTCGCCGAGCAGAACACCAACATGGCGCTGCGTTACGCCGACTACGGCTATATCCTGGAAAGCGGCCGCGTCGTGATGGACGGCGTCGCCAGCGATCTCGCCGAGAACGAGGACGTGAAGGAATTCTACCTCGGCGTTGCCGGCGAGAACCGCAAATCCTTCCGGGACGTGAAGCACTACAAGCGGCGCAAGCGCTGGCTCGCCTGAGCGGGCCCAACGGCGGCGGCGGCCGTGCCGCACCGCAAAGTCGTCGAGCGGGCCGTCATCCCATGATCGGGGTGGCGGCTTTTCAATTCGGGGGAACGGCCATGTCCGACCATTACGACGCCCTGGAAACCCGCGACCCGGCCGAGCGCGAGGCGGCGCTCATGGCGGCCCTGCCGGCGCAGGTCGCCCACGCCAGGGCCGCGACCGGCTGGTACGCGAAGAGCCTCGCCGACATCGACCCGGCGACGGTAGCGTCGCGCGAGGCCCTGGCGGCGCTGCCGGTCACCCGCAAGCACGGCCTGATCGAGGCCCAGAGGGCCGAGCCGCCGCTCGCCGGGCTCAATGCCCTGGCGCTGGGCGATGCCGCCGTCGCCTTCACCTCGCCGGGGCCGATCTTTGAGGTCATGGGCACCCGTAGCGACTATTACGGCGGCGCGCGGTCGCTCTACGCCGCCGGGCTGCGCAAGGGCGATATCGTCCACAATTCCTTCTCCTACCATCTCACCCCCGGGGGCTGGATTTTCCATGACGGCGCGCGCGCCCTCGGCTGCCCGGTCATTCCGGGCGGGATCGGCAACACCGAACAGCAGGCCCAGGTAATGGCGCAATACCGCCCGAAGGGCCATGCCGGCACGCCGGACTATCTGAAAGCGATCCTCGAGAAGGGCGACGAGTTGGGGCTCGACCTGACGTCGGTCCGGTCCGCCATCGTCGGCGCCGGCCCGCTCTTTCCGCCCCTGCGCGACTGGTACGGCGAGCGCGGCATCCACGTCTTCAACACGTTCGGCACCGCGGAACTCGGCATCGTCGCCTATGAGACCCACGCACAGAACGGCATGGTCATCGCCGAAGACAAGATCGTGGAAATCGTCGTCCCCGGGACCGGCGAACCGGTCGCCAACATCGGCGACGTCGGCGAACTGGTGGTGACGCTGCTGACGCCGGAAGTGCCGCTGATCCGCTTCGCCACGGGCGACCTGTCGGCCTTGACCGATGCGCCCAGCCCATGCGGCCGGACGAACGTACGGATGCTCGGCTGGATGGGCCGCGCCGACCAGACGACCAAGGTGCGCGGCATGTTCGTCCATCCCGAGCAGATCGCCGATGTCGTCAAGCGTCATCCGGAGATCGCCAGGGCCCGGCTGGTTGTCGACGCCGTCGACGGCAAGGATGCGCCCAACCTGCGGGTCGAAGCGGGCCTGGCCGATTCCGCTTTCGCCGATACGGTCGCCCAGAGCTTCCAGACCGTCTGCAAGCTGCGTGCGACCGTGGAAATCGTCGAGCCGGGCACACTACCTAACGACGGCAAGGTCATCGACGATGTGCGCGTGTACGAATAGGGGCGGCGCGCGCAACGATATTGGCATCCGGAGAGCCACCCTAATCTTTTGTCCCCTTGCGCGGGCGGCGGCAGATTGCAGAGTGTCGGCAGTCATCCCGGCCATCGCGCGACACCATGGACACTCCGGATAGCGCTTCCGGCACCTATCCCGCCATCTCGCTGAGCGTCGAGGGCCTCGCCTGCATCCGCGGCGGGCGGGCCGTGTTCGGCGGGCTGAGCTTCGCGGGCGCCGGCGGCGACGCCATCGAACTGCACGGGCCGAACGGCGCCGGCAAATCCTCGCTGCTGCGCCTGCTGGCCGGACTGCTGCATCCGGCGGCAGGCACAATTGCGTGGACCGCCGGCGACGGCGCGGCGCGGCCGCCGCTGGCCTATTGCGGTCACCGCGATCCGGTCAAGGCGTGGCTGACAGTGCGCGAGCAGCTTGCCTGGTGGCGTGACCTGGAGGGCGGCGGCAGCGTCGAAGGGGCCGCTCAGGCGATGGGCCTCGGCCCGTTGCTGGAAGTCGCCGGCGGGCTGCTGTCGGCCGGGCAGCGGCGGCGGCTGGCGCTGGCTCGGCTGGCGCTGACCGAGGCGCCGGTCTGGCTGCTCGACGAGCCGACGGTCTCGCTCGACGAAGACGGCGCCGCGCTTCTCAGGACCATGATCGGCCGGCACCGGTCGCAGGGCGGCCTGGCGATCGCGGCGACGCATCTGCCGATCGGCCTGCCGGACGCCCGAACGGTGATGCTGCCCGGCGATGCCGCCGAAGGGCCGGACGGTCCCTGATGCGCCCCTATCTTGCGACCTTCCGGCGGGATCTGCGCTTCGCGGTACGGCACAGCGCCGACACCGCTGTCGTCCTGGCGTTCTTCGTCGTTACTGTCATCCTGTTTCCGCTCGGCGTCGGACCGGCGGCCGGGACCCTCGCGGCCATCGCGCCGGGCGTGATCTGGGTCGCGGCCCTGCTGGCGACGCTGCTGTCCCTCGACCGGCTGTTCGCTGCCGATTTCGAGGATGGCACGGTCGACCTCTTCCTGACCGGCCGCAACAGCCTGTTGCTGATCGTGCTGGCGAAATGCGCGGCGCACTGGCTGACGACCGGCCTGCCCCTGATAATCCTGTCGCCGGTGCTCGCCGCCATGCTGCACCTGCCGGCGGCGGGCTATCTCATGCTCGCCCTCGGCCTGCTGTTCGGCACGCCGATGCTGACGCTGATCGGCGCTGTCGGCGCGGCGCTCGTGCTCGGCGCGCGGCGCGGCGGCGTGCTGATCGCCATCCTCGTGCTACCGCTCTACATCCCGGTCCTGATTTTCGGCGTGCTGAGCATCGACGCCGTCATCCATGCCGCCGATCCGTGGCCGCATATCCTGCTGCTCGCCGCCGCCCTGCTCGCCGGCCTCGCAATTGCGCCGCCGGCCGTCACCCTGGCCCTGCGCAGCGCCGCGGAGTGAGGCGGCCATTTTGGACCGCGGAGCGGCAATCGCAGTGATTCGCGCTTTCCTAAAGCGTGTCTCGGCAGGATGCCCTGCGATACGCCCCTTCGGGGCTACTCAGGGTGAGGGAGATTGGCGGAATTTACTGAATTTTCCCCTCATCCCGAGTAGCCCCGGACCTGTTCCGGGGCGTATCGAGGGACCGCTCGAACGACGAACCGGCATGACTGGCCACGAGCGCCGAAAATCCTATTCCCGGCCCTCCCGGACCTCGGGATAGCGCATCCGGCGCATCACCCACATCACGCCGATCAGGTCCCACAGGCCGGCCCACAGGCGGTCGAATGTGCCGTATTTGCTGACGCCCCGGTTGCGCGGCCGGTGCGCTACCGGAACCGAGACCGCCCGGTGCCCACGCCGGGCAAACAGGGCCGGGAAGAATCGGTGCATGTTCTCGAAATGGGGCAGTTCCAGAAAGGTCTCCCGGTTCATCAGCTTCAGGCCGCAGGCTGTGTCCGGCGTGCCGTCGCCGAGCAGCCAGCCGCGCACACGGTTGGCGACGCGGGAGACGACCTTGCGCCACAAACCGTCCCGCCGCTCCGTGCGCCAGCCGCAGACCAGCAGGCGGGAATCGGGCTCGCCGCTTTCGCAAAGCCTCTGCCACATTTCGAGCAGGCTGGCGGGATCGTCCTGGCCGTCGCCGTCCATCGTCGCCATGAACCGGCCGCGCGCAGCCTTGGCGCCGTTAATCAGCGCCCGGCTCTTGCCGCCGCGCGCTGCATGGGTGACCGCCCGCACGACGCCTGCCCCCGCCGCTTCCGCAGCGATCTCGCCGGCCGTACCGTCATCGCTGCCGTCGTCGACAAAAACGATCTCGTAATCGACATGCCCGTCGAACGCCGCCCGCACTTCGCCCACCACCCCGGCAATGTTGCCGGCCTCGTTGTAGACCGGAATGACGATCGAAAGCAGCGGAGCGGACATGGCGTGAGCGTCTTCTCCCGATTGCCTTGCACGAGCCTGCGACCGGGGCGCAAGCCCGTTCCGGTGTTGGGCCGGCCCCCGGTTTGACCGGCGGAAACGATTGTCGTACCTAGCCCGGATTTCTCGCCAATGTCACGGCCTGCATCGCGTCTGGACTTTCGCTCCGCCTCGTTCGGAACCGGGAGCGGGCCGAAGAGCGTAGCGGGGCCCAAGATCGGGGCTCGCAATGCCACGGGCGGGCGTTCGGTTGCCGGGCGGTGCGCAGTCCGCCGGCTCTTGCAAAAAGGACACGGAACGGGTGCTCACCGGGTATCGCGCATGGTTCTGGCTGACGCTGCTGTGCGCGGCGCTCTACCTGCCGGGAATCGACTCCCTGCCGGCCATGGACCGGGACGAATCCCGCTTCATGCAGGCGTCGCGCCAGATGGCGCAGACCGGCGATACCGTTCGCATCCGCTTCCTCGACAAGGCGCGCAACAAGAAGCCGGCCGGCATCCACTGGATGCAGGCAGCCTCGGTCAAGGCGTTCAGCACGCCGGAAAGCACGGCACTGTGGCCCTACCGGCTGCCGTCGGTGCTGGGCGCCACCATCGCCGTTCTGTTCGCCTTCGCGCTCGGACTGCTGTTCCTCGACCGGCGCGGGGCCTTCCTGTCGGCGGCGCTGCTGGCGTCTTCCTTCGTGCTGGTCGTCGAGGCCCACACCGCAAAGACCGATGCGGCGCTGCTCGCCACGATCGTCACCGCGCAATATGCGCTGGCGCACATCTATCTCGACGGGCGCAGCGGCCGCGTCACCGGCTGGCGTATCGCCATCCTGTTCTGGGCAGCGCTCGCCGTCGGCATCCTGATCAAGGGGCCGGTCCCGGTTGCGGTCGTATTTCTTACGCTGATTGCGCTACTCGTCACCGACCGGCAGGCGCGCTTCTGGCGCGGTCTGAGACCGCTGGTCGGCGTGCCGCTGCTCCTGCTGATCGCCGCGCCCTGGTATCTCGCCATCTTGCTGGCCGACGATACATTCCTGCGCGAAGCCGGCGGCAAGGACTTCCTCAGCAAACTGATTTCCGCCCAGGAACAGCACGGCGCACCGCCCGGCGCCTACGCCGTCATCCTGATCGCCGCTTTCGCGCCGGCCTCTGTGTTCGTCTGGCAGGCCCTGCGCTGGGGCTGGCAATGGCGCCGCGAGGCGGCCGTGCGCTTTTGCCTGTGCTGGATCCTGCCATTCTGGTTGGTGCTGGAACTGACGCCGACCAAGCTGCCCCATTACATCCTGCCTGTCTTCCCGGCGCTTGCCCTGCTGGTCGCGCTGGCGGTGCAGGCGGCCGAAGCCGGGGAGTTCCGATGGCTGCGCCACTGGGCGTCGCGGACCCTCTACATCGTCGGGCTCGCGCTGATCGCCGGTTTCGCGGTTCTGGCGTTCCTGCTCCCGATCGCGACCGGCGACGGTGTCGCCTGGGCCGGCCTTATCCCGATCGTGGCGGTTGCGGCGGTGAGCATCTATACCGTACCGCGGCTGTGGCGCGGCGAGATCAGGCCGGCGCTGCTGGCGTCGGCATTCGCCGCGCCGCTGGTCCTTGCGCCGATCCTGACCGCCGTGATGCCCACGGTGAGCCATATGTGGATCAGTCGCGAGATAGGCCGGATTGTGGCGGCGCTTGAGCTTCCCGCCGGCACGCGGTTTTTTGCCAGCGGTTATACCGAGCCGAGCCTCGCCTTCTATCTGGGCAGCGGCCTGCGCCTGTCATCGTCCGCACAACTCGGCAACGTCCTGTCGGAAAGGGGCTGGCTGGCGGTGATTCGCGACGACGGCGTCGGAAAGTTCCGCGAGGCCATGGCCGGGCGGGGTATCGCGATCCGGGCGGTCGGCACGGTTTCCGGATTGAATTACTCGCGCGGCCGGCGGACGACGGTCACCCTCTACCGGCCGGCCCAAGCGGACCCGCGATAATGGACGAGGCGATCCCATGACGAACGGAAATCCCGACCCGCGCGACTGGATCGGCCGGACGGAAACGGTCGCGGACACGATCACGCCGACCTCCGTGTTCCGCATGAGCCGGACGCTGGACCGCAACGATCCCGAACCGAAAGAGCGCGATCCGCTGCCGCCCTGCTGGCACTGGCTGTATTTCGCGCCGGCCGCCCTGCCCGCCGATATCGGCCACGACGGCCATCCGGCGAAAGGCGGGTTCCTGCCGCCGATCCCCTATCCGCGGCGCATGTGGGCCGGCAGCCGCCTCCGGTTCGACAGGCCGTTGCGGGTCGGCGACCGCGCCACGCGGCGGTCCGAAATCGCCGACATCGTCTTCAAGGAGGGCCGGACCGGCAAGCTCGGCTTCGTCACCGTCAGACACATCTATTCCGGCAGCGACGGTCCCGCCATTGCCGAGGAACAGGACATCGTCTACCGCGAACCGCCGGCCGGCGGCCCGGACGGCGGCAATATCGCGCCGCCGCCCCAGGAGCCGCCGGGCAATGCCGAGATCGAGCGGGAAATTGCCGCCGACCCGCTGATGCTGTTCCGCTATTCCGCCCTCACCTTCAACGGTCACCGCATCCATTACGATCAGCCCTATGTCACCGGGGTCGAAGGCTATCCGGGGCTGATCGTCCACGGACCGCTGATCGCCACCCTGTTGGTCGACCTGGTGCGCCGCAACCTCCCCGGCGCCGATGTCGAGCGCTTCCGGTTCCGCGGCCTGCGGCCGACCTTCGATACCAGCCCATTCCCGGTGAAAGGGTTCCGCGAAGGCGACGAGTACAATCTTTGGTCGCTGGATAACGTCGGCGCTGTGGCAATGACGGCGCGCCTGGCGCTGCGGACCTGAGAAGCGGCTATTCCGCCGCTTCGCACTGCGCCGTCAGATCGCTCAGCGTGAAGGCCCGTTCGGCGTGCAGCGAGGGGATGCGCCGGCGGCTCTTTTCCACCAGGTCCAGGTCGAGCGTGCCGAAGACCAGGTTTTCGCCGTCGCCGCCATCGGCAATCGTTTCACCCCACGGGTCGACGATCAGCGAATGGCCATAAGTCTTCCGGCCTTCGGCATGGTCGCCCCATTGGGCCGGCGCGATGACGAAGCAGCCGGTCTCGATCGCCCGGGCGCGCAGCAGCGTGTGCCAATGGGCCTGGCCGGTGGTGCGGGTGAAGGCCGACGGGATCGTCAGGATATCGGCGCCGGCCTGGGCCAGCGCGCGGTACAGGCCGGGGAAACGCAGGTCGTAGCACACCGTCATGCCGATCCGGCCCCAGGGCGAGGGCGCCAGAACGGCCTCTGACCCCGCCTGTATGGTATCGGATTCCCGGTACCATTCGTCCTCGCGCAGGTTGACGTCGAAGCAGTGCAGCTTGTCGTAGCGCGCAACGATGGCGCCGGTGCCGTCGACCAGGAAAGAGCGGTTGGCCAACTTGCCGCCCGGCAATTCGATCGACAGCGAACCGATCAGCAACCACACCCCGGCCTCGCGCGCCGCGTCCGTCAGGGCCGGCAGGGCGGGATGGTCCTTTTCCGATTTTGCCTTCCGCAGCGCCGCGGCCGGGACCGGCTCGATCATCGTCGCATTTTCCGGCGTCAGGACGAATTTCGCACCTTCCGCCGCCACGGTGCGGATCATCCGGGTGAGTTTCTTGATGTTCGGCTCGAACTCGCGCTCCGCCGTGACCTGCAGACAGGCGACCTTGACCTTCCTGCCGCCGGCCGGCCCGGCTGTCATTGCGCGCCCTGCGCCAGCATCGGGTCCAGCTCGCCCGCCACATCCAGGGCATGAAGTTCGTCGCAGCCGCCGATATGGCGGTCGTCGATCCAGATCTGCGGCACGGACCTGGCGCCCGCACGCTCCGCCATGGCACGGCGCAAATTGGGCCGGAAGGTGACGTCCACCTCCTTATAGTCCACGCCCTTCTGCCTGAGCAGCGACAGGGCACGGCTGCAGAACGGGCACATCAGGGTCGTATAGATTTCTACCGTCGCCATCGTTCGCCGAACCGTTCACCGTGTTTCGGAACTATGGTTCGCCGCCGCGCCGGAGTCCAGCGCCGGGCCGCTGCGCGCCGCCCGATCCCCGGCAGGATACCGCGCCCGCGCAATTCCCGCCCAGTCACGGCCGCTATTCCGGCAACGCACCGCGAACGACCCGCGCGAGCACCAGCACATCGACCTCGGCAGCGCCGGCACGCTCCAGCGCCCGGGCAGCGGCTTCGACCGTGGCGCCGGTCGTGAGCACATCATCGACCAGCAGGATGCGCGCGCCCCGGATCGCCGGTCGCAGCCGCGGCGAGACCGCGAACGCGCCGCGGACATTGAGGCGCCGGGTCCGACGGTTCAGGCCGCCCTGGCTCGGCGTCGCCCGGGTCCGGCGCAGGAGATCGACGCACAGGTCGACGCCGCCCGCCGCCGCCACGCCGCGCGCCAGTTCGGCCGACTGGTTGTAGCGCCGCGCCACCAGCCGCCGCCAGTGCAGCGGAACCGGCGCGACCAGATCGGCGCGCTGCGTCAGTTCCGCCCCGGCGCGCGCCATCCAGCGGCCCAAGTGCCGGCCCGCCTGCATCCGGTCGCCATGCTTGAAGGACAGGATCAACGGCCGGCTGGCGTCGTCGTAGCGCAGCACGGCGCGCGCGGCGGCGTAGGCCGGCTGCCGGGCCGCGCAGGCGCCGCACAGGGCGCCGTCTGCAACGTCGAATTCGAACGGCAGTCCGCAGCAGGCGCAGAACGGCCGCTCGATGAAGGAAAGCCCGCCCCAGCAGGCGCCGCACAGGGCGCCGTCGCGCGGCGCGATCGCGCGGCAGGCCAGACAGCGCGGCGGCAGCAACCGGTCTACGGCCCAGAGACCGGCGGTGCGCAGAAGGCCGAACGTCCGGGCAGGCCCGCTTCCGCTCTGCGTTGCGCTGCCGCCGTCAGTCACCGCCCTGGCTGCGGTTGGCGCGGCGGCGCTGGTCCGGATGCAGGGAGCGGCCCAGGACCTGCGCGCCATCCCCGATGGCGTGGGCGGTACCGCCGACGATCAGGGGGTCGGGCTCGCCGACGATGCGCTTGTCCTTGCCCGGATAGGGCAGGCTGCTCAGGAAATGCCGCATGCAGTTCAGCCGCGCCCGCTTCTTGTCGTCCGACTTGATGATGGTCCAAGGGGCATCGGCGGTATCGGTGTAGAAATACATCGCCTCCTTGGCCTCGGTGTAGTCTTCCCACATGTTGAGCGATTTCCGGTCGATCGGCGACAGCTTCCAGTGCTTGAGCGGTTCGTTCTCGCGCGATTTGAAGCGGCGCAACTGTTCCTCCCGGGTCACGGAGAACCAGTATTTGAACAGGCGGATGCCGCTGCGCACCAGCATGCGCTCGAACTCCGGCGCTTCGCGCATGAATTCGAGATACTCGTTGGCGGTGCAGAAGCCCATGACCCGCTCGACGCCGGCCCGGTTGTACCAGGAGCGGTCGAACAGGACGATTTCCCCGGCCGAGGGCAGATGCGCGACATAGCGCTGGAAGTACCACTGGCCCTGTTCCTTCTCGGTCGGCTTGTCGAGCGCGACCGCCCGGGCGCCGCGCGGGTTGAGATGTTCGGTGAACCGCTTGATGGTGCCGCCCTTGCCGGCGGCATCCCGGCCTTCGAACAGGCAGACGATCTTCTGCCCGGTCTCGCGCACCCACTCCTGCACCTTGAGAAGTTCGATCTGCAGCTCCGCCTTGCGCTTCTCGTAATCCTTGCGGCGGATTTTCCGCCTGTACGGGAATTCGCCCGATTCGAAAACCCGGCGGATGGCCTCGCGATCACGCCGAATGTCGGCGGCGGACGGCTTGCCTGCCGGCGAATCTTCCGTCAATTCGGGCAGCGGTTCGGCGTTCGCGTCCACCGTTTCCGCCGGCTTGCCGCGGTCGCTCCGTTCGGCGTTGCTCATGACTGCCGACCTCCCTAGAGTATCGCCGAGCCGGGCGCAGCCATGCGCCGGATGGCGGAATCGGTTCCCCGGCGCGCCGCTGCCCTTCTTGAACGGATACTAGCATGAACCTTACCGGAAAGACCGCAATTGTGACCGGCGCCGCGCGCGGCCTCGGCCGTGCCTATGCGCAGAAGATGGTGGAAATGGGCGTCAACGTGGTCGCAGCCGACATCGCCGATTGCGCGGAGACGGTGGGCGCCGCCTACGGCCCCGGCAAGATCGTCGGTACGAGCGTCGACGTCGCCAGCTTCGACAGCGCCGAAGCGATGGCCGCGCTGGCCTGCGAGCGCTTCGGCGGCATCGATATCCTGGTCAACAACGCCGCGCTCTACGGCTCACTCACGGGCGGCCGGATCGAGACGATCGCCGAAGCGGACTGGGACGCCTGCATGGCGGTCAACGTCAAGGGCCTGTGGAACTGTGCCAAGTCCGTCATTCCCTCGATGCGCGAACGCGGCGGCGGCAGCATCATCAACATCTCGTCGCTGGCTGCCGTCTACGGCCTGCCCTACGCGCTGCACTATTCGACGTCGAAGGGCGCCGTCATCGGCATGACCCGGGCGATGGCGCGGGAACTGGGGCGGGACTGGATCCGCGTGAACGCGATCGCGCCGTCCGCCGTGCTGACCGAGGGAACGGACGAATTCTTCGGCGAAAAGAAGGAAAAGGGCATGCAGGTGATCGCGGCTTCGCAGAGCCTGCAGAAGAACCTGGAGCCCGACGACCTGGTCGGCACCGTCCTCTATCTCGCCGGCGACGCCAGCAAGTTCGTCACCGGCCAGACGATCATGGTCGACGGCGGCACGGTCTATCTGTGAGGCTCCGCCGACCGGTCGGCGCCGGCCTGCTCGTCCTCGCCCTTGCGGCAGCGGCGCACCCGGCCGGAGCGGTTTCGGTGGCGGACTATCAGAAATGGCGGCACGCGACGCGCACGGTCCGGGCGACTCCGACCGGGCTGGTCGAGGTGCGCCTGGGCGGAATTCTCAGCGGCCTGCTACTGGCCAACCGCCGGCTGGGCCGCGCCGGCGCCCCGCTGCTGTTCTGCCCGCCCGCCGATGCCCCGGCCGACGGCATGGCAAGCGTCGAGTTGCGCAAACGCGTCGATGCGGAACTGAAGTCCCCGTCGCGGCCGGGCGGCGAGCCCTGGCCGGCGGAGACCGGGATCGGGGCGGTCATCCTCCATATCCTGCAACGGGCGTGGCGCTGCCCGGCCGGCCGCCAGGTCGTGCGATAGCGCCGTGAACGGCCCGGCCCGGATCTTCGACCGCCGCACCGTCCGCCTGCACCGCGACCGGGCGGCCCGCCGCTGGCCCGCGCCGGACGGTTCGCGCAACCCGGAATTCCTGCACGATGCCGTGACCGACCAGCTGCTCGAACGGCTGGCCGAGGTGCGCGAACCCTTCGCGGACTGCCTCTATCTCGGCTGCCGGCGCGGCCCGGCGACGCGGCGGCTGGCGGCGCGGTCCGGCATGCAGCGGATCGCTCAGGCGGACCTGAGCCCGGCCATGGCCGTGGCCGCGCGGGCCGCCAACCGCTTCTTCCCCGCCTTGTGCCTGGACGAGGAGGCCCTGCCGTTCGCCGACAACAGCTTCGACCTCGTCTTCGCGCCCCTGTCGCTGCACTGGGTGAACGATCTGCCGGGAACGCTGATCCAGCTCAATCGCCTGCTCCGGCCGGGGGGCCTGCTGCTGGCGGCGTTGATCGGCGGCGGCGCGCTTGCCGAACTGCGCGAGGCGCTGGCCGAGGCCGAACTGGCCGGCGAAGGCGGGGTCTCGCCGCGGATCTCGCCCTTCGCCGACGTGCGCGACGGCGGCGACCTGTTGCAAAGGGCGGGCTTTGCCCTGCCGATGGCCGACCGGGAGCGGATCGGCGCGACCTACGAACACGCTTTCGGCCTGATGATGGACCTGCGCGATATGGGCGAAACCAACGCCGTTTGCGCCCGGCGCAGGAATTTCACCCGCCGCGCCACTCTGGTCGAGGCGGCCGAGGTCTATCTGCGCCGCTTTGCCGACAGGGCCGGGCGGCTGCGCGCCACCTTCGACCTGATCTTCCTGACGGGATGGGCGCCGGCTGCCGGACAGCCCCGGCCTCTGCGCCCGGGCAGCGCCGCAGCGCGCCTGGCCGACGCACTGGGCGGAAAGGAAGTGGACCCGGAAGCAGGCCGGTGAGGTCCGGATTCTGAAGGAAGCGATAGCGGCCCTTCGATACGCCCCGGATCGAGTCCGGGCTACTCAGGGTGAGGGCAGAGTGAGTATAGGCGTTTGCTTTGCCCTCATCCCGAGTAGGCCCGGAGGGCCGTATCGAGGGGCCTGCCCGAGTTCAAATTATCGACCGCTGGAAAAACCCGCGAAAACGCTACCCCCGCAGTTCCCCGCCGGTCTGTTTCTGCACGGCGGCGACGATCTTCTCCGCCACGGCATCGATCTCAGCATCCGTCAGGGTTTTCTCGGTCGGCTGCAGGGTGACGGAAATGGCGACCGACTTGCGGTCTTTCTCGATACCTGCGCCTTCGTAGACATCGAAGACCGACACGTCGGCTACCAGCTTCTTTTCGGCGTTTTTCGCGGCCCGGATCACCTTTTCGGACGGCGTTGAGCGGTCCAGCACGAACGCGAAATCGCGCTCCACCGGATGGAAGGGCGAGGGATCCAGCAGGGCGCGCGCCCTGGTGCCCTTGTCCTTGCGCGGCGGTAGCGCGTGGAAGAAGACCTCGAAGCCGACCATCGGCCCCTTGGCATCGAGGGCGCGCAGAATCCGCGGGTGCAATTCACCGAAGGCCGCCAGCACCCGGTTGCCCAGCTTCAGGACGCCGGACCGGCCGGGATGGTACCAGCCGGGCGCCTCTGCGGCGGCCTGAAGGCTGCCGACCGGGGCGCCGGCCGCATCCAGCGCCGCCAGGGCATCGGCCTTGGCGTCGAACGCATCGGCAGCGCGCGGCGCTTCGAACCAGGGGCGGCCATTGCGATCGCCGGCGCGCAGGCCGGCGGCGACGATGGCCTGGTCCTCCGGCTCGTTGCCGGCGAACTGCGGCCCGATCTCGAACAGCGCCACGTCGGGCGAACTGCGGTCGGCGTTCCACTGCGCCGCCCGGATCAGGTTCGGCAGAATCGACGGCCGCATGACGTCCAAGTCTGTCGTGATCGGGTTTTCCAGCATGGTCTGCGGCGTCGCGCCGCCGAACAATCCGGCATGGCCGGCGTCCATGAAGGACCAGGTGACGGCTTCCAGCATACCTCTTGCGGCCAGGGCACGCCTTGCCATGCCCAGGCGGCGCTGGTCCGGCGTCACCGTGCGGGTGGTAATGCCTTCGGGTACGACCGAAACGGCCGGGATCCGGTCGTAGCCGTAAACGCGCAGCACGTCCTCGACGATATCCGCCTCGCCATGGGCGTCGACATCGAAGACGCGCCAGGAGGGGATTGCGACGGTCCAGCACGCTTCGCCGTTTGCCGACGCCTTCTCCCGAACGGTGTAGCCCTGCGCTTCGAGGATGCACTCGATCTGGGCATCGGGCACGGCAAGGCCGCCCAGGCTTTCCAGCCGGGCCGGCCGGAAGCGCACGTCGCGCCGCCAGTCCGGAACCGCGCCGGCGCTGAAGACATGGCTCACCTCGCCGCCACAGAACTCCAGGATCAGGCGCGCCGCCACCTCCGCGCCCCACAGGGCCGATTCCGGATCGACCCCGCGTTCGAAGCGGTAGCGGGCGTCCGAGTTGAGGCCCAGCTTCCGGCCGGTCGCCGCGGTGCGCAGCGTGTCGAACAGGGCGACTTCGAGGAACACGTTCGTCGTTCCGGGCTGGCAGCCAGTTTCCTCTCCGCCCATCAGGCCGCCGATGGCGTGGACCGCCCGGTCGTCGGCGATCACCGTCATGTCGGAGGTCAGCGTGTACTTGACTCCGTCGAGCGCCTGGATGGTCTCGCCGTCGCGCGCCATGCGCATAGTGAGGTCGCTGGCCAGCTTGTCGGCGTCGAAAACATGCAGGGGCCGGCCCAGGTCGTGGGTCACCAGGTTGGTGATATCGACCAGGGCCGAGATCGGCCGCAGCCCGATCGCCCGCAGGCGCCGCTGCACCCACTCCGGGCTCGACCCGTTGGTCACGCCGCGGAAGAACCGGCCGACGACGAAGGGGCAGGCGCCGTCCAGGCCGGCGGGCAGATCGCGGCGCCAGACCAGGGGGCTGTCGAACGTGCCCGGCACGGTCGCCGCGTCGAAGGGCTTGAGCCGCCCGACACCGGCGGCGGCGAGATCGCGCGCGATGCCGTGGACGCCCAGCGCGTCCTGACGGTTTGGCGTGATGGCGACTTCGATGACCGGATCGTTCAGGCCGAGCCAATCGGCGAAGGGTTCACCGACCGGGGCGTCGTCCGGCAGGTCGATGATGCCCTCATGCTCGTCCGACAGGCCCATCTCGCGCTCGGAACAGAGCATGCCGTTCGACTCCTGGCCCCGGATCACGCCCTTCTTCAGGTCAAGTCCTGTCCCCGGAATATGCGTGCCGGCCGGGGCGAACACGCCCTTCATGCCGGTGCGCGCGTTGGGCGCGCCGCACACCACCTGGACCCGGTCTTCGCCGGTATCGACGATGCAGACGCTGAGGCGGTCGGCGTCCGGATGCTGCCGCGCCTCGACCACCCTGGCGATCCGGAACGGCGCGAGTTCGGCGGCCTTGTCCTCGACGCCTTCGACCTCGAGGCCGATGGCGGTCAGCTTCGCGGCGATCTCGTTCAGCGGCGCATCCGTCTCCAGATGCTCCCTGAGCCAAGACAGGGTGAATTTCATGGTCGGCGTTCCGTGACGGTGAGGCCGGGATTAATTGCCGATCCTGCGCTGCCCGGCAACCGGCGGCAGGGCCGCACTTGAACCGCACCGGGCGCCGAGTCGCAGGATGCCGGGCAAGGTCTCAAGCCGAGCGGTCAGGCAACGGCGTCGAAGCCGTCCAGGCGCAGGGCGGACTTGTCGAAGGTCAGTGTCGTATCCGCGCCCAAACCGCGGTTGAGTCCCGCGATGACGGCGTCGGCGAAGTCGCCGCCCCTCCGGAGCCACTGCACCGCGTCGGCGACAAGAGCCGGTTCCTGGAAAGCCAGGACCGGGCTGTCCACGAGCTTCGTTATACAGTCGGCAATTTCCGCCTTCGAATAGCCGTACGACCGGCGCAGCACCCAGGCGAACTCGCAAAGGACCATCAGATTGACCAGCAAGGGCGTTCCGGCGTCTGCCGCCTTGCGGACGGCCAGTTCCGCGGCGCGGGTCTGTTCCGGCTCGTCCGCAACGACCAGACGGAGCAGAACATTCGAATCAAGGCCCTTAGTCATCGCCCGCCGCGTCACGTCCCGGCAGCAGCCCCAGCGCCCGCTCGGTGCGCTCAACCGCCGCTTCCGCAATGGCGTCGTTCATCTCCTCCACGCTGATGGCCGGTCCGTCATAGTACGGTTTCAGCATGCCGACGATGTCGTCGATCGACCGGTTCATCGCCTTCATTCGTGCGCCGCCATCGTCGTCGACCTCGAACCGGACCTTGTCGCCAGGCTGGAGATTGAGCTTTTCGCGCACGGATTTCGGGATGGTGATCTGACCCTTGGCAGTCACTTTTGCAGTCGGTTGCCGTCCCATAGTCCTTACTTTCGAAAAATTCCTTACTATCATAGAATTTCTTACTCTTTGAAAAAGTAAGGAAATGCGGCACCGGTTCAACCCCTCGGGGCGACCGGCCTGATCCGCGTGCGCAGGCGCCCGTGACGGACCGGCGGACATCCGCGTTTCGCCGGCGCAAGACAGATTCAAGATTGATTCTAAACTACGCGATACCATATCATGGACGTTATGAAAGACCGTCCTTTCGCTCCGATGCTGGAACGTCTGCGCAATGCCGGGCTGCGGCCGACGCGCCAGCGGCTGGCCCTGGCGCGGCTGCTGTTCGAAGGCGGCAACCGGCATGTCACGGCCGAGCAGCTCCATGCCGAGGCGCGGCGCGAGGAAATCGCGGTCTCGCTGGCGACCATCTACAACACGCTCAACCAGTTCCGCAAAGCCGGCCTGTTGCGCGAGGTTGTGGTCGATTCCGGCCGCTCCTGGTTCGATACCAACTTGGAAGACCATCACCACTTTTTCCACGAGGCGACCGGCGCGCTGACCGATTTCGAGGCCGAGGGCCTGGCCGTGGAAGGCGTCCCCCGGGCGCCGCGCGGCACGGAAATCGACCGTGTCGAGGTCATCGTGCGCCTGCGCGATGCCGGTTAGGTCCGGCGCGGCCTGCGGCGTCCGGTCGCCAATCAGATTAGAACAAATCTAAACTATTGACTCGACACCCGCCCCGGACTAGACAGGCCCCGGCGGCGCATCCTGCGCCCTGTCCTGATTTCCGAGACCTCCGGGGAACGTTTCCCCGGTAACGCATCGGCCCAGAGAGGAGAGCCATTCATGTCCCTGAAAGACAGCAAGACCGAACAGAATCTCAAGGACGCATTCGCCGGCGAAAGCCAGGCCAACCGGCGGTATCTGTATTTCGCGCAGAAGGCCGATGTCGAAGGCTATAACGACGTCGCCGCCGTGTTCCGCTCGACCGCCGAAGGCGAAACCGGCCACGCCCACGGCCATCTGGCGTACCTCGAAGAGACCGGCGATCCGGCGACCGGCGAGCCGATCGGCGGCACCGAGAACAACCTGAAGGCCGCCATCGCCGGCGAGACCCACGAATATACCGACATGTATCCGGGCATGGCCCGGACCGCGCGCGACGAGGGCTTCGACGAGATCGCCGACTGGTTCGAGACCCTGGCGAAAGCCGAGCGCAGCCACGCCGGCCGCTTCCAGAAGGCACTGGACGAGATCGCCTGACTGTTCGCCGGGCCGCCGGGCCCGGACCGGCAGGATCGTATTTGCGGGACCGGGCTTCGCCGGCCCGGTTCCGCCGCCGAACCCGCCGGTCCGCCCGCTGCTTGAGCGCCCCGCACCGCATCCCGATATCCGAAGCGCACACCATGACGGAAGGCAGCCTCGAGGCACCCGTCCGCCACGCCATACCGTGGCAGGACGAGGCGTATTATGACGAAGCGGCGCTCGACGCCGAACTGCGCCGCGTGTTCGACGTGTGTCACGGTTGCCGGCTCTGCTTCAACCTGTGCGATTCCTTTCCGACCCTGTTCGACCTGATCGACGCGGGCGGCGACGCCGAACTGGAGGGGGTCGACAGCGCGGATTTCGGGAGGGTCGCCGACGGCTGCACGCTCTGCGACATGTGCTTCATGACGAAGTGCCCCTATGTGCCGCCACACGAATTCGACCTGGATTTTCCCCATCTTATGCTGCGCTACCGCGCAGTCGAGCACCGCGGCGGCAAGCGCGGCTTGTGGGAGCGGCAACTCACGCGAACCGACCGCAACAACCGGCTCGGCCGCGCCGCATCCGGCCTCGCCAACTGGGCGACGCAACGCGGCAACCGGCTGACCCGGCCGGCCCTCGAGGCGGTCGCCGGCGTGCACCGGGACGCTGCCCTGCCCGCGTTTGCGCCCCGGACCCTCGAGCAGCGCGCCGCTGCTGAAACGCCGGAGATCAACCGGGATGCGCCGGGCTACGGCCGCAAGGGGGCGATCTACGCGACCTGCTATGGCAACGGCAACAATCCGGAAATCGGCATCGCCCTGCTCAAGGTTCTGGCGCGCAACGGGGTCGAGACCGAAATCGTCTATCCCGGCTGCTGCGGCATGCCCCAGATGGAGCAGGGCGACCTGAAGGCCGTCGCCGCGCATGCCGCACAGACCGCCGCGGCGCTCAGGCCGTGGATCGACCGGGGCTACGCCATCGTCGCCACGGTGTCGTCCTGCGCCCTGATGCTGAAATTCGAATGGCCGCTGCTGCTGCCGGACAATGAGGACGTCCGGCTGCTCTCGGAAAACTGCTTCGACGCGGCGCAATACGTCGTCGACATTGCGAAGACGGAGGGACTGGCCGAGGGTCTGGGGCCGCTGGACGGCGGCGTGACCCTTCATGTCGCGTGCCACGCCCGGGCGCAGAATATGGGCGTGAAGGCCGCCGAACTGCTGCGCCTGATTCCGGAGACGAAGCCGAAGATCCTGGCCCGCTGTTCCGGCCACGGCGGCTCGTGGGGCGTGATGAAGGAGAATTTCGAGACCGGCATGAAGGTCGGCAGGCCGGTCATGCGCGATGCCGTCAAGGCGGACAATCCGTATATCGTTTCCGAATGCCCGCTTGCCGGCGCGCATATCCTGCAGGGCATGGAGCGAATCGGCGGCGCCGAACCGCCCGACCGCGCGCCCCACCCGATCGAACTGTTCGCCAAGGCCTACGGATACTAGGCATTTGCGCACCGGGGCCTGGCATTCCCGGCACCAATGTTAAATTCTTTAACATTGGTCGTTCCACCGAAAACACATGCCGCCGGCCGGGCAGGGACCGGTCACTCTGGCGGCGCACTGTCCAGCAGATGGCCGTGGTGGGTCAGGAACTCGTCGACGGCCTCTATCAGTCCGGCACAGTCGGACTCGGCGATGGCGAGCGAGAGCGTGATGTAGCCGCGCCGGGTCGTGAAGAAGCCCCTGTCGATCAAGTCCAGATGCAGGAGCTGGCGCAGGCGCGGATCCTTGGGCGCGATATCGCGGATCGAATGGATCGGCTCACGCTGCAAGTGCAGGTTCATGAGCGAGCCCAGTCCGGTAGCCTGGAACGGCGCGCCGTGCCGGGCGGCGAGTTCGCTGAGGGAGGCGCGCAACGAATCGCCGGCCGCGTTGAGCGCGGCCTGGACCGGCGGCGTAAAGACTTTCTCCAGGCCTGCGGCGCCGGCGTTGAGCATGAACACGTTGTTGTTGAAGGTGCCGTGGTGAACGAAGGCGCCGGGCCGGGACGGGTCGTAGACCGTCATGATCTCCGCCGGGCCGCCGAAAGCGCCGCAGGAGAAGCCGCCGCCGATATACTTGCCGAGCGTGGTCATGTCCGGGACGATGCCGAGCTGCTCCTGGCGCCCGCCCGGCGCGAGCCGCGAGGTCATCACCTCGTCGAATATCAGCAGCACGTCATGGCCGCTGCACGCCTCCCGCAAAGCCTCGAGAAAGCCGGCCGATGCCGGTATTCCGCCCGACGCGCCCTGAAGCGGCTCGACCAGGACCGCGGCGAGGCGGTTCGCATTCTCCCGGATCAGGCGCTGCGCCTCTTCCGGATCGTTGTAGGGCGCAATCAGGTGGGGGAAGGGCAGGTTGATCGGCGCGCTCTCGCGGCCGAAGTAGATGGTGCCGCCATGATAGCCGCCCTCGAAGACCATGATCGCGTCCCTGCCGGTCACCGCGCGGGCGGTCGCCAGCGCCAAGACGTTCGCCTCGGTGCCCGAGGTCGTGAAGCGGACCTGCTCGATGGAAGGGAAGCGCGCGCAGACGAGCGCCGCAAGCCGCGCCTCTCCGGGGCTCGTCGAGCCGAAGGCCATGCCGCCGTCCAGCGTCGCCAGCACCGCCTCGCGGATCGCCGGGTGGGAATGGCCGTAGAGGCCGGCGGAAAAATCGCCGACGAAATCGGTGTAGAGATGGCCGTCGACGTCGGTCACCGTCGCGCCGGCCGCCGTCTCGATCGCCAGCGGGAAGGGCGTGTAGAACATGCCGGTGCGCGTGTTGCCGCCGGGCAGGCTCTTGCGCGCCCGTTCGTACTGCGCCCGGCTGGCGGGGTTGGCGGCCTCATAGCGCGCCGTCACCGTATCGACCGCGCTCGCCAGGTCGGAATTCCGGCCGCCTGTCCCGGGATTTGCCGTCATGCCATGCTCCGCCGTCGAACGAGCGGCGGACGATAGCCGCCCCGACGGCGGCGCGGCAAGACCGACGGGACGCGGGACCGGTCGGGCACCATTGCTCCCGGATTTTACCGCCCCCGGGACTTGGCAAGCGCAAAAGGTATGTTAAATATATTAACATGGCAGAATCCAAACGCAAGAGCCAGTCCGCCGGCCTGCGCAAGAGCGGCTATCACCACGGCAACCTGAAAGAGGCGCTGGTCTCCGCGGCGCGCGTGCTGATCCTAGAGAAGGGCCCGCACGGCTTTTCGCTGATCGAAGCCGCGCGGCTGGCCGGGGTCAGCCCGGCCGCGCCCTATCGCCATTTCAAGGACCGGGAGGCGCTGCTCGCGGAGGTGGCCCGGCGTGGCTACGCCAATTTCTCCGACAGTCTGGAAAGGGCCTGGGCAGGCGGCAATCCGGACCAACTGACGGCATTCCGGCGCCTGGGCCACGCCTATCTCGATTTCGCCCTGACCGAACGGGCCTACTATGCCGCCATGTTCGAGGCCGAACTGCCGCCCGACGGCGACCCGGCCTTTCACGACGCGGCCGACCGCGCCTACCGCACCCTCTCCGCGGTGACGGACCGGCTGAAGGGCGACGATCCGGCCGGCCAGCCCGTGCCGCCGGAAGCGGTGTTCTTTCATATCTGGTCGCTCGCCCACGGCGCGGCGACCCTGGGCCGGAGCGGCGGCGCGCCAGCCCTGTCGCGCCACCGGATGCTTGATCTGGGCGTGGAACTCTATCTCAAGGGACTGGGCGTCACGCCGTAACGCGCCTTCGCGAACCGGCGCCATAACTTTTTTCGACGGACCTCTTGCGCCGGTGCGTACCATCCCCATCTATGTAAAATTGTTTCACATAGACAGTGGCACCAACCGAGGAGGACTTCAATGACCGCAGCTTCGATGGCCCGGGAAAACCCCGCCCGCCACGGCCGCGCGTGGACCGGACCGAGCCTGCCGAAACCGGCATGGATTGCGATCATGGTCCTGGGATTTATCGTGTTCTGGCCGATCGGCCTCGCGATACTGGGGTTCCTGCTGTTTACCGGCCGGCTCGGCAGCTGCGCCGATTCCTGCGACTGGATCAGCGTCAAGAGCAAGATGCGCCGCGGCGCATCCAGCGGCAATGCCGCTTTCGACGAGTATCGCGAGGAAGCGCTGCGCCGGCTGGACGAGGAGCGCCGCGAGTTCGCCATGTTCATGGAACGGCTGCGCCGGGCCAAGGACCAGGCCGAGTTCGACCAGTTCATGGCCGAACGCAACGGCGGCTTCAACGGTGGCGGAAACGGCGACGGCCCGAACGGCAAGCCTTCCGCCTGACGCCGCAATCGGCTCCCGCACGCTTCTCTCCCGCGCTTTTCCCCCGCCTCGCAGGCCCGGTCCCCGATGGACCGGGCCTTTTTCTTTGGCCGGATGCTGCGCCGGCCGGCGCCGCGCCAGCCGGGGCTGCGCCGGTTGAGGCGCTCCGGCGGCGGCCCTATGTTCGGCGCAACATGACCGAGCCCGCCGCCCGCGCTGCGCCCCTTGCCGATGCCGCCGCCCAGATCCGCCTGAAAAAGCAGGCGACGATCGCGTCCGTCATCGTCGCGACATTGCTGATCGCCGCCAAGCTCGCCGCCTGGCTGCTGACGGACTCCGTGGCCGTCCTCTCCTCGCTGGTCGATTCCCTGCTCGACGCCGCGGCCTCCGTCGTGACCCTGCTCGCCGTGCGCTATGCGGTCGAACCGGCAGACCGGGAGCATCGCTTCGGCCACGGCAAGGCGGAGGCGCTGGCCGGCCTCGGCCAGGCCGCCTTCATCTGCGGCTCGGGCGCGCTGCTGCTGATCGAGGCAGTCCGGCGCTTTTTCGATCCCCGCGCGGTGCGCGACGAGGCGATCGGCATCGGCGTCATGGTCTTTTCGATCGTGCTGACCCTGGCGCTGGTCGCGTTCCAGCGCCATGTCGTCCGGCAAACCCGGTCGGTCGCGATCGAGGGCGATTCACTGCACTATGCCGGCGACCTGGCGCTCAACGGCAGCGTGATCGTCGCGCTCGGCGCCCACGCAATGTGGGGCTGGACCTGGCTCGATCCGCTGTTCGCCGTCGGCATTGTGCTGTGGCTGCTGTGGAACGCGCGCAAGGTCGGCGCCGCCTCGCTCGACATGCTGCTCGACCGCGAACTGCCGGACGACGAGCGCGAAACTATCCGGCAGATTGCGCTCGGCCATCCGGAAGTCCGGTCGTTGCACGACCTGCGCTCCCGCCGTTCCGGCGCCGCAACCTTCATCCAGTTCCATCTCGAGTTGGACCCGGACATGACCCTGATGCGCGCCCACACCATCGCCGACGAGGTGGAGGACGCCATCATGGCGGCCTACCCGAACGCCGAAGTCATCATCCACCAGGATCCTGAAGGGCTTGAGGAAGAACACCCGACGCTGGCGGACGGTTAGCGGCGTGCGGTCCCTGCGCCCCGGTAGCTCTTGCGTCAGCCCCTGAGTTCGAGCCGGCGCAGCAGCAGGGCGAAAACGATGGCGGCGGCAGACAATCCCACGGTCAGCCACGGCCCGTGCGGCCAGCCGCCGGCGGCGACCAGCATCGCGAAGAGCGGCGGCGTGGCAAGCTGCCCCACATTGGTGCTCTGCTGGATCAGCCCGTTGATTCCGGCGACCCGGTTCCTGTCCGGCGCGTGGCGCATCACGCTGCCGAAGATCGACGACGGCAGCAGGCCGCCGACGCCGGAGAACACGAAGGCGAAGACCAGGCGCGCCTCGCCGCTGAATCCGGGCTGGTAAGTCAGCCAGCCGGCAACGCCCATGGTCGTCAGCGCCACGATCATCAACAGCCAGCGCGGCGCTCCGCGATGGCCGAGCCAGCCGCCGGTCAGGTTGCCGGCCGCGTTGGCCCAGATCGCCAGCGCTACCAGGGCCGCCGCCGCAGACTGCGAATACCCGTGATGCTCGATCAGGTATTTCGGCAGGAAGCCGAGGATCGGCAGATAGGTCGCGGCATAGAGGCCCATGACCAGCGTGAGCAGCCACGGCCCGGCGCGGCGCAACACAACGGCCAACTCGCGCCACGGCCCCGGCCCGGCATCGCCCGGCCCGGCGGGATCCGGCGCACCCCGGGTGGCGGCCCAGAACAGGCCGGCGAACAGCCAGACCAGTCCGGCATTGACGATCCAGAGGCCGCGCCAGCCGGCCAGCGCGAGCAGGAGCGGCGTCAGCAGGGTCATGACCGCCATGCCGGTCGGCATGAACGAGCCCCACATTCCCATGGCGAGGCCCTGGTCGCCCGGCCGGCTTGCCCGCAGCATCAGCGCCGGCGCCGAGACCAGCACGGTGATCGACCCGACGCCCTCGACCATCCGCGAGAGCAACAGCAGGGTCAGACCGTCCGACATCCCGCCCGCGGCAGCGCCGAGCCCGGTCGCCAGAAGCCCCGCGAAGGCGACCCGGCGGATGCCCCAGCGGTCGGCATAAACGCCGGCGATCGCGCCGATGGCCGCGGCCAGGGCGTGGAACACGGCCAGCACCCAGCCTGCTTCGACCAGATCGAGACCGAGATCGCGCTGCAGCGTCGGAATCGCCGCCGGCAGCTTGCCGATCTGGAACGCGACCATGATGCCGGCGAACATGCCGAGCAGCACGATGGTCCATCGGGTCCGGGCCTGGGCAGGTTTCGGGGAAGGCGCCGCCATGAGGGCGCCCGCACGCAATCGGTGCCCGGCGGCCTATTCGTCCCGGACCGGGTTTGAGAGCACGCCGATGCCGGAGATATCGACCTCGACCGTATCGCCGTCCTTCATGTAGAGCGGCGGATTGCGCTTGAAGCCGACGCCGCCCGGCGTGCCGGTGACGATGACATCGCCCGGCGCCAGCGTCGTGAAGCTGGAGATGTATTCGATCAGCACGGGCACGGTGAAAACCAGCAGTTCGGTCTTCGAATTCTGCACTTCCTGGCCGTTCAGCCGGGTCTTCAGATGCAGGGCGGACGGATCGGGTATCTCGTCCGTCGTCACCATCCAGGGTCCGAAACCGCCGGTGCCTTCGAAATTCTTGCCCGGAGTGAACTGGTGGGTGTGGCGCTGCCAGTCGCGGACCGAGCCGTCGTTGTAACAGCTGTAGCCGGCGACATGGCCGAGCGCATCTGCCTCGCTCACATGGCGGGCCGCGCTGCCGATAATGACCGCAAGCTCGCCCTCATAGTCATATTTGGTCGAATTGACCGGCCGGACCATCGGCGCGCCGTGGCCGACCTGGGTATTGGCCCAGCGGGTGAACAGCACGGGATAATCGCTGTCGCTCCGGCCGGTTTCCTCGATGTGGGATTTATAATTGAGGCCGACGCAGACGACCTTGTCCGGATCGGGAACGACCGGCAGCAGGCTGACATCGGCAAGCGCCGCCGAGGGCCCCTGCCCGGCCGCCCGCTCGGCCGCAGCATCGAGCAGTCCGGCGGCGAGCGCCGCTTTCAGGCTCGGGGCGAGATCGCCCAGGTCGATCACCGAGTCGCCGTTCACGGCGCCCCAGGTCGGTTTATCGTTCAGAATGAAGGAAGCGAGTTTCATGGCAAATTCCTGTTGAGGGTCCCGTTCGGTGTTTTGTCAGGCGTTGGGAGCGCGCCTTGCCGGGACGCGGCGCGGCGGCGATCGGAGGGTCAGCCGGCCCGGCCGGCGCCGGGCGCGAGCACGAAGCGGCGGTCGCAATAGGGGCATTCGACGAAATCGCCGCCGCCCATGTTGAGATAGACTTTCGGATGGCCCAGCACCCCGCCGCCGCCGTCACAGGACACGCTGCGCTCGCTCACCTCGACAATCTCGGGGGCGTCGGTGTCTGCCATCGGGCGCGGACCTGTCGGGTTACGGAAATCGGTGGTGTGCCGCCGGGCAGTTGCTGGCGGTATGGGAATTCGGCATCGGATATTACCCAACCCCCCGCCCCGCGCAACCGGACACGAACGGCACGCCCGCCTCACGCCTCGCTATCCCTCCGCCCGGCGCGGATGGCGATGACGCCGCCTACGACGATCAGCGCGGTTCCGGCCGCCGTGAACCCGTCGACGCCCTCGCCCCAGATCAGCCAGCCGAGGGCGGCGGCGAAGAAGACCGCGGTGTAGTCGAGCGGGCTCACCCGGTCGGCCGGCGCGACCAGGCAGCCCCGGGCGAACAGGATATGGGCGGCGGTCGAGAACAGGCCGAGCATCGCGAGCGCGGGCCAGGCGTCGGCCGGCGGCAGCAGGGCCGGGTTGGCCACGAGTGCCGGCCCGGTCGTGATCAGGATGCCGATCAGCGCGAAAAAAACCGCGATGCGCACCGGGCTCTCCTTGGCCGGCATGCGCCAGACGGCAACCGCGGCGAGGCCACCGAGCGCGCCCGAAGCAAGCCCGATCAGCGCGTCGGGCCGGAAGAAATCCGTGCCCGGCTTGAGGATCAGCGCGACGCCGACGAAGCCGACCGCGACGGCGAGCAGCACCTTGCGGTCGAGCGCGAAACGGAACAGCAGGAAGCCGAGCAGCGGGACGAAGATCGGCGAGCTGAAATTGAGCAGGACCGCCTCGGCGAGCGGCAGCGCCTTGACCGCGTAGTAGTAGCAGAGCAGCGAGGCGACCACCGCCACCCCGCGCATTGCCATCAGTCCGCCATGTTCCGGCCGCAACGACCGGGGCCAGCGCCAGAGGATCCACGGCATCAGGATCGCGAGGCTCAGCACGTTGCGCCAGAACAGCACCTCGACGCTGGCAAGATGCGCGCCCGCTATCTTGATCGCCATGCCCGCGAGCGCGAACATCAGGCCCGCCGCCGCGACCAGGACCGCGCCGAGCAATACGCGTTCCCGCCCCGCCGAAACGCCTTTGCTGGTCGTCTGCTCCGTCATCGGCCGGCAGGGCTCTCTGTTCGGGGCCGGCTCCCGAGTAAGCCGGAGCGAACCGGTTACCGCGCGAACGGCTCCAGGCTCAAGAAGCGAGATGCCTCGCCCGGCCGTTCGCGCACCCGCTCCCCGTCCCCGGAAAAGAACGATCGTCACCGATCGCGACATTTCATGACACGGGGCGACGATGCACCCTCGCCATGCCCGGAGCCTATGACCCCCTTGCGCCTTCGGCCTTTCGCCGAGGCGGGCGGGCGACTAACATCCGCGCCGTCGCGAGACCGGCGACGCCAATGGAGGAAGCGGAGCATGAAATTCGGCCTGGGACAAAGCGTGCCGCGCTATGAGGATCCGCGATTGCTGCGCGGCAACGGGCAATACACCGACGATCTGAACCGTCCCGGCCAGACGCGCGGCCATGTCCTGCGCTCGCCCCACGCCCATGCCCGCATCGCCGGCATCGATCGCACGGCGGCGCGGGCCGCGCCCGGCGTGCTCGCGGTGCTGACCCATGACGACTGGCAGGCCGACGGCCTCGGCGTCATCGCATCGCTGGCGCCGATCCTGCTGCCGCTCAAACGGCCGGACGGGTCGCCGATCCACGAGCCCTACCGGCCGCCGCTCGCCGCCGGGGCGGTCAAGTTCGTCGGCGACCCGGTCGCCTTCGTCGTCGCCGAAACCGTGGCCCAGGCCCGCGACGCGGCGGAACTGATCGAGGTCGATTACGAGGAACTTCCAGCGGTGATCGAAACGCCGGACGCGGTCGATCCCGATGCCGCGCTGGTGTGGCCGGAGCTGGGCGACAATGTCTGCTTCCGCCAGACCATGGGCGATCTTGAGGCAGTTGACGCCATTTTCCGGTCGGCGACCCATGTCGTCTCCGCGGACCTGCCGATCGGCCGGCTGGCCCAGAACCCGATGGAGCCGCGGGCGGCGCTCGGCGAATACGACGACGTGGCCGACCGCTACACCCTGTGGACCGGCACCCAGGGGCCGCACGACAACCGCAACCTGCTCGCCCAATATGCGCTGAAAGTGCCGATCGCAAAGCTGCGGCTGGTCAGCCCCGACATGGGCGGCGGTTTCGGCCTGCGCGGCGGCCTGTTCCCGGAGATGGCGCTGGTCGTCTGGGCGGCGAAGAAGGCCGGCAGGCCGGTCAAATGGAACGGCGACCGCAGCGAACATTTCCTGGTCGACGATCACGGCCGCGACAGCCGCCCGGTCGGCGAACTGGCGCTCAACGAAGACGGCGATTTCCTTGCCGTGCGGGTGAAGTCCGTGGCCGCGCTCGGCGCCTACTGCAGCTTTTTCGGCCCGCTGCCGACCTTCGGCAACATGGGCGCCATCGTCGGCATGTACCGGACCGGGGCCGCCTCGGTCGACGTCACGGCCGTGTTCACCAACACCTGCCCGATCGGCCCCTACCGCGGCGCGGGCCGACCGGAAGCCATCTATATCTGCGAAATGCTGGTTGAGAAGGCGGCGGCGGAACTGGGCTTCGACCGGGTGGAGTTGCGCCGGCGCAACCTGATCCCCGAAGACGCCATGCCCTACAAGACCGGCCTGCAATACACCTACGATTGCGGCCGGTTCGAAGCCAACATGGACAAGGCGCTGGCCGCCGCCGACTATGCCGGCTTCGAGGCGCGCCGGCAGGAGGCTGCGGCCCGCGGCCGGCTGCGTGGCTTCGGCATGACCAACGCCATCGAACAATCGGCCGGCCTGGGCGACGAAGGGGCGGAAATCCGCTTCGACGCCGACGGCGGCGTCACGCTGACGGTCGGCACCTTCTCCCACGGCCAGGGGCACGAAACCGTGTTCCGGCAATTGCTGTGCGACACGCTGGGCGTGGAGTTCGAGCAGGTGCGCTTCGTCCAGGGCGATACCGATATTGTGCGCCACGGCCACGGCACCTTCGGCTCGCGCTCGTCGGGCCTGGGCGGCGGCGCGATCCGGCTGGCCAGCGAGCGCGTGATCGAGAAGGGCAAATCCCTCGCCGCGCACCATTTCGAGACCGCCGCGGAGGACATCGCCTTCGACGATGGCGTCTTCTCGGTCGCCGGCACCGACCGCTCGATCCGCATCGCCGAGGTCGCGGCGATGGCGAGCCATTTCCTCCGCGTTCCCGGCGGCCTCGAATCGGGGCTCGGCGCGGCGGCCAGCTTCCGCCATCCGGGGCCGACGTTTCCGAACGCCACCCATTGCTGCGAGGTCGAGATCGATCCCGAGACCGGCGTGACGGCGCTGCTCAACTGGGTGGTCGTCGACGATGTCGGCACCGTGATGAACCCGCTGCTGCTGGCGGGCCAGCTACAGGGCGGTATCGTGCAGGGCGCCGGCCAGATCCTGCTCGAAGGCATCGCCTGGGACGAAGCCGGCCAGCTCGTCACCGGCTCCTTCATGGACTATGCCCTGCCGCGGGCCGACGACATGCCGTTCATCGGGGTCGAATCCAGCCCGACGCTCACGAAGACCAACCCGCTCGGCATCAAGGGCGCCGGGGAGGCCGGCTGTGTCGGCGGCCTGGCCTGCACCATGATCGCGCTGTTGGACGCCGTGCGGCCCGCCGGCGTCACCGCCCTGTCCATGCCGGCCTCGCCCCACGCCGTCTGGCGGGCGTTGCAGGCGGCGAAGGCGGCATGAAATCGCGATACGGCGAGAGTTGAGAGCTTAACCGCGCCCTTGCCTTGCAACCGCGGCGGCGCGACCATAGCGGGCGGCGAAAGCCGCCCGGCCGTATCACGCTATCGGAGGATCGACCATGTTCGTTTCGGATATCCTGCGCACCAAGGGCAACGTCATCCATTCCGGCACGCCGGACATGACGGTCGCCCGGGCCGCCAGCGAAATGACGGGGCGGAAGATCGGCTCGCTGCTGGTTCTGGACGGCGAGGCGGGCATCGCCGGCATCCTGTCCGAGCGGGACATCGTCAGGGGACTCGCGACCTTCGGCGCCGAATGCCTCGACGGGCCGGTCTCGCAGCTCATGACCCGCGGCGTCACCACGACGGTTCCCGGCGCCACGATCGCGCAGGCCATGGAGATCATGACCCAGGGACGCTTCCGCCATCTGCCCGTCATGGAGGGCGGAAAGCTGGCCGGCATGGTCTCGATCGGCGATGTCGTCAAATACCGCCTCGCCGAAGCGACGAGAGAGGTCGAGGAAATGCAGAAATATGTCCAAGGCCAATACGACTGAGGCGCCACCGGCCGCAAATTTATCCGGCGACCCGCCCCTTCGACAGGCTCAGGGCAGGCCCTTCGATACGTCCCGCCCTTCGATACGCCGCCTGCGGCGGCTACTCAGGGTGAGGGGAAGTGATGGTACAGGGCGGTTGAAACAATTACATACCCCTCATCCCGAGTAGGCGCGTCAGCGCCGTATCGAGGGGGCCGTATCGAGGGGGCCGCATCTAGAGCCCGCCCTGAGCCTGCCAAAAGAAGGGCATTCGCCCGCCTACGGTCCGCGCCGCCTGCGCCCGTATTTGCCGCGTCCCTTGCGCGGCGTCCGCTTCTCGCCGCCGGGCCGGCCACCGGTGCGCTCAAGCAGGGCCCTGGCCCGCTGGGCGCGGTTTTCCAGACTGGCCGAGGGGCTGAGGCCGAGGTCTTCGGCTTCGAGCCGGCGCAGCTCGTCGCGCAGCCGGGCGGCCTCCTCGAATTCCAGGTTGGCGGCGTGCTCCTTCATCCGGGTTTCGAGCTCTTCCAGATAGCCCTTCAGGTTGTGGCCGATCAGGTTCGACTTGCCGGCGTCGCCGGTCGAGACCGTCACCCGGTCGCGCTCGTAGACGCTTTCGAGAATGTCGGCGATTTCCTTGCGGATCGATTCCGGCGTGATCCCGTTCTCGGCGTTGAATGTCTGCTGCTTCTCGCGCCGCCGGTTGGTCTCCTCGATCGCCGCCTTCATCGAAGCGGTCACACGGTCGGCATAGAGGATCGCCCGGCCGTCGATGTTGCGCGCCGCCCGGCCCATGGTCTGGATCAGCGACGTGCGCGAGCGCAGATAGCCCTCCTTGTCGGCATCGAGGATGGCGATCAGCGAGACCTCGGGAATGTCCAGCCCCTCGCGCAGCAGGTTGATGCCGACCAGCACGTCGAACACGCCGAGGCGCAGGTCGCGGATGATCTCGATGCGCTCCAGGGTATCGACGTCCGAATGCATGTAGCGGGTCTTGATGCCGGATTCGTGGAGATATTCGGTCAGGTCCTCGGCCATGCGCTTGGTCAGGGTCGTCACCAGCACCCGCTCGCCGCGCCCGGCCCGCTCCTTCGCTTCGTGGATCAGGTCGTCGACCTGGCTCTCGACCGGCCGGATTTCCACGACCGGGTCGGTCAGGCCGGTCGGCCGGATCACCTGGTCGGCGAAGACGCCGCCGGCCTGCTGCAGTTCCCAGTCGCCGGGCGTCGCCGAGACGAAGACGGTCTCCGGCCGCATGTCGTCCCATTCCTCGAATTTGAGCGGCCGGTTGTCGATGCAGGACGGCAGGCGGAAGCCGAACTCGGCGAGGACAGATTTGCGCGCATAGTCGCCGCGGTACATGCCGTGCAACTGCGGCACCGTGATGTGGCTTTCGTCGATGAAGACGATGGCGTGCTTCGGCAGATATTCGAACAGGGTCGGCGGCGGCTGGCCCGGCGCGCGGCCGGTGAGATAGCGGGAATAGTTCTCGATCCCGTTGCAGGAGCCGGTCGCCGCCAGCATCTCCAGATCGTAGGTGGTGCGCTGTTCGAGGCGCTGGGCCTCCAGCAGCTTGCCTTCGGCGTTCAGTTCGGCGAGCCGCTGCTTCAATTCGATCTTGATGCCGGCGATGGCCTGGCGCAGCGTCGGCTTGGGCGTCACATAGTGGCTGTTGGCGAAGACGACGATATCGTCCAGCGGCTCCATCTTCTCGCCGGTCAGCGGATCGAATTCCCGGATGCTCTCGATCTCGTCGCCGAACAGGGAGAGGCGCCAGGCCCGGTCCTCGAGATGGGCCGGGAAGATCTCCACGGTATCGCCGCGCGCCCGGAAGGTGCCGCGGTGGAAATCCGTGTCGTTGCGCTTGTATTGCAGTTCCACCAGCCGTTTCAGGATGTCCTGGCGCGAGACCCGGTCGCCCTCCTGGAAGCGCGAGATCATCTCCGAATAGGCCTCGATCGAGCCGATGCCGTAGATGCAGGAGACCGAGGCGACGATGATGACATCGTCCCGTTCGAGCAACGACCGGGTCGCCGAATGGCGCATCCGGTTGATCTGCTCGTTGATGCTCGATTCCTTCTCGATATAGGTGTCCGAGCGCGGCACATAGGCCTCGGGCTGGTAATAGTCGTAGTAGCTGACGAAATATTCGACGGCGTTGTTCGGGAAGAAGCCCTTCATCTCGCCGTAGAGCTGGGCCGCCAAAGTCTTGTTCGGCGCCAGGATCAGCGCCGGGCGCTGCATGTTCCGGATGACATGGGCCATGGTGAAGGTCTTGCCCGAGCCGGTGACGCCGAGCAGGACCTGGCTGCGCTCGCCGCCACGGACGCCTTCGGTGAGATCGTCGATGGCCTGGGGCTGGTCGCCGGCCGGCCGGTAGTCCGACACCACCTCGATGCGCCGGCCGACGCCGCGCTCGCGCAGCATCGCCAGCCTCTCCGCCTTGAGCGGCGGCTCCTCGAGGGCGAGCGGAAGATCGTCGGGCATGGCCCGATTATATACGGCCCGGCACAGCGCCGCGCCATCGGCAAACGGGGGCGGACGGCGCGGCCGCGCATCCCCCTCTCCGTCATTTCGACCGGAGCGAACCGCAGGTTCGCGGAGCGGAGAAACCTTTGGGGGTTATATCTGTGACTATGCGTTTGCGGCCTGCTGCCGCTCGGATAACCGATGCCGTAAGTTCCCCTCAGTGCCACCCCGGATGGAGCGACCTGCCCCGGACCGCGATCCGGGGAGCGGAAGTCCGGGGACCAGAGCCGCCCGGCACGCCTGCCCTGAGCGAAGTCGAAGGGGCCTCGCCTCGTGACTCTGGGCCCCGGATCGGGGTCCGGGGCGGCAATGTTGGTGTTTTTCGGACATCGACGAACGAGCGACCCTTGCAGTTTCCACCGGCTTCCTCTCGCCGTCGGCTATCGGAACGGCAGTAAGCCGCGAACGCATCGTTGTTGATATAATCCCCAGAGTTATCTCCGCTCCGCCGTCCCTTCGACGCCGCTCGAGGCGGGCTCTCCGGACGGTTCCGGTCGATATAACGGGAAGGGAGGTTCGACGGCAATTCCGGCTCAGGCCGGCCGAACGAAAGCTCTCCGCTCGGCCTCGACCTCCGCGCGGAAGGCGCAGGCTTCGAGATGGTCGTTGACCAAGCCCATGGCCTGCATGAAGGCGTAGCAAGTCGTCGGCCCGACGAATGTCCAGCCTCGCTTCTTCAGATCCTTGCTGAGCGACCTCGACATGTCCGTCTGCGCAAGCTCGGCGAGCGCCGCCCGGTCCAGCCGGCCGGGCCGGTCTTCTTCCGGCGTCTCGAAGCGCCAGAAATACGCGGCGAGCGAGCCGGCCTCGCCGGCCAGTTCGAGCGCCCGGTTCGCGTTGTTGACCGTCGCCTCGATCTTGCCGCGGTGGCGGACGATGCCGGCGTCGCCGAGCAGCCGCTCGACGTCCGCTTCGCCAAAGGCCGCGACCTTGCGGAAGTCGAAGCCGTAGAAGGCGGCGCGGAAATTCTCGCGCTTGCGCAGGATGGTCAGCCAGGACAGGCCGGACTGGAACCCTTCCAGGCAGATCTTCTCGAACAGGCGGATGTCGCTGCCGACCGGCCGGCCCCACTCCCGGTCGTGATAGCCCCGGTACAGGGCGTCGTCGCCGCACCACCAGCAGCGCGCGAGGCCGTCGGCGCCGGTTATCAGGCCGTCCGGCGCACTCATTCAGCCCTGCCGCCGGTTTTGCCGACCCGTGCGCTCAATGGACCACCCGGTCGCCCGCGCCGCCCGCCGCCGGTTCGCCGCGGTGCGGGGCGAAATCCCCGTCCTGCGCCGACACCGGTTCGCCGTCGATGGCGAGAGCGCCTTTCTCCACCGTCACCTCGACCGTTGCGCCGTCGGCGATCCGGCCCTCCAGGAGCCGGCCCGCCAGCGGGTCCTGCAGGTTCTTCTGGATAACCCGCTTGAGCGGCCGGGCGCCGAAGGCCCGGTCGTAGCCGGCGTCGCCCAGCCAGATCAGAGCGTTTTCGTCCACCGCGATCGCGATATGCCGGTCGGCCAGCAGCTTGCGCAAATGGCCGATCTGAATCTCGACGATCGCCGCCATATGGTCGCGGCTCAGCCGGTTGAACAGCAGGATTTCGTCCAGCCGGTTGAGGAATTCCGGCCGGAAGCTGGCGCGTACCGCCTCCATGACCTGGCCGCGCGCGCCATCGGCGGACTGGCCCGGACCCAGGGCGGCAAGGAATTCGCCGCCCAGGTTCGAGGTCATGACGATCAGGACGTTGCGGAAATCGACCGTCCGGCCCTGGCCGTCGGTCAGCCGGCCGTCGTCGAGCACCTGGAGCAGGATGTTGAAGACGTCCGGGTGCGCCTTCTCGATCTCGTCGAACAGCACGACCTGGTAGGGCCGGCGGCGCATCGCTTCGGTGAGCGCGCCGCCTTCGTCGTAGCCGACATAGCCGGGCGGCGCGCCGATCAGGCGGGAAACGGCGTGTTTCTCCATGTATTCCGACATGTCGATGCGCACCATCGCGTGCTCGTCGTCGAACAGGAACTCGGCGAGCGCGCGAGCCAGCTCCGTCTTGCCGACGCCGGTCGGCCCGAGGAACAGGAAGTTGCCGACCGGCCGGTCCGGATCCTGCAGCCCGGCGCGGGCGCGGCGCACGGCATTGGCGACGGCGCCGACCGCTTCGTCCTGGCCGATGACGCGGCCCTGTATCGCTGCCTCCATCTTGAGCAGCTTCTCGCGTTCGCCTTCGAGCATCCTGTCGACCGGGATGCCGGTCCAGCGCGAGACGACGGCGGCAATCGCCTCGGCGCCGACCTCCTCGTTCAGCATCCGGCTCTCGGTTTCGTCGCGGTCGCGCAGCCGGCCTTCCAGTTCCGGGATGCGGCCGTACTTGATCTCGGACGCCCGGGCGAGGTCGCCGGCCCGCTGGGCCTGTTCCAGTTCGATCCGGGCCTGGTCCAGCGCTTCCTTGAGCTTTTGGGAATCGGCGATCTTCTCCTTCTCGGCCTGCCAGATCGCGGTCAGATCGGCGCTCTTCTTCTCCAGCTCCATGAGGTCGCCGGTCAGCTTGTCGAGACGCTTCCGGGAACCGTCGTCGCTTTCCTTCTTCAGGGCCTCCTGCTCAATCTTGAACTGGATAATCCGGCGGTCGAGTTCGTCGATTTCGTAGGGCTTGGAATCGACCTCCATGCGCAGGCGCGCCGCCGCCTCGTCCATCAGGTCGATCGCCTTGTCGGGCAGGAAACGGTCGGTGATGTAGCGGCTGGAGAGGGTTGCGGCCGAGACCAGCGCCGAATCGGCGATGCGCACGCCGTGATGGAGTTCGTATTTCTCCTTCAGGCCGCGCAGGATTGAGACGGTGTCCTCCACCGTCGGCTCGCCGATGAAGACCGGCTGAAAGCGCCGGGCCAGTGCGGCATCCTTCTCGATATGCTTGCGGAATTCGTCGAGCGTCGTGGCGCCGACGCAGTGCAGCGCGCCGCGGGCGAGCGCCGGCTTGAGCATGTTGGAGGCGTCCATAGAGCCCTCGGCCGCGCCGGCGCCGACCAGCGTGTGCAACTCGTCGATGAACAGGACGATGTCGCCGGCGGCGGCCTCGACTTCCTGGAGCAGCGCCTTCAGCCGTTCCTCGAACTCGCCGCGGAACTTCGAGCCGGCGACCATGGCGCCTAGGTCGAGCGCCATGATCCGCTTGTCGCGCAGGCTTTCCGGCACGTCGCCCTCAACGATGCGGCGGGCGAGGCCTTCGGCGATGGCCGTCTTGCCGACGCCGGGTTCGCCGATCAGCACCGGGTTGTTCTTGGTCCGTCGCGAGAGGACCTGCATCGACCGGCGAATCTCGTCGTCGCGGCCGATGATCGGGTCGAGCTTGCCGTCGCGCGCGTCCTGGGTGAGGTCGCGGGCGTATTTCTTCAGCGCGTCGTAGGTATTCTCGGCCGTCGCACTGTCCGCGGTGCGGCCCTTGCGCAGATCGCCGATCGCCGCGTCCAGGCCCTGCGGCGTCGCACCCGAATCCTTCAGCAACGCGGCGGCCTTCGATCCGGCGGCCATTGCCAGCGCCAGCAGCAGCCGCTCGACGGTCACGAAGCTGTCGCCGGCCTTTTCGGCAAGTTTCTGGGCGCTTTCGAGCACCCGGGCGGTTTCGGGGCCGAGATAAACCTGGCCCTGGCCGCCCTGGACCCGGGGCAATTTGCCGAGGGCGAGATCGGTCGCGCTCAGGGCGCGGGCCGGATCGCCGCCGGCGGCGCGGATCAGGTTCGCCGCCAGGCCCTCGCGGTCGTCGAGCAGCGCCTTGAGCAGGTGTTCGGGCAGGAGTTGCTGGTGATTCTCCCGGAGCGCGATCGTCTGGGCGGCCTGAACGAAGCCGCGCGAGCGCTCGGTATAGTTTTCGAAATCCATAGTCTCATCCTTATTCGCGTCCCCCGGCAGGCGGCAGGACAGCCAATAGAACAGGCAGGGCGGGACCTGCCAAGGCAGCATCCCGGGAGCTATGTGGGACGCTCGCCGACGGTCCACAAGGGACCGGTGTTGCAATAATGACACAGCCGGCGACGCGCCTTGGAATCGCCGCGAAACCGCCGCTACAATCGGCCGATGATCAGGGAGTTCCGTATGAAATCTTTACTGGCGCCGGCGCTTGCCGGCCTGCTGCTTCTGGTGTCGACCGCGGCGGCGCCGGCCCAGTCCCGCCTTGTCTTCGACGTCACCACGATCGAAGTGGTGACGAAAAAGAAGCGCTACAAATGGCGCGTCCAGCAGGCCATTTCAGCCCCGCAGATGGCGCAGGGCCTGATGTTCCGCAAAGAGCTCGACCCATGGAAGGGCATGCTGTTCGATTTCGGCAACCCGGTCCTTGCGCGGATGTGGATGAAGAACACCGAAATCCCGCTCGACATCCTGTTCATAAAGGCCGACGGCACGATCGAAAGCATCGGTTTTGGCGAGCCCTTCTCGCTCAAAATCGTCCGCTCGGGAGCCCCGGTGCGCGCCGTATTGGAAATCCTGCACGGAACGGCGGAGAAGCTGGACATTGAACCCGGCGACAGAATCCGGCACGAAATGTTCGGCACGCCGCTCAAGAAACTGCCGAGCTACAAGCCGAAATCGCTGCGCAAGAAGGGCTGACCCAGGCCGCCCGACCAGCCCCCCGAACCGGAACACCGCCATGAGCGATCTGTGGAAGAAGACCGCGACGGAGGTCGTCGCGCTGTTGAAGGCCGGCGCGGTTTCGCCCGCCGGGCTTCTGGACGTGCTGCGCGCGCGCATCGAAACCGTGGACGGCGCGGTCAACGCCCTGCCGACGCTGTGCTGGGACCGGGCTTCGGCCGCCGCCGAACGGGCCGGCCGGGCGAGCGTGCTGGCCGGCCTGCCGGTCGCCATCAAGGATCTGGCGCCGGTCGCCGGCGTGCGCACGACCTTCGGATCGCCGATCTTCGCCGACAACGTGCCGTCCCATTCGGACTATGTCGTCGAGCGGCTGGAAGCGCAGGGCGGCGTTGTCTACGCCAAGTCCAACACGCCGGAGTTCGGCGCCGGTGCGAACACCTTCAACCCGGTGTTCGGCATCACACGCAACCCGTGGGACACCCGGATGAGCGCCGCCGGTTCTTCCGGCGGCTCGGCGGTCGCGCTGGCCACCGGGACTGCGTGGCTCGCACATGGCTCGGACCTGGGCGGCAGCCTGAGGACGCCGGCCGGCTTCAATGCGGTCGTCGGGCTGCGGCCGAGCCCCGGCCTCGTCCCGACCGGGCCGGACCTGCTCGCATACCAGAATCTGGCCGTCGAAGGGCCGATGGGGCGGACGGTCGCCGACGTGGCCCTGATGCTGGACGCGATGAGCGGCATCGATCCGCGGGACCCGCGCAGCTTCGCGCCGATGGTATCGTCCTGTGCCGGAGCCTTGAACGAACATCCCGAAATGCTCCGGGTCGCATGGACGCCCGACCTGGGAACAACGGTCGTCGACCCGGAAATCAGGGCCGTCTGCGCCGAAGCGGTCGCCGGATTCGGCAGCCTCGGAGCGTTTGTCGAAGAGGCCTGCCCCGACTTTGCCGGCGCCTACGACTGTTTCCAGACCCTGCGGGCGGCCTTCTTTGCCGGCCGGGCCGCACCGTTGCTGGAAGCGCATCGCGACAAGCTGAAGCCCGACGTCATCTGGAATATCGAGAAGGGCCTGGCGCTGACCGCCGACGAGATCGGCCGCGCCGAACGCGAACGCTCAGCACTCTACGAACGGATCGGCGCCTTCATGGCCGACTACGACATCCTGGCCTGCCCGGTCATGCAGGCCCGGCCCTATCCGGTGGAGCAGACCTATGTCGAGGAAATCGCCGGCCAAAGGATGGCGAGCTACATCGACTGGATCGCGATCACCTTCTCGATCACGCTGACCGGACTGCCGGCGCTCTCGCTGCCCTGCGGCTTTACCGAAGACGGATTGCCGGTCGGCCTTCAGCTCGTCGGCCGGCATCGCGGCGAGGCCGCCCTGCTCGCCGCCGCAGCGCAACTGGAAGAGCTGTTGGGGCTGGCCTCGCAGGTCCCGATCGACCCGGTCGTCCGGCATTAGCCCTGCCCGCGGCGGCGGGACGCGTGGAACCGGGCCACTCCGCGCGTATGTTGGAGACGTAGTCGTTTCCGTGTCGCCGGGCCGGCGCGCCCGTCCCGAAATCGTGCATCTTCGACACCACCGAAAAGAGAGAGGGTTTGGAATGACAGTCAGCGTTGGAGACAAAATCCCGTCCGCGAAGATCAAGACCATGACGGCCGACGGCATGTCGGAGGTCGATACCGCAGAATTTTTTGCCGGCAGGAAAGTGGTGATGTTTGCCGTGCCCGGCGCCTTCACCCCGACCTGTTCGGCCAAGCACCTGCCCGGCTTCATCGAGAATGTTGCAGACCTGAAGGGCAAGGGCGTTGACGAGATCGCCTGTATTTCCGTCAACGACGCGTTCGTCATGGACGCCTGGGGCAAGTCGCAGAACGCCGGCAGCGACATCGCGATGCTGGCCGACGGCAACGGCGACTTCACCAAGGCCATGGGACTGGAGATGGACGGCTCGGGCTTCGGGCTCGGCACCCGCAGCCAGCGCTACGCCCTTGTCGCCGACAACGGGACGATCACGACCCTGAACGTCGAGCAGCCCGGCGCGTTCGACGTATCGCGGGCCGAAGCGATTCTCGCCGCTCTGTAAACTTCCTCCGCATTGCCGGGTTCTGTAGGGGAGGGTTTCAAACCCTCCCCTACAGCGTTACTGGGAGCGCACATCGGCCAAGCCTTTCTTTTCTCTCCATTTTCCATTATGATCGAACGATAAAAAACAGTTGCAGAGGGCGCACATGGCCCGACCGCGCAGTTTCGATGCCGGCGACGTGCTGGACAAGGCCAAGGCCATTTTCTGGGCGAAAGGCTTTGAAGGATCTTCGATCAGCGATCTGGCGGCGGCGACCGGCCTCAAGACCGGTAGCCTCTACAACGGCTTCGGCGACAAGCATTCGCTGTATCTGAAAACCCTCGACAGGTATCGCGAAAAGGAAGTCGCTGCAGCCGTCGGGTGGATCGAACGCCAGGACTGCCGCGGCGCCGAAGCGGTCGCCGGTTTCCTCAAGATGATCGCCGCGCAAGTCGAATCCGGCGCCTACCGCAACGGCTGCTTCCTGTGCAATGCAGCGGTCGATCAAGCGCCGCACGATCCTGCGATCGCTGCCCGCGTCAGCGCCAACATGGCCCCGCTGCGCCAGGTATTCCACGAGCAGTTGAAGAGAGACCCGCGCACCGCAGAAGCGGCCGCAATCCTCGCCGATTTTGCGCTGGCCGCCTATCTCGGCATGTTCGTGATGATCCGCGGCGGCGCCGACGGCGCCATGGTGCGAAGGGCCGTTTCGGTCACCAGCGCGGCGCTCAGCGTCTGAGAGGCCGCATCGCGGCTCCGTTCTGTAGCGCGCCCGGCAAACGCCGGTTATAGAACACTGCTATGGAGACCTCGTTCGACGCCGCCACGCAGACCGCGCCGGAAATCGCTGCCGGCGCGACGCCCATCTCGGTGTTTGATGAAGCGGCGCTGAAAACCTGGCTTGCCGGACAGCCGCCGGAGACCAGCGCATGGGTGCAATCGACGGGCTTCGAGGCGAAAGTCGGCTCGGTCTGTGCAGTTCCCGGTAAAGACGGCAGGATCGACCGCATTCTGTGCGGCCGGGACGAGGATACGCCCGACATTTGGCGCCTGGCGGCCCTGCCCGACCACCTGCCGGTCGACGACTATGCGCTCGACTTCGGCGCCGATCCGGCGCAGGCCGCACTGGGCTGGATGCTCGGCGCCTACCGGTTCGACCGGTACAAGACTGCGGAGAAGGCCAAACGACCGATCCTCGGCCTGCCGGACGACGTCGACCGCCGGCGGCTTGCCGCCACTGTCGAGGCGATGTTTCTGGCGCGCGATCTGATCAACACGCCCGCCGAAGACATGAAACCCAGCGATCTGGCCACCGCCGCCGGAGCCGTCGCCGAGCGCTACGGCGCCGAATTTCGCGTTACGGCGGGCGCGGATTTGCTGGAGCGGAACTATCCCGCAATCCATGCGGTCGGCCGGGCCGCCGCGGACGCGCCGCGCCTGATCGACCTGACATGGGGCGATCCCGGCGGTCCGAAGGTTACGCTGGTCGGCAAGGGTGTGTGTTTCGACAGCGGCGGCCTGGGCATCAAGCCGGCGGCGGGCATGAAGCTGATGAAAAAGGATATGGGCGGCGCGGCCTCAGTGCTCGGCCTCGCCGGCATGATCATGGCGCTCAATCTGCCGGTGCGCCTGCGCCTGCTGATCCCGGCGGTTGAGAACGCCATTGCCGGCAACGCCTACCGGCCAATGGACGTGATAAGGACGCGCAAGGGCCTGACCGTGGAAATCGGCCACACCGACGCCGAAGGCCGGGTCATCCTGTGCGATGCGCTGGCCGACGCGGCGTGCGAGGAACCGGACCTGCTGCTGGACGTCGCCACGCTGACCGGCGCCGCCCGGGTGGCGCTGGGAACGGAACTGCCGGCCCTGTTCTGCAACGACGACGGCCTGGCGCAGGATATCCTGGCCCATGGCGAGGCCTCGGACGATCCGCTATGGCGCCTGCCCCTGTGGCCGGGCTATCGCAAGCTGATCGAAGGCGAGGCCGGCGACATCACCAACGCCCCGGAGGGCCCGTTCGGCGGCGCGATCACCGCCGCCCTGTTCCTGGAACGCTTCGTCGGCGGCGCGGCCCGCTGGGCGCATATCGACACCATGGGATGGAACACGACCGCCCGGCCCGGCCGGCCGAAGGGCGGCGAAGCGCTGGCTCTGCGCGCCCTTTTTGCCGCGATCGAAGACCGTTACGCCTGACGGCCCGGCGTCCGCCTGCGGGCGCCGCGTCAATACCCGCGTGCGGGATCGACGATGTTGTTCGGCGGTTCGCCCCGCTCCACCCGGCGGTAATTTTCCGCAACCTCTGCCGCTGCCGTAACGGGGTTCGTGATGCCGGCATTGTGCGGCGTGAGGCGGATCTTCGGATGGGTCCAGAAGGGATGGTCTTTCGGCAGGGGCTCCTCCCGGAACACGTCCAGCTTGGCAAATTTCAGCTTCCGCCCGTCCAGGGCGGCGATCAGGTCCGCGTCGACGACGTGGCCGCCGCGCGCCGCATTGATGATGCCGCCTCCGACCGGCATCAACGCGAGAGCCCGGGCATCGAGGATGCCTTCGGTCTCGGGAGTCAGCGGCAGCAGGCAGACGATGATCTCCGAGCGCTGCATAAAGGCGTCGAAGCCGTCAGCGCCATGAAAGCCGGCGACGCCCGGGATGTCTTTCGGCGTCCGGCTCCAGCCGGCAACGTCGAAGTCCAGCAGTTTCAGCTTGCGGGCGGTATCGGCGCCGATCGCGCCGACGCCCATCACGCCGACCCGGCGCGTGCTCGCCGCCGGATGGGACACCGGGTTCCAGCGATTTGCCGCCTGGTCCCGGTCGTAGCGGTCGGCGTCGCGGTGGTAATGCAGCACGCTGTGCACGCAATACTCGCTCATCCGCGCCACGAGGTCGGGATCGACAAGGCGCGCCACCGGCACGCCCGCCGGCAGGTCGTCATGCTTGAAGATATGATCGACGCCCATGCCCAGCGACTGGATCAGCCTCAGGCGCGGCAGGCCGGCGAGCAGGCCCGGCGGCGGATCCCAGACCAGGGCGGCGGTTATGTCCCGGACATCGCCGAGCTCGTCGGGATACAGCCGCACCTCGATCCCGCCCGGCTGCCCGCTCAGCAGTTCGCGCCATTTGCCGAAATAGGGGTCCATGTCGCCCCAGGACGAGGCCAAGAGCAGTGTCATTGTCGAGGCGTCCTCTTTCGTGTCCCGCCGCAGGCCTTCACGCCGCGACAATACCGGTTTCGTCGGCCTTGAAGTCGAATGCCGCATCCATCAGCGCCCTTGTATAGGGCTCCTGCGGATTGTCGAGCACCGCCCCGGCCGGTCCCTGTTCCACGACCTTGCCGTCGCGCATGACGATCACCTGGTGGCTCATGGCCCGGACGACCTTCAGATCGTGGCTGATGAACAGATAGGCGAGATCGTGGTCGCGCTGGAGCTGGTGCAGCAGATCGATGATCTGGCTCTGCACGGACCGGTCGAGCGCAGAGGTCGGCTCGTCCAGCACCACGACCTTCGGCTTGAGCACGATGGCGCGGGCGATCGAGACGCGCTGGCGCTGGCCGCCGGAAAATTCGTGCGGATACCGGTGGCGGGTGTCGGGATCGAGGCCGGTCTCCACCAGGGCGTCGACAACCGCCCGCTCGCGCTCTTCGGGGTTGCCCAGACCGTGGATTTTCAACCCTTCCTCGACGATTTCGCCGACCGACAGCCGCGGGCTCAGGCTGCCGAACGGATCCTGGAACACGATCTGCATCTCGCGCCGCAGCGGGCGCAGCGCCTTCCACCCCAGGCCCTGGATATCCTGGCCCTGGTAGACAATCGGCCCGCGGCTCGAGATCAGGCGCAACAGGCCGAGACCGAGGGAAGACTTGCCGGAGCCGCTTTCGCCGACGATGCCGACGGTCTCGCCGGCGCGGACGCTCAAGGACACGTCGTCGACCGCCTTGATGTGATCGACGGTCCGGCGGAACACGCCGGCCTTGATCGGGTACCAGACCCTGAACCCCTCTGCGGCAAGCATTTCCGCAGCGCCGTCCGGCACCTCCGGCGGCGCGCCCTTCGGTTCCGAAGTCAGCAGACGCCTTGTGTATTCGTGCTGCGGCCGGCCGAAGACATCGGCGACCGCTCCCTCTTCCACCACTTCGCCCAGGCGCATGACGGCAACCCGGTCGGCGAAATGCTCGACGACGCCGAGATCGTGGGTAATGAACAGGATGCCGAGGCCCATATCCTTCTGGAGGTCTTTCAGAAGCTGAAGGATCGTCGCCTGGATCGTGACGTCGACGGCCGTCGTCGGCTCATCGGCGATCAGCAGGTCGGGTTCGTTGGCGAGCGCCATGGCGATCATCACCCGCTGGCGCTGGCCGCCCGACAGTTCGTGCGGGAAGGAGCCGAGCCGCCGCTCCGCTTCCTTGATGCCGACTTTCTCCAGCAGTTCGAGTACCCGCTTGCGCGCGGCATCTCTCACCATGCCCTTGTGGATGCGCAAAATTTCGCCGATCTGCTTCTCGACTGTGTGCAACGGGTTGAGCGCGGTCAGCGGCTCCTGGAAGATCATGGAAATCCGGTTGCCGCGAATCTTGCGCAATACCGGTTTCGAGGCGCCCATGAGCTCTTCGCCCCGGAATTCGATACTGCCGGACGGGTGGCGCGCCTGCGGATAGGGCAATAGCTGTAGAATCGACAGGGCCGAGACCGATTTTCCTGAGCCGCTTTCGCCGACGATCGCGAGAGTTTCGCCCTTGTCGACGTGGAAGGACACACCCTTGACGGCACGAACCGTGCCGTCCGGCACCCTGAATTCGACTTTCAGGTCGTCGACGTTGAGCAGGCGTTCGGCGCTCATGTCGTCCGTCCTGCAGTCGCGAGGCCGGCATCTGCCGTCGGGTAACTCCTGGATTTCGCGGCCGCCGAATCGGGGTCCTGCTCCGGAGGCGGCGCAGCGGCGGCAATGCCCTTTCGCGGATCGAAGGCGTCGCGCACCGCCTCGCCTATAAACACCAGCAGGCTCAGCAGAATGCCCAGAACGAAAAACGCCGTAACGCCGAGCCAGGGTGCTTCGAGGTTCGAGCGGCCCTGCTTCAGCAGTTCGCCCAACGACGGCGAACCGGGCGGCAGGCCGTAGCCCAGAAAATCGAGCGAGGTGAGCGCGACGATCGAACCCGAGAGAATGAAGGGCATGAAGGTGAGGGTCGCGACCATCGCGTTGGGCAGCACATGCTTGAACATGATCGTGACATCGCTCGCGCCCAGGGCCCGGGCCGCGCGGACATAGTCGAAATTGCGCGCCCGAAGAAATTCGGCCCTTACGACGCCGACCAGCGCCATCCAGCTGAACAGCAGCAGGATAATCAGCAGCCACCAGAAGTTCGGCTCGATGATGGCGGATAAAATGATGAGCAGGTACAGAATCGGGACGGATTCCCAGATTTCGATGAAGCGCTGCAGCGACAGGTCTGTCCAGCCGCCGAAATAGCCCTGAACCGCCCCCATAGCGATGCCAATCACCGTGCTGAGCAGCGTCAGGACAAGTCCGAACAGGACGGACAGCCGGAACCCGTAGATCACCCGGGCCAGCACATCGCGCGCCTGGTCGTCCGTCCCCAGCGGGTTGGCGGTCGACGGCGGCGTCGGCGACGGATCGGGCAGGCCGATGACCTGGGAATCGTAGCGATACGGGATGAGCGGCCAGATCATCCAGCCCTTTTCGCCGATCTTTTTCTGCACGAAGCGGTCGGTATAGTCGGTCTCGGTTTCGAACTCGCCGCCGAAGGTCGTTTCGGCGTAGCGGTGGACCGACGGCAGATAGAGGCCATCGTCGTACCAGACCGCGATCGGCCGGTCGTTGGCGATCAGTTCGGCGAACAGGCTGAGGAAGAAAAGGACAGCAAATATCCAGAGGGACCAGTAGCCCCGCCGGTTGGCTCTGAAGTTGGCAAGGCGCCGTGCCGTGACCGGCGTAATCCGCCACCACAGGAACCTGTCCTTCCGGGCCGCCGCGACGCTCATGCCCGGATACTCATGCCCGGATACTCATGTCCGGATACTCATGTCCGGATACTCATGCCCGGATACTCATGCGGGGCGCGCCTCGAAATCGATCCGGGGATCGACCCAGATATAGGTGAGGTCGGTGATCAGCTTCACGAGCAGGCCGATCAGCGAGAAGAAGAACAGGGTGGCGAAGACGACCGGGTAGTCGCGGTTGACGATCGCCTCGAATCCGAGCAGGCCAAGGCCGTCCAGATTGAAGATGACCTCGATCAGCAGCGACCCGGTGAACAGGATGCCGATGAACGCTCCGGGGAATCCGGCGATCACGATCAGCATCGCGTTGCGGAAGACATGGCCGTAGAGCACGCGCCGCTCGCCCATGCCCTTGGCCCGCGCGGTCACGACATACTGTTTGTTGATCTCCTCCAAGAAGCTGTTCTTGGTCAGCAGCGTCAGCGCCGCGAAGCCGCCGATCACCAGCGCCAGCACCGGCAGCGCGATGTGCCACAGATAGTCGAGCACCTGCTCGACGGTCGACAGCTGGCTGAAATTCTCCGATACCAGCCCTTTCAGCGGGAACCACTGGACGACAGCGCCGGTGGCGAACAGGATGACCAGCAGGATCGCGAACAGGAAGCCGGGAATGGCGTTGGCGACGACGACGATGCCGCTGGTCCACACGTCGAACGCCGAGCCGTCGCGCACCGCCTTGCCGATGCCCAGCGGGATGCAGACCAGATAGATGATGAGCGTCGTCCACAGGCCGAGCGAAATGGAGACGGGCATCTTCTCCAGCACCAGATCGACCACCGGCCGGTTCTTGAAAAAGCTCTGGCCGAAATCGAAGCTCGCATAGCTGGCGATCATCAAGGCGAAACGCTCGTGCGGCGGCTTGTCGAGGTTGAGCTGTTTGCGCAGCTTTTCCAGCAGTTCCGGATCCAGTCCGCGGCCGGCGCGCGATTCGGCGCCCCGTTGCTGTTCCTGCTGGCCGATGCCGGCTTCCTGACCGCGCGACGAGCCGGTCCGCTCCGCCACCTGGTCGCCGCCCTGACGCAGGTTCGCGATCAGCTGATCGATCGGCCCGCCGGGCGCCATGTTGATGATGACGAAATTGATCACCATGATCCCGAGCAGCGTCGGGACGATCAGCAGCAGGCGGCGGACGATATAGGCCAGCATTTCGCGCCCCGCTCCGCCGCTATTTCAGGCTTGCGATGCGGCCCCGCAGCCGGGCCGCCTTCGCCGGGTCGAACCACCAGGTCATGATATCCGCGCCGCTGATCGTCGGTTTGTCCGGATAGCCGAACTTGTCCCAGAAAACGAGGCGCTCGAAGGGAATGTGCCAGTTCGGGATCGCGAGGTGCTGGCTGAGCAGCAGCCTGTCCAGCGCCCGAGTCCGCAGGACGAGGCTTTTCCGATCGGGCGCGGCGATCAGTTGCTCGACGAGATCGTCAACCGCGCGGTTCTGCAGGCCGCTCCAGTTGTTGCTCGCCGGCCGCTTGGCGGCTGCCGTGGTCCAGTAGCCGCGCTGCTCGTTGCCGGGCGAGAGCGACTGGCCCCAGCCGAGGACGACGACGTCGAAATCGAATTTGCGCACCCGGTTCACATACTGGGAGAAATCGACCAGCCGGATGCGCATGTCGATGCCAAGCCGCTTCAGGTTGCGCCGCACCGGCAGGACGATGCGTTCGAACGCCGGCGAGCGCAACAGGATGGTGAACCGGAAGGGCCGGCCGGTCTTTGCGTTGACCAGGCGGAAGTCGCGCACGACCCAGCCGGCCTCCTTCAGCAGCCTGAACGCCTCGCGCAGGCCGGGGCGGATGTTGCTGTCCTTGTAGACGGGCAGCGTATAGGGCGCGGTGAACACCCGATCCGGCACCGCGCCGGGATAGCGCCGCTTCAAACCCTGCAAAAGTGCGAGCACCGCGCCCCGAGGCTTTCCGGGGCGGGAGGCGAGTTCCGAATTGTCGAAGAAGCTGCGGGTGCGCTTGTATTGCCTGAAAAACAGGTTGCGATTGGTCCATTCGAAATCGAAGGCATAGACCAGCGCCCGGCGCACGCGCCAGTCCTGGAACAGCGGATTGCGCATGTTGTAGATGAAGGCCTGCATGCCGCTCGGCTGGCCGGTCGGGAATTTCTTCTGGATCAGCAGCCCTTCGCGCCTGGCGGCAATGTCGTAGGCCCGCGCCCAGGCCGAGGCCGTGTTTTCCGCCCGGTAATCGAACTGCCCGGCTTTCAGAGCCTCGCGCATGACCGACGTGTCGAAGAAATATTCGTAACGGATCAGGTCGAAATTATGGTGGCCGACGTTGGCCGGTATGGATTTCCCCCAGTAGTTCTCGACCCGGACATATTCGATGCGGCGGCCCGGAGACATCTTGCCGATCCGGTAGGGGCCGCTGCCCAGGGGAGGATCGAGGGAGAATTTCGTAAAATCCCGCTTCGCCCAATAGTGTTTCGGCAGGATGCTGAGGTCGCCGGCGACGATCAGCGGCAACTCCCGGTTCGTCCCGCTGCGGAAGGTAAATTTCACCGAACGCAGCCCGGTCTTCTCTGCCCGGACGATGTCGCGAAAATAGTAGCTGTAGAAAGGCCGACCCTGCTTGCGCAGGATGTCTATGGAGAAGATCACGTCCTCCACGGTTACCGGCTTGCCGTCGTGCCAGCGCGCTTTGGCGTTGAGCGTGAACTCAACCCAGGACCGGTCTTTCGGGTAGCGGATTTTCTCCGCAAGCAGCGGATACAGCGTAAACGCTTCGTCGTCCGCCCGTTTCATGAGCGTATCGTAAATCAGCCCGGCCCCGGCGGCCGCCGTGCCCTTGACGATGTAGGGGTTAAGGCTGTCGAACGTGCCCTGGCTCGCCAGCCACAGGCTGCCTCCCTTCGGCGCCTTCGGGTTGACATAGTCGAAATGCGGGAACCCGGCCTTGTATTTCGGCGTGCCGTGCATGGCGATCGCGTGACCGGCGACGATATCGGACGCACGCGCGGCTTCGTCGGCGGCGCCCGGCGCCGACACGGCGACAAGCGAGACGTGAGCTGCCAGAATTGCAACGATCCATCGCATGACGTCATTCGCGACAAACGGATGGCGAGAGTAAGGCGAGAGCTTCAGGCGCGCCCGAACGAGTAAGGTCTTTACTGCGTTTACCACGTTTCCCGGTGTGGGCGGAGTTCGACATTGAAACTCCAGGTGCTGCGCGGCTGGTGGGCGATGCGGAAGAACTCGCCGGCAATGTCGGCCGGCTTGGCATAGGCGTCGTCCGGCCGGTCCCCGCCCATCCGCTCGCGCACCCAGGGGATATCGATCATCGCGTCGACGGTGATGTGCGCGACGTGGAGCCCCTCGGGCCCCAGGTCCCGTGCCAGCGCCTCGGCGAGAATACGCTGCCCTGCCTTGGACGGTGCAAAGCCGGTGAAATGCGGCTTGCCGCGCCAGGCGCCGGTGTTGCCGGTCACCAGCAGCGCGGCGTCGCCGCGCTCCACCATCGCCGGCGCCAGCTCCTGCGCCGCCACCAGCAAGGACGAAACGTTCACCCGGAAGGTGCGCTCGAAATCTCCGATGTCGATGTCCCGATAGGGCGCAAAGACCGCATAGGCGCCGTTGTAGATCGCCACTTTCGGCACGCCGAGATCGGCGACGATCCGCGCGAGCGTCGCCCGCAGCGCGTCGTGATCGGTCACGTCGCACGGATAGGCGCGGCTGTCGGCGACGTCGCCGGCGATCCGCTCCAGCCGTTCGGCCTTGCGCGCGATCATGGCGACGGCGTAGCCGCCTTCCGCGAACCGCCGGACCAGCGCCTCGCCCGTGCCGGGGCCGACGCCGATGACGATGCAGGCCGGTTTCCGCTCTGTCATCTCGCCGCTCTAGGCCTTGGCTTCGAGCCACATGTCCAGGTAGCGGATGCGGTCATGACCCCAGAAGGGCTCGCCGTCGGCCACCATATGCGGCGTGCCGAAAATGCCGGCTTCTGCAGCCTCCCGGCTTGCCGCGGCGCAGGCTTCGGCCGCCACGGCGTCGTCGGCCGCCGCATCGACATCGGGAGCGGCGACCCCGGCCTTCGCAGCAACGGCGGCCAGAACATCCCGCTCAACCAGATCCTGCCCATCGGCCCAGTATCCGAGCATCAGCGCTGCTGCCAGGGCGTTAGCCTTGGCCGGATCCTGCGCGCGGACGCGCCAGATCAGGTGGCGGGCGTGGCTGAGATCGCCCCTGGGAAAGGATTTGGGAATATTGAGCGGCAGGCCGAGCAGGCCGGCAGTGCGGGTGAAATCCTTCTTGATGTAGCGCCCCTTGGCGATCGGATTGCCGATCGGCATGTAGTCGTGGATCTTCCAGACCGTCATCAGGGAAATCGGCACCCAATCGATGTCCCGGCCGTGCCTGGCCGCTACCTTCTGCAATTCTGCGACGCCCAGGTAGGTGTGGGCGGAGGGAAGATCGAAATAAAGGGTAATAGGGTCGGCCATGGCGCGGTCTCGTCTGGTTTGCGATTGCGGCGCCAAGCAATCAGGTCGACAGCATTTCCGCAACCCCCCTGATTGCCTCAAACGCGCCCGCGACATCCTCTTCCGCGGTATCGAACTGCCCGGCAACGAAGCGGATCGCCACCCGGCCGTTATGGACCGTCTGGGTCAGGTAGATCGTCCCGGCATCGTTGATGGCGTTGACCAGCCGCAGGTTGAGGTCGTCCAGCGCCTCTTCGGGCACACCTTCCGGCGCAAAACGGAAGGAAAACAGCGACAGCACCGGCGCGGTGACGATCTCGAAGCCCGGTTCGGCGGCAAGCCGCGTAGCCAGGTCCTCGGTCCAGCGAACATGGTTGCGGATCCGCCGCCGCAATCCCTCCAGACCGTAGGCGCGCAGCAGGAACCAGACCTTGAGCGCCCGGAACCGGCGGCCGAGCGTGACCGACCATTCGCTGAAATTGACGATGCCGTCCGCCCCGTAGGTCTTGAGATATTCGGGCTGGATCGCCAGCGTGCGCACCAGCGTTTCCGGCGAGCGGACGAAATGGGCGGAACATTCGAGCGGCGCGCCCAGCCATTTGTGCGGGTTGAGGACGATACTGTCGGCCAGTTCCACACCCTCCCAGAAATGCCGGAATTCCGGACAGATCATGGCGGAGCCGGCCCAGGCGGCATCAACATGGCTGTAGAGTCCCTCTTCGGCCGCGACCCTGCAGACCGCGCGCACGTCGTCCATGGCGCCGACCGAGGTTCCGCCGACGCAGACGACGACCCCGGCCGGGGTCATGCCCGCAGCCCGGTCGTCGCGGATCGCCTTTTTCAGCGCGCCGACATCCATGGCGAGCGCTGCATCGGTCGGCAGCTTGACCAGATTGTCCTGCCCGAGGCCGGCAATCCACAGGGCCTTGTCGATCGAGCTGTGGGTGTGGTCCGAAGCGTAGATCCGCAGCGGCGCCCGGCCGAACAGGCCTTCCCGGTTGCCCTGCCAGTCGAGCGCCCTTTCGCGCATGGTCAGGATGGCGCACAGGGTGGCGGTCGAAGCCGTATCCTGAAATACGCCTTTGAATTCGTCCGGCAGGCCGACCGCCTGGCGCAGCCAGTCGACCATCCTGACTTCAAGCTCAGTGGCCGCCGGCGAGGTCTGCCAAAGCATGCATTGCGCCGCCATCGCCCCTGCAAGCTGTTCGGCGACCACTGCGGCCGGCGCGGCGTTGGACGGGAAATAGGCGAAGAATCGCGGGTGCTGCCAATGGGTCATGCCGCCGGGGATCAGCCGCTCGAAATCGGCGAAGATGTCCGCCATGTCCTGGGCGGCTTCCGGCGGCTCATCCGCGATCCGGGCGCCGATATCGCCGGGCGCCGTCTGGGCCCGCACCGGGCGCTCGCGCAGCGTCTCGCGATAGTCGGCGCTCCACTCGGCCGCCCGGTGCGACCAGTGGCGGAAATCGAAATCGTTCATGTCGGTGCCACGCTGCTTCCCCGGCCGGTCCGGGCTTCACTCCCGCGGCCGCGATTGCGTGGTACCGTTTTCGCTGCGTGCGGGGAAGGACGCAGTGCTCAGATCAACACGCAGGTCGCCATAATTCCCAGCGCGCAGAACAGCAGGAACATGAACATCCAGGGCATGGCCGCTCCGTCCGCCGACTGCAGCGCAGCGGCCGCCGGCCGCGACCCGGATCAGGCGCTCAGCCGCATACCGACGCGGTTGAGGTCCGGCTCTTTGTGGAACTTGCCGTCCTGCATGATCGCGATCAGTCGCGATTGGTCCTGCAGCACCTTGATGTCCGTCAGCGGATCGCCATCGACCAGCAGGAGATCGGCCAGGCAACCCTCCCGGATCATGCCCAGCTCGTCGCCCATGCCCATGATCTGGCCGCCATACATGGTGCCGGCCTTGATCGCCTCCATCGGCGAGAAGCCGACCATGTCGACGAAATATTCGAAATCCTTGGCGTTGGTGCCGTGGGGCGTCCAGGCGAAGCCGTAATCGCCGCCGACCAGCACGCGGATGCCACGCTTGTGCATCGCCAGCATGGTCGCGCAGGCATTCTCCAGTTCGCGCTCGTAACGGTCCGTGATCGGCGTGCCGGGCTTGATGCCCCATTCGGCGGCGTTTCGGGCCACGTTGATCAGCCAGGCCAGGCCGGGCGCCACGAAATGCTTGTCCTTGTTGGCCTCGAGCAGGTCCAGCGTCTCCTCGTCGGAGAAGGACGCGTGGTAGATGATCTCGATGCCGTGCTTCACGCAGCGCTGGATCGATTCCTTCGAGCGCGCATGGGCGGCAAGGCGGCGGCCGCGCCCCTTGGCCTCGGCGACGGCGACGGCGACCTCCTCGTCGGTGAACTGGTTCTCCTCCGCGGCGAATTGGGTGATCTCTTCGCCCGACAGGTTGATCTTGATCGTATCGACGCCCCACTTCATGAGCGTGCGGACCTCTCGGCGCATCTCCTCCACGCCGGAGACGACGATGCCGAGATTGAGCGCCTTGTGGTCGATATGCGGCAACGTGGCGTCGCCGAGGCCGCCGACCGCCGTCAGCTCCGGCCCGGCCGCGGTATAGCGCGGGCCGGGCACCTTGCCCTCCTTGATCGCGTCGCGGATCACCACGTCCAGCCTGGGCTTGGCCGCCGCCGCGCCGTAGCCCGCCGTGAAGCCGGCGTCGATCAGCAGCTTCGCCATGTAGGCGCAGTTGAGCGTGTGCTCTTCGAGCGGCATGAGCTGGATCGGGTCGATGCCCGGCGCGTTGTTCCAGCTCAAGTGCAGATGGGCATCGACCATGCCGGGCATCAGCGTCATGCCCCGCCCGTCGATCCGCTGGGCGCCGTTCGGGGCGCCCCAGCCGCCGTTGCCGTGACCGCCGCCATATCCCGCGCCGAAGCCGCCGCTGCCGGCCCGGTGAATCGTCTTGATCCTGTTGCCGGCGACTGTCACGTCGCCGGAATAGGGCGCTTCGCCCGTCCCATCCAGGATGCGGACATTGGAGAAAACGGTCTCCGGACTCGTGCGCCCGTTGCCGTTGGAACCGGCCCATCCGCCGAAAGTGACTTCCGCCATCGTCTTTCTCCCTCTCGTGCCGCGCTACAGCGCAGACTTGTCCAGGTGCGCTCGAAGCAATTCCGCCGAGCGCCGGGGCATCTCGATCGGTATCCAGTGGCCGACGCCGGGCAGCACCTCGAGACCCGCGCCGCTTATCCGGCCTCTGAGTGCCTCGGCCATCGCAACCGGGGCTACAGGATCCTTCTCTCCGGCAATCAACAGGGTGGGACAGCCGATCGCGCCATGGTCGGCCGCCGGCGCCGTAGCCAGCGCGAGGCAATGCGCGGCATAGCCGGCCGGGCTCTGGCGCATCAGGCTTTCCCGTACGAAGGCTTCGGTCACCGGATTGGTCTCCCGCGATGCCGCTGCCAGGCTCGCCTGAGATACCGCGTCGGCGATCCCGGCCATGCCGGTGCGGCGGGCGGCTTCGGCGCGTTCCCGAAGCGCCTGACGCGCAGCCGGCAGCGGTTCCAGAATGGGCCCGAACAGCGCCAGGCTCAAGACAATTCCGGGCGATTCCGCCGCCAGATACTGGCAGATCAGGGTACCCATCGAATGGCCGGCGAAATGGGCTCGCTCAATACCCGCCAACCGGAGCGTATCGCGGATCGCGGCCGCAAGGCCATTTAGCCCGGGCCGGCCGGGACGCAGCGCCGAGCGACCGGCGCCGGGCAGATCGGGGCGCAACACGCGGTAGCCGTCGAGGGCTTCCATCAGCGGCGCGAAGCTGTTCGAATCGCCGCCGAGGCCGTGGATCAGGACGACGGCCGGCCCGGACCCGCCGCTGTCCTCCGTCACCATGCCGCCGAGCCGCAGATCGGCCATGGCTCAGATCTCCGCGACCGGGTTTTCGAGGACTCCGATGCCACCGATCTCGACGGCCACCCGGTCGCCGGCCCTGAGATATTTCGGCGGCGTGAAGCCGATCCCGACCCCGGCCGGCGTACCTGTCGCGATGACATCGCCGGGCATCAGGGTGATCCCGTTGGAGATGGCGGCGATTATCGCCGGCACATCGAAGATCATCAGTGCGGTGTTCGAGGCCTGGCGTAACTCGCCGTTGACCCGGCAGCGGACCGGCGTGTCGGCCAGGTCGATCTCGTCTGCCTTCACGGCTGCCGGCCCCATCGGACAGAAGGTGTCCTGCGATTTGCCGATCAGCCACTGGCTGTGCAGGCTCTGCAGATCGCGCGCCGTTACGTCGTTGGCGATGGTGTAGCCCCAGACATGCTTCATGGCCTCGGATTGCGGGATGTTCCGTCCGCCGGCTCCGACGATGACCGCTAGCTCGGCTTCGTAATCCACCGCCTCGGTCACAGCCGGATCGAGCAGTATCTCCGCGCCGTGCGGAATGACGGATTCCGGCAGCTTGGAAAAAACGATTGGCGCCCCGGGGACGACGCCCTGGACGGCGGAACTGTCGAAACCCGAATGGGCGAATTCCTTCGCATGTTCGCGGTAGTTTTTGCCGACGCAGAAGATGTTGCGGCGCGGCCGGGGAATCGGCGCCTGGATCGCGACATCGACAATCGGCACGACGTCTTCGACTAACGGCAGATCCCGGCCGATCAACGCCGCTACGCCGTCCACGGCGGCGGCACCGGGAGGCAGGGCGAAGCGCTGGACCGCTTCCCCGTAGTCCGCAACCCGGCCGACATGCCGCCCGCCCTGCCAATCGAACACAATGAGCTTCAGGATGCCGCCTCCCCGTCGTGCGGTGGGATCAAGACTGTCGAACCGGTGGTCTCCCGGCTCTCCAGGGCGCGGTGCGCGTCGGCCGCATTTTTCAGGTCGAAGCGCTGGCCGATCTCGATTGTGACGATGCGCCGTTCGATGGCGTCGAACAGCCGTTCCGCACTGGCCCCGAATTTCTCCGGCGTATCCGTGTAATGAACGTAGTTCGGGCGCGACAGGGTGGCCGAGCAGCCGGCGAGCACAGAAATATCCTGCGAACCGATGTCGCCGGAGGCCTGGCCGAAACTGACCAGATGGCCCCGCACGGCGAGCGCGTCGACGGAATGGGCGAAGCTGTCCCGGCCGACTGCGTCGTAGATGACGTCGGCGCCATGCCCGTCCGTCAGGTCGCGAACCTGTTCTTCGAGGCTTTTTTCGCCGGGCACGATGACGTGATGGGCGCCGGCAGCGCGCGACGCCCGTGCCTTTTCCTCTGTCGAGGTTGCGCCGATCACCGTGGCGCCGAGGCGGTTCGCCCACTGGCACAGAATCCGCCCGACGCCGCCGGCCGGCGCATAGACCAGCACGGTTTCGCCCGGCGCGACGGCATGGACCCGATGCAGCAGGAATTCCGCCGTCACGCCTTTGAGCAGCGCGGCGGCGGCTGTCTCCGCGTCGATATGGTCCGGCAGCGGCATCACAAGGCTTGCGTCCATGGTCCGGACGCTCGCATAGGCGCCCAGCGGCGGGCAGGCATAGGCCGCGCGCTGACCGGGCGCGAGATGGCGGACGTCCGGGCCGGTATCCACCACGACGCCTGCCGCTTCGAGGCCGGGCACGCCCGGCGGTTTGAGCAGGTCGAAATAGCCGGTCCGGCAATAGACATCGATATAATTCACGCCGACCGCCGTCTGGCGCAGCCGGACCTGACCCGGCCCCGGCGGCGGGGCTTCGGTTCGCGCAAGTCGCAGCTCTTCCGCGCCGCCATGGCGTTCGATCACGATGGCGGCGCCTTCGATGGCGGCGCCCGCGGCCGGACGGACGGACGGGGCAGCCTGAGCCGCCTCCCGCATTTGCCGTTCGCCGGCGGACGGCCGTTCGACCCGGCTACGAACCGCCGCGAAGCCGGCCTCGTAGACCTCCGTCGCAACCAGCGCCGCAAGCTCCTGTTCCTGACCGGGCGGAGTGTTGAAGGCCGAAGACCAGCGCCAGAAAGTCCGGTCGCCGTCGGTCACCGGTTTCAGTTCGACATCGGCGACATAGTCGTGAAGCGGGATATCGGCATCGACGATGGTGTAGCGAAAGCGGCGCTCGTTATCGGAGAGCGACAGCAGCCGTTCCCGCACATTTGCCCCGTCTTCAAGGTCGAAATTCCGCACGCAACCGATCTGGTCGGTGCGCTTCGACTCTTCCAGGCGGCTGCGACGGACGATCGGGTGCCAGCGGTCGTGGCCGTTGAAATCGCGCAGAATCTCCCAGACCGCCGCGATGGGGGCGTCGATCACCGTGCTGCGCACCACCCGAATCATGGCCGGACCATGGCGTCAGGCCCCGAAGCGGGCCTTGAGCGCGTCGAAAGCGGCCTGGAAAACGTTGGTGCCAATGTTGTCGATGAGCTCGGCCTCGTTCGCGGGATCGCAATCGAACTCGGCCGTCCATTCGGCAAAGGTCCGGTTGCCGTCCGTTATCGGAGCGAGTTTCAGCGTCGCGATATAGTTCTCAACCCCCATCGGGCTTTCGAGAATTGCGTAGCTGACGCTGAAGTCGTAGTCGGACAGCGCCAGCAATCGCTCGCGCAGGAAACCGCCGTCCTGCAACCGGAAGGCCCGGACGCAGCCGACTTGATCGGCGGGTTGACCGCCTTCGATCCGGCTCTCCCGGACCGCCGGCACCCAGTCCGGCAGCGCATTGAAGTCCCGGATGGTCTGCCAGATCCGGTCGGCCGGGGCGCCGATCACCGAAGAGATATAGACCCTGGCCATGGCCTAGCCGTCCCCATCCTTCTTCGGCTCGGCGTCCCTCGCCAGGCTGGCGGCGTCCTTGGCGGAGCGGAAGACATCGCCGAGGCGCGCGACGTTGGAATCCTCGATGCCGATCTCCTTCATCATCTCGTCGATCAGCGGACTCTGCACCCGATAGCGCAGCACACTCTCGATAACCTCATCGGTCGGGCTGCGCCCGCTGCCGCCCCCGCCGCCTGCGAGCCCGTCGACATGCAGGATCTTGATCCCCTCGATATTCTCCATCGGCCGCACGCTTTCGCGGATGATCCCTTCCAGACGGTCCAGCATCCGGGCGCGCAAGCGTCCGGTGCGGGCATCTTCCGTCAGCATGTTCTCTGCTTCGTTGCGCAGGCGCTCGGCCTCGGCGGCTACGGCCGCGGTCACCCGGTCGGCCTCCGCGGCGATCTTCGCCGTATCGGCATCCTTGCCCGCGACGATCCGGTCGATGGCGGCGATGCGTTCGGCGATCTCGGTTTCGCGGACGGTCGCCACCTTTTCCTCAGCCTGCACAGCGTTGGCGCGTACGGATTCGGTTGCGATGCGGGATTCCGCTTCTTCGGAAGACTTGTTCAGCACCTCGATCTGCCGTTCGATCTCCGCGAGTTCCACGGTCATCTCCCGTTCGACCTCGAGCCGCCGAAGCTCGCGTTGCTGAGCGATACGCGCTTCGTCGATACCGCGGTCGGACATAATGCGCGACCGTTCGACTTCCTCACGGGCCGCGATCTCGGCTTCCTCGACAGCCCGGCGCTGATCGATCTGGTGCGCCTGGAGCTGCCGGTCGCGCTCGATACGCGCCTTGTCCAGCGTCTGGTCCTGATCGATACGCGCGGTTTCCACTGCCTTCTGGGCCTCGATCCTCGCGGTCTCGGTCTGCTGATCGCGCGAGATATCGCGGGCTTCCGTTTCCGCATCCGCCAGAATCTGCGCCTCGCGCAACTGGCGCTGGGAGGCGATCCGCGCCCGTTCCAGATCCTCGTTGGCCGCGATCTCGGCATTCTCCAGATCGTGGCGCTGGCGGATCTGCTCCTGCCGGACAAGGCGCTCGCGCTCAATGCGCGCGGTTTCCAGCGCCTGTTCCTGGGCGATGCGCGCGCGTTCCACTTCCTCCTGCGCCCTTATCTCGGCCTCTTCCAGGGTTCGGCGGCGTTCGATTTCAAAGCTGCGGGTTTCCTGCTGACCGGCGATCCGGGCCTGCTCCGCCTCGCTTTCCTTCACCGCCTGAATCCGGGCAACTTCGGCGCGCTGATCGGCGCGCAGGGTCTCCAGGGCGCGCTGTTGGTTCAGGCGTGCATCCTCGCTCTCCTGCTCCAGCATGAGGGTCTGCTTTTCCGATTCGAGGTTCTGGCTGCGGATCGCGACCATCGACGACTGCTCGATATCGTTGCGCAGCTTACGGCGCGCCTCGATCGTTTCGATGAGCTGGGTCAGGCCCTCGGCGTCAAACCGGTTCGAAGGGTTGAAGAATTCGAGATTGGTCTGATCCAGATCGGTGATTGCAACCGATTCGAGCTCAAGCCCGTTCTGCGCAAGGGCGAGCGCCGCACGCTCCGCGACGTCGGCGACAAAATCCCCGCGCCGTTCGTGCATCTCGTCGAGTGTGCGCTCGGCGGCAACGGATCGCAGCGCGCCGACGAATTTGCCCGACAGGAGTTCCGCCAGCCGGTCCGCCTCCAGCGTCCGCCGGCCGAGGGTCGACGCTGCGGCCCCGACTGCCTTCTTCTCCTGAAGCACCCGGACGAAGAATTCGGCCTCGATATCGACGCGCACCCGGTCGCCCGTGATAACGGCGTCTTCCCGGGTCCGCGAAATCGGAATGCGGACGACGTTCAGGTTGACCGGCGTGACCTCGTGAACGATCGGCAAAACCAGCGCGCCGCCGTTGATGACCACCTTTTCGCCGCCGAAGCCGGTGCGCACGAAGGCGACCTCCTTGGTCGAGCGGTGATACAGCCAGTTAAGCAGATAAACGGCCACCACGATGACGATGATGGCCACGATGAGCCACAGGATGATGCTCCCGATCAGGCTTCCCGTCATGATCCCGCCCTCCCTATTGTCCGATCCTGACCGCCTTGAAAGCCTTGGTCTGTTCGGTCAGTGCCACTTCCGTCGGCAGGCGCTCCATGGATGAAGCGCCGTAGAATCCGTGGCAATTCTCTGTTTCGTTCAGAATATATTGCGCGTCGTCCGGCATCGAGACCGGCCCGCCATGGACCAGCACGACGATCTCCGGATCGACGCGCATCGCGGCCGCCGCCCAGGCATCGACCATGGCGGGGCAGTCCTCGAGCTTCAGCGCGGTTTCGGCGCCGATCGACCCGCCCGTGGTCAGGCCGAGATGGCAGACGACGATATCGGCGCCGGCCCGGGCCATGGCCTCGGCTTCCTCTTCGCAGAAGACGTAGGGCGTGGTCAGCATGTCCTTCTCGTGCGCCATCCGGATCATATCGACTTCGAGCCCGTAGGACATGCCGGTCTCTTCCAGGTTAGCCCGGAACACGCCGTCCATCAGGCCGACGGTGGGGAAATTCTGGACGCCGGAAAACCCCATATCCCTCAGCCCGTCGAGGTAGGAATCGAACAGGCAGAACGGATCCGTGCCGTTGACACCGGCGAGGACGGGCGTCTTGCGGACCACCGGCAGCACTTCGCGCGCCATCTCGACCACCACCTCGTTGGCGTTGCCGTAAGCCAGAAGGCCGGACATGGAGCCCCGGCCCGCCATGCGATAACGGCCGGAATTGTAGATGACGATCAGATCGATGCCGCCGGCCTCCTCGCATTTGGCTGACAGACCCGTTCCCGCGCCACCGCCGATAATCGGGACACGGTTGGCCTTCATGGTCCGAAATTTCTCGACCAGGGCTTGTCGGTCAAACCGTGGCATGGCGGGCTGTCCTCGGAAGCGGGCTGATTTCGTCAAGGGCTGCGGCAGCGGCGCGGGCGAAGGCCGGGTCGTTGATATGGTGCGGCAGGCGGATCAGGCGGCGGCTCCCTGATTCGCGCAGGGTGCCGGCGATAGCGTCGAACAGGGCCGTGTCGGCCTCCGGCGCATGGAACGGCTGACCCGGCGCATCCAGCGCCGATACGCCGCCTTCGGGGATCAGGAACCGGACCGGTCCGGCCATCCGGTTAAGCCGTTCCGCAATCCACGCACCCATGCGCGCGTTTTCTTCCGGCGTCGTGCGCATCAGCGTCACCTGCGGATTATGTTCGACGAATGTGCGGTCCCGGTAGCGGTCGGGCACCGTGTTGCGCGGCCCGAAATTAACCATGTCCAGGGCGCCGACCGAGCCGACGTAAGGCAGGCGCGTGCGGATGAACGCGCCGAACCGGTCTTCCGTCGCCGGGAATACGCCGCCCATCATCAGGTCGCAGACTTCCGTCGTGGTGAGATCGACGGCGGCGGTCAGCATCCCGCTGTCGGCCAGTTTCTCCATGGATCGTCCGCCGGTCCCGGTGGCGTGGAAGACGAGACAGTCGTAGCGGCCCTCTAGCAGGCCGGTAATCTGCTGCACCGCCGTCGTCGTCACGCCGAACATGGTGAGCCCAAGGCACGGCTTGTCTTCCCGCTGCGGTTCGGGCTTGCGGCGCTCGGCGAGCATGCCAGCGAGTGCGCTCGCCCCGTTCGCCAGCACGGTGCGGCTGATCGGGTTCAACCCCTGCACATCGGTGACCGAATACATCATCATGATATCGGCTGCGCCGACATACCGGCCGACCTCGCCCGAGGCGACCGTGGAGATCATCACCTTCGGTATGCCGACGGGCAGGGCTTGCATGGCCGGCGTGGCGAGCGCCGTCCCGCCCGATCCGCCGGCAGCGATGATCCCGGCAATGCCCGGCTGCCGGACGAGCCAGGCCTCGAAAGCCTCGGCCATCGCACCCACCGCTTTACCCCGGTCGCCGGTAAAGACACCGGTCGCTCCATGGCGGTGCGACGCCGCCACGACATGGGGCGGCACATCGGCCGATGACGCCTTGCCCGAAGTCGATAGATCGACGGTTTTTGCAGCCACGCCGAGCGCAATCAGCCTGTCGCGGATGAAACCCAGCTCAGCGCCCTTGGTATCGAAGGTGCCGGCGACAAAGACGCTGCCGCCCGATTGCGCATCGAAACCGGCTGCCGGTTCGCGGAACAGCGGCTCCGGTTTGGTATCGAAGGGCCGCTCGGGGCTTTCTCCGGCTGCCGCGGGATTCTGGCGCCAGGTCGCGCCGGCCCATCGGGTTGGCGGCACATAAATCAGGCCGCCGCTGTCTGTTCCTGCCGGAGGCTCCGGTTCGGCCGGCGCCTCGACCTCCGCTGTCCGGCTGTCTTCCGGTGACGCCTCGACCGTTGCCTCTTCGACCGGCTCGTCGAGTTCCAGTTCGACGTCTTCATGGGAATGGCGGCCGACGCCCAGCAGCCGTTCCTGCAACGGCCGGTCAGCAGCCAATTCGTGCGCGGGCATGGTGCGCCGGATACGGCCGTTCACCATGATCGAGACCTGTTCGGAAATCGCAGTGGCGACCGAAATATTCTGCTCGATCAGCAGGACAGCGACCTGGTTTTCCGCCGCTAGTGTAGCCAGCAGCTTCTCGACCTGATCGACGATGACCGGGGCGAGGCCTTCGGTAGGTTCGTCGAGAACCAGCAATTCGGGATCGCGGAGCAATGCGCGGGAGATCGCGAGCATCTGCTGTTCGCCGCCGGAAAGCTGTCCGCCGCCGTTGTTGCGGCGCTCGGCCAGCCGGGGAAAGGTGTCGTAAATCCGGTCGACCGTCCAGGCGGCGCTGCCGGTCCAGGCCAGCCGCAAATGCTCGTTGACGGTAAGCGACGGCCAGAGCCGGCGGCCCTGGGGCGTGTAGCCCACACCGCGGTTGGCGATCCTGTAGGGCGCCAGCCCGACCAGTTCGTCGCCGGCCATGCGGATCGATCCGCGCTGCACCGGCAGAAGGCCCATGACGGCGTTGCACAGGGTCGTCTTACCCATGCCGTTCCGGCCGACGACCGCGTGCACGCCGGAAATCAGTTCGAGATTGACGCCCTGCAGCGCGTGGGACGGCCCATAGTAGACGTGCAGATCCCGTATCTCCAGCGCATGGGGATCGGGCAGCCGTCGGCGGGCGCGTTCACGCACGGCCGCCTCCGTTGTCTCCGTGGCCCAGATACAACTCCTGGACCTCGGGATCGCTCTCGATCTCGTCGGGCGTCCCCTGTTTAAAGATCCGCCCGTTGTGCATCATGGTGACCCGCTCGGCGACGCGCAGCGCGACATCCATATCGTGCTCGATCAGGATGAAACCGACATGCGGCGGCAGGGACTGCAGGATGTCCACCAGGTCGGCGCGCTCGCTCGGCGACAGGCCGGCCGCCGGCTCGTCGAACAGGATCAGGCGGGGTGCGCCCGAAAGCGCCAGCGCCACCTCGAGCTGGCGCTGCTGGCCGTGGCTGAGTTCGGCCACCGGGGTATCGCGCCGGTCGTCGAGATGAACCGCATGGAGCAGCGTCTCGGCCATTTCCATGGCGCCGTCGTCCCGGCGCGGCCGGAGCAGCGAGTGCCGCCCGCGCCCGACGCCCCGGCAGGCCAGAAAGATGTTCTCGATGACCGTGAGGCCGCTGAACAGCAGTGAAATCTGATAGGTCCGGCGGAGGCCGCGACGGATCCGCTCGTGAACGGGCAGATACGTCACGTCCTCGCCGAACAGTCTCACGCGCCCCGAGGTCGGCGGATAGTCACCCGTGATCGCATTGAACAGGGTGGTCTTTCCGGCCCCGTTCGAACCCAGCACCGCCCGCCGCTCGCCGGCGTGGACGGTCATGTCGATGTCCGCCATCGCAACCAGCGCACCGAAATGGCGGCTGACTGAATTCAGCTCCAGCGCGAACTGCCCGGCCTGCGGCAGGGCGGAACGCGGAACGGCGGTGCCGGGTTCGTTCAACGGGGTCCTCGGTTGCGCAGTTCGCCGTGCCCTACTTGCAGGGCGGGTTGGTGCGGCTGACCGGGCCGTATTTCAGGAACTCCTCATACTTGACCCCGAAGGTCTGGGAGACCTGCTTGGTAACCCCGATCGTCTTGTTGACCAGGTTGCCGTCCGGACCCTCGACGACTTCCGTGAGGAACATGTCGGCGATGGCGTTCCGGCGCGGATCGAGCGAGACCATGCCGGTCGGCGACTCGAACTTGAGCGACGACAGCGCCGCGCGCAGCTTCTTGCCGCCGTCGGACAGATCGCCCTTCACCTGGTTCAGGGCCAGCAGCGCGGCCTTGGTGTTGATGTAGTAGCCATGGGCGAACAGCGACGGCGACGGGAACCCGCCCTTCCCTGCGAACATCTTCTTGTATTGCGCAACGAAGGCTTTCCAGCGCGGGTCGTCCCAGGTATCGGAAATCGGCCCGGCCGACGGCGTGCCGATCACGGTCTTGCGAATCTTGCCCTTCGAGCCCAGCACGGTCTGGTCGACGGTGATCGATCCGCCGATCAGCGGCAGCTCGCCGCCCGCCTGCTGGTACTGGCTCAGGAAGTTGATCGCGTCGGCGCCGCCCAGCGCAACGTAGATCGCATCGACATCGTCAGGCAGCGCGGCGATGACCGAGGAATAGTCCTTGTTGCCGATCGGCACCCAGAAACGCGCATTCACCGACGCCTTGCCGCCGAGGCGGCAGAACGGCTCCAGGAAGCCGAAGACCTGGGTGTAGGGGAAGGAATAGTCTTCCGCCAGAACGGCGACCTTGCGGTACTTCTTGACCTTGTAGGCATATTCGCCGAGGCCGGCCATCCACTGGGCGCCTTCCGTCGAGAAGCGGAAGAAATTCGGCGCCGGTTTGCGCAGCGTCGTATCCTGCGCCGCCGACGTGCCGTTGATGAACGTGACGTTGGGCTTGGTCTTGGCATAGTCCTTGACTGCAAGGCCCTCGGAACCCGACAGCGGGCCGATCATGATCTGGACGCCGTCCTGCTCGACCAGCTTGCGGGTCGCCCGGATGGCGCTCGCCGGCGAGGCGTCCGACGAACCGGTGATCAGCTCGATCTTCTTGCCGCCGGCGGTGTGATTGAACTCCTCCAGCGCCATCCTGATGCCGCGGATGCCGTCCTGGCCGGGCGCAGCGAAGGCGCCTTCCAGGGTCGCAAGCCCGCCCATCTTGATGGTGTCCTGCGCGACAGCAGGGCTTGCCACGGCAAGGACCGCCGCGGCCAGCAGGGTTTTTCCTGCACATTTCAACATAGTAGTTTCTCCCTTTTTTACATGCGTTCGGACGAACCGGCGGGATGCCAGTCGCCCCGGTTGGCGCGCACGCCCAAGCGGGCGGACGCACGCGGCAGCCGGATCTTCGATTCGATCCGGCGCCAAAGCCCGAGCAGGCCGTCCGGCGAGAACAACACCACGAGCAGAAAGGCGAGGCCGATCACGGTGTTGAAACGCTCGCGGTCGATCAGGTCGATTGCGAAATTCTCCAACAGCACAAAAGCGATCGCTCCCAGGAAAGGTCCGATGGGCGCCCGCATGCCGCCGACCACAGCGATCACCAGAATGTCGATGACCATGTCTACGCCGACAATGCCCGGCGAAACGCGGCCGTTGAACCAGACCAGCAGGACGCCGGCCGTTCCGGCTATGATACCGGCATAGAAATAGGCGACGATGCGATGCAGGAACACGTTGATGCCGAGCGCCCGCACGCGCCGCGGATTGTCCCGCACCGCCTGGAGCCCCAGGCCGAAGGTTGAGCGCGCGCCGTATCGCACCGCCAAAAAGAAGAAAGCTGCGATCGCGAGGGCCAGATAGTAGAAGGGCGTCGGATCGCGCCAGTACAGGCCGAACAGGGTCGGCGGCTTGATGCCGGCAAACCCGGTGAAGCCGTTGAAGATCTGATAGTTCTGGCGGACGAAATAGAAGAAGGCGACGGCGATCGCCAGCGTGATCATGATCGTGTAGATGCCTTCGGTCCGCGCGGCGATAGCGCCGATGAAGGTGCTGAGCAGGGCGGCGCCCAGGATCGCGATGACGACGGTCAGCCACCACGGCCAGCCCAGCCCCATCACGCCGACGCTGTTGGTGCCGAGAATCGCCATCAGGTAGGCGGCGAAGCCGGCGACCGTCATCTGCGCCAGGCTGACCATCCCGCCATAGCCGGCAAGCATCGTCAGCGACAGCGCGATGGTCCCCAGGATCAGGGAATAGGCGCCGATCTGGAAGGTGAAGAAGTCCGACGCGAAGAGCGGATAGGCGATCAGGAAAACCGCAGCGAGCAATACCGCCGGATTGATGCCCAGCGGGTAGCGGCTGGAATTCCGCTCGATGCCGAACATCTCAGCGCGTCCCCATGATGCCCTGGGGCCGGATGGCGAGGACGCCGACCATGATCAGGAATGTCAGGACGACGCCATAGGTCGGGAAATAGGCAAGGCCGAATTGTTCGGCCAATCCGATCAGCAGGGCGCCGATGGCGGCGCCGGACACTGAGCCGAGGCCGCCGACGATCACGACAACGAGCGACGCCAGCAGGTAGCGAATGTCCTCGCCGGGCGCGATGGAGAGCGCGGTGCCGCCGACCACGCCGGCAAATCCGGCAAGCCCGGCGCCGATGGCGAAGACCAGGGCGAAGACGAAATGGACGTTGACGCCGGACGCCGCCAGCATTTCCCGGTCGTTGACCCCGGCCCGGATCATCATGCCAATCCGCGTGCGGTTGAGGAACAGCCAGAGACCGATGCCGACGACCACGGCGACCCCGAGCACCGTCAGCCGGTACATCGGATACTTGATGAAAACCGGCGCGCCCGACGACTTGACGACCGAGATCACCGGCAGGACGATCGCGCCATAGAGCCCGTCGGGCGTATCGAACTGGTAGGTCGTGCCAGTCCAGGTCGCCAGCATGAGATCCGCGGCGATGATCGAAATTCCGATGGTCACAAGGGTCTGGCGGAGCTCGTCCCCTTCCATGCGGCGGAAGATGGCGACCTGCAGCAGGATCCCGCTGACCGCAATGGCGAGGAATGCGACGGCAAGGCCGAAAAACCAGCTCCCGGTCGCTTCGGCCACCTCGTAGCCGATATAGCCGCCCAGCAGATACATTGAGCCGTGGGCCAGATTGACGTTGCGCATCAGGCCGAAGACCAGCGTGAACCCGCTGGCGACCAGGAAATAGAGACCGCCGAGCGTGATGCCGTTCAGCAGCGTGTTGACGAAGGTTTTCTTGCGGCCGATGGCATCGATTAGCCAGTCCGGCCAGACCGCAAAGACGAGCCACAGCAGCGCCGCCGCGAACAGGACGATCCCGAGGATCAGGATCGTGCGGCGCTGCATCGGTTTGCGCACGGCCACTCAGCCTCCGTTGCGGCGTCCGGTCGGGGAAATCGCCGCGGCCCGGATGAAATTCGCGGCCGGAACGGTCCATGACGGTGTCACGTTCATCACTCCCCCGGTCCCCTGACTGTGCAGGACACACCGATTCCGTAGCGCACCGGTTGAAGCCCGGCCGCCTTGTCGACTACGAATTCAAGATTTGCAGACAGTCTGTCCCAAGCCGTCGAAACCCGCAACTGCGTATCTGCCGGGCCGGTGGAACGGCGCCCGCTGCAAGCCGCCGTTCGGCTATGTTACGATCAGGTCGAGACCGGCTTCCGTCAGCACGCCGCAGCCTGTTTCGGTGACCGCAACCGTCTGCCCGGTCGTCATGGCGAGACCCGCCTCCGAATCGAAAATGATGATGTGGATGAAGAAGACCATCCCGGGCGCGGCTTCCACCCGGTTGCCGTGGAAGAACATCGGCCAGTCCATCCAGTTCGGCGCAAAGGTGGCGCCGAGCGAATATCCGCAGGCGTTGAGCCGGTGTGGTTGCATGCCGGCCGCATCGATAACCCTTGCGTGGGCATCGAACACTTCGCCGATCGGGCGGCCGGGCCGGAGCGCATCCTTGGCCGCTTCGAGCGCCTCCGTGGCGACCCTGTGCATCTCGACCTGCCGGGCCGGCGGCATGCCGATGCACAGGGTGCGCATCAGGCACGCGTGGTAACGCCGGTAGGTTCCGGCAAATTCCAGGGTGAGCTGGTCCTGTGCGTCCAGATGCCGGCGGCCGGTAAAGTAGCGGCACAGCAACGCCTGCGGCCCGGACCCGATGATGAACTCGTTGCCCGGATAGTCGCCGCCGCCGCGGAAAACCGCACCCTGCATTGCGGCCAGGATATCGCCTTCGAAGGCCCCCGGCTCGGCGAGCGCGACCGCTTCGCCCCAGGCCGCGTCGGCCAGTTCCGCAGCGCGGCGGACATAGGTCAATTCTGCCGGACTCTTGATCAGCCGCAACCGGCTGACCAGCCGTGAGGCATCTTCCAGGGTACAATACCCGTCGAACGCGGCCTCGACGGCCCGCCCGTTATTGGCAGTGAGGCCGTAGGCCTCCCACTCCACGCCCAGGCGCTTGCCGCGGCAACCGTGCTTGTCCAGAATCTCACGCAGTTGTTCGGCCGGGCTCGCGTCCGGCCGATCGGCCCAGATGCGGATATCCCCGATGACCGACGTCTGCTGGGCCTGGCGCAGATCGGGCGCGCGGGTAAGCAAGGTCATCGTGCCGTCCGCACCGAGATACAGGCACTGGAAATAGACGTATCCGAACGTGTCGTAACCGGTCAGCCAGAACATCGATTCCTGGCGGAAGCACAACAACCCGTCGAGGCCGGTATCGGCCAATCCGGCGCAGGTCCGTGCCCGCCGGTCCGCCAGTTCGGCCTCCGAAAAATGCAGAGGCACTATCCGGCCTCCGCGGTCAGACAGATCGCCGAGACATTGCGGCCGTACTGCCGATGGCCGCGATGGGTGTTGAGGCGGAAGCTGAACAGGCGGCCCTCGTTTGAATAGGTATCGAGCCCGGTATCGTAAACGCCGCCGACGCCAGCCGCTTCCAGTTGCGAAACGATGTAGCCGCCCAGGTCGAATTGATAATGCTCTGGCTTTGCGCCGGTATCGAAGAAACGTGCATTGTCCGGTTCCTGCTCCAGGAACGGCGCAGGAAACTCCGGTCCCACTTCATAGGACGATCGGCGGATACACGGCCCGAGCGCGGCGACGATCTTCGATCGATCCGCTCCCAGATTTTCCATGGCGGCAATTGTGTTTCCGAGTACACCGGCAAGCGCGCCCTTCCATCCGGCATGGGCCGCTCCCACCACCCGCGCTTCGGCATCCGCGAACAGCACCGGACCGCAATCCGCGGCCAGCACGCCGAGCCCGATGCCCGGCCGGCCGGTGACCATGGCATCGCAATGCGGACGGGATTCACGGGTCCAGGGTTCGGTGACCGTCGCAACCCGGTCGCTGTGGCACTGGTAGACCGAGAGGAGGGCAGTTTCGTCGAGCGCCAATTCCTGCGCAACCCGCCGCCGGTTTTCCGTAACGGCTTCAGGATCGTCGCGCGATCCGTGCCCCCCGTTCAGCGAGGCGTAGATTCCGGTGCTGACGCCGCCGCGGCTGCCGAAGAAACCATAGCGGATGCCCGGCAGCCCCTCGAACGGCGGCGCGGCGGCGACGGTCAAAGACATGCAGGCGACGGCCCGGCCGGTCTCAGCAATCGAGGGTATTGCGCCGTTCCCAGTCCGAGATGGCGCCCGCATACTCGTTCCATTCGGCCGTCTTGAGCTTGACATAGCTCTTGACGAAGCTCTCGCCGAAACTGGCGCGCACGCTCTTGTCCCGCTCGAACAGGCGCAGCGCGTCGAGCAGGTTGAGCGGCAGCTTGCGCGCGCCGCGCAGCTTGTGGCCTTCGGCGTAAAGGTCGAGGTCGGTGCGCTTGCCGGGATCGCGCGCGTTCCCGATGCCGTCGAGCCCGGCGACGACGATGCCTGCCTGGAGCAGATACGGATTGGCCGAGCCGTCCATCAGCCGCAGTTCGAAGCGCCCGGCATCGGGAATCCGAACCATCGTGGTGCGGTTGTTACCGCCATAGGCGACCAGGTTGGGCGACCAGGTTGCGCCGGACAGGGTGACCGGCGCGTTGATGCGCTTGTAGCTGTTCACGGTCGGGTTCCAGATCGCGCACAGCGCCGGCGCATTGTGCAGGATGCCGCCCAGGAAATTGTAGGCGAGCGCGGACAGGCCGAACGCCTCGTCGGCGTCGTGGAACAGGTTGGTCGTACCGGCATCGTCCCAGAAGGAGATGTGCGCGTGGCAGCCGTTGCCGGTCAGGTTCGGGAAGGGCTTGGGCATGAAGGTCGCCCGCAACCCGTGTTTCTCGGCGATCGACTTGACCATGAACTTGAAGAAGACGTGGCGGTCCGCAGTCACCAGCGCGTCGTCGTAGTTCCAGTTCATCTCGAACTGGCCGTTGGCGTCCTCATGGTCGTTCTGGTAGGGCCCCCAGCCGAGGTCCAGCATGGCGTCGCAGATCTCCGAGACGACGTCGTAGCGCCGCATCAGGGCCGACTGGTCGTAGCAGGGCTTGGCCTGGATATCGAGCGGATCGGAAATGGCCTCGCCGTCCGGGGTCACGATGAAATATTCCGCTTCGACGCCTGTCTTGATCCGGTAGCCCTTCTGCCGCGCCGCCTCCAGCCTGCCCTTGAGCATCAACCGGGGCGTATCCGGCATCGGTTCGCCGTTCATCCAGCAATCGCCGGCCAGCCAGCCGATTTCCGGCTTCCAGGGAAGCTGGATCAGGCTGTCGGGATCGGGCTTGACCAGCATGTCGGGCTCGGCGGGGGACGAGTCGAGCCACGCAGCGAAGGCGGCAAAGCCTGCGCCGTCCTCCTGCATATCCCCGATCGCCTGGGCGGGTACGAGCTTGGCCCGCAGCACGCCGAACAGGTCGACGAAGCTGATCAGGAAATAGCGAATCTCTTTCTGCTTTGCGGCTTCAGCCAGATCGACGGCCATTGCTCCACACTCCCTTGTTGCTGAGCCTCCCGGCACGGGCATTCCAGGACAGCCCCTTGCCGCGACAACGGCCGAAAGTGCCGGTCAGGCGGCATTTGTGCAATTTTGCAAGTGAGCGAATGTACCCGCAATCCAGGCAGATATGCAAACGTGAGCCCGGCGATATTCCGGCTGTCCTACGGCGCGAATCCCGGCAATGGAGAACAGGTGGGCGGCGCCAGCGCCAGTGCCTTGAAGGCCGTTCCCATGGCGGCCGGATCCACCAGCCTGTCGATAGCGGAGTCGATGGCCTCCGCTTCTTCCATTGGGGCAGATTCCTTGAGCGCGGTCCGGCGCGCTTCGATCCCGAGCGACCGCAGCAGCGCCCCCTGCCCGACCGGACCGAATACGGCCGCGCCCGCGGCCCCGGCCGAATAGGCAAGCCGTCCGAAATCCACGTCCACGCTCAGGTCGGTTTCCCCGATATTGTCGAGCGGATCGACAAGTCCGTGACTCAAAATGCCGCGAAGCGTCGAACGCCCGGCAGGGAAGTTGCCGCCATAATCGACCAGCAACGCTGCGCCGCCGCAGGCTACGAGCCGTTTCGACACGTCACATATGAATTTCAGCGCTTCCGGCTGGAATTCCCGAACCTCGCCCTCTTCGGCGTTTTCCGGCAGCGATAAACCGGACGCTGCGACGGCGTCGGCCGGATTGTCGCTGGCGGCGAAAACCAGCCGCCCATCGTCGCCGAGCGCGACCGCCCGCTCGCGCCAGCCGTTCGGCGTCATGATGAATTGCCGGACGGGCAGGGCATCGAGGAATTCGTTGGCGATCAGGAACAGCGGGCCTTCGGGCAAGCCGTGCAGACCCTCGATCCACACCGGCCCCCTGGGCTCGGCATCGGCCAGCACGTCCGCCTGCGTGGCGCGCAGGGTTTCGCTGCTTTCGATCAGGTAAAGGCTCAGGGCGTCGTTGAATGCCGGAAGGACACGGCGGACCGCGCGCAAGGCATCGGCCATCAGCACGCCGCGGCCCGGGCCGGCCTCGCACAGGACGCAGGGGTCCGGCCGCCCCGTCCGGTCCCATGCTTCGGCCAGCCACAGGCCGACCAGCTCGCCGAAAACCTGGCTGATTTCCGGTGCGGTGATGAAGTCTCCGTGTCGCCCGATCGCGGTCGCCCGCCGGTAAAAGCCATGCTCGGGATGCTGCAGCGCCAAAGCCATGAAACGGGAGACCGGAAGCGGCCCGGCCTGCGCAATCAGGCGCCGGACCAGCCGGTCGAGCGGGGTCACCCTTTACCGGCCGCCGGATTGCCGGCGACCGCCGCCTTTTTCCGTGCCCGCAGGATCAGCCAGACGCCCAGGGCGACCAGCGGCAGGGACAAAAGCTGACCCATCGTGACGACGCCGAACAGGAATCCGCTGTCGGGCAGGAAAGCATCGGGCTGGCGGAAAAATTCCACGACGAACCGGGCGAGGCCGTACCCGGCGCAAAACAGGCCTGCAAGTTCGCCCGGCCGGTCGAGGGCGCCGCTGCGCCGGCGCCAGAGGTTGATAACGACGAGCAGCAACAGCCCCTCCAGGAACGCCTCGTAGAGCTGGGAGGGATGGCGCGGCAGCGGCCCGCCGCCGGGAAAAACCATCGCCCAGGGCACGTCGCTCACCCGGCCCCAGAGTTCGCCGTTGACGAAGTTGGCGAGCCGGCCGAGCAACAGTCCCAACGGTACGGCGCAGGCCGCCAAATCGCCGACCGAGAACATGTCGATGCGCCTTTTCCGGCAGAACAGCACGATGGCCAGCGCCACGCCGATGAGCCCGCCGTGGAACGCCATGCCGCCCTGCCACAGGGCGAAAAGCCGCTCGGGATTGGCAAGGTAGAATCCCGGCTTGTAGACCATGACATAGCCCAGCCGCCCGCCGACGATCACGCCCAGCGTCGCCCAGAACAACAGGTCGTCGACCGCACGATCGTCCATGATCCGCGATCCGGCCGGGCGGCGGCGGACGAGACGGCGGATGAACCACCAGGCGAACGCCAGCCCGCCGACATAGGCCAGCGCGTACCACCGGATTTCGACCGGCCCGATCCGGACCAGCACCGGATCGATCGACGGATAGGAAAGTGCGAGGAGGATCGGGTCCATCAGCCGTCAGCAAACGGGAAGGTTGGCCTGCAACGTGCGGGTTGCGTCAGCCGGCGCGCCGCCATTCGGACGTGCGCCGGACAACCGAACCCGGCGACCGGAATAGTGGACGCCTTATACGTTTGAGGCCGAACGGCGGCAATGTTCGGCCTCATCCCGGTCTGGCTTGCGGCGCCGGCGGGACGGCGACCGGGCATTCTCCTGATTTTTCACCTATTTTTTTATTTTTTTCCTTGACTGTCCGATTTTTATCTCCTATATCCGTCCCTGTCAACGCCCGAACTGCGCCTTGAGCGCCCGGCGGGCGTCTTTCCCCCTCGTTCCGACCGCCAATCCCCGGCGCCGCCCCGGCCGGCGGGCCGTCGGCGGTGGCCCGCGGGATCCGCTGCGAAACGGTTTCGAACCGCAAAGGATATCCTTCCCCCGTTTCAGAGGATTTTTCTGCGAAACGGCCTCACGCCGGAATTAATGTCCTCCCCCCTCTTCAGAGGGGGAAGTGGCCCCGGATTCATCCGGGGTCGATGGGGGTGTTGTGGGTTGCCGGCGGAATCGCCTAGGGGCGACGTGCGTCTCGCGGCACGCCACCCCCACCTGGCCTCCCCCTCTGAAGAGGGGGAGGAATGGCGCCGTGGACACGCGCGCGCCCTTCGCAAAGGATGTCCTTCCCCCGTTTCAGAGGATTTTTCTGCGAAACGGCCTCACGCCGGAATACATGTCCTTCCCCCTCTTCAGAGGGGGAAGTGGCCCCGGATTCATCC